>NC_005027.1:2537500-3171875 GCF_000196115.1 Rhodopirellula baltica SH 1
CACCACGCAAGGAGTAGCGGACGTGCGAACCATCGTTCTTTCGGCCATCGCCATGGCCATGACCACCGTCAGTGTATTGGCACCGGCGCAAGCTTCGGCCCAAGACGCAGGGCATCGCATCGCCGTCGTCGATGTCGCCTACATCTTCAAAAACAATGAAGGTATCAAGCGGCAAGTGAAGGCTGTCGAAGACAACCTGAAGGCCTTTGATACCGAACTGACCTCCAAGCGAGAAGAGCTGAAGGGTGCAGTTGAAATACTGAAGACCTACCAGCCAAACTCTCCTGAGTACACCGCCCAAGAAGAACGCGTTGCCTCCATGGAATCCAAACTTCGTTTGGACATGGCTCGCAAACGCAAAGAGCTCGCTGATCGCGAAGCCAAGATCTACTACGACAACTACCAACTCATCTCAGCTGGCGTTCAAGCCATCGCCGAGTACCACAAAATCAACTTGGTTTTGCGTTACAACAGCGAAGACATGGACCTCGAGCAAGGTGAATCGGTCATTCGTGGCGTGATGCGAAACATCGTTTATCACGACGAAAAACTCGACATGACCGGTGCCGTGATGGGCTACCTCGACAAGAAATTGGTCGCTACGAATCCCGCCGGAACACCAAACCGTCAGTAGTTCAGCATCACAGCTGAAGCATGCAAACGGTGGCTCGAGCTTGCTTCGAGCCACCAGTTGAGCGTCGCAAGGATTCGCGACGTCGTCCAAGAAACAAAATGGGGTCTGTCAGCATCTCGATGCCGATGGATAGGCTTCGCTCGCGTGCAAGGAGGCTCGCAGCGTGATGGGGATTCGCAACGAACATACGATCGCGTCGTGCTGCGAAATCAGCGGACGTGGCTACTGGAGCGGCAAAGACGTTCGCGTCACATGCTGCCCCGCACCAGCAGGAACCGGCATCGTGCTCGTCCGAGCGGATCTGCCTGGCCAACCTGAATGCCCCGCCACCACCCAATACGCCACTGGCATCTCGTTCCGAACGAACCTTGCCAATGGTCCGGCCACCTTCGAAATGGTCGAGCATCTGATGGCGGCTCTGGCCGGACTCGAAATCGACAATTGTCGAGTCGAAATCACGGCCGAGGAACTGCCCGGATTGGACGGGAGCTCACTGGCCTATGTCGACGCGTTGCAAGAAGCGGGCTTGGTCATCCAAGCCGCCACGTCGCAGCCCTTGGTCATTCGCGAATCGTTCCGTATCGAACACAGCGGCGGATACGTTGACGTTTCGCCCAGCACCAACAACGAATCGACCTTCGAATACAGCCTGGACTACGGTCCCGACAGCACCATCCGCGAACAAAAGTTCCGATGCGTGCAAACACCGCTCACGTTTGCTCGGCAAGTCGCTTCGGCTCGAACCTTTGTCACCGCCGAACAAGCCCAACAACTCCGCGCCTCCGGCGTTGCATCGCACGTCACTCACCAAGACCTCTTGGTGATCGGCGACAACGGCCCGGTCGACAATCAATACCGATTCCGCAACGAGTGCGCTCGCCACAAGACGCTCGATCTAATTGGTGATCTTTCGCTCGCGGGCGTCGGTTTGATAGGACAGTTTTCTTCCGTCCGCGGCGGGCATCAGCTCAACGGAATGGTCGCCGTCCGACTCGCACAACTGGCTCACCAGCAACGACTGACGCACCACTCGATTCCATTCGCTGGCCAGCGGAGAAACCGAGCAGCATGATCAATCGCGACGGAACAACGACTCGAAACCATACCGCATCTCAACCTAAGAATAACGCACCAAGGATCCAACTATGAGTGCTAGTATCGCTCAAACCGCCGTGGTCGATCCTCGTGCGCAGATCGGCGAAGGCGTCCAAATCGGGCACTTCTGCGTCATCGGCCCCAATGTCAAATTGGGCGACCGCACGCGAGTGGGAGATCACGTCACGCTCGATGGAGTGACATCGATCGGCTGCGACAACCAAATCTTCCCGCACGTTTCGATTGGAACCAATCCACAAGACGTCAGCTATCGCAACACGCCAACGAGAGTTGAGATCGGCGATGGAAATGTGTTCCGCGAGCAAGTCACGATCAACCGTGCCAGCGAAAAAGAAGACGGCGTCACCCGAGTTGGCGACCACAACTATTTGATGACCGGCACCCACATCGCTCACGACTGCAACATCGGTTCGCGAATTGTGCTGGCCAACAACTGCATGATCGGTGGCCACGCTCACATCGCCGACGACGTCACGATTGCCGGTGGAGCTGGCGTTCACCAATTCGTGTCGATCGGAACACTCAGCTTTGTTGGGGCGATGACTCGCATTTTGCAAGACGTGCCTCCATTTGTGATTGTCGATGGTGCTGACGCTCGTCCTCGCTGCATCAACACGGTGGGACTGAAACGTCACGATTACACCGACGACGACATTGCAGTGTTGACGCAAGCGTTTCGTTTGCTGTATCGGAAACGTATCGGCGTGGAACCCGCTCGCGATCAATTATTCGCGACTGGTCCAATCCGCCCCGTGTTGCGGCACCTGTTTGATTGTTTAGACAACAGTTGCCTTGGTCGTGCCGGCCGAGGCCGAGATAGAAGAAAGAAAGCAGCATGAACCGGGAATTGCGAGTCGCCGTCATTGGTGCAGGTCACTTGGGCCGAATCCACGCGAAATTGATTTCACAAGTCGATGGTGCTCGCCTCGTCGCGGTTTGCGACCCGGTGCAAGCCGCGTGTCAGGCGGTCGCCGACACGCACGGCGTTGCAGCTCACTCGGATTACCGCGATGTCATCGAAGACATCGATGCCGCCATCATCGCGGCTCCCACCGACTATCACGCGGACATCGCGTCGACGCTGATCAAAGCCGGCAAACACTTGATGGTTGAAAAGCCATTGGCCGCCGAATCCGACGACGCTCGCCGATTGGCATTGATGGCATCGACACGCAATGTCGTGCTTCAAGTAGGCCACGTCGAACGATTCAATCCAGCCTTCACCGCGTTGGAAGAGTTTGGCGTTGATGTGAAATATGTCGAAGCGACTCGTGCATCTCGCTTCCCCGGACGTTGTTTGGATGTCGGCGTTGTCATGGACCTGATGATCCATGATTTGGATTTGGTTTTATCTCTGACACAATCCGCCGTACGATCCATTTCGGCCAGCGGCATTTCCGTGGTCAGCGATCACGAAGACATCGCCGAAGCACGCATCGAATTTGAATGCGGCATGGTGGCCAACCTGAAAGCATCCCGTGTCAGCCCACTGCCCGCCCGCGACATGACGCTGTTCAGCCCCGCCGGTTTTGCACAAATCGATTTTGGCAAACCTTCGCTCGCGACCGTGCGTGCCAGTGAAACACTGTCGACTCGCCAGTTCGATCTGAACGAACAAACAGACAATCCACTCGGGTACGCGGACACACTGTTCAGCGAACACTTGCAGTGCGAAGTCAACGAACTGCAACCCCGGAACGCGATTCTCGACGAGCTGCATGATTTCGTCATCAGCGTCGAAAGCGGATCGTCACCGATCGTCGACGGGTCCGCGGGGGCTCGAGCTGTTCGTGTTGCCGGTTCGATCTTGGATGCGATCGACGAACGAGCCTGGTACTCGTATGCAGGAGCCGATGAACGTGGACCGCTCGCGATTCCACGACGTCGTGTTGGTCAGCCAACCAAACGCGAAGGCGATGCAACGCCGGCCCGCCGTGCTGCCTAAACCTGCCGTGCTGCCTGATCCTGCTGGCAATTTCAGCCGGACGGCACCAAAATTTCCGCTTCGGGACACGCGTTCTGCATGAATTTTGCCGAACCGAGCGAGTTGGGCGTCCAAATTGCCTAGGGTGCCAGGTGCGGCATCCTGACGCGGTGGTGTTCCCGATTGGAGCACAGTCGCGTAAAAACGCTCAAAAACCGCAAGCAAACCGCCCGAAAAGTCGTTTTAACCGTTTTTTACGGTGCATTTGCTATGGTTGACGCAAGCTGCGTGACACCTAAACTCTGCCCAAATTGCCTCCGCGCGTGTTTGAGGCATTTCCACCTAGTCTAGGAGAGTTTAGATGATTCGATCGATCATGGTTGTCGCCCTGTTCGCTGTTTCCAGCGTTGCTGTTGCTCCACAAGCCGAAGCTGGCTTGTTCGGTTGCTTCAAGAAGAACAGCTGCTGCGAACCTGCCCCAGTTTGCTGCGAAGCACCAGAACCTGTTTGCTGCGAGCCAGCTCCAGCACCAGTTTGCTGCGAACCAGCACCTGCACCAGTCGTTTGCTGCGAACCAGCTCCAGCTCCAGCACCTTGCTGCGAACCTGCTCCAGCTCCAGTTTGCTGCGAACCAGCACCTGTTTGCTGCCCAGAACCAGCTCCAGTTTGCTGCGACCCATGTGCAAAGCCAAAGTGTGGCTTGTTTGCAAAGATCAAGGCTCGTTTCGCAGCCAAAAAGTGCTGCCCAGATCCTTGCTGCAACTGAATCAACGGAATTCGTTCGTTTCCGATCTGAATTGGAAACAGCGTTTTACCGACACAAGAGCGAGTGCTGTTCACGAACAGTGCTCGTTTTTTTATGCGCACTCGGCTCCCAGCTTCTCACCTGGGGGCAAGATTCAACCCAAGGCATTAGAACTCGATCGTCGCCACTGTTGCTCCAGCCCTCAGTCTGCAAAATCGTAGAGTGTACGAGCACCGATCATGCAATTGGATTGCCGCCGCTCTCTTCCCTTTTCAACTCAACGAACTGTCACGATGGTATCAGCCAATATTCTCGCTCTCGACGTCGACCAACTGAATCGTGATTGGCAGTGGATGCTCTCGGCACTGCAAAGCGTGCTGCAACGCGGCGGCGATGAAAAGCTGGCCGAGCTGCTTCCCGTCCCCGGCTGCAAACTCGATCCTGCCAAGGCACCGGCTGATTCCGTTCAGCTCACACAGGCGTATTCGATCGCGTTTCAATTGTTGAGCATGGCCGAACAAAGCTCTGCCGCACAGTTTCGCGATCGAATCGAATCCGAGTCAGGGATGGCTGATCTGCCGGCGCTGTGGGGCGAGAGCCTGCAGCAATTGATCGATCGTGGATGGACCGCCGACATGATCGCCGCGGAACTCCCCTCGATGCGTGTCGAGCTGGTTTTGACCGCTCACCCTACCGAAGCGAAACGAGCGACGGTTCTGGCCCATCACCGTCGCTTGTTCCGTCGTTTCCAACTGCGACACCAAACCGATCTTCCACCATGGCGACGGTCCGAAAACGAAGAAGCAATCGAATCGGTTCTGAGCATTTTGTGGCGAACGGGCGAGATCTACCTCGACAAGCCGGATTTGCAATCCGAACGCCGCAACGTAATGGATTATTTGACGGTGGTCTTTCCAAAAGCCCTGCAACCGCTCGATCAACGACTGCGTCAGGCTTGGCGAGAAGTCGGCTTGAGCGAGAAAGCAATCGCCGACCCTTTGGCTCTACCGCGACTGACATTTGGAACCTGGGTGGGCGGCGACCGCGACGGCCACCCATTGGTCACTCCCGAGGTGACCGAAGAGACGTTGATGCAACTGCGTCGCGGTGCAGTCGAACTGATGCGAGAAGAACTGATCCAGCTCGCTCGATTGACCAGTGTGTCCGCTTACTGGTTGCCACCGACCAGCGATTTCTTGACCCGCATTGCGGAGCGAGCTCACGCGATGGGCCCGGCCGGTGCAGCCGCGATCGCTCGCAACCCGAACGAGCCTTGGCGTCAGTTCATCAACTTGATGTTGGCGAGCTTGCCGTCCGAGAAAACCATGATGAGCGGCAAGGAACAACACACCTACCAACGTTCGCGAGAATTACTCGCTGACCTTCGCTGTTTGCACGAGAGCTTGGTCGCGGTCGACTTGGGTGACGTCGCCACGAGCGCCGTTGCACCGACAATGCGAATCGCTCAGACGTTTGGATTCCACTTGGCGGTGCTGGACATTCGCCAAAACAGTGCCAAGCACGACACCGCGATTGAACAATTGCTACGAGCCGCTGGCATGGCCGATTGGAAGTTCGCTAGCTGGGACGAAGACAAACGAATGAAGTTCCTCAATGAGGAACTCGCCAATTCACGTCCGTTGACTCACCCGGACTCCTCCGCCGGTGAAGAAGCCGACGCGGTGCTGGGTGCCTTGCGTGTTGTGACTCAGTATCGATCCAAACACGGTGCCGATGGATTGGGCGCGTTGATCGTCAGCATGACTCGCAAGACGTCCGATTTGTTGGCGGTTTATCTGCTCGCTCGTGAAGTTGGCTTGTTGCAACGAACCGAGTCCGGTGCCGTTTGCCCATTGCCGGTTGTTCCGTTGTTCGAAACGATTGACGATCTCGAACGGTCACCGGAAATCTACGATGGATTCCTTCAACACCCGATCACCCGAAACAGCTTGACCGCGATCGCACAGCGTGAAGGAGCGACCGCTCCGGTTGGTCAAGTCATGATCGGGTACAGCGACAGCAACAAGGACGGCGGCATCTTGGCCAGCCTTGTTGGGTTGCGACACGCTCAACGAAAGCTGACCCAAGTCGCTCGATCACACGGCGTTCGTGCGAGATTCTTCCACGGTCGCGGCGGCACAATCAGCCGTGGTGCAGGCCCGACACATCGTTTTATCAAAAGCCTTCCTGATCACACGATCGCCGGCGACATGCGATTGACGGAGCAAGGTGAAACGATCGCGCAGAAGTACGCTCACGAACCCACGGCCATCTACAACTTGGAATTGTTCTTGGCGGGAGTCACCCGAAAGTCACTCGCCGATTCGCGTTCGGAAGAACCCGATCACCCACTCGAACCAACGTTGGTCAAACTCGCTGCGTGGGCTCGGACCACTTATCACGAACTGCTTCACAGCGATGGATTCGTCGAGTTCTTCCGCGAAGCCACACCGATCGATGCGATCGAACAAAGTCGCATCGGTTCGCGTCCGGCTCGCCGAACCGGCCAGCAAACACTGGATGATTTGCGAGCGATCCCATGGGTATTCAGCTGGGGCCAAGCGCGTTGCTATTTGTCAGGTTGGTACGGAGTTGGAACGGCACTGAAGAAACTTCAAACGGAGTGCCCCGATGAATTCGACGCGGTGAAAGAAGCACTGCGAGATTGGGCGCCGCTGCACTACTTGATCAGCAACGTTGCCACGAGTGTCACGGCGGTCGACATCGAAGTCATGAAGCAGTACGCGGCTTTGGTCGAAAATCCAGCCTTGCGAGAACGCTTCGTCACTGACATCGAAACTCAATGGAAACTGGCGTGCGAAATGGTCGAAGCCGTCTACGGCGGCCCCATGGAATCACAACGCCCCAATGTTCAGCGAATGATCGCACTTCGAAGTGAAGGGCTGCGTTTGCTGCACCGCCAACAGATTTCGTTGCTGCAACGTTGGCGCAGCTACAACAAGATGGGCGAGCACACCCAAGCCGACGCGTTGTTGCCAGCTTTGTTGCTAAGCGTCAACGCGATTGCATCAGGGCTTGGGACGACCGGCTAAAGCGGGTGCCAACAACGCGGCCATCCAAAGAACCGTCAGCGTGGTCGGGAACGATTCGATAATCGTGTCTTCGACCAGTCCTGATACCAGGACATAGGTCAGCACGGTTCGAATCCATTCATAGGACGAGGTCGCTCCAAAAACGAGCGACCATCCCAGCATCAACACCATCACCGAGCAAGCGACAACGCCGGCCGAAAATGTGACGTGCAGCAACAAGTTGTGAGTCCCCGTTGCTTCACGGCTCATCACACTGGCGGCACTGTCCATGCCGTAGCCGGTGAGTGGCCGTTTGACGATGAACCCAATTGCTTCTTCCCAAATTGTTGTTCGACCGGTCAGTGATGTGAGCTCTTCGACGTCGCCACTCTTGGTGACCGCGCTGACCGCGGATTCTGAAAACGGCCCCTCACCAGTGAACAACGAGATCGCGAGCACGAGCGATGCGGCCGATGCGATCCCTAGGATTCCCAATGCCAATCCACCCCGTCCATAAAGCCGATCAATCAGCAGAATTCCGCCAGCGGCAATCCCGGCAAGCATGGCAGTCCGGCTGAGCGTCGCAACAACGGTTGCTGCGGCCAAGATCATGATCGCGATCAGCACCAGTCGCTGCCACGGACCACGAACTCCGACCGAGACCAACGTGTCGGTGCGTCCCAAGTACATCGCCACACCAACCAGCACAATTGCGATCGCCGTTTTCGCAATGTTGTTGGGGTGACCGGTGCCTCCCATCCGACGCACCGTTTCGGTCGCACTGATGAATTCTTCGAATGTGCCCATTTCGGGAACGAGAACAAACAGTCCCCACGTCACCAACATGTACATCGATGTTCCCGCCACAATGGCCGCCAACAATTTTCGCGGTCCAAGCGTTGCCAAAGCCATCGCGGTGAACAACAAATAGCCGACAAAGATCATCGCCGATGCGCGACTGATCATCGCATTGCTTTCGATGGCGAACAAACTGGTGACGCAAAACAGCCCGCCCAGCGTGAGCAGGCCGATTCCAGGGAGGCTGCCGAGCAATTGACGCGTTCGCGGACTGAGCAGCACCGCGATTCCCCCCAAACCGGTCGCTGCCGCAGCGAGAGCAAGCTTTGCAAGCGTCAGCACGTTCAGGCTGCTGGTGGCGCGATCGAATTCCGCACTGGTTTTCGGTTCAATCGGATTGATGAACATGGCCAGCATCACGACCGCGAAAACGATCGTGGTGACCAAGCCTCCGCCGCCGGATCCAGACTCAGCAACACTGGAGGATGGTGGTTCCGATTCGCCAATCCGATCGCGGTCGCCGTCTTGATCGTTGTCGTCTGAAAACGCGTCTGCTTCCGTCGCATCATGGGAAACGACGACCGCGTCAGGTACCGAGGGATCGGTGCTCGAGAACTTTGGCTGAGAAGGCGAAGAGGACATCAGGCCCACTATAGACGTGGCATGTACCAATCAACCTGATTTTCTTGGTAGACGCGAAATTTCACACCGTGCGACCAGAGGTCAAAGTAGGGCTGGAACGGTTCTTCCACGTCGACATGATCTCGATACAGCGGCCACATCAAGTGATCCCGGACCCCGGCGTCGCAACTGACAAAGTAGTACGGAGCACGAAGCGTTTCCGCAAACGGATCAGGAATTGCGATGTCGGTGACCAACTTTTCGACAACGCCCTGAAACGCCTTCAGCAAATTGGTCTTCTCATGATCCTGCTTGGGATGTTTCGGCGGGATGCCTTCCAAAACTCGATGCTTGGTGATCCCACGCAAACGTTCGGCTGCGTCCGGATGCCCAAGTTTCTCCGCCAACTCGGTCACTCGTTCCACCCAATCCACCGCTTTCGATTCCACCATGGCTGGATCAATTGGATTGGGCGAACGAACCAAGAAAAAAGCATCTCGGCCGCCTTGAGGCCGACGGTCATCTCCGGCGACCTCGAACAAATGGCTCAATCGTTCCCGCAATTCGTCGCCACATTCGAGTTGGTCAAAGACACCATCCAAACCATTTCCATCGGGACGAAACGATTGAAAGAAGCCGACGAACTTGTCGTTCTCAAACACAGTGTCGTCCATGATCCCGACGGCTTCCCCCATGCGACGAAGCAACGCCTCCAGGCCGGGGTGATCGGGAGGAACGGCCGGGACGGAAGGCGGTTGCATGGACATGTTTGCGAGCGATGGGGACGGGCTCGATCGATGAACGGAGCCACGGAAACGAAAGAGGCGGGAGGAACGCCGAAGAACTTGCCAGCATTCCCCTCATTTCTCAACCCGCGAAAAGCGAAAAGCAGGCAACGTGGCGTGCAAATTCGTGAAATCAGCAGCCGCAGCAATCCAGATTCGCATGCGCCGCAGATGCCCGCTGAGCGGCTGCTCGCCGGCGAGAAATTCGCGTTCGCCTGGTCGAATCTTCACGGAGACTCGATCAGGCTTGCCTATTTTCACACACCAGCGAGCAATTCGGCCCATTTAGACACCGATTAGCGGTGCCTGAACCTGCCTTAACGCGAAATTTGCAAAACGACGGTGCGGATACTTGCACGCATTTGCTGCAGTCCTAGAATCCCGCCCAGCCTGTCCGGTCAACGCGATCGGCACAGTTTGGCTACCCCCCCTTGGTGGGTAACCAGCTGCGTCAGACGTTTTCCTTTCGGGCCAAGGTCATTTCCATCGTCGATCAGGAAGTTATCGACTGGAGCCGACTTTCAGCGTTTAACGCGGACTCGCTGGAGCCTTCGAGAGGAACTCGAAAACGGTTTGGCGTGCTTCGCAGCACAAGCGTTTCGGCGGTACCACTCATCGAACTTTTCTTGAGCTAGGACGTGGTTTGCGGATGATCTGCAGCCCTCAGGATTCTGAGGCGGTCAGTCAATCGGTCGCCCAGCTCGAATGCCGGCATGTTGCCGCAACCGTCGACGCTTCACACGTTGTATGAGGAAGCTTGGAATGCTGTCACTGTTCTTGGGTCTCACTATCGCAATGGCGCCTAGCGGCTCTGTTACGACCAACACCACCCACCAGGCGTCGACTCAGACGCCAGATCAGAACTACACACTCGCCTACAAAAAATCGGTGGAGGAAGACAAGCCTCTGATGGTCGTGGTCGGTGCACCGTGGTGCCCCGCTTGCGAAACGTTGAAGAAAACAACCATCGCGAATATGCAGAACAGCGGAGAACTTGACGGAGTCAGTGTCGCTCTGGTCGACCGCGACGCGGAACCAGAACTGGCCAAGACTTTGATGGAAAACGAGAAGATGATTCCGCAAATCATCCTCTACAGCAAAACCGAAGACGGACGATGGAGTCGACGTAAATTGACCGGCTACCAACCCGTTCAACCTGTCCGCTCGTTGATCAAACGAGTTACCGCCACCCTGGGTCGCGGTTAATCTGGACAACGTTTTGGAATGCCGGCTAGGCCGGTTCCAAACGATGAAGTGAATCATCGAAAAAGGCACGTGCGAGCATCTCTCGCACGTGCCTTTTTTCGTTTCGAAGTTGTCCGAACGATCCAGACCGCCCGACGTTCGCCAAGCGGTTCGCGATCAGAACGCCCGATCAGTCTTCTGATTTCCGATTGAAGAATCCCTTCTTGGGATCTCGCCGACTGATGCCGGCACGATCCATCAACGAACTCTTCATGACCTCTTCGATGTAGTCATCATCCGCTGGTGGCGGGCCATATGCGCCCAACAACTGCGGTTCGTACTCCAACGTGTAATGGTGCTTGGCGATCGAGATTTTGCAATTGGGGTCGGCACGCTTCCGCATGATCGCCCGACCATCAACCTTCGTTCCGTTGCGACTGTTCAAGTCACGAATGAACCAATAACCCTGTTCCAAGGTCATTCGGCAATGTTGGCTGGACACGTTCGAGAAGTCCAAGCAGATATCACAGTGTCGCCGCCGGCCGATCAACAGTTTGTCTTTGATCAGTGGAATCGGATCGCCGCCGCCCAAAGGCGTCAGTTGTCCGAATGCGCCAGCGAATCGAGGGGCGTCTTCAGCACTCATAGTGACATTGAGTTTCAAAGATGGGGGATGATGACTAGAAACGCTCCATTGTATTCTCGGGGTGAGCGTCAGACCAGACTTCACACCCCCCGCCGGGGAGCGTTCGAAGACAATCGGTGGCCCTTTCTGCTTATTTTGACGCTTGTTCGGTTTGGAAG
This sequence comes from Rhodopirellula baltica SH 1, assembly GCF_000196115.1. Taxonomy (NCBI): domain Bacteria; kingdom Pseudomonadati; phylum Planctomycetota; class Planctomycetia; order Pirellulales; family Pirellulaceae; genus Rhodopirellula; species Rhodopirellula baltica. The sequence continues at coordinate 2,549,145 of NC_005027.1, forward strand.
GATCGCGGAAATCGGGAGAAAGCGTCGCAATTGTCGACACCACGATCTTACCTGCCTCACCGTGGTCAGCTTTGCAGTTCTGCGTCGCCGCTTGGTTTCGATCGTTGCCGCGGTACAATTCGCCAATGCATTCTTCCACCGACCACTCCGCTGGTTCAGATCCTGTTTCGGCCGCTATTTCCGATCAATCTCGATTGGCATGGCAAGCCGAAGGAGCGCGATTCAACGCGTTCGGGAAGGCTCTGCGCAGACGTCATGGCGGGCGGGTTCAGCGGGTCAGCATCGACGCCGGGTTCACTTGTCCCAACGTTGACGGTGCGGTCACGACGGGAGGATGCAACTTCTGCGACAACCGATCTTTCAGCCCATCGCGACGCATTCGATTGCAGAGGGTCGCGGACCAATTGACCGAACAGATTGGACGAGTTCAAAAGAGATACAGCGACGTCCGCGGCTACATCGCTTATTTCCAGCCGGCCACCAACACGTACGCCCCCATCGACCAATTGCGTGAGATCTTTGATCTTGCGCTGAACTCGGACGATCGAATTGTGGGTCTGGCCGTTGGAACGCGTCCCGATTGTGTGCCCGACAGCGTTCTCGATCTCTTGCAAGAACTCGCGGTTGACCACGACGTGTCGCTTGAATTCGGCATGCAAACCGTTCACGACGAGTCGTTGGCTTGGATGAATCGTGCTCATACCCACGCGGACATGATCAACGCGATCGATCGAGCTCGTGATCGCGGCTTCGAATGCTGTTCTCACATTATCTTGGGAGTTCCCCGCGAAGACCACGCGATGATGATGGAATCAGCGGTCGAAATTGGGCGATTGGGTTTTGACGCGATCAAGCTTCACAACCTGTACAGCGTTCGCGGCACACCGCTCGGCGAAGAGGTCTTGGCCGGCAAAGTCGAAATGATGCGACGCGAAGACTACGTTCGAACCGTGGTCGACTTCTTGGAACGCGTTCCGCCGGAAGTGATTGTGGAACGAGTCAGCGGAGACGCACCTCCAAACTATTTGATCGAACCCAAATGGTGCGCCGACAAACAAAATATCCGCCGAGAGATCGAAGCCGAATTCGAACGTCGTGATTCACGGCAAGGCGACCGCTACGTGCCGCCCGAGGTGAAACCAAGCGATCGCCCTCGGCCCGCCGACGCCACACCGGAATCGATTCGCAATCGAATCGACACGCGAGGCCGATTGCCGGTACTGAAGATGCAGTGACGCGGAGGGCATCGAAAACCAATTGCCGTTACGCGGCAACTTGCGTTTCGGCGGGGTGGTTTTGAATCCAATGAGCGACCAATTGCTCGCATTGTCCAACCCAACTCTTCACTCGTCGCAAACTGGGAACACCACGGTGCCCAACCAATCGTTGTCCGCGACTACTCAGGGAGAATCGTTCCAAATCTCGATGCAACACAGCCGCCGATTCGCGAGCCAATGATGCGACGCTGCGGCGATGAATGGCGACCAGAATTAGTGCGTCACGCGGCATCATGCCGTCGATGGCAACGGCCAAACGGACCGCAGCCCGTAGCCGCTTGATCGAGCGAAGGGCTCGGCCGGGCGATTTGTAATGACGCGAAATCTGGTCTGGATTGCAGCAAGCCAAATCGCCCGCAGTCACCACGCCAACTTTTGCCAGCAAACGACACCGCTTCTCGTTGCAGATCTGCAGATGTTCGATCCGCATCGCAAAAATGCGTTCACGGTGACTGCTTCTCACTCGAGATGGCCGGTGAGTGGTGGCCAAACCAGGTGCGGGATCCGCCGGCATCGTGCTGGAAACCACTCGAGTTTCAACAGCGTTGGGCATCATGATGGATGCCGGAGCGGCAGTGGCTTGGACGGCCGTGGCCAGCTCCTCGGCCGCCGGTGGAAGCTGCAGCCGCAAGACCACATCGCGAGACGAATCGCCGCCTTGATTCAAAGGAATCGGCGAGACTGGAGACCGACGACGCAGAGGGAAGCGTTTCAAAAACTCGAACATAAGAGAAGACTCCTGGGAGGAAGCGATTCGAGAGGATTTTCGATACCAGAGCCTCAGGAATGTTTGCCACCCCAGTTACACGCCGTCGGCAGATGCGAACCGCGGTCCAGGCGAGCCTCAATCAATGGATCGCAGACCAATCGGCCAGCTTTTCCCTGCCCCAGGCCTGCGACACGAGCGTTGACTTCAAATTGATCGGGTTGAGGAAATGTTCAAAGATTGCTCAAGAAACTTCGAAGGAAGGCCGATTATCTTCCCAGACGATCTAATTTCCGCGACCCTCAAGGTCATTCTTCGCCTGACGAAGCCTTCCCACCATGACACGCCCCACCAAACAAAAACTGAGCGGAACTCTGCTTCTCACCTGTGTTGTGGCAGCCTTCTCCGTCATCGCGGGAGGATGTGCTCCGCTGCAACTCAGCGCACTGAAAATGCCCAGTATCAAAACACCCAAACTCAGCGAAATGAGTGGGCTGGCACCCGGTGGCGGTGATTCGGAATCGCGTTTCGACACGGTCGGTTCCGGGGCAATGATGACGACCGGAACATTCAATGAAGAGGTCTATCACAAAGTTCGCGAAGCCAAAGCGAACTCCTCGATCGTGTTGCAAATCGTCGGCGACCAAACGCCCGTTCGCGTGCTCCCGCTGCCACCGGCTTCGGGTGCGACCCCACAGGGCCCATCCGTCTTCGTCAGCACCTTGCTCAAGCAAACCGGGGTCGACAAACGATTCGGACGCATGGAAGCGGTGTTGTATCGACATTCAACCGATTCGGTCGAAGGTCATCGCATGGAAGTTCAATTCGCGGATCGTGGTGCCGGCGATGTTCGCCCAGAATCGGACTACGCACTGCGTGCTGGCGACCGGTTGGTCGTCCGTGAAAGCCAAAGTGGCGGAATATCGTCATTAGTCGATATTGCGTTGCAGCGTTGATTTTGTCGACGTATCCCGACGTTTTGTGAACAATTCGCGTTGGAATTCATGACAAACCCCACGACGAACAGCGAACCATTCGGGTAGAATGAACGTCTGATGAAGAAGCAAGGGGGCGACTTGGAATCGACCGGATGTCAAGAAGCGTATGCCTGCGTGTCGTGGTTGATCAGTTGGCCACGTAAAAAGCTGATCAAAAACTTTTAGTTGCAGAAGAAAACTTTGCACTGGCCGCCTAATTACAGGTAGCCCGGACTGATGGGGATCGCCGATGTCGCCTGAATGTCCGTCACAATGTCGGATCGTGGCCCGTCTTACTCAAGACGCGGGTCGCTAAACAAGATTTGAGTTAGCGGATTCGGGAGCCTGTCAGGTAGCGCCCGATGAAGCGAAAAGGAATCTTCGAGATTCCACAAATAGCTTGACTACACATGTAGACGGCATCGTGGATGCATCGCGGGACGGGAGTTCAATCCTCCCCGCCTCCACTTCAAAAGCCGAGTTGTGAGCAATCGCAACTCGGCTTTTTCTTTACCCCGTTCCAAGTGAGCCTGGCGTCCAGGCTGTCATGAACGCGACGTCGGTTCGCGAACCGGACGCACGTGATCCTCAAACGGGACATGACGTCGCCGAAAGGTTTCACCGTCGACGAATCGCGGGCGGCTGATTCGGTCCATTCGGAAGTGCCGAAAATCGTCACGAGCAGGATCCCAAGCCACCAAATACCACAGCGGCGGCAAGATCAGCACGGCTTGCGGTTCCACCTTTCGACGCGTCTCAACACCTTTGGCGTCTCGGTACTGGAATTGAAGATGCAATCGCCGGAGAAACGCGGTCTCGAATGCGGGCAACAGCGTCGGCGTCATCTTCCCCATGTTCGAGATGTCCACCTGCGGGGCAAGCGTCCCGACGTACAGACATTTAAATAGTCGGCGTAAATCACGGATCTTGTCCGTCGGCAAAGCCTTCTCGATTTTCGCGAGCCCGGTATCCGCGAGCCCCAGAAACGGAATACTCCCGGTCGCACGCATCGCCGAAACGCTGATGATCAACGCGAAGACCTCCGAGACGGACAATCTCGCGGTGGTCAAAACCGATTGCGGATCGAGTTGCAATCCACCGCCGCGTCCCGGTTCCGAATGAATGGCAAAACCTTGGTCGCGAAGAGCACTGATGTCACGCAGCACAGTGCGTCGGGATGCCCCAACCTCTGTCACCAATCCAGCGATCGTCATGGTTCCGTTGCGGCGAAGAAGACGCACGATCGCGTCTTGTCGAGGGCGAGCACTCAATTCACAAACCACATTCAATGGTGACACGTTTTGGCACCGTTTCGTTCTACGCTAAGCGTGCTCGTGTTCGCAAGCAGATTCCGAAGTTGCGACACACAACGAAATGACCGCCCCAAAACAACCAGGTATTGGAATGACTATCTCGACCGCTTTTCCCAAACCCACTCTGATTTCAATCAACGGTGTGGAACTTGAAGTCTTCCAGGCGGGTCAAGAAAACGCCGGAAACCCAATCGTGCTTTGTCACGGTTGGCCGGAACATGCATTCTCTTGGCGTCACCAAATGTCCGCGCTCGCCACAGCCGGATTCCACGTCATCGCGCCCAACCAGCGCGGCTATGGAAACTCATCGTGTCCCACCGAAGTGACCGCCTACGACCTCGAGCATCTGGCGGGAGACCTTGTCGCACTTCTGGATCACTTCGGATACGACGATGCGACCTTCGTCGGTCACGACTGGGGCGCGATGGTGGTTTGGGGGCTGACTCTGTTGCATCCTCGCCGCGTGAATCGAGTGATCAACCTCGCGCTGCCTTACCAAGAGCGTGGCGACAAACCCTGGATTGAGTTTCTGGAAGAACTCTTCGGGAGCGACCACTACTTCGTTCATTTCAACCGGCGTCCCGGGGTTGCGGATACAGTGCTGAACGAAAACACGTCCCAGTTCCTTCGCAACCTGTTCCGTAAGAACGTGCCGCCGGCACCCCCCGAACCGGGCATGATGATGATCAACCTTGCCAAAGCAGAAACGCCACGAGGCGAGCCGCTGATGAATGACGATGAACTGGCCGTCTTCATCTCCGCGTTTGAATCGACGGGATTCACCAGCAGCATCAACTGGTATCGAAACCTGGATCGAAACTGGCGATTGTTGGCCGACGTCAATCCAATCATTCAGCAGCCCACACTGATGATCCATGGCGACCGAGACATCATTCCCCAGTTCGAAAGACTGACCGAATACGTCCCCAACGCCGACGTGATCAACCTGGACTGCGGCCATTGGATCCAGCAAGAACAACCAGGGCAAACCAACCAAGCCATCTTGAACTGGCTAACGCAGCAACATGGCAATCAAGCAGGTGAGCAGAAGCCATGAGATGAAACCGAACAGACCAGAACGGGCTCAACACGCATCCAAGTGTCAACGAGTGTGTGAGCCATTCAGGCGTACGCGAGGGTGCGGAGCCGAGCCAAAAAAATACCGGGAAACCCCACAGCGGCTCAAACTCGAACCGCCTTTCTCCTCGGGTGTCGTATCCGGGGCGTTTCTTTCCGCAGCCACTGCAAACGGGGCGACTTCGCGCGTGCGGCCTGATGCTGATCCAGATCGCTTGGTTGTCCTCGCTCCAACGGATGCTTGTGTAGACAACCCCCTTTTGCTTTTCGGCTCGGTTGAGGATAGTTTTGAGCTGCATCTTGTCGGTCCTGGGTTGTTGCTGAAGTGTTGCAACAACATCAATAGCTCAGTGTCCGGCAAGATGCATCTTTTTTGTGACGTGATTGCTGGAGCCCCTTCCGCCTCGCCTTCGCATCGGCCTGACACTGGCCCGGCCCAGGACGATGCGAAGGCGAGGCGGGAGGGGCGGCCCCATTCTGCTGAGCCCCGTGCCGAGGTCGACCCACGCTCCCCCATTTCAACCAAGTCCCAAGACGTTTCCCCCCACCGATTCGGCGGAAGCGCCTCATTTCGCAAACGGAAAACCTCCGCTTTTTGTTTACCAATCAGCTCAACGATCCTCTGTGGATCGATGTGGTTTCCATGGCGTCTCTGCCACTTGCGAATCAATATCTTCCACGAAGTTACGGACCTTGGAGATTGCGGAATCAATTTCCGGAACGGTAAGCGAAAGAACCCGCCCCTTCTTTGTGCGTCCATTGCGATGAACGATATTATGCCGTGCATTCACGATCCTCTGCAAATCGGCAAATGCGTCTCCGGTCGGAAACTTGACCTTCAGAACTTTCTTGAACAGTGGCTCAACTTTTGGCAGGTTATGAAACACTTGATCGACGAGATATTTTTTGACCACCGTTTGGCTGTGGATCTCCCAGTCAATTACCTCGTCTAGCTTGTATTTACGATCAGCGAAATCAGGAGTTGCTCTGGCGAAGCGATTTCGCAACACCTTGCAACCTACCACTGTGTTAATGAACGTATCCGAAAGATATGTCTCCATCGACGCCACTACACCCGCGAAAACTTGGCGATACAGAACCTGCTGCAACGCCGCGTCAGGCGACTCAAGCAAAGCCAGTCGCGACAAGCTGTCGATGGAATCAGTGAAGGTCGCGTAGGAAGTTACGTTTTCTGAAATCGCACGGGCAAGGGCGTTTTCAAGTTTTCCTTTCCGAGCAAGTTTGTTGCATTCAGGGCACTGTCGGCGATTAACGCGATTCTGGACGGACTCCAACCAAACGTGCTCGGAGTTGACATCACATATCCACCATCGTTTGGTTGCGCTCTGACGAGTAACGTCGGCGGGAGTCACGTCACCGTTCTGGGTCGGATGCCATGTCGCAGCAATCTCGGCGTCTACTGCAGCTAAGCAAGTTTTTGAATCAGCTCGCAAACCGCTGCAAAAAGGACAGCCCGCACCTTTGGTGCGACGAAAAACGTGAGCTTGCCAGACATGCTCTGGCTCATTGGAACATTGCCACATCATTTTCTTAGAACTACCCGGCGACACGGTCATCGGATCAATGCCAGGATTAAGGGTAGGATGCCATTCGGCAAGAAGCTCAGGATAGGTGTGACCGAACGACTCTTCTGCTCGAACGACACCTTGTCTCATTGGGCTAACACACATCAAGCACTTTCGCTGTCGACCGTGAACCTTTTTGATCGGATCCTGCCACTCGTGGCTAGGATCTTTGGGACACTGCCACCACACCTTCTCTTTAGAACCATGAGAAACGCTTTCCGGTGTTGTTGTCCCGTTCTTCGTTGGATGCCAGTAGTCCAACAGCTCTGGGGCAGTTTCGTTCAATCCCCGCCGTGTAGCGACCTTTCCTGATGATGAATTCGCCGCCCTAAAAGTTCCTGAGCGACACACCGGACAGCTACCTTTGCCACGCTTTCGGGTTTCGATGGCAGCCCTCCACTCATGCTCTGGGTTTTCACGACATTGCCACCAAACTCTCTCAGGATTGGAACTGGAAAACATTTCTGGCGTCAGCGAGCCATTTTTCGTTGGATGCCATTCCGCTGCCAATTGTGGAGACTTGCGAGCTAACGAATTGTTGAGTTTCCGACATTGGGGACATTGGCTGCCTTCGGTTCGATTGGCAACTTCAGATTCCCACTCATGCGACGGGTCAGTCCGACATCGCCACCAAAGGCGTTTGTTCGACTTCGGCGCGAACTGCTCCGGTCGCGCGTCACCGTTCTTGGTCGGATGAAATTCAACAGCAACGTCGGGAAACAACGCAACGATTGAATCCTCGGCAAGCACCTTCCGTCCTGAACAGTAGGGACAGCCTTGTTTCTTAATCGCTCGGGTTGCAACGCTAGCTTGCCAAAAATGCCGGCGATCCTTTCTGCACCTCCACCAAGCCCGATAGCTACTATTGTATGGAACCTCATCCCGCTGGAACCTGATGTTCTTTGTTGGATCCCATTCTTCCGCGACCTCGAGTGAGTACGCCACCAATAGTGGCACGCGAATACCCGTATGTTGTAGCGTTCTGCCCATATTATATCCGTTGCGTTACACCACCAGTCACTCAGCGTGGCGACAGTTTCGGCTTCGTTACTGCAAGCAGTCTATTTCTGCCTATTAAGCACGTGAGCGGGAGTCATTGGGCTTGATCACGTAGCGGCGTCTCTCCGAGACGCTGTCATTTGCGAGTCTCAGAGAGACTCGCCTACGTGAGGTTTTACCCAATCATTCCTGCCGAGGTGCTTAGCTCATTGCGGTTGCAGCATGCTAACTTCATTGCCCCCCAGTCTACCAAGATCCCGTGCATTTCAGAAGAGACACATTCGCCGGCGTCAATTGCGACTTCTTCATGAGACGCATATCACGCAGAAAATCGTTTGCATCACTATAGGAACCATCATATTCAGCAATAGACACGGGGTCGTCAAAAGACTGGGGGGCGTTGCTTGGCAGATGCCCCGTGACCGCTCTTGCTTCGCCCCGAAACGGAAGCGGAAACTGTCTGACTTCGGACGGCCTTGTTTCGAATTTTCAGATGTGGGGAGTTCCCTTGCGACTTTGGTTTCGATTTCTTGCTTGGGTTTGTAAGTTGGTACGGCGTGCCGTTTGCGGATGCCGAATCCAACCACAAAAGATCGGCATAAAAAAGTAGCCCCTTCGTCTCGTTCGACCAGCGGAGATGGGCGGCGGAGCGACCGCTATTAACAGCGTGAGCGAACCACCTGTCGCCGCTCCGCGGCTTTGTTGTGCTGCGGTCGCCCAGGGGCCCTCGGGTTGAAAACCCGAGGCTGTCGAGTGTCACCGCTCGGCGGTTTGATCGGGGAGCGTTGAAACATGCTTCAACGCCTAAGACCAGACACGATCACCATGCACCTCATTATCTAACCAACCACCATTCGTGATCCGTTCCCTGTTCAGCGTCTCTTCGATGCACCTCAAACGAACGAAGGATTCGGCACGTGAGATCGCCGACGGGTTGATCAGACAGGCGAATTTTTGTGCGAGCGTGAGTTCATTTCCTTTCCTTCCAAGTGATCTTTGCGGTTTGCATTTCGATATCGAGAAAGACGCTCGCTGATTCAAACTCTCGCGTGTAAGCGGTGCCATCTTTCACCGCGGGTCCCTTGGGTGGCCCCAAGGGTTTGTCGTATTCAGGGAACCGGGTGAGTCACACGGCGCTGTCGTTGTTGTTCACGCTGTATCCATCATGAGGAAGGAAGTAGCTGTACTTTTCGGCGCAGATCAAGAACAGCGCCAAGCAATACTCCAGACGTGGCTGGATGTTGGCGCCCCGTGCCACTTTCTTGCGACTGTCATCAATCTTCAGCCCTGTGAGCGCCGCGTCACCCAGGCCAATCGACATGGCGATGATCTTCCCCTGACGCGCCGCGGACTGAACGGCATCGATCCCTTTCGCCAAATACTCCACCCGTGTCAGGCCATTGGCCTGGCTCTCAATGCCTTCCAAGTAAGATCCATCAAAGTACCGCATCGTGTCCAAGCCAGAATCTGTCAGCCTGGCTCGGATGACATTGGCCAACAGCATCTTGTGGGGTGGAATCCGGTCCTTCAGATCTTGCATCATCGAGAAGTAGCCGTCGGTAACTTCCTGCTTCTTCTCGGCTCCGATCTCCGCACGAAGGTAGGCTGGCTCAAGGGCTTTGATGTTGCCATCCAAAAAGATCCCGTCGATCTCATCGTGGCTTGCCATTTCCACGCAGTGATCGACCCACCATCGACGGACATCAGGATTAGACAGGTCGTAGATTTCCCGAACGCCACGATGCAGCTTTCGGTTGCCGTCTTTGCCCTGCAGGAAGGCTCCGGGAATGTCCCTCAACCCGTCATTGGTCTTGTAGCCGGAATAGTTGCACATGACATTTCGGTAGTACAGAACACACGTGTCCTCGTTAACAGACTTGATCGCTTTGGCTGCCGCGAGAGACCCCGCCTCGGTGGATCCATGAGTCCGACTCCCCGTGGTCTTCTCCAACGTGATCAAAGGGAATCCGCTCAATTAGTCCAACTCTTCGGGCGTGAAATCGGTCGCCTTTCGAATGTGCATGTACAAAGGGACTCGATCCCAACTGAATGCAGGTCGAGGCGAAGCGGTGCGGTCGTGGACCGTTCCGTTACCTTCGTCGGATGCGGCAGGTGCGTTGTTCACTTCAGCGGCAAAACAACCGGTGAGCCAACACGCGGATACAACTATCACCACTGGCACGATGCATCGACTTCTTCTCATTCTGGATCTTCCTTTTGAGAGTTTCATCCGTTGTTTTGAATTCTGCCGGAACTCACCGGCCAAGCACACTCATGGGTGAAACAGCAAACACGAGCGTCGCCCCAATCAGAACCGGAGACTCATTCCATCGCTGGGTTTGGAAACGATTCTTCCTCTCGAATCGCGACAGGCGTTCGTGTGGGAAGTTGGCAACATCGTAGCGACTACCGTTTCCTGCCGCGTTCATAGCTCCTGTCCCGTCACGAGACGCACCCCGTGCGGACGCTCATGAGAAATGAACATCCAACACTACGAGGTGATTCGAATCACCTCTCAGAAGCAATTCAACCAAAAGCAAATGACACATGGACTTACGACTCAACGACAAAACAGCACTGATCACGGCTTCCTCCGGCGGAATCGGCATGGCCATTGCCAAAAGAATCGCGGCAGAAGGAGCGACGACGATCATCAACGCTCGCAGCACATCGAGCGTTGAGAAAGCGATCAATGAGATCCAAAAGGAACTGCCGGATGCGAAGTTGGTTGGACTGGTCGCCGACAACGGAACCGCGGAAGGCATCGCGACAACGACGGATGAACATCCCAACGTCGACATTCTCATCAACAATCTCGGTATCTTTGAGCCGGTGGATTTTTTCGACCTGACCGACGATCAATGGAACGAGATCTTTGAGATCAACGTGATGAGCGGCGTGCGATTGGCCCGGCACTATTTGAAACGTATGCTCGATCAAAACTCCGGACGGATCGTGTTCATCAGCAGCGAATCGGCGATCGTGCCTTCACCAGAAATGGCGCATTACGCGATGACGAAAACCGCCCAACTCACTCTTTCGCGAAGTCTTGCCCAACTCACGCAAGGAACGAACGTAACCGTGAATTCAGTCTTGCCAGGTTCGACAGCGACACCGGGCGTCCAGAAGTTTGTCGGTGATCTGTTTCCAGACGAAGAGTATGAGTCAGCCGAAAAGCGATTCATGGCGGAGAACCGTCCCACCTCGCTGATCCAACGACTGATCGATCCCGATGAGATCGCAAGCCTCGTCGCGTTTGTCTCCAGCCCGCTCGCTTCGGCCATCAACGGTGCCGCTCTGCGAAGCGATGGCGGCATCGTTCCAACGATCGCTTAACCTTCGGGTGAACCACGCTCCTGGCATCAACAAGGAACTCGATGATGAAGATTGCAATCACTTCCGCCAGCGGTCAACTGGGTGCTGCCATTGTGGAAGCTTCCGTCAAACTGGTCGGCGGCGACAATGTGATCGGATTGGCACGAACGCCGGAAAAAGCTAGCTCGCTCGGCATCGAAATCCGTCCTGGCGATTACAACTCGCCGGCGGACCTGGAGAACTCACTGCAAGGTATCGATTATCTCTTACTGGTGTCAGGGATGGACGCTCCCGAGAAACGCATCCAGCAACATCGCAACGTGATCGAAGCCGCCAAGCGTGCTGGTGTGAGCAAGATTGTTTACACCAGTATCCAAGGGGCCGAACAAGGAACTGCGTTCTCACCCGTCGTTCAAAGCAATCGCCAAACGGAGTCAGACGTCCGTGACAGTGGGCTCGCATGGGTGATCGGCCGCAATGGAATCTACATCGAACCCGACGTCGAATACATCGATCAATACAAAGAACGCGGCGAAGTAGCCAACTGCGCCGGTGACGGAAAGTGCGGCTACACGACGCGGTCGGAACTCGCAGACGCCTACGCGAAAATGCTGACGGAATCAAAGCACAACGGGCAGGTTTACAACCTGCACGGCGAAGCGATCACGCAACAACAGTTGACGACATATCTCAACGAAACGTTCGGAACTGATCTGAGATACCGTCCGATGTCAGTCGACGAATATCGCGCCGACCGAACTGCCGAACTGGGCGAATTCCTTGGGGAAATCATCGCGGGGATTTACGAAGGAATCCGCAATGGTGCGGTCGACAACGAAAGCCACTTCGCCCAAGCATCCGGGCGAGAGCATTTGGACTGGAAAACCTACTTTGACCAACTGAAGCGGTGAGCCACTTCGCAAGGCTCGGACCAACGCGAGTTTGCACAAGCGAGTCTCGCAAAGGATTGCCGATAACATGCCGACGAACAGCAGATCATTCAGGAATCCGTTTCGTCCGTGTTGATTGACTCGGGCGCGATGACATGAACGCTTGATGAGAACTGTTCAATCGCGTCTTGTTGAACGGAATCATTCTCTGAGCGTTTTTCATAAGCATTCGTCTGCTTCCGAGTCCCTAGCTTGCCGATATGGACGACGGGCTCACCAGGCTTGACTGATGGCAAGGTGCTGGCCCCCAACACCACACCGGAAAATGGTGCAAGCAATTGATTCTGGCCCTCGTTGAGCAAGCTGCAATTGGTTGCCAGTGGTTGATCTTTCTTGACCGTTTCTCCCGGTGCAACATGCATTTGCATCAGACCGCCACGCTCGGCACGAATCCATTTGGTGTGGCTGATGACTGTTTGCTTGATCGGCACATCAATTTCGCCGTCGACCATCTCCAGTTTCCGAAGCACGTTGAGGACACCACGCGTCATGCAGTCGATGACGGCGGATTCCATTCGCCAAACTTCACCGCCTTCGACGACGATCGTGGGAACGCCGCGATCAGTCGCTGATCGGCGAAGCGAGCCTTCCGGCCCGGGAGCATCCAGGATGATCCCTGCGCCGAATGCCTCTGCCATCTCAGCACACTTCGGATTGGACAAGTCCGCTCGAGCATTTGGATAGTTGGTGCGACGAACGGCGGCGGTGTGCAAGTCGATTCCGAAATCGCACGGTTCGATCAGCTGGTCAAAGATGGTCCGAGCCATCCGCGAGGACATGCTTCCCGTCTTTGACCCGGGAAAACAGCGATTCAAATCGCGACGGTCGGGTAGATAACGAGAGTGACGCTCGTACCCAAGGATATTGAGGACCGGAACCAGAATCAGCGTTCCGGAATGAAGTTCCCACGAAGCGTCGGAGAGGAGATGCCGGATTGCTCCGGTCCCGTTGAGTTCATCGCCGTGCAGTGCCGCGGTGACAAACACTCGCGGCCCATCATGGATGCCGCGCCGGACGTGAATAGGGATCGTGATGTTCCGGCTGCTGTACGACTCCGAAATCGCCATCTCTGTGTTGAGACGCTCGCCGGGCTCAGGTTCGACGTCGGGAAACAGTTTGGGAGGGAACATAGTGGAAATCGATCGAAAATTCGTTGTGAGTGAAAAGTCGCGCAAACCATGGACGCTCAGCTGCATGAGCATCCAAAGAAGGACTTTGCTTTGTCTGATTGTGTTCTCTGCAAACCTACGATGAAACGGGGGCCCATTTCAACACTTTGTTCGAGCGTTGTCGTGTTCTGGTCCATAGCTCGAAACGGGCTTTGCAAATGACAAAAGAGCCACTCTGCCGCCCGCTCCGTTGTTATGTAGAAACCTTGTGCATTCTTCGTTGGCGAAAGAGCCGTACACCGTCACCTTTTTCGCCCAATCAATGAGCGGGAAAGACGCATCCGGTAAATTTTGTGCCAAGCGTCCCATAGCCGATTCCGGCTAGAACACCTGACAATCGTTTCCCGACCGTTCCCAAGCGAAACCAACTCTACCATTGTGAGCCCTCTACAACCGTTGGTTCTCTGATCAACGGTGACGATTGCATCGAAGTCGTTGCAACTGCCTGGAAGTTCCGAATCTCAGCCCGTCGATCTGTTGCTTGGTCCTGGTGTGGTGCTTTTGCGAAGAATGGTCGTGATCCGGACTTCAATCTGACCGGTCTCACCTCGAATGATCTTTCGCCAATTGGGACACGGGGCAATTCTTCGAACTTGTCGAACCGGTCTCAACTCCGTATCGTATGCGGATCTGAGTCTTTGGTCGGACCTGCATTTCCTATTTAATTGTCTCCCGTTTGGGTGAACAGTGATCCCGTCGATCCGACCATTCACGACTTTCTTGCTCAGCGTCACGCTGTTGCTTGGCCATGCACCGGCTTGGTTGCATGTTGCCACGTGCAACCACGACGTCTGTCATCATGGTCACTGCGATCACGGATATGTCTCTGACGGGCATTCAGCTCACGGGAATGCAGAATCCGGAAACGGCGAGCTCCTTCCGCCGAAGCACCCAGACGCTTTCGCGACGACGGACGACACTCATCAACGATGCTGCCATTTGCATGGTTGCACTGAAACGCAGCCGGCCTCGCCTCAGGGCGAATCGATCGCAACTCCGGTTGAATTGGTCAAAGACGCCCCATCTCAGCACGATTCGCATTCATGCTGGATTTGCCAATCACTCGCCGCTCCCGTTGGCTTGATCGATCATGATCAGGCGATCATTGCGTGCGAGTGGATTGAGTTTGTTTCTTGGCCGATATGCCATTCGGCGGATGTTGATCCGTCCATTTCTTGGCCGCCTCTGCGTGGCCCGCCTTTGCGTCTCGCCTGAGTTTCAGTCACTCCGCATTCGCTGTGCGCCTCGGTTTCCTGACCGAAGGTGCGTCCCATTGTTTGCTCGGTCGCGTCATCACTTTTGGCGGACGGGCAGATGCTGGCAAATGCGAAACCGCTCAACGTCCTGAAAAGGGTGGTTGCTGCTCGGTGTGACTGCGGGCTCGAAACGCAATTCGATGCTTTCCATTGCCCCGCGTGTGCGTTTGCGACGAGCGGCGCCCGGTCCGACCAAACCTGTGTCGATCGACGTGCGCGCCGCGCGGGGCCTTTTAATCTTCCTGCGCACTCACTGAATTTGAATCAAATGATAACCACACCACTCCACACGCGTGACAGACATTCTCGCGGTGCGTTCACACTGGTCGAATTGCTGGTGGTCATCGCCATCATCGGCATCTTGGTCGGTTTGCTCCTTCCTGCCGTTCAGGCCGCCCGCGAAGCGGCACGACGAATGTCATGCAGCAACCAGATGAAACAGATTGCACTGGCGACCCACAACTATGAGAGCTCGTTCAAGTGCATCCCTGCCATGACGGGATCAAGCAGCTATTCCGTGCAAGCTCGAGTCCTGCCATTCATCGAACAAGCTGGCCTGAGCGAACTGATTGACTTTGAGCAGCCACTGCTGGTCGGGCCTCCGTGGGCCGCAGCGTTCAACCCAAATCTCCGTGATGCGGTTGAAACCGTCGTGCCGACATTTCTTTGTGCGAGCGACGCTGGCGATCCAAAGTTCAGCACCACCTTTGCCGACGGGGCAACTGGATTCTCCGGCGGACTGAGCTACATGTTCAGCTACGGCAGCGGCACAGATACCAACTACGACGATCGCTATAAAACCGACGGAATGGTTTGGGAAAACTCGTGGGCGAAATTCCGTGACTGCTTGGACGGTACCAGTCAAACGGTTCTGTTGGCCGAAACGGTCATGGGCGACCAGACCAGCGGCTTGACCGAGCCCACGCCCGCCGGTCCACATCGCCGAATCGCAAATTGGAGCGGTACCAGCGGCAACACCGCACCCAACCCCGGATTTCTCGATGGCGGAACGCTGATTCTGAATCCTGATTTGGAGACGGTATTCCCAACGAAAATCAGCTCGTACACCGGTAACCGCGGCTCAACTTGGATTCGAGGCGTTCCGTACGCCACGGTGATCAATGGGTACATGACGCCTAATTCGAGAATCCCCGACGTCGGCATGCACGGCAGAGGCTTCTATTCGTCGCGGTCGTATCACACCGGCGGATCGATGCACGCGATGCTTGATGGCAGCGTTCATTTCATGACGGATTCAATCGACCGGACCTTGTATCACGCGTTGTTCTCGCGAGACGGACGGGAGGTTGTCCAGTGGCCGTGATCGCTCGCGTCTCCATGTGGACGGCATGGTGCGCCGCCGTCGTTCTTGCTGGCTGTGATGCCTCAACGACCACGTCAACAAGTGAATCTGACACTTATGTGAAGATCCTTTACGACGGCAAACCGCTTGCGAACGTGCAGGTGTTGTTGAAGCAAACCGCCGACGGAACGCCGCTCGCTCGTGCCATCACCAACGAACGAGGCCTGGCATTCGTCACAGAATTACCAAGTCCTGAACCGGAGGATTACGTCGTCGCGATGGAATCCATCAGCGACGGCGGTTGGATGCTCAATCCTTCTGTGATGAAGAAGTTCAGCGACTCGCTTCGACTCAAACCTTTCTCCGAATCGCCTCAACAAACGATCGAACTGCCACGCCGCGCCGTTCAATCACTCGTATCCAAACACTGAAATCCGAAACAAACAATCATGACCATTCGATCATTCATTTTGACCTTTGCCGCACTCTCGCTGATGGGCTCTTCGTCCGTTCACGCCGAAGGCCGCACGATCGCTCGCCTCTTTTGGCAGGATCACCACAACGCCACGCTGAAGTGGGCAGACTTGCAAAAATCGAAGGACGGCTACTCGCTGTCTGAAAAAGACGTCAACGGTTTCCCCGACTTGGACACGGATGACCAAACACTGGTTCAGATGCAGGTCGACGACGGCTTGCTCGTTGTCGGCGTGCGTGACGAAGCCAATGGCGACATCGGCAGCGGATGGGTCGCGGTCGAAACTGGTGCAACGCAAGAAGAACACGGAGACCACTTCCATTGGCGTTTTCTCGAAGCACCATCTGTGCACTCCAAGGTGATTAATAGCGGCCAAGGCAACCCGGCTCATTTGTATCGCTACGGAACATCGTTCGTGATGGCGAACGATCAACGCAACGGGTTCACCGTTTTGGATTCAAAGAGCGTTCGAGATGCGAAGTCACCCACGGAAGCCGGACGGTTCTACGAGGGCGGTGGTGGCCACATCACGTTGGCGGTCGCCGAAGGAAAGGTTGCCTACAGCACCTGGATCGACCGAGAAGGCGAGAATGCTGGCCGCGTCGATGTGGTCGGATTAGCGGAGAATGCCGACAAAGGCTATCGCATCGCATCCCCAACGGGAATTCTTCACGGAGCGACCTATTGCGGCGACAAAGTCTTCTTTGCCCCCAGCGACGGTGTGTGCTGGGTGCGCGCTGATTTGGATGTCGACGATGCGGCAGATTCAATCACAGTGAATCACTTGGAAATCGGAACCGACTCAGACGGCAAACCGCTTCGAACTGGCGCGTTCGCGACGATCGATCACGCGGTTGTTTTTAGCAGCGGCAAAGCGGAGCAGTCGAAACTCTGTTTCATCGATGCGTCTTGTGACACTCTCAAAGTCCAATCATTGTCGATGGAACTGGCCAGCGATCAATCGCTGAAGACGCCTATCGTCGGCAAAGGATCAGGCGGCCGCCCCATCGCATTGTGCTTCGCGGAATCCAAAGAAGCACCGGAAAGCGATCAGCTCTATGTGGTCGACTTGGATCCTGATGGAAATGGTGACTACTCCGACGCAAAGGCTCGAGCCCCAATCGCGGTTGGACCGAGCCAGATCGAAGGGCACTTTGGACATCACGACGCCGTGTTCCTTCCGCGTGGACGTCAAATCGCAGTGACCAACCCAGGTGACGCGAGCATTTGGGTGATCTCACTAAGCGATCAATCAGTGGAAGCCAAGTTTGAATGCGAAGGCATGCCAACCAGCTTGGTTTCGATCTCTGACTGAAGCAGCCCCACGCGATCGACCGACGCCGGATCAATGTCCTTCTCAAGGCCTTGCTCCGGCGTTTGCTCGTTCAGGGCAGCTAGCGAATGCCGTTGATCGACAATGGCACGTAAGGACACCCTTCGAATCGCGTCATAGCCGCGATCGTTGGGATCTTCGATGTTGGTGTAAAACCAATACGTCGGGTCGTTCCATTCGTATGTGCTCCGCCAAAATTGGCGGCAATGCGAGCCGTGCCCCAGGAATGTCTGATGTAGCGGAACGACGTGAACGTGGTCGAACTGATTGGCAACACGTCCAATGACGCTGTTGTACTCCGCATGAATGGCCAAACCATCGGGCCAATCGGGGAGGAAAATGCTGGGTGCATCACCAACACCGTCCGTCGGATCATAGATGTCGCCCAAAAAGATCTGGCATCCGGCGGGAAAGCGATCGCTGATAGACCGCAACATCCGACTCAAACGAGATTCGAATGCGTCGATCCACGGTTGAGATTGTTCAAGCGATGCACCGTACATGGCTCCTTCTTCCGGCGGGCGGCGACCATAGCTGTGGATCAAATCATTCCCGCCGGAGGTCATCACCACTAATCCAAACACATCGTCGGGAAAGGGCTCCAATTCGGTCTCGATGATGCGTTCGTGATCCAGCGAAGTCGAACCGGAGATTGCGACATTGGAAGCGGACAGATTCGGCAAAACCGCGGTCAGGTGCTTGCCTTCCATGTCCGGCCATTCGTCCTTTGGGTTGACACGCAGCCGTTCGAAATAGGAATGCGAATTCGACTTCGCACCGAGACCACGCGTGACACTGTCACCAATCCCCAACAAATGAACTCGATGATCCGTCCAAGTGCTCGCAAACGGTTCGGCATCAATTGCGGGCCCCGCTGGCCCGTCTCCAACCGGTCGACGAAGCTTGAATTCCACGTACGCGGGGACGCCAACAAAGACGATCAGCGCGATACTGAACAGCAAACGTCGACGCAGACGCAATGAGGTTTTCTTCGTACTCATGACACCGCCTCAGGATTGATGGACGTTTCGTTGCGACGAGAACCACGTCGCGTCAACTCGCTTCCACTGCATTCATCTTAACAATGTGCGTGAAAGGATTGTCAGTTGTCCAACGGTCTGGTTGGCATGGGCAGCAGACTCTGCGGCAAATCAATCAGAAACGCGGCTCCGCCCAAGGGACTGTCCTCGATGGTGACCTTGCCGCCCAAGCGGCGACAAATCCGCCGAACGAGCGCCAACCCAAGTCCCGTGCCAGGCTGGGAATCACCGGAGAGTCGATGAAAAGGATCGAACACAAAATTGCGATCGGCAATGGGAATGCCTGGCCCGTCGTCTTCCACTAGAAATTGCACGCGATTGGATTCGTTGGTGATACGAACGCGGACTTTTGAAACGGCGTATTTGCCAGCATTACCAATGAGATTCCCCAGCGCCCGAACCAGCCCAGCTTCGTACGTCACTAAGTCAATGTCCTTTGAGCCGATCGGCCCATCGAACATGATGTCGGGATGCAATGGAGCATGCTGGCCGATCGCATCCATCGCGATTTTGTGAGCTGAGACACGCTCGCGTGGTGCGACTTGAGATTGTTCGTCGGTGCGAGTGTAGTTGAGCAGTTCGGCCACCAAGTCATCCAGTTTGTCGGTGGCTTCATCAATCGAATCAACTCGCTGATTTCGCTTCTCATCGTTATCTGCAGATCGCACCAATTCGGTCGCGAACTTGATGCGAGCCAGCGGTGTGCGAAATTCATGCGAAACTGCCTGCAACAATTCCTTTTGCGAGCTCAACAATGATTCGACTCGTTCAGCCATCGTGTTGAACGCGTCCACGATCGGAAAACTTCGACGACGACGCGTGTCTTTGATCCGCGCGGAGAAGTCACCGTCCGCGATGGCCAACGCCGTTCGCTCCACACTGCGAAGCTGACTCGCGATTGGCCGCATTAAAATCGCGATGGCGATGGCGACCAACAAAAACACACTTCCCAAACCGAGAAGAATGTCGCTGCGTCGAGGGCCGGCAAAACGCGGGAGCGGACCAAGTTCGACGAGCAGCGATGTTCCAGTGAGCGCCACTTCGATGCTCTCTCCAGACAACACCGCTTCGCCATCGTCGAGACGCTGTGACAATCTCGTCGACAGCTTCCGCTGCGAACGATCGACCACCGCGACCGGGTAATCGAACCGAGCCTGAACTTTGGCAACCGTTTCGTCTAAGTTTTGCAAACCGCCCGCGGCGATTTCATCGCGAGCCAGCAGTGCACCACCGCTGAGCGCGCTCTCAATCACCGAAATATTCTGTGCTTCTGTAGTCCCACGAAACACGTAGGCTTGAATGATCCAAGCACTGATCAAGATCAGTAGCACGCCGCAGTAGAACTGGATGAACAAACGAGTCATGCACGGCTCCGATCGCAGCGGTTGATTTCAGTCAACGCAGTATGATTCGCGGTGGCTCACACCCACGTTCCAATCAACCACGAATTTCAACGCATTTTGGTTTGCAAACGCAGCATTTCCAGCATCGCATCAGCGGCCTCGTGGCCTTTGTTGCCCACCGCTCCGCCGCTGCGCTGGATCGCCTGTTCGACGGTATTGCATGTCAGCAAACCAAAGCCCACCGGACGACCGCTTCGAACCGCTTGCTCCATCAACGTGTCACTGACGGCGCGATTGATGTGTTCGTCGTGAGTGGTTTCGCCTTTGATCACGCAACCGAGCGTGATCGCACCGATCACGTCAGCATGCTGAAACGCTTGCTCCACCGCCCAACACAACTCCCAAGCACCTGGTACACGAATCAACCATTGCTTGTCTTCAGGGATGCCGGCGTCGCTCAGCGATTGCAAAGCCGCCTGCACCATCGAGTCACAAATGTTCGCGTTGTAGCGGCTTGCGATGATCGCAACGCGTCCGCTGGGCAAGTTACCGGTGGTTCCATCAATGGAAGGCATTCAAATTCTCTGGGAAAGAATTGGAGTTGGGAGGATGGCGAATTGAGTCTGCGTCCGTTCAGTCTTGAGGATGAACGCTCATCAGAAACTCCGCGTTGTTTTGAGTTTTCCGCATGCGTTTGATCAATTCCGTCATGGAATCAACTGGCGAATGCTCCGCCAAATCGCGACGCAAAGTTTCGATCCGGCGATGCTCTTCTTGATCGAGCAACATCTCTTCGCGACGTGTTCCACTGCGAGTCAGGTCGATCGCGGGCCAAACACGGCGGGCCACCAAGTCTTGATCCAGAACGATTTCCAAGTTGCCGGTGCCCTTGAATTCTTCAAAGATCACATCGTCCATGCGGCTGCCGGTGTCGACCAACGCGGTTGCCAAAATCGTCAGCGAACCGCCTTCTTCGACTTTACGTGCGGAGCCGAAAATCGATTTCGGCTTTTGCATTGCTCCCGCGTCCAAGCCGCCTGTCAGCAGCTTGCCGGTTGCGGAATCACTGTCGCTGTTGAAAGCTCGCGCAAGGCGGGTGATCGAATCCAGGAAGATAACAACGTCGGTTCCCGATTCGACCATTCGCTTGGCTTTTTCGACCACCATCTGAGCGACTTGAATGTGTCGCGCCGGAGGCTCGTCAAAAGTACTGCTGATCACTTCGCACTGCGGCGATTGGATCTCACGTTCCATGTCCGTCACCTCTTCGGGACGTTCATCGATCAACAGAACCACGACATAGGCATCGGGATAGTTGTTCAGCACTCCACGCGCGAGACTTTGCATCAACATGGTTTTACCGGCACGAGGCGGGCTGACAATCAAACCACGTTGACCAAATCCGATCGGCGTGAAGAGATCCACCACCCGCGTGCTGAGTTCTTGCGAGTCGTGTTCGGTCACGATGCGAGTGCGCGGATGCAGCGGCGTCAGATCGTCAAACGGTTTCTGCCGTTGTCGCTGCATCGGATCCGCGTGATTGATCGCTTCGATTCGCAGCAGAGCGAAGTAGCGTTCGTTTTCTTTTGGCGGACGAATCTGCCCGGCGACATGCGACCCGGTGTGCAGTCCGAAACGTCGGATTTGGCTGGGTGACACATAGATGTCATCGGGACACGAAAGGTAGTGATACTGAGCGCTGCGCAAGAAACCAAACCCATCGGGCAAGATTTCAAGCGTGCCTTCGCCGTACATCAAACCGTTCGCGCTCATTCTCGCTTTCAGCAGACGGAAGACGAGCTCTTGTCGAGGAAGCGCCGCGATCTCTTGCAGCCCTTCGGTTTCGGCAAGAGCCAACAACTCGTCATGCTCAAGCTTTTGCAAATCGTTGATATTCAACGCTTGCTTGGGCGATTGATCTTTTGCTGGAATGCCGACTCGACCGCCAGCACGCGTCACTTCGCTGACAATTTCTTCGGGCAACGAAAGCGGATCGCGTTCAGCGTCTAATTCGCGAACACGTTTATCGACATCTTTGTCTGGGTGGCGCATACGGCGATTGCTACGACGAGCATTGCGCGCCGGACCCGGCGTGGAGGAAGGTTCCATGAGGAGAGAACCAAATCGGTAGGATGAAAAGAGAGGAGGACGGATGAGAGCCATCCGGGAGGGGTGCAACGTTGGATGCCAACGTCACAGTTCATAGTTTAAACGAATGCATGCCCCCTGTCAGGCGTAATTATGAGGGGGCTGTGAAGATGGCGTCACAATCACCACAGAGCAACGGCTTCGGTCATTTGTGTGCCTTAGGCGACTTGGCGGAGGTTTTAGCCCGTATCCGTGGTCGGCATCGCCACGTCTCGTTAGACATTGGAACCGTCGTTTAGGTTCAGAAGTCCACGGTTGTCCAGGTACAAAGCCCAAACCAATCGCGTCGCCATTGACCGGTAAGGACGCCACCGGTCCGCCCTCTGGATAATGGCATCGAAGTCGTCGTACTGGCCGCCGTCCAATTCCTCGACTCCCTTGAGCAGTCCCAGGTCGCCAAAAGGAAGAATGTCGGGACGGTTCAGTGCGGACATCAGGTAAACCTCCGCACTCCAACGGCCGATCCCCAGTCGCGCCGTCAGCTGATCCCGAGCCTCTTGGTCTGACATACCAGGAAGTCGATCGAGCACAAAACGGCCGTCCACGATGTCAGCGGCCAACTGATTCAGATAGCGATGCTTCTGCCGACTGACGCCGCACGCTCGCGTTTGCTGAGCCGAAAGACGGACGATTCCCCGTGGTGTTAGCGGCCCCTCGAGAAGCTGCTGCAACTTGTGAAGAGTGGACTCTGCTGAGCGCAACGAAACCTGCTGCTCGAGGACGATCCGCGCCAACGTTTCAAATCCCGCGGGGCGTCGCCAGGACGGCGGATCGCCCAAGCGTCGCCAAACCAAGTGCAGCGAAGGGTCCGTTTCCGCAAGCGCCAGAAGCGCTTCCATCCACCCTCCCTCCACCGGCCAAACGGCCTGCTTATTTTCTAGGCTCCGACCACTGCCGGCTGCCCGCGACTTAGGCATGAATAGTTTTGGCATGAGGCTCAGATTGAAAGGACCAACATTTCTTCAACTTTTAAACCGTTACCCACATGTCACTTACAACCTTTTCGAAGAATGCCATTTTGCTTTTGGCCCAAAGTGTGCCAATAGCCATCCTCCGAAAAGAAGTGCTTCCCAAAAGGACAACGCACGACTCACGAGCGATTCAGGATGGCCCGGGCAGGAGTTGGACGGTGGACGGCGGCGCAGCACTTGGTTCGAAACGATTCGGCATGGTGAAAGATTCACTTTGGCAATGGGTGCCGAAGGCAACGTGTCGTGTCACACCAACTGTCTTACGAGAAGGAAGACCACATGAGTTCGATCTCAGCATTTACAACACAAGAGCTTAGCGGCGGGCCGACAGGGTTCCGTTTCGCTTGGCTCACAATGGTTCTCCTTGTGGGGATGATGGGGATCGGCGGTTCACTCGCGTCGGTAGCTTCGGCTCAGGACGAGCCAGCGGCTGCAACGGATACTGCAGAAGTCGCCGACGCGGGTGACGCTGATTCAGAGGAACCCGCGGCGGACGCGGGAGTAGGGTACGCCTTCGACAATGGCTTCCTGTTTCTCTGTGCCGTTTTGGTTCTCTTCATGCAGGCCGGCTTCGCCATGGTCGAAGTGGGACTGAACTCCTCCAAGAACACCGTCAACATTCTCTCCAAGAACTTGATGGACTTGTCCGTCGGAGCGTTGCTGTTCTTCTTCGTCGGCTTCGGGTTGATGTACCCCGGCAGCTATGGCGACGTCACGAACGGGTACTTCGCATTCGGCGGAACCGGGATCTATGACTCCAGCCCCGACCAAACATTCTCACCACAAGTCGATTGGTTCTTCCAAGCCGTCTTTGCCGCCACCGCCGCAACAATCGTTTCCGGTGCTGTTGCTGGCCGAATGAAATTCAATGCTTACTTGATATACAGCGCCATCCTCACCGGCTTGATCTACCCGATTAGCGGTTTCTGGAAATGGGGCGGCGGATGGTTGATGCAGTTCGGTGAACAAGCCGCTGACGGCAGCTTCGCAATGGGCTTCCAAGACTTTGCTGGTTCGGCCGTCGTTCACGCAGTCGGTGGTTTCGCTGGCTTGGCCGGTGCGATTTTCCTCGGCCCTCGCCTGGGTCGCTACACCGCCGAAGGCAAAAGCGTTCCATTGCCAGGTCACAACGTCGCTTTCGCTGCTCTGGGTGTGTTCATCCTGTGGGTGGGGTGGTACGGATTCAACCCTGGTAGCCAACTGGCTTTCCAATCTTCAGCTGACATTGACGCAACCGTCTTCATCGCTGTGAACACAACACTCGCCGCAGCTGCAGGTGTCATCGTTGCAACCGCTGTTTCTTGGGGCCTGTTCGGCAAACCAGACTTGACCATGGGCCTGAACGGTGCACTGGGCGGATTGGTTGGCATCACGGCATGCTGTGACGCGATGAGCAACTCGATGTCGATCGTCGTCGGTGCCGTTGCCGGTGCCTTGGTCGTGCTCAGCATTGTTGTTTTGGACAAAGTCAAAATCGACGATCCAGTCGGTGCTTTCCCTGTCCACGGCGTCTGTGGTGTTTGGGGCTGCATGGCTCTCGGCATCTTGCCAAACGCTCACCTCGAATCTGAGTCAACCAACTTCATGATTCAGTTGATCGGAACCGCTTCGATCTGTGCTTGGGCCTTCATCTCGATGTCGGTCGTCTTCGGTGTTCTCAAAGCTGTAGGCATGCTGCGAGTCTCGCCCCAAGAAGAACAAGCAGGCTTGGACATCAGCGAGCACGGAATGCACGCTTACCCATCGGACGCCGTCGCTGGCGGTTCGGTGATTTAGTTCTACCCACCGCAGTGATGTCGCCGGATGTGCCGTTACACACCCGGCGGCGTCGCAGCGCGGTGCTTTTGAACTTCTCGGCTCTTGCCTGGGCCAGAAGAAGCCCCAATGGTCCGTGACAGGTGTCCGCCTCACCTGTTGCGGATCGGGGTCTTTTTTTTGCGCTGACGGTGGCTTTGTCACCCGGTCTACGCGAAAAACATGCGATCGTCTAAATTCACTGGTTGGCGATCGATGCCATCAGCTTTCGGTCAGCGATCAGGAGCGGACCTGATTGCCGAAAGGGCACCTTCTTTGCCCGTTCGATTGGCTTGCTCGAATCGCCCGCACGCGACTTCTGGTTTGTACCGTCCATGAAATTGATCATTGCCATCGTTCAGCCTTCCAAATTGGACGCCATCAAAGAGGCGTTGACTCGCGTGGAGGTGCACC
The DNA here is from genome assembly GCF_000196115.1 of Rhodopirellula baltica SH 1. Classification (NCBI taxonomy): domain Bacteria; kingdom Pseudomonadati; phylum Planctomycetota; class Planctomycetia; order Pirellulales; family Pirellulaceae; genus Rhodopirellula; species Rhodopirellula baltica. Next base: position 2,574,591 of record NC_005027.1, read on the forward strand.
GACTAACCGTCGTGGATTGCCAAGGGTTTGGACGTCAACGCGGCCAAACCGGATCCATGCGAGGCCGCGATTATGGCGTCAGCCTGCTACGCAAAGTGCAATTGCAAATCGGGGTCAACGAAGAGTTTGTTCAACCGACCATTGATGCAATCTTGGAAGGCGGACGTAGCGGAGAGAGCGGCGAAATTGGCGACGGAAAAATCTTCGTTCTGCCGATGGACGACTGCGTCCGGATCCGAACCGGCGAACGCGGCGGAGAAGCAATCTAGCGTTCGACCCAGGTGAGCTCGCCCCGTTTCGCGAATTCCATCGTGGGACACGGAGAATGGTATCATCGCCTTTCCACTCGAAAGGACCCAAGATGCCATTCAATTTGCCCCGCCTGCTCGCCTCCGTCCTCTGCCTTCCTCTTCTTTCCACCCTAGCACTCCCTTCCATCGGAGTTGCCCAGGAAGAAAATCCGCCGAGCGCGGATACCAGCGAAACGGCACAGCTTCCACCAACGGGACTTCATCTGTTCCTACTAGCCGGTCAGTCCAACATGGCCGGACGAGGAAAGATCGCCGACGAAGACCTACAACCTCACCCACGAGTTCTGGTCTTCAACAAAGCAGGTGAATGGGCCCCAGCGATCGCGCCACTTCATTTTGATAAACCAAGAATTGCCGGCGTGGGACTCGGCCGGACTTTCGCAATTGAATACGCGGAGAACAATCCGCAGGCGACGGTTGGCTTGATTCCATGCGCTGTTGGCGGTTCATCGCTGGACGTCTGGCAACCGGGCGGTTTCCACGAATCAACCAACACGCATCCCTACGACGATTGCATGAAGCGGATGCAACAAGCAATCGTGGCGGGCGAATTGAAAGGGATCCTTTGGCACCAAGGCGAATCGGATTCGAACCCAGCCCTATCAAAGACCTACCAATCCAAACTTAACGAACTCTTTGAACGATTTCGGACGGAGTTTGGCTCGCCCAACGTCCCCATCGTGATTGGGCAACTCGGGCAATTCACCGAAAAGCCCTGGGATGAGTCCCGTAAATTGGTCGACCAAGCGCATCGAACTTTACCCGATCGAATGACCAATACCGTTTTCGTCCATTCGGATGGCCTTGGGCATAAAGGCGACCAAACCCATTTCTCTGCCGAGGCATATCGCGAATTTGGCCATCGTTACTTTCTCGCCTATCAACAACTCACTGGCTCATCCAATGAATGATTCACGATGCCAAATCGAACGCGTTTCTAGGGCTCTCATCGCGTTGGTGATCACATTGGCGTTTACGGCCTCCAGCCACGCTGACGAACCACTGAAACGATTGCGAGTCAGCGACGATGGCCGCATGTTTGTGACCGACGACTCCGAAAAGCCCTTCGCGATTTGGGGAGTGAACTACGACCACGACGAGTCCGGTCGTCTGCTAGACGAGTACTGGATCGATGAGTGGGACAAAGTGGTTGAGGACTTTGAAGAGATCAAACAACTGGGTGCCAATTGCGTTCGCATTCATCTGCAAATCGGGCTTTACATGGAATCACCCGAGAAAGCTTCAGCAGCTCAAGCCAAGCAACTCGAACGTCTGCTCAAACTGGCAGACTCAAAGCAACTGTACTTGGACATCACCGGTTTGGCCTGCTACCACAAATCAAACATTCCCGACTGGTTGAACGAACTGAGCGAAGCCGATCGCTGGAAGGCACAAGCGATGTTTTGGTCCGAGGTTTCAAATGTTTGTTCAGGAAGCCCCGTCGTTTTCTGTTACGACTTGATGAACGAACCGATCCTGCCCGGGGAAAAACCCGAGTCAGATTGGTTGGCCGGCGAACTCGGTGGCAAGTTCTTTGTGCAACGACTGGCGTTGGACCGCATGGGAAGAAGCCGCGAGCAGATCGCAGAGGCCTGGGTCAACCAAATGGTCGACGCAATCCGCGAACAGGACTCCGACACGATGATCACTGTCGGCGTGATCCCGTGGGTGTTTGCATTTGGCGGGGGAAAGCCACTCTTCTATTCACCGACCGTTGGCAAACACCTGGACTTTGTATCGGTGCACTTTTATCCCGAAAAAGGGAAAATAGATCATGCATTGAAGTCATTGAAGGCTTACGAAGTCGGCAAACCACTGGTCGTTGAAGAGATGTTTCCGATGAAAAGTGGAATCGATGAATTGACAACCTTTGTCCGTCAATCTCGGCCCCATGTCGATGGCTGGATCAGTTTCTACTGGGGAGCAACCGCGGATGAGCTTCGCGCCAAAGAAGATGGAGGCATCGCAGAAGCGATCACCGCAAAATGGCTGAACACATTCCAAGAACTGTCGTCGGAGATTCGATCTCAATCGGATCGCTGAGTAAAAACACGCGTCTCCTCCGCCCGATAACGCGGCATTGGGTGGCATCAAACCGCGGGACGAAAGAGCTTTCAGACTCCATCCACCGATCTGAAGTGTGCCGTGATTTGGCCACCCGATCCTTCGTCGACTGATTGCAGATCAACAACCTTCGAACCAACAGCGAACCATTCCATGCGTCGATGCCCCCTCGGAGCGATCGCCCTCGCGTTCTCATTGCTTCCTACCGTGGTCGCCGAAGAACTGCCGACGATCAACGACGAAAGAGCGAGTGAACGCTTCGAGTTTCGACTCACCTACAACGTTGATTTCTCTCAACCAGATGCTTTGAAACCCGAGGGTGGACTGCTTCGCCGAGAAGACATGGGCGTCAGCAACAATGCGGGACAGCACCGCCAAGGCGAAGGCCGACGCCACGCGGCGTGGTACGACCGGTATCAGGAACAGACTGCGATGGTCGAGAATGGTGTACTCATCCAACGTGGTTACGTTGCTGACTCGATTATCGATGGTTTTTCCAGCCGCGATGCTGGAGAATCACCGCGAAATTTTGCATACATCGATCCGGACCCAAACGACGCAGCCCGTGGCGAGGTGAACTTTGCGGACTTCGAAATCCACACTTCCTGGTTCGACACCTTCGCGCTGAAAAGCGTGGACGGCCAACAAGTTCCCGTCGAACGAACGGACCAACTGGTCGCCAAGAACCAATTTTGGGGCCAACCAGGCAAGACCGACACCGAATCTCCAAACATCAAATTTCAGCCGGGAACGTTCTTCGAAATCGAAATCAACTTCGAGGGCATGGAAGCGCTCGCCCACCGACATTCGTTTTGGTTGATGCCAGCTTCAGAGCAGAGCAAGGCTTACGACGATGATCCAGCCAACGGATTGGAGATCGATATCTACGAACACGAAATGGTCGTCGAGAAGGGATCCCCCGAAGCAGAACCCCGCAACAATATTTTGCTGATGAAATGCATCGGTGGCAAAACAGATCCGCCATCAACATTCAACGAACTTCGCGAAGATGGCAAAACGTCGATCGAGGTTCCAGACATCAACAAAGGCTGGCACAAAATCGGTTTGTTCTGGAGCAAAAAGGCCTTGATCTGGTTTGTCGACGGGAAAGCCGTGGTGCGAGACACCAAGCTGGTACCAACCGTGCCCATGTATTTGATCCTCTCGCGAGAAGCGAACACCGGCGCAGGCCTTTCAACTGACCACCAAAACCTTCGTGCCGATGGTGAGCGCATTCCCATTGACGCGGGACTCTACGGCAGAAACGTTGCCACGCCCAAAAATCGTGACCTAATTAAACAGGGTCGCGATGAAGTTCGAGTTCGAAGCGTCCGCGCGTGGACGATTCAACCTCGGACTTAGCCCCAGCAAGAAAATCGTATCTCTGCGATCATCGCGGACACAGATATCATCCGCTGCGAGTCTCACTGCGGGAAATAAAAAAGGGCATTGGCCCTCACGAGCCAACACCCTTTTGATTGATTCAGCAATTGCGAACTCGAGCGAGATCAGCCCGCCATTCGCGTGATTCGATTGTGAGGTGCTGCCAATTCTTCCGCGGTCGGCTGGTAGCGGAACTGCATCAAGTAGGCGTCTTCGGTTGCGTCGTCATAGAAGTCACGCAAAACCGAGATGGCTTTGAAGCCAAGCGACTTGAAGAACAACTGTGCTTCCAAGTTCGTCTCACGAACTTCCAACATGATTCGGTTGCGACGTTCTTGGGACAGCTTGCCCAACAATTTTCGCATCATCGTGTTGCCGATTCCGCGACGGCGATAGTCGCTGTGAACGGCGAAGTTCAGGATGTGCAAACGATTTTTGTGCAATTCATAAATCATGAATCCGGCGACGCGTTCATCACATTCGGCCACCATGCCGATGCAATTGCGTTGGCGGAGACATCGGATGAAGTCATCCTCGGACCAAGCGAACTCAAAGCAGTTGGTCTCAATCCCCAAGACATCCGGCATATCGCGGCGAATCATCCAGCGGATATGTGCGGCCTGCCCAGTCGAACTCAGGCCAGTTTTTTGCGTGTTTTCCACGTCGGACTCCCTTCCGGTTCTGTGAAGATCGCATCGCCGTTTGCGGGGGCCTTCCTGGCTCACCGGCGATGAGGCCAAAATTAGCAGAACCCTTTGACCGCACCAAGATGAAATTCCATTGCGAATTTTCGCATTCAAAATGGCAATCGAGGCAAAATACGTCGTCAAATGCAGCAGTTAGAGAAACTACGCAGTCCGTTGCCGAAAACGGTTGATCAATCGGTGGTCGGATTGTTTTGGTGCCAAGACACATGATCGAGCGACATTCGCACGCTCTCCAAGCGATAATCCGGAGCGGTCAGTGGAGGATCGTGCTCAATGACATAGCTCGCAATTTCATCGGTCTGATGAGCCAATTGCCAATCGACTTCTTCCACCGATGGCAAGAAACGATCAAGAAATGATCGATTGACGATGTAGCTGTATGCACCAGTGATTTCGTCAGGGGGACACATCAGCAGATGCGGAGCGACAAGCCGATTCAGGTTGGCTTGGCTAGAAAACTGCGGGTTGTTGTAGGACAGATGACAAAGGTCCCACTCAATCTCATCGGGGATATCGACGTCATCCAAAAAGCGAAAGAAATCCGGATGAATCGTGACGTCGTCCTCCAGAATAATGATCGGCAACTGATGTTCGGCTCGATCGTAGAACTGAATGTGCGACAGAGTGCACGCGGCTGTTCCCCAAAGATGTTGCAAATCCGTTCGCCAGCGTCCCTGCAACACGTCCGGAAGTCCTCGATGCTCGAAGTCTTCCGTTTGCGGCGTTTTCGCTTGGATGATTTGCGAATTCCGAAAACCAGCACGACGCAAATGTTGTTCAACTTGGTTGACACGGTCACGCGACTGCTCGTCGAGCGTGCTGATGACAAACGTCGGTGTGTCTTCGTCAATGTTTTTCATAAACGGCTCATCGAACAATCGCGAATTGTGTCAGCGATCGAGCATTCCCGTGCACAACCGGTATCAAATGACCGGATCGATTGACGACAAGGCCATCTGGCATGACGCGAACTTCGCCACGCTGACGGTCGTGCACGCAGTAGTTCCAGTCCTCCGGAACTTCGATCCAACGTGTTGGGTCACTGTGGCAATAAAGATTCAACGCAGTTTGGTCACCCCAATCCGTGGTGCCACGTAGAGCGTTGTCTCGCAACAGAATCGCTTCGCCAAAATATCGGCTTAGAGTTCGGGCCGTTCCGGCGCCGAATCCGCTGTTGAGAAACGGATTGGAAGCAAACAGTTCAAACGCACGTCGCCGCATCGTGGGATTTTCGATCGTACGCGTCCATCCGCGAATGGCGTTGTTAGAAGGAAAACCGCGAGGCTCTCGGACCGCCAGAATCTTGTCTGGGTACTGTTGGGTGTGCTGCCAAAGCGAATCCAGTCGGCCCTGGAACAACACGTCGCCCGCATCCCAGTATGCCACTGGTGTTTCGGCAGGCAGCTCCGACACGATGTCTCGAAAATCAACCAGACGTCTGACGGGAGGAAGTTGACCGTTGTACCGCCGGCGAATGAATCGCACGTTCGGTAAGCGTTGGATTCGATCCATTTCGGTCGGGTACAAACCGTATCCGACCGCGATGACTTCTTGATTGTTGCCAGCAGCTCGAAGTGTTCGCAGAAACACATTCTGGAAACGGTAGATATCGCGGCGATTGAACGCGACCAAAACTTTCGCGTTCTTGATCGCTTCGGGATCATCCAAAGCAATTGAAGATTTCACAGAAGACAAATTGCCCGTCTCGCAGCATCCGCAGGATTGACGAGCTGACAAGTGCCATGCTCTGGCACCGCTTAAATAGTCGATTCTCGCGCCGCGACGGCGGATGTCTTCGCACCGGCAAAGACATTCGCACTTCCCAGGTTCCCATCGAAATGGATCTCGCAGCAACGCAGATCGGCGAAACAAGGTCGCCCCCATCGCCACATGTCGCGAATGTCGATGGGATGATGATTCGCCCAAGTAGTCAGCCGCAAACGCTCCGTAGTTGGATCGCGCAATCAATCCATGGTGCAAACGAGAGACGCAGTCCTTGGCGAGAACAACATCGTCATCCAAAAACATCAAAAACTCAGATCGTGATCGACGGACCGCCTCATTCCGCGTTCGAGCAATCGTGGCGATTCGACTGGCATCGCCAACGAGAGGCTGCCCAACGACGCGGTGCACGTTCAATCGAACACCGACCTGCGAGTTGATCGCATCGCGAACCGAATCGTGGAGCGGACCGTCGTCTCGGGTCAGCAACGCCAGATCGATTGAAGGCAAAGAATTCATCGATCCGCCTCAGTGACAACCAGCGGTATTCCCCGGTGGATCCATGTTGTAGTGGTTGACCGAGCGGTCCTCCGGAAGCGGCGGGTAAAACTCTGCGCTTTCCGCCGCGGTCATGCCAGCTTCCATTTCGAGAAGTGATTGCCCGCTTTCTCGAACGAAGAGAATGCCTTCCACCTTCGTCCGGTCCAGCATCAATTGAGCCTTCTGGCCGAGCTGAATGCCTTCGAACCACTCTCCCTTATCGAAATCGACATCCGTCGGCGACTTGGGAACGAACAGAGACTTCACGTCGCTCGGAAAGAATGTTCGTTTGATTGAAAGCTTCGGCGACAACTTTTGATGCGCGACCACCAGCATTGGATAAGTGCCATCATCGCATTTCTCAAACGAGATGGTGGCGAGCTCAGGAAACCGAGGCGGAATGGAAATGGTGCCTGACAAAGCCATCGCACGAAGTTGCTCGGGACTTTTACTCATGATGTTGGCCTCGGATAAGATACTAATGGACGGTTCGTTAGCCCCACTGGAATGGAAGGCTATTCCTTTTCGACACGGCATGCAAGTTTCCGAGCATGTGTTGAGCGAGAACGGGCCAACGTTTTTCGTTTCTTCCCGCCGATCTTCCATTTGGTGAACTTATGCATCTGCGTTTCTGGTTGTTCTGCCTCGCACTGGTCTACGGTTCTTCTTGCCAAGTTGAACTGGCCGCTCAAACCGAAACTCAGACTGGTGTTCTGCTGATTCCAGAGGACGTTTACGACCAAATCCCAACGAGAGCAGCTCTTCGCGCACCCTCTGCTCCAACGACGGAGTCTGCCGAGACCGTTGGCCGGCCCGACGTACTGAGCAACGTTGCACCTTTACCGGACGTCCCGCCGGGCAACGATTCAGTGTTGATGGTCCCTGCGGCGGATGCGATGTATAGCGCAGCACCGGGGATCGATCAAAATTGGGGACCGAACGATTCCATTGAGCTACCTGACCGCGTCGACCTGCGTGAGTATCTTCCAACGCCGGGCAAACAATCTCAGAACGATTGTGTGGCTTGGGCAGTTGCCTATTCGGCCTACTCCTGCCAAATCGGTCAGGAACGTCGACGCAAACCAACGTTCGCCAGCGACCAATTCAGCCCCAAGTATGTCTACGACAATCTCTCCAGCGACGGAGGTGGACTAACCATCCTTCAAGCCGTCAACTTTCTAAAGCTGAATGGTTGTGCATCACGAGCAAACCTGGAGACACCGAACGGACCAATCTCATCCCGCGCCGTCGTGGAAGCCAACACCTTCAAATTGATGGACAACGCACGGGCACGCAACTTGAACGATATCAAGCTGTATTTGTACGAGGGTTATCCGGTTGTTTTGGTCGTTCGAATGAAAGGCGATTTTCGCGACGACGCTGCGTTGTCTTCACCTTATCTTTGGACCAACGATCCGTCAGACGATGTGAACCACCACGCCGTCACGGCCGTCGGCTATGACGATCAAAAAAAGTCACTCTTGCTGATGAATTCATGGGGAACACAGTGGAAAGACCAGGGATACTGTTGGGCATCCTACGACAACTTCACGACAATCGGCCAAAACAATTGGTGCGCAGAAGCCCACGTGTTGAAGGTCAAGAAAAGTGCCCCCTTCGATGCCTGGATGGCTCAACAAGATAGCGACGGTCCAGCCAATCCATTCGGTCCACCACCAACGATTCTCTGGCGTCACTTCTCACTAAAGAACGATCGCAAAGTCTACGAAGACAACCAGCTCATATCGCCGTCTTCGTGGAAAGTGGACGGTTTGGCTTGCAACGCCAAGAACCTATTCCTACTTGCACGTGATCAGACCGTCTATCAGATGAACGATGACCTGTCTGGTGTGAGCTGGTCGCATCTGAGTCGATCACCACTGGACGATGAAAAGGTGTGCATGATGGCCGCCGTCAAATCCCACGCCCTACATGTCTTGACCGAAAATCAAACGCTCTACAAATTCGAATCCGAATCAGCCAATTGGCGAACCGTTTCTTTGCCACAAAACGATTTGAAACCGATCGACCTGAGAACGATCAATGACAAGATCCGAGTGATCACCGATAAAGGAACGGTCTATCAGCAACAACCGGATGGCGAATGGAACGAACTGAAGCAAGTTCAGCCGTGATCATTTAGCCCCTGTTTCGTCAATTTTCAATGTCCTCGCGACACGAAACCCGAGATAGGGATGGAACGTGTAGAGCTTTTCTTGCTCTCGTTTGGCCGATCGCATGGTCGTTGCGATGTAGAAAACCGCACTGCCTCGAGCGACTCGATATGCAGATTGGTTGTCGATCAAACCATCGCTGTTGTCGACAATCATCCGTTTGTTATGACGACGTGATGAATCATGTGTTTCGCACCACTCCATCACATTGCCGAGCGTGTCGAAAAGTCCAAACGAGTTAGGAAGCAGTTGCCGGACCGGTCGGAACAAAACCTGCGCTGATTTTGCAGAACTCTCCGTCGTCCAGGCGTATTGTGGCAGTAGCTCGGGAGCATACCCGTAGTAACGCGGCGTGTTGGTTCCTGCTCGGCATGCAAATTCCCATTCGGCTTCCGTTGGCAATCGATACCCGGTGCGTTCCAAGAAGTTCTTCGGTCTCTTGATCCCTCCAGGCGACTGATAGTCTCGCTGGATCTCCTCGATCGATGGGTAACACATTTCCGCTTCCGGAACATGTTCCTGCTCGCTCAGCCAGCGACAATATTTAATTGCATCAAACCATCCAACTGAGGTCATCGGACAATCGGGCTGGGTCGTGTACTGGGTCGCATAACTTGCATCGGGATCAAATCGACGGAATTGCTCCAGGGTGACTTCCGAATCCGAGATCGCAAATGATCGTGGAATCTTTGTTTGAATGGGAACTTCCAACGAGTGATCCCGAAACAATTCGTGTCCGGGCGACCCCATCACAAAATCAACCGGCCCGCGAAGATGAACCATGGTCTGGCCTTGTCCATTCCGGTTCCAGATTGGCGAGAACTCATCATCGCTGAGATTCACTTCACCCGGCTGCAATCCGGGATCCACCTGGGGTGATTCCGCGAAATCGATTCTTTTTGTGACCGAATCCCAGCCCCAACGATTGGCCAGGTAACGACAAATCGAATGCAGAGATGCGTTCGGGTCATTGCTTCCCCATTCCTCGATCATCGACTTGAGTGCTCGCAATTCGTGAACTGGCAACTGTTCAGGTCGATACCGAGCCAACGAGGCAATCAACGCAACGCGACGGGACATGCTGGATTCAATGCGAAGTTGTTTCAGCAGCAAAGACGGCGGCACACTCAAAGATGCCATCCGATCGATCAAAAAGGATCGCAACCGAGGATCGCCCGCGTCCTCGAGTGCCTTCCAAAGATGATTGGCCGATCCAAGACGCGTCAACGCGACAATAGCGTTGGCCTTCCGGCTGGCAACATGGTCTTTTTGCTCATCCGAAACAATCGGACGGCTCCAAACAGACGCCGCGACGGTCTCGTCGCTATCCTCCACCAAAGACAAACTGGTCAGTCGAAACCCATCTGCCGCTAAACGTTTTGATTCCGCCAAATGCTCGCCCGGAGGCAGTCGATTGAGTGTCCGCGATTCGTGGGTCCCACCGTTCCACCAAACTGCCGAATAGCTGATCGTGTCTTCGTCAAATTCACCCGGTGGATTCAATCGAATGTCGGTTTGGTATTTCTCGAGCTGCAATCGCGATCGAAAATGGTAAGGACTATCATTCCATGTGTCCTCAGCCATTGGAGGTGACACCAATCGATGACGAACGGAACTGTAACGATCGTTCCCATTGGGATCACGCCGCTTCAGGTTGGACTTCGGCACGAACCCACCTTCGATGAGCGGCCCCCACCCCTTTGATTGATGCTCTGAATCAGAAAGCCCCAAGTAAATTTTTGCGTCAATGGTGTCGCGGGGGAGTTCCGTCCAAAGAACACCATACTCCTGCAGTGCATCAGATTCTGGGATGTCGCTGGACGTCAGATGATCAGGAATGGCAGTCACGTCGCAAGGATAGAACGAATCATCCCGCATTGATTGCTGGAGTGTATCAATCGACTCTCGGTCAACGCCGCGAGTGAATTTCCAATCCAGCCCATCGCGTTTGAAAGCGGCTGCCAAGTACGGCTCGTCTCCAATCGCGTAAACGCGGACGCATGCCGGTCGATAGGAACAGCTCTGCAACTGACGAGCGATCGATTCAAAATCATCGAGTCGACATTTCTGAATCATCGCGAAATCTTGGGTGACAAACCCATCCAGCGATTGAATCTGTTCATTCAGTCCTGCGTCTACCTCTTTGAACAAGCCACCTGGACTGTCGTCGATCCACTTCGGCTCGGCCTCCAACATCAACTCATCGTTGAGCGATTGCGAGACGTAACCTGGGTTCTCCATCGCCACTGACAACAGCAACTCAAACTCGTCCTTCTCCGCGACGACGAGCAAATCCTTCAGGATGGGATCGAGCGGCTCGATGCATTTCGAGATCAAAAACGCCGCGTTCAATCGAACATCGCCGTCTTGCCCGGATGGGTCGGCGTCGGTTGACGGGTCAAAGTACTTGGATGCGGGCTGAACAATGTGTCGGGCAATTTTTGTGAAGCCCGGTGTGAGCTCACCAACTCGCGTTGGGTTTTGATTCACGATGGCTTCCACCAATCGCGAAGCATGACTTTCCCAAAGCGAGTTTTCCGCATCCAGCTGAGACAGCACCCAAGCGAATCGCAATTGTTGATCTTCGTCCAAAGCCTGAGATTGATATCGTGACCAGAGCATGTTTTTGGCGATATCGGATTGCAACCGAAGTCGCTCGGCAATCACCCCGAGCGTGTCCGGCCCCGATTGCGGAATCGCATCCACCAATGGCTTGACCTGCGTCGAGTCGTCTTGCACCAACGCCAGTCTCGCAGCCAAAATTTCCCGAGGTGTTTTGGACGCATCATTCAAAACGGCTTTCAACCGAGGGTGTGCCTCGTCACGAACCAGTTGAATGGTGTTGATCACGTCCGGCATCATTTCCATGTCGGCCGCCAACAAACGAGACACCGTTGAATCCGTTCGTTGTTTCGCCAAGCGATTCGACATGTCGTTGTTAATCGCCGTGACCGCCAGTCCCGCGATCAAGAGAACGATTGCGGCGAAGGCCCATCGTGTGCCGTGATAGCGAGCTGATGCGGCCATCAGCTTGGACTGGTCTTCTGTCCGCTGTGCCGACTGGGTCAACGCGAGAAAACGAATGTATTCCAAACCGCTGGGTAAGAACCGATTCTCGCGATTACTTTTCCAGTACTCGGTGAGATCGTTCAAACGAAGACGAGCCCGGCCCCGAACAGTTTGACGATCGCTCTGAGTCAACCAATCACGGATTGGCTCCACCAAAAAGTCGTGTGTGAGTTGATAACAACGCAGCGTTGAATCGGATTCCACGCCGTCCATCGCCGCCGTGGGCGTGATCAACCGAAGTTCTCCATCGAGAGCCTCGATCAATTCTTCGAAGTTTTCATCATCCAGCGACGCAACCTGCTGAAGCCGATCGACGTCTTTCATTTGACCTTTGATTTTCGTGCCGCGTTCGGGCAGCAACTCAGCCAAAACCGCTTTCGCGGGATCACGCAGACGACGATGGTGCGGCGAAGCGTTTGATCCTTCAAACGTTGATTGCAGATATCCGATGTCGATGCCTTCGGTGCCACCGAACTCAGCCAGCGTCTTCAGGTTCCATTCGCGTCCCTTCAGCATTTGCGCCAGAACGGCCAAGTGAATCGAGATCACCTTTCCGTTTTCTTGAACGGCATCAACGATGCTATCGATGAACTTCTTTTGCTCGTCCGTGATACGACTCAAATCATTGGGCAAACAGCCATACGCTCTCCCAAATTCGGTCAAGACATAGCGTGCGTGACGCAAATCGAAACGATCCACCGCGATGCAATTGACATCTTGAACCAGACGCAAATCCAGCTCGTGAAAGAACTGCGTGGCGGGCATCCAAAAGTCGTCCCGGATCAGCAGCAAGCATTGCACGTTGGCTCCGTCGCACTGCCGAATTGCATCGACAAGCACTTCGTCTCGAATTTTTGGGTGGGCGTGCAACCACTGTTCGAACTGATCAACAATGACCAGCACTTTCTTGCCGCCGCTAACGCCCTTTTTCCGCAGCGACGACATCGCACCGATGAGCGTTGACTCAGCCGCAGTGCTCGAATCCAGTTTTTGAAGTGCCGAAAGCAATCGAGATTCAGTGTGTTTCGCGTTCGCTTCCACCGAAACGACTTCGACCGCTGGATCCAATAGAGGAACCAATCCTGCCTGCATCAGGGAAGACTTTCCTGATCCAGACGGCCCATAAATCAATGCAACGCGAAAAGCATCTTCGGCTTCGCGAGCATCGATTCGAATTTTGAGCTGACGCAGGACTTCAGGAACTCCGTGTGCATCTCGGGCTCCTGGAACCAATTGCAAAAAGAACCTGCGATCGTGGCGATCAAACGCCCGCAGGCCTTTCGGGATGACACGTGATTCTGATTCATCTCCCTTCGCGTTAGCCTCGACGCCGGGTGGTGCCCACTGATTGGCAACCGGTACGAACTCAGCCGATAGATCATCGGTGTAGTCGACCGTGGTTTCATTCGATTGAAATGTGCGTAGATCAGCCGCCATCGCGGCTGCGTTCGAATAGCGATCCGACACTCGTTGGGCCAACGCTTTCAAACAAATGCGTTCAAGCTCAATCGGCAATTGTGGGTTGAACTGGCGAAGCGGCGTCGGCTCTGCGCGAACAATGTCCTGCAGCAACTGCTGGCTGGATCCACCACCAAAGGGGCGACGACCAACCAGCAATTCGTACAACACGATCCCCAATGCAAAAATATCGGCGCGACCATCGACGAGGTGGCCTTCCCCGCGTGCTTGCTCCGGACTCATGTAGGAATATGTTCCAATCAGTAACCCAGCTCGGGTTGGACGCGGCGCGTCATCGCTCATCGCCAGTCCAAAATCTGTCAACCAGGCTCGATCCTGAGTGTCGATAAGGATGTTGCTCGGTTTGACATCGCGGTGGACCAAGCCATTCGAATGTGCGTGGTCCAAGGCGTCGGCAATGGACGCGGTCCAAATCAGCCCTTCCTCAAGCGACGGTTTGCCCTTGAGAATTCGCTCTCGCAGATCGACGCCTTGGATGAATCGCGAGACGACAAAGAACGGAAACTGATCCGATTTGCCAACGTCATAAACCGGAACGATGTTGGGGTGATCCAGTTTCGCGACCATCCGAGCTTCGGACGACCACTGAAATTCATCGTTGACGTCATCCAATGATCGTAGCGGAACTTTGATTGCGACGTCGCGATTGAGCGACTCATCCTTCGCATGAAAGACCGAGCCGAAGCCACCGCTTCCGATACGCCGAACGACCCGATAACGCCCAATCCAATCGGGCGTTTCGATCTTAGGAAGCGACTTGCCCGAAGCAATGGTTGCGTCCACCTGAGACGTCTCGGATGGACGTCCCGTGTTGCCAGGTTGAGTAACGCTTGGAAGGTCCGATTCGGAAGTCAAACCTTCATCCTCATTGAAAGTGCCAACAAACCGCGGATGGTGCGATGCACCGTTTTCCGCAGGTGTCTAGCTTACCCCACTTCGACATCCGAAGTGTTGGGCTGGCACGAAAATGAGACGCCGAAAGCTTCTGAACGAACTACGGCCGACCGAATCGCAGAAAGTAATTCTCGTCAAAGCCATCCAGCTTGACTTCTTCTCGAAACACAAACCCGGCGGCTTCGATCTCTTTGCGGAATGTCTCTTTGCCAGCTCGTACGTGACCCATCGTCCATTCACGGGACTTGCCTTCGATTCGCTCAAAGTCGATCACAACCAATTGCCCACCGGGCTTCATCGCATCGAAGATTGACTTCAACGAATTCGCGGGATACTCAAAGTGATGGTAGACATCACAAACAAATGCCGCGGTGATGCTATTCGGCGGAAGACAAATGTCATCGGGCAATCCGAGGACGGGCGTGACATTGCCGAGACGTTTGAGCTCGGAAATTCGACTGACACGCTCGATAAATTTCGGAGCAATATCGATCGCGAAAATCCAGCCGTCTTTTCCAACGGCATCGCTGAACGGTTCCAAAAACAAACCGGTCCCGGTGCCGACGTCCGCCACCTGATCGCCGGGCTTCAATTTCATTGCCGCGACGATCTGGTCTTTGGCCGCGTAGACTTCGCGGCTTTCTACTTCAAAACGTTGCAACCAAGCGTCGACGTCCAATTCGGGATCCAGGAAAGCATCGTTGATTCCTGGATTGATCGAATCAGAGACCGTTTCTTGCGCATTCGAGTCGTTCGAATGCACACTACAAATCACAGCGAGAACTGCGAGGCAAAAGCGTTGCAACGTCATCATTTTCAGTCCAATGATTTGAAGCGGATGTCTTTGAATTCAGCCCACATCGGTTTGCCAGCGTGCAGTTGCAACGCAAGTTTGCCATCGAGCAATTTCAGTTCGGGTTGCTCGTCGGTGAAGTCAAGGATCAACTTTCCGTTTAGGAAATGCTGGATGTGGTTGCCTTTGCCGATGATGACGACTTCGTTCCAGCCATCCAATTGGAAGAGTTTTTGGAACTCAGCTTCATCCATGAAGTTCTCCAGCACCTGCTTCTTTCCGTCTTTCCAAGCTGCCTTTTCGCCGACCATGCAGATCCGGCCGCGGCGGCCACCTTCGTCGTAAATGAATCCCGCGATGTTGGGGAAGTTCATCTCGTTGCGAAGCTCATGCTGGTAACCACGGACAACCCACTCGTTACGAGCCGATTTGTCGGTGATGTGTTTGGAGCGATACTGAATTCCCGAGTTGTTCGTCGCGTTGCAGCGGAACGACAAGCGGACTTCGAAGTTCTTTGTGTTGCCGTCTTCCCAAATCAAAAACGTGTTGCCATTGGCTTTGTTTTCGGGAGTGGTTTCGCCGTGGATGACGCCATCGCGAACCGACCACAATCGATCATCGCCGCTCCATCCGGTCAGATCTTTGCCGTTGAAGATCGATGTCAAACCGCTTTCGGCGGGTGGCGTGACGGGCGATTCAGCGCGAACGGAGACGACACTGGCCAACGTCAGTGCGAGGCAAAATGCAATCGTCGTCAACTTGTTGGGCGCCAGGGTGTTTGCGAAAAGCAATTTTGTCATCGAGGTGGGATCCAATGGGAGGGAGGGGAGGGGGAGATCAAATTTGATCCACGAGAGTATGATTGAACGCAACGCCGTCGCCAACCATCGAGGCTATCGCGGTCAGAATTCTTTGATCGTTGAAGAATTGCCGCTACACGAGGCTGCTCAGAATCGCAGCAGGTTGACCGAGCCCCAAAACCTCAAACAGGCGTCATCGAACTGATTTTCCGCACCCAAAACGTGCCCGCATAGTTCGCCCAATCGCCTCAGGCAGATTGTCTTGGACAGCGTTTGGCATATTCTAAGCGAATGCCTGGTCCCAGAATTGCTTCGTGCAATTCTTTCGGCCAAAGTGCCGCCTAGGCGAACCACGGGTTCGACTCGCATGGTTGCGAGGCCTGAACGATCTGCACCGGCCGCTGCTGACGCGGGGCCAACCGACGGATTTTGATCCGAGAGGTTCACGGTGGAGTACTTTCAAACAAGGAATGATGCCAATGTCCGATTCGACTCCAATTCAGAATGCGATCATCCCATCGCAGAATGCGACTCGCCCGGACCCAGTCGTCATCGCGAAAGATTCCCCGGAACCGACCGAGACGCTCTACTGCGAAGATTTGCAAGTCGGTAATGAGTGGCTGAGCCCCTGGCGGACCATCACGGCGGACGATGTCCGAGCGTTTTCAGTACTGACCGGCGACTTTGATCCACTGCATGACGAAGACGAAAACGGCGAAAGCCTCATGCCGAAGTCGCCGTTCGGCCGCCCGGTAGCACATGGTTTATTGGGATTGAGCGTGCTGGCGGGATTGTCGACCGAATACCCACGTGCCGCGACTTTGGCTTTGGTGTCGGTCAGCGATTGGAACTTCGACAACCCGGTCTTCTTTGGCGAACGAGTTCGCGTGGTCACAACCGTCGAATCCACCGAAGCCCACGGACGTCGCGCCGCGAAAATCACTTGGCATCGTCAATTGATCAGCGACGATGGCCGAACGTTGCAGCAAGGCAAGTTTGTGACTCTGGTCGCATCGAACAAACGTTACCGTCGACAACCTCGCTGATACAAATCGCCAGCGTCACCCGAAGCGATCCACCGTCTGGCAGAATTTATCGGTGGATGAATTGTTTCGCGGCGAAGCACGCCAACGCCGCTAGCGTCGCGGTTGGATTACCGATCGTGGGCTCAGCCAAGACTGACGCATCCACAACTCGCAAGTTGGACATTCCGCGAACCGAGAAATCGGAGTCCACAACGCTTCCCAGAGCACAAGTTCCAGCGGGGTGATAAAGCGTTTGTGAATAGCGAGCCATCGCCGCACAAATGGCATCGTCGGTTTGTCGCTTTGCACCCGGAATCATTTCGGATCGAAGCCACTGATCGAGCATCGATTGCTTGACCAAATCCCGGACCCAGCGAACTCCTTCGAGCAACTCGACTCGATCACGGTCGTCGTTCCAATAACCGGCATCGATAATCGTTTCGTCATCGCTCCATCGAATGCGGCCTCGCGATAGCGGACGCGTCACGTTGACACCGATGGTCATCGCCCCGCGCCGAGTGTCTTTGGGGAACCGAAGGTAGTCAGTTGGTGTCACGTGCAATTGCCATCGTTGCTCCGCATCTAAGCCACCACACTCGGCAATGTTACAAGCGATCGGACCACCACCGGTGTGTTGCCACTTTGCCAAAGCCGCCATTTCAGGATCCGCATCGGAGAACGCACCGCCATCATGGGAATGAACCATGGGCATGATCAGATGGTCGTGCAGGTTGCCACCGATATTTGAATCATCGATTCCACTTCGATGCAGCAACGTTGGCGATCCGATCGCGCCGAGTGCCGAAATGACTTCGACGCTGCTTGCAATTGAACTCGTCGCTCCATCAGCCCAACCAATCCCGGTGACCGTGTCACCCTCGATTCGCACCGACAACACGTTGGATCTGACAATTCGAATCAGTTTTGACGCTTCAGGATCGGTACGTTGCAGATCTGAGATTGCACTCGCGGCCGTCCACCGCCGACCGTTTCGATTCAGCCGATCGTAGACGTGAAAGTCTTGATCCGAACCATTCGAAACGGAATCCAAAAACGCCCTGCTGGTGGGACTGATCCAACGAGCACGCTCGGGACGAACGATTTCACGAGCTCGCTCAAACGCCACACGAAGTTGTCGCTCCGTGTCGACTATGACATCCGCGTTCTGTGGTTGTTCCCCAACAAGCGAATCGGCTAGCGATTGAAAGTCTGCATCAGTTGGCGGGAACCAAATCATCGAGTTGATTCGCCCACTGCCACCCAAACCTTTTCCACGTGGCCAAGGAAGGGACCGACCAGCCAACTCGGCCGATGGTTGAGTTTGATATTGGTAGTCCGCTTTTCCGCCAAGCAAACGCAGCCAGCGAATCGGTCGTTGCTCATCTCTTTGCGGAACGTCATCGCATGGGGCTTCGACAACCCATACGCATGGAGCGTCAGACCCCAGTCGAGATTGCAGTGAAATGGCCAACTCGTGAGCCAGGATCAGGCCGCATAAACCGCCACCCAGAATCACCGTCCCGTGAGAAAACTGATCCGGTCGTTCCGCCTCCATCGGCATCACTCCGTCGGAGTTTGCAAACCCTCGGGCAAAATGCCTTGCTCGACCTCGTCGTCCCATTCGTTCATCAGCGGCCAATCTTCCGCGAGCGTCCCGAAGTCGGCCATGTGCAAGTAACCACTGACCCGCTCGATGACTTTGTCCAGCATCGCGTTGTCTTTCGCGAAAACCGGGCCGTGACTGGGTGCCAACCACTTCACATCGCTATCACGGATGCGGGTGAGCGATTTGATGAACGAGCGAATGTCGCTTCCGTGGTGAGCATCAATCGCGCCGATGCAACCGTCTCGATAAAGATTGTCACCGGACAACAACACGTCGCCGATCCGGAATGCAAGTTGACTGTCGGTATGCCCGGGCGTGTGCCAGACTTCGATTTCTTTTTTGCCGACGGTGATGATGTCTCCGTCGTTGATTTGGTTTTCGATCTCAACGGGAGGCATTGCCATCTTCAGGTTTTGCGCCTCGATGACCGCCAACGTCTTGAGCGTGTCGCCCGTGGTCAGCGGTTCAACCGCGTTGGGATGCGCCGAGATGGTCGTCTTCAGAATTTGCTTGGCTTTCGCCAATCCCTGGATGTGGTCGACGTCGGCGTGAGTGGCGACCAGCGTTTTGCAACGCGAGAGCGGAAAGTCCAATCCGCGAATGATTTCGACGAAGTCATCGACGGTCTCTTCGTAACCAATGTCGATCAGGATCCATTCATCGGAATCATGGACCAAGTAGACGTTGCACCCAAGCACTTCACCGGCTTGGAAGTTCAACTCGATCACGCCGGGAAACAGGGGTTTTCTTGCGAGCATATTGGGTTGCGAAAAGACGGAGCGGACGGAGAAAAGCAGTCGCCGAGGCGGACTCCGGAGCGAATGTTGTAGGGCGAATCCAGGATTTTGTCACTGCCCATCTCGCACCCCAATCGGTTCGCGTCACCTTGCGTGCACTCAACGACCGGCGACACTGGGGCGACGCCTTCGGTGCGAGCCATGGTCGAAGGCCAGCGGTGCAAAACACACGCACGCGGCATCGGTGTCGACCGAGCCCGAAACTACCGGATTGAGGACCATGCTTCACGCCATCGTTTTTGTTTGTGCATTGTTGCTCGTTGGCGTTTGGTTGCGTCAACAAGTCGCATGGTTTCGCTTGGGATTGATTCCCGCATCCTTGATCGCTGGATTTCTCGGATTGGCGGTCATCCAGTGGTTTCACTGGAACGAGCGTGACACGATGCAGCCCATCGTGTCCGCCCTCGGACCGTGGCCGTCAACCTTGATTGCCGTCGTTTTCGCCGCGATGTTGCTGGGTAAAAGCCCCCAAGATCCATCGTCGACCAATCGGCATCTGGTTCGAGACGTCATGCAACAAGGCCTGATGGTTTGGATCATCGTGTTGGGTCAAACCGTGGTGGGACTCTGGGTCACGTGGTTGTGGGTCGGACCGCAGTTCGATTTACCATCCTCCGCCGGCATGTTGATCGAAACCGGCTTCGCTGGTGGACACGGCACCGCCGCGGCAATGGGCGACGTGTTCAAGCACGCTTCGATCGGCTGGGACGAGGGGTTGGATTTGGGCGTCATGATGGCGACCGGTGGACTGGTCTACGGATTGGTTTCAGGCATCATTTGGATCCAATTGGCCGTCCGACTGGGATGGATCCAAGTTGAAAGTTCCGCCGAGATCTCACCCAACGACGCATCTCAAACCGCAGACTCATTCGAAACCGCAAAAGCGTCCGACGAACCACACGCGGAAACGAATCCCCAGCCAGCATCAATTGGACGGGCGCGAATCGATGGAAGCGTGATCGATCCGTTGTTGTTGCAAATCATTTGGCTGGCACTCGCAATGGGCATCGGTGTTGCGATGCAATCCGGAGTGGGCTGGGCCGCGGAGGCTTTTGGCACGCATTCAGTCGCCCAATCCGCCGAACCGACCACGGCGGAACTCAGCGGACCTGCCGATGCGGGTGAGTCTCAACTGCGTTCTCGATTGACGCTGGCCAGCATCGTAGGGTCGTTTCCGTTGTTCATTTACACCTTGTTCGGCGGATTGATCGTGCGAGTTCTGCTCCGGGCGATCGGGCAGGTCCGCTTGATTGACGAAACAACGATCCACCGAATTTCAGGAACCTCGATGGATTTGTTGGTCGTTGCCGCCGTCGCGACTCTGAATTTGGCCGCCGTGGCGTCTTTGTGGATGCCTTTGGTCATTCTCTTTGTGGCCGGATCGATCTGGTCGACGTTCTGCCTGCTGTTTCTTTCGAGAAAAATTTTGCCCGCTGAAAAATGGTTCCCGCTGGGTTTGATCAACTTTGGAATGTCGACGGGCACGACCGCGACCGGATTTGTACTGTTGCGAGTCGTCGATCCTGATCTGAAGTCGGGTGCGGCCGAGGATTACGCGTTGGCGGCTCCTTTGTCAGCACCCTTCGTTGGCGGTGGCATGATCACCGTTGCGATGCCCTTGGTCGTCCTTTCTCGAATTTCCGTGGTTTGGCCAGCCCTATTGCTGGCGACTTTGCTGGTGGTGCTGATCGTTCTGGGGATTCGATCGAGACGATCCTGCTGACCCTTCGAAACCGTCATTTGACCCGCCCGATTGGTGGCGGGTTTGGCAAACCAGGCAGTTCAGCGAATTGCGTTCTGGCCTCTCATCGGTAGACTGTAGTTTCCTCGCCCCAGCGATCACCTCATTGCAGATTTCATGGCTGAATTGAATCACGAATGCGGCGTTGCCGCGATCTACCACCTTTCTGGTCGCGGGCGCAGCCCGGTGTGCACGGACGATGGACCGCGACAAATTTCGCGTCTGTTGCCCCGCATGTTGCTCGACATCCAAAATCGCGGGCAGCTTGCCGCTGGGATGTCCACGTTCGACCCCGATCGTCCCGCGCTGCTGAAAACGCGGCGTGATGTCGGAACGGTGACGGAAGTCTTCCGCCTGAATCATCGGGCCAAAGCCGAATCGTTGATGAAATCGCTGGCCGGTCGCGCCGCCATCGGACACGTTCGCTACGCCACCTGTGGCGCCGATGACCGGAACTACGCTCAACCTTTCGAGCGACGGCATATCCATAAACGCAAATGGTTCAGCTTCTGCTTCAATGGCCAACTGGCCAATTACACCCTTTTGAAGCAGCGGTTGCTCGCCGATGGCGATCACCACTTGGCACTCGACACCGACACCGAAATCATTCTCCACGAGATCGCTCGATTGCTATCGCAGTCGCAGGAACGAGTCGACTGGATCGACGTCCTGAAACAGGTCACGGCCGGTTTCGACGGTGCCTACTCAATGGCATTGTTGACCGCAGAAGGTGAGATGTTGGTCGCTCGCGACCCATTGGGCATCAAACCGATGTGCTACATCCACGAAGGCCCGCTGTTTGCCTGTGCCAGCGAAAGCGTCGCTCTTTTGAATCTCGGGTTCGAACCAGATCAAATTCGATCGTTGCCTCCTGGTCATGCGATCTTGATTGATCCTGACGAAGGTTTCCGGATGGAACGATTCGCGGAACCCGAAACGCCCAAACACTGCTTCTTTGAATGGATCTATTTCGCCAACGTCGCCAGCACGCTGGACGACCGAAGCGTCTATCTTTCGCGAACCAACTTGGGTCGTGAACTGGCCACCGCGGAACGTGAGTTCGGTCGAGTTCCGTTGGACGATCCAGACACGATCATTGTGCCGGTTCCTGACACCAGCAAAGCTGCCGCAGACTCGATGGCCTATGAATTATCGATCCCATGCCGCGAAGGCTTGATCCGCAACCGATATGCCGGGCGGACATTCATCGAAGGCGGTCGCGCTCGCAAAGCAAAGGCGGCGGCAAAGTACACGCCGCTTCGCGAAGTCTTGCAAGGGAAACGAGTCATCCTGGTGGAGGACTCCATCGTTCGAAGCACGACCATGAACGCGTTGCTGGATCGTATTCGTGACGTTGGTGGCGCGAAGGAAATCCACGTTCGCGTGGCTTGCCCGCCGATCGTTGCTCCGTGCTTCTACGGAATCGACATGAGCACGATCGATCAATTGATCGCGCCGAAGTACTTCTCGTTGACCGGTGAACTGGACGAAGAATCGCAGCAACGGATGGCCGACGATCTCGGTGCTGATTCGCTGCAATACTTGCCAGTATCCGCAATCGCACGAGCCATCAACTTGCCGGAGGAACACCTCTGTCAGGCTTGCGTGACGGGCAAATACCCAACGCCTATCGGCCAGCACCTGTATCAGATTGCATGCGACAATCGTGGGGCGAGAGTCAACAATCAGCGAACCTACGAGCAACTCGCTGCGGCTGTTGCCGGACAGTGATGCAGACTGGTTGAATCCAGATTGGTTGCTGAGTACGGAATCGAATTGAGAGCTTGATCGCAAATGGATCAGCTCTCTGGATTCATCTCAATTTGACGGTTCAGCTCAGGCGTGGCTGACGGTTTCGCTTGTCTCTTTGCATCCGTGTTGCGACTGCCGATACCATACTCCAACAAGTGCTTGGTGATCTTCGCCGCATGCACATGACAGTTCTCGAGGAATACTTGGTACTTGCTGCTTTGCGTGCCACCGACGGCGGTTCCAGCGACGTAGATACCCGGCAATTCGGTTTCCATTGTCTCGTCGTTGTAGATCGGTTTGCCGCCAGGATCTTCCATACGAATTCCCAGCTGCTTGAACAAGGTTTTGTCTTGTTCGTAGCCGATCAGCGTTAGCACATCGTCGAAATGCATGTGCAACGTGTGATGCCGCCCGTCAGGCAACGTCTGATCCAAATCGACTCGTTCCGGCGTGATCGCGGTCACTCGGCTTTCAAACAAAGCTTCGATCGCTTTGCTTCGAATCAGACCATCGATCTCCGGACGCAGCCAATACTTGATGCTGGCCTCTGGCAGTTCTTCTCGATGATAACTCAACGTGACTTTTGCACCGACGCGGTGCAAACGGATAGCGGCTTCGACTGCGCTGTTGCGACCGCCGACGATCAGCACGCGACGCCCGTGATAGTGGTGAGCTTCACGTAAGTAACCGTCGACATGCGGTAGATCTTCACCGGGAACATTCAATCGATTCGGATGGTCCGTTCCACCAATCGCCAGCACCACCGCCGATGCTTCGATCCACTTCGAACGGACTTGAACCTGCCAGCGACGAGGGTCATCCGGCCGAGCTTCGATTTTGTCGACCTTCGAAAACGTTTCCACCGGAACATCAAACTGATCGACGACACTTCGCAAGTAGTTGAGGTACTCTTCCCGGCTCGCTTTCGCTTGGTCAATCGTGTTCAACGGAACGCCGGCAATTGAGATGCGGTCGTTGCTGCTGAACCATCGCGTTTGGGGTGCCCACCACGAGATCGTGTGACCGAGCGGTCCGGCCTCGAAAACCAACGCATCAATCCCGTTTCGACGCATCTCAATCGCCGTTTCGATTCCGATGGGTCCGCCGCCAACCACCACCACGTCGCAAACGCGATTGGGTTCGTGCGGTGCGGGATCGGTGGATTCAGATGGTTTCACGAGTCAGTCTGTGCTGGAACGATTGAATTGATATCGCGCGGATCACGTTTCCGAACGAACGCGGTTCATTTTCAGGACTTGGCAACCGCCCGGAATGCGATGAATCCGATGACGATCAAACACGCTATAGTCTAGCAAAATTCGGGTTGGTTCGAATCGTTTTTCGAGTCCCCGTTTGTTTCAACTCTCTGCCACCTGCACGAGCGATTCTCATGATGCAACTTGGTTTTGTCAGCGCCATCTTGCCAGAATACGATCTGGAAGAAGTCTTCGCCGTCGCGAGCCAGTGTGGCTACGAATGTGTCGAGGTCATGTGCTGGCCGCCGGGCAAAGCAGAACGTCGGTACGCGGGAACGACGCACATCGATGTCAACGATCTGACCGACAAACGTATCGAAGAGATTCAGTCCCTTTGCCAGCGATACGATGTCGCAATCAGTTCCTTGGGCTACTACCCCAATCCGTTGTCACCCGACGAGTCCGAGTCAAAGGTAGCAGCAGAACACTTGATCCGATTGATCGGGGCGTCCTCTCAACTGGGAATCGGCCGCGTGACCACGTTCGTTGGCCGCGATCCGAAGAAAACGATCGACGACAACTGGCCCCGTGTTGAAAACGTTTGGGGCCCCATCATCGAAGCGGCCGAGAAGTCCGACGTTCGAATCGGCATCGAAAATTGCCCCATGTTTTTCTCCGACGACGAATGGCCCGGCGGAAAGAATTTGGCGATCAGTCCGGCGGTATGGCGACGAATGTTTGAGACATTCCCGAGCGAACACTTCGGACTGAATTACGATCCATCTCATCCAGTGTTCATGCACATGGATTACCTGACGCCAATGCGAGCCTTCGCAGATCGTTTGGTTCATGTCCACGCAAAAGACGTTCGCGTCGACCAAATGATGCTGGACCAAGTCGGAGTGTTTGCCAATCCAAATGAATGGCACACACCAAAGCTACCAGGACTCGGACAAGTCGATTGGGGGCAGTTCTTTTCGATCCTGACCGACACTGGATACAGTGGACCTGTTTGCGTGGAAGTTGAAGACCGTGCTTACGAAGGCTCGATCGAGAATCGAATTCGAGCTTTGAAACAAAGCCACGATTATCTTCGGAACTACTTGCCAAGGATGTAACGGGTCGCCCCGGACGGGTACGGCGTGAGAGTGCATTGCAAAGTGCAATTTGTTCAATGCAAATTGCAAAGTATTTCCGGCCTGGCAAGCCACCTGTTTAACCGACCTGCGATTGCCAATTTGCAATGTCCATTTTGCAATTTGCAATCACCTCGCCCCACATTGCGATCACGCCACATCGCCCCGGAAGAGGCCGTCGTGGGAGATGCAGCGTTGTTGCGCCGCGTACGCGATCGCTTGAAAGTAAACTCGGTGCAAAGAAACTTGGAAGTTGATCGCTGCCCGACGGAACAGTTGGGGACAACTGTTCTACTCTGGTGCTGCACTTGGGCTCAATGAGCTTCGAGCGCTTCCCAACGTTCATAAGACTGGGCAAGTTCCTCTTCCTTCACCTTCAACTCCTCACTCTTCTTGGCGATCACATCGCCGCCGGATTGATAGAACTCGGGAGCGGCCATCTCTTCGTGAATCGCCGCGATCTCTGCCTCGAGCTTTTCAATTTTCCCCGGCAACAATTTCAATTCTCGTTGGTCGTTGTAGGAAAGCTTGACCGCCTTCGCGGCAGGCTTTGAAGTGGCGTTGTTTTTGGCGTCGGGATTCGACGTCGCCTTTTTGCCACTCACTTTTCCGGAACCCGATTCAGCGCGTCGTCGCTTGGCGACCGCTTCCCAGTCGTCGTAACCGCCGACGTATTCGTTGACAATTCCCGGATCGGAGTCGTCGTCGAAAACCAGCGTGCTGGTCACGACATTGTTCAAGAACGTCCGGTCGTGGCTGACCATCAACAGTGTGCCGTCGAAGCCGACCAATTGCTCCTCAAGTAATTCCAGTGTCTCGGCATCCAAGTCGTTGGTCGGTTCGTCCAACACGATGACATTGGCGGGCTGGGTCATCAGTTTGGCCAACAAAGCACGATTGCGTTCTCCACCGGACAAGAACTTGACTTGTGTTCGAGCCCTTTCGGGCGTGAAGAGGTAATCCTGCAGATAGCCCATGATGTGCTTTGTCGCGTTGCCCACCTGAATCTTGTCACTGCCCTCGCCCACGTTTTCTTGGACGGTGAGCTCTGGATCCAGCGTGTCTCGCAATTGATCAAAGTAGGCGATCTTCAGGTTCGTTCCCAATCGCACCGAGCCCGAAGTTGGCTCCAGCTTGCCCAAGATCAACTTCAGCAAGGTCGACTTACCAGCACCGTTGGGGCCAATGATTCCAATCTTGTCCCCACGCATGATCAAAGACGAAAAGTCGCGAATGATCACACGGTCGGTTCCGGGATAAGTGAACGACACATTGTCGAGTTTGGTGACCAAGGCACCTCCGCGTTCAGCGACTTGCAGGTTGAGCTTGGCTTTGCCCTCAAGACTGCGGCGTTGGTTGGCCTCGTTCCGCATCGCCTTCAGCGCTCGCACGCGACCTTCGTTACGGGTCCGTCGAGCCTTGATGCCCTGTCGAATCCAGACCTCTTCTTCGGCGAGGCGTTTGTCGAACAAAGCGTTTTGTTTTTCTTCCGCATCCAAGGCGGCAGCTTTGCGTTGAAGAAACGTTTGGTAGTCGCACGTCCAATCGAACAAACGCCCGCGATCAATTTCCCAAATACGATTCGCGAGCGATTGCAAAAACGACCGGTCGTGAGTGATGAACATCAGCGTGCCGGACCATCGACTTAGGAAGTCTTCGAGCCAAATGATGGATTGAATGTCCAAGTGGTTCGTCGGCTCGTCGAGCAACAGCATGTCAGGTTCGCTGGCAATAGCCCGCGCCAACAACACCCGCCGCCGCATGCCACTGGACAAGCTTTCAAAAGCAGTCGCCGGATCCAAGTTCATCCGCGAAAGTGTTTCCTCGATCTTTTGCTCGATCTCCCATGGTTCCCAGGTGCCATGGTCGGTTGGTCCAAGCGCGGTGCCCAATCCGGCGGTCGTTCCCATTTTGGAAAACTGTTCGGCCGGCAACGTCATGATGTCTTGGACGGTCCCTTTGACATTCTGCGGAACGTCTTGAGTCAACCGAGCCAAACGAACATTCGGGTCCAAAATCACTTGGCCGTTGTCAGGCGTGACGTCGCCCGACAACATTTTCAAGAGCGTGGTTTTGCCCGCTCCATTGCGACCGAGCAAACCGATGCGTTGCCCTCGTTCGATACGTGCGGAAACCCCGTCCAGCAAAGCTGGACCGCGAAAACCGATGGTCAAATCATCCAGTGAAATCATACTGTCGCGGTGCTTTCGGTAGCGTCGTTGGTGGAATCGTCCATGGATTCACGGAATAGATCTGCAATCACATCTTCGAGAGGCGGGTCTTCAACGACCACATCCTCGATTGCATGGTCCCGTAATGTTTCGGCCAGCAATTTGGGCACTTCGGCCCGCGGAACGCGATAGGTCAACTTCGGCCAATTCTCGTCGACCACTTCGCCAAGACGTTCCGGTCGGGTCAGGTTCTCCGACGCCGCGAATTGCAGCGTGACCAGCTTGTACCCGCTGAACTTATCGACGATTCCCGACAGCGAACCATCGTATTGAATGGTGCCCTGAGCAATCACGACAACGCGACGACACAAAGCCGCGACATCCTTCATGTAGTGGCTGGTCAATAAGATCGTGATCTTGCGTTTCTCTTGATAGTACCGAAGAAACTTTTGAATGTTGTGTTGGGCGATCACGTCTAGGCCAATGGTTGGCTCATCCAAGAACAACACCTCGGGACTGTGCAGCAACGCCGCGATCAGTTCCATCTTCATGCGTTCCCCAAGCGACAATTCTCGAACAGGTTGATCGAGTAACCGAGTCACGTCGAGCAGATCGCTGATTTCATCCAAGCGAGTTTTGAATTCGCCTTCGGGAATGCCATAAATGTGTTGATGCAACCGATACGATTCGCGGGCCGGCAAATCCCACCACAATTGATTTTTTTGTCCCATCACCAACGCGAACCGGCGGCGGTATCCGTCTTTTCGTTCCCACGGAACATACCCCATGACGCTGGCGGTGCCGGAGGTCGGTTGAATGACTCCGCTCAGCAGCTTCAACGTGGTCGTTTTGCCGGCACCATTGGGTCCCAAGAAAGCGACAAACTCGCCTTGCTCGACCTGCAGATCAATCCCGCGAACGGCCGTGACCTCGCGAAATTCACGGTGGAACAGACCGCGAATGCTGCCTCCGATTCCTTCGCGTTTCTGGTAAACGCGGTACTTCTTTGTCAAATCGCGGACTTCAATGATCGACATGAGTAGGACTTGCAGGAAGAGGTGCGATTGCGGTCGCAAAAACCGGCCATTGTAAGGACAGTTTGCGATCCCGCGAGGCGGCACCCACCCCCAGCGAACACGCTTTTGGAATTCCCCGGCAAATTGGGTGAATCAGTCCCAAACCATCTCGATTCGTGACGTCTTACTCGACAAACGATCAAACAATTCGCTGGCAGTTGAACGAGACAACATGGGCAGCCTGTAAACGTGGTCCGCTGGGCCCGCCGCCGCGGTATCAATTCGAAGCGTTTGCATGTTCCAACGGCGATCAAACGGCGTTTCCGAACAACTGACGGATTGGATTCGATCGTAGAACGTGCAGCTCACCTTTCGATCCCAAAATCCTTCGCGAATGACGACGCCTTCTCCCGACGGCAATTCCGCGAATCCAAAGTGACGATGTCGACGCTGAGCAACCCAAATGTGCAGCGGAATGAGAACCGCCGCGACCAACAATCCCAGTGTCCAGGCATACGGAAAATCGAACAAGACATACGCCAGCCAACCGGCCAGAATGCTGATTCCCTGAGCCCGCAGGCTGGATTTCCGCCGCATCCGTTTCAGCGCCCGTTGGTCGAGCGATTGCCACTCGAGCGAACTTTCCGACCACTTTAGCCCTGGTCGCAGTTGCTCCACCAATTCGTCCAAACTTGATTCGGGGATGATTGGAACGAACCAGCGACGGGTGACGGTGGTCGCGGCGTCTTCGTTTTGCTTGCCAGCACCACCAGCGGTTTCAATTCGAATCGACGCCAGCTTCATCCAGCGTTGCAAGGGCGAGCGATGAATGCTGATCCACTGAATACGCCGACGCGGAACCGTCGCGGATACACGCGTCAGCAACCCACACGAAAGCTGCAAATTTTCGTCGCGAAGTTCGAGACGATAACCGTAGAACCGCAGCACATACCACGCGATCCCAAGCAAACGAATTGCCACCAACACGAGCAACAATGCCCCGATCCAAAGCAGCCATGATTCCCACCAACTGGTTTGCATTGCGGTGACATCCACGCTGCGGGATGACCGCAGACTTCTCGCAATCCGACGAGCAAAGTCATCGTCGGGGCCAAGCATTTGCGAGAGAACCCCGATGACGATCCCGACCATCACAAAGCCACGGTTGCTGGCCAACCCCGCTTGCACCAACCACTTCAGCGGAATTTCCAGCAACGTCGTGCTCGCCGAAACCGGCGCAAGATCCACCGGAACATTCGCACTCGCCGGGACAGCGTGGGTCGTTTCACTTGCGCTTGCATTGGACGTCTTCACCTCACCGAGAGCTGGTGCCTGCTGACGCGCCGCTTCAATTTGTCCACGCAGTGAATCGACCTCACTGAGTGAAAGCACTTTGAGGATCGCCTCGGGTTCCGTTCCGCTGGCGGTTTCGACTCGCACCTCCGCAACGCCCAAGATGCGATGGAACACGTTTTGTACGAGGTCCACGTTCTGTATTCGAACGACCGGCACGTTGCGTCTGGATTTGAAGAAAACCCCAGACGTCACGATCAACTCGCCTTGCGTCAACTGATAGCGATAAAACCAGTATCGGATGAATCCAATCATCCCGAACCCCGCGACCATCACCGCGAGAAAGCCATACGCTCCTAAGAACCCGAGCCAGCTTGATTGGGCACCGTTCCAAGCAACCAAGGCAAGAGGAAGGATCGTGCGTTTCAACACCGCGACAGCTTGAAAGATGATCGAAATTGGATGCAGCGGTTTCGGTTCCGATCTCATTCGGTCACCACTTGTTCAGTCGAGACGATCACTTCCCAGTGGCCGCTCGTCAACGCATCTCGCAATTGATCCGCGGTTTCGGCATTGAGGTTCTCGAGCTGAACCGAAGAGTTCTTCGTTCCCGCGGTGTGAATCACCAACGTCGCCAAAGAATACATCCGCTGCAAAGGCCCCTGCTCGATGTCGCTGTGTTGCATTCGCGAATGCGGGACCACAATTCGATGTCGCCACCAAACGCCACGGCGAATTTCCAAACCATGTTCGCTGATCTTCCAAGAGGCACAACGGTGGGCCGCTTTGGGATAGATCCAACCGCCGTAAACGACCGCGGCAAAAAGCACCAGGCAACCAAACACAACGCCTGCCAAAACCTCTGGCGTCGCTGGCGAGACGAACAAAGGAACAATCATCCCAATCAGACAAACCACCCCGACGATGACAATGAAGATTCCGCCGACAAACCTCTCTAAACGAAGAGCTTCCATAGGCAGGGATTGGTAGGACGCGTCGCCATCCACCGTCACCGAACCACTGGGCCGCGTGACCTCCGGTACGTCTTGCTGCTCGTTTGCAGCTGCTTCCTCTGCCATTGAATCGACACTGACCGGCGCAGTCTCGACGATTGCTTCATCGCTGGAATTCGGGGCGGGTTCGGTGTTCATGGGTCGAGTCACTTTGGGGGGCAAGTCGGTCTGACTTGAAATCTCTATAGGTTGTTTTCCAGCGTGCCAAAGCTAGCGGAAGGCTTGTTTCGCTACACAAATCGCAGTCAACACTCGTCACTCGACGCGATTCCAACACGTCAATGTTCACCGAACAATCTTCCGTGCTTTATCGAAATGCCGGGGTCATTCAAGTTGGAGGATGGAACTGGATTGGCTAGACTGAGGTTCCCTCCTGCGGACAATTCCACCAGACCCGCGAACTTCCCCACCTTTAGCCGTTTGAGCATCCATTGATGTTCCCCGCGATGCCGTTCGCCCGAGCTCCAATCTGCTGCTTCGTTTTGATTGCGTTGGTTGCTGCGCCGACGCATTCCTTCGGCGATGAAGATCCATTCGCCGCGTGGCGAAATGAATATGAAACCGCAATCTATCCGATTTTGGATCAGGCCTGTTCGGAGTGCCATCGGGGCGCGGACGCCGAAGGATTTGACCTGGAACAATTCGGTGCGAGCGACAAACTGCAAAAGAACGCGACCGTTTGGGAAGAAGTCGCCAAACGCGTGCGACTCAATGAGATGCCACCCGAAGGAAGCCCGCAGCTCAACGACGAACAAAAGGCTCTCGTCCATCGATGGTTTGATTCGCGACCGGATGACAACGAGTGCGCCAAGCTGGCCAATGAAGAAACCCAGGCGTGGTACCGCGGCGTCGTGATGAGCCGCCGGCTGACTCGAACAGAATATCTCAACGCCATCCGAGACTTGGTCGGAATGCCCGTCGACGAATCCTTGCAGATCCCGTCGGATGGTTCCGGAGGCGAAGGATTCGACACCGCCGGTGACGCCCTTTTTACCTCGGCGTTGCACATCGAACAGTACTTGGCCGTTGCCAACCAAATCATTACGGATGCTTTGAATTCGGCCGGAAAAGCTTCCTTGGCGGGTGGTTTGTTGACGAACATCGCAAGCGAGGCCGATGCACGCGAAGCGATCAATCAATTTGCCCGTCGTGCGTGGCGACGCCCCGTCGAGGGATCCGAAGTCGATCGACTGATGACCTTGATGAACGCATCCCAACAATCGGGATTGCCAATCCGCGAAGCGACCGCTGATGCATTCAAAGCAATCTTGGTGTCACCTCATTTCTTGTTCGTCGTCGAAACCGAATCCGAAGCCGGTGGCGTACAACCACTGACGCCGCATCAGATGGCAACTCGGTTGGCATTGTTCCTATGGTCATCCATCCCAGACGAAGCATTGATGTTGGCTGCGGATGCAAACGAACTGGTGACCGACGAACAGATCATTGCACAAATGCGTCGCATGCTCGCCGACGAACGATCGCGGGCACTGGGAGAGAACTTTGGATTGCAGTGGCTGGGGCTTTCTCAATTTGAAGGCGAATCCAAACCGGATACGACCCTCTTCCCAGACTTTGACGAACGCTTGGCGGCCGAAATGCGTGAAGAAGCCGTGCGAACGGTGTGGAATGTATTTCGAGACGATCGTCCGTTGATGGAATTGATCGATGCGGACTCCATCCATGCCAACGCGACATTGGCGTCTTACTACGGCCTGGATGCTTCCGAACAAGGACTGACGGAGTTTGACGACTCGGAAACGTGGAAACGCATTCCACTCTTGGATCGCCGCCGTGGTGGCGTGATCACTCTCGCCGCCGTGCTGACCCGATCATCCTACGGACACCGAACCAGCCCCGTGTTGAGAGGCCGTTGGGTTTTGGAAGAGGTACTCGGCGGGCGAGTGCCTCCTCCACCTCCAGGGGTTCCCGCTTTGGAAGAGGCCGAGGCAGACCACGCAGCCACCCTTCGCGAACAACTCGAAATTCACCGCAAGGACCCTCAGTGTGCCGCGTGCCACAACCGCATGGACCCAATCGGTTTTGGCCTCGAAAATTTTGACGCGATCGGTCGTTGGCGAACCGAACAAGACGGTCAATCGATTGACTCCAGCGGCAAACTTCCTTCAGGGGAAACGTTCTCCGGCCCCGAAGAGCTGAAACAATTGTTGTTACGACGAAGCGGTGAATTCAAGAAGCACTTCGTCAAGAAACTGTACGGCTTCGCTCTGGGCCGGTCGCTCAATAAGTTTGACAATTGTGTCGTCGATGAATCGTTGGAAGCGTTGGATAACAATGAGCAACGCGCCACAGTGATCCTGGAAACCATCGTGACCAGTTATCCATTTCGCAATCGTTATTTCAAACCTGCCAACCCATAGACCGTTAGGTTGATCATGCAAAAGCCCATTCCTCGTCGTCGCTTCCTTCGTGGCAGCGGAGTCTTGCTGGGACTGCCGTGGATGGCATCCATGGCAGAAACCATGGCCGCTGCCAAACCGGATGCATCGGGTTCGCAAAATGGCGATCCGCAACCGCCACTTCGCACCGCGTTTTTGTATTTCCCCAATGGAGTCTGGGAGAAAGATTGGGTGCCCCAGTCCGAAGGAACCGACTACGAATTGTCACCCTCGCTCGAACCGCTGGCGGACTTGAAGGATGACTTTCTCGTACTCTCAGGACTCGACAAAAAACACTCGCACGGTGGCGACGGTCACTACGCCAAAACAGCCAACTACTTAACGGGCATGCCGGTCGCAAAAACCACTGGCAAAGACATCAGCAGTGGCGGCATCTCGATTGACCAATTGATCGCGGCAAAGGTCGGCAACCAGACACCGTTGCCGTCGCTGGAGTTGGGCATCGATCCGGTGATCAGCGGAATCGACAGCAACGTTGGCTACACGCGTTTGTACGGATCACATATCTCATGGCAATCGCCAACCCGCCCGATTGCAAAAGCGATTAATCCTCGCGTGGTCTACGAACGTCTGTTTGGTAAGCGGATGAAGACCAGCACACCAGAAGCAAGGTCTTATCAGAACTTGCTGGACTACGTGCTGGAAGACGCTCGTTTGGTTCGCGGCAAACTCAGCCGCGACGATCAGTTCAAGATGGACGAGTATTTGGATTCGGTCCGTGAAGTGGAGAAGCGGATTGAGTTTGCCACCCGTGACCAAAGCCACCGAGAACGATTCGAAGCAGAACGTGATCGCATTGCGAGCGGTCACGCACTGGAAATTCCCGAGACCGGAACTCCGGGCGACTTTCGACAGCACATTGACTTGATGCTGGACATGATGGTGCTCGCTTTCCAAACCGATTCGACTCGAGTCGCGACGTTCATGTTCGCCAACGATGTGTCGGGGCGTTCATTCAGCTTCCTCGACGGAGTTCATGGCGGGCACCATGAGCTATCGCACCACGAGAACAAAGAAGAAAAGATCGCTCAATATCAACTCATCAACCGTTGGCACACCGAACAATTCGCTCGGATGCTGCGGAAGATGAAAGCGGTCAAGGAAGGCGAGTCAACGCTGCTCGACAACAGCATGATCATGTTCGGCAGCAGCTTCTCCGACGGCAACCGTCACGACCCTGACAACCTGCCGTTGCTGCTGGCCGGTCGCGGCGGCGGCACGATCCAGCCCGGTCGTCACATCGCTGCCCAAGACCAAGTCCCGGTCTGCAACTTGTATTTGTCGATGGCCAAACGCTACGGATTGGACCTCGAACGATTCGGCGACAGCGAGGCAGAACTGACCGAATTGGCAGGAACCTGATTCGGCACCACTCACCGTAGCCGGATTCGCCAAGAATTCGGACGCGTCCCAACTGAAACATCTGAATTCTGCCGACTCCAACCACGGACTAACTAGCCACGTAGGCCAGGTCTCACCTGGCAACCAAGCCGATGCTTTGGAACAAAGCGAGGCGTTTTAGCATTCATCCGCGAGTTCGCGAGGCTCCGTCCATTCACCTCGCCAGGTGGAACCTGGCCTACGTCGATGTCCACTGAAAGCCGTCACGCACCGTAGCCGGATTCGCCAAGAATTCGGTCGCGTTCCAACTAAAACATCTGAATTCTGCCGAATCCAACCACGAACTAACTAGCCGCGTAGGCCAGGTTGTACCTGGCATCCAGCCGATGCTTTGGAACAAAGCGAGGCGGTTTGATCAGCGTACTCGATTTCGCGGTGCACCGGCCAATCACCTCGCCAGGTGGAACCTGGCCTACGTCGACGTCCGCAGAAAGCCGCCACGCACCGTCGTTGAATTCGCCAAGAATTCGGACGCGTCCCAACTGAAACGTCTGAATTCTGGCGAGTCCAGCGACACGTCGAATGCTCTCGATTCAAAGGGCCCCGTCTTTGGGATCGATCAGACTGCGGAACAACTCGCCATCGACGCTGGACGTAAGAAACCCCGTCGATCCATCCAACCGCGAAAACAGGGCGCCGCCTGGATGAGCCGATCCCCAGTTGTCCATGTAACGCGCGCCGGGGCCATCTCGTTCGATCAACAAACCACTTCGCACGGTTCCGTTGCTACCGCCACTGAAGATCGGTTCGTCGTAATACCAACTCGTTTCCGTTTGAATGATCGGGTCGAATGCTTTCTCCCCCGTCCCTAACGTGTTGCTCAGTCCGTCCGCAATCGCACTGAGCCGCTGGGCGTCAGGGAAGTTCAACATCACTCGGCGGTTGCCAGCGTAGTCCGTCTTGGCCCACGCCCGACCGCCCCCAGAATATCTGCCGTACGAATCATCTCGTGGGACCAAGGGATCTGCCCGCGAGCGACTGGGGCAACGGAACAGCGGCCCAGCGGATTCGACCTGAACATTCTGGTACGCTTCCCCTTGTTCCAGCGATGGCAGAATCGCATAGGCCCAGCACCCCGTTTGTTGTGTCGGCGAGGCTCCCGGTTGGCCGACTCCCCACCAGAATTGATGGTCAACCGCAAAGGTATAGGTGCCAACCCGAATCGGTTTGCCCGATGCAGAGGTGACGGTGCACTTGCCATCATCACCGCCATTGCTGGGAAGGTACTCATGCTTGGCAGCGTGCATTTGAATGCCGAGCGCAAGTTGCCGCTGTTGATTCATGCACTGAGTCCGCCGGGCTGACTCGCGTGCATTCTGAACCGCTCCGGTGAACAACGACACCAGCAAGCCTATAATCGCCAATACGATCAGCAGTTCGATCAAGGTAAAGCCGCGGCGAACGTTCGTGATGCGTCCCGGTTCGAAATGAGATTGGTTCATGGCGAGTCCTCAATGATAGTTCAGGGTCGAAGCAACGTAGGCCAGGTTTCACCTGGCAACCAAGCCGATGCTTTGGAACAAAGCGAGGCGGTTTGGCCCGCTTTCTCGAGTCCGCATGGATTCGGCCAGCAACCTTGCCAGGTGGAACCTGGCCTACAACGTCTGATGCTTGAAACCAACGACACCATGCTGTCCAGAAATTAGGCGTGGTGAGGAATGAAATATTGCGTGCGCATGGCTTAATTCCCCCTTCTAATTGGATCGTGGCCAGAATCGGTAGGCGACCAACCCGAGGATCAGGACGACCAACCCGGCATTGAAATAGAAAAACTTGGGTGACTCCGGCGACGGTGCATCCGCTCGAGCATTGGCCAAACCGTGCTGCTGAATCTTGGCAAGTTGCGCATCCGAATAGGGAACATGAAAGCGTTTCCCATCTTTGATACGCGCCCACTCAGTACCAGCCGGCCAGGGCGGAATCCACTCAAAGCTGTCAACGTCGATCTCACTAATGTCGAGCATTTCGATCGAGCAGATGTAACCCGATTTTCCATCGGGAGTGACAGCCCGGTACGTTGCCTTCTTGGGGTATCGAAAACCATCGAACGTCATCAACTCTGAGATGTCGACCTGAAGTGGACCATCGGGATAGCTTTCCCGTCGCTCAACGAGCAGGAGTTCCGGTTGCGAAGTGAACACGACGTAGGATTGATCCCCTGGGTCGGTTGCTGACATTCGAATTGCTTTTGTATCGGCCTCGTGTTCGAACCATTCGGTTTGAAGCTTGTCGCCCATTGGAACGAACTCAACGTCATTCGTTCGTTCAGTTCCATTGATCAAAGCAACATCGTTAACAAGAAGGCTGACGAGTGGGTCTTGATGAAAAGCAGGTAAGAGATGGCCAACGGAAGCATTGCCAAAAGAAGTCACTGCTTTCCTGCCTTCAAAGTCGAATAGCAACTTCCGAAGAAAACTGTGGCTGGCCCGTCCGTCGGTGCCCTCAAAATAGGTCAGCAACGGATCGTCATCGATGTGAGGTTCGCCCTGGTTCTTCTGATAGTGCATCAGACGAACCGGAATGTTCGAGCGATCTGGACTTGGCTTGCCAATGGCAAGCGTCCGCACGCCATTGGCAGCGATGTCCAAGTGCCCCGAGAAAAATGTCGCGCCACCGTGATCGGTGCGGCTCTCGGTTTCGATCGTGTACCGAAACTCTTTGCCGTAGAAATAGGTGCGAGGCTCCCCCTTCACGCGACGCAGTTCGTCAGCACTCAATATCCGGTCTTCCGCGCTAGACGACTGAGCTAGCGAACTAGCCGGTGAAAGGCCAAGAAACGCGAGTAGCACCAGGCTTGCTAGGAGGACTCTGACGCACGAGCGAACCATTCGACGATCCCATCTTGTCGAATCGTCTTTGTTCGGCATATGAAACGCCCCCACCATTTCAAACTCCGCTGCTTCCTCAGTGGCATCCGAACGCGAACATCTTGCAGCGGACATCAAGGCTCCCTACAGGGCTCTGAACGGCGATGGAACAACCACACCATCCTAAAGAGGGGATCGCTCAAAATTCAACCCCCTGACTCCAGGACTTCATCCAGGGCTGTTATCTGGCAAACTCCGAAAAACTAGCTATGCCGCGTACCGTCCTCCACCACACCCACATCCGGTGAAATTCCAAACAAAGGCTCTGAAGGAGCCCTCGTTGATGGCTCGGACTGGAAGCCTCGAGTCTCGTAGGCCAGGTTGTACCTGGCATCCCGCCAATGCTTTGGAACAAAGCGAGGCGGTTCGCCAGCGTTCTCGAGTTCGCGGAGATCCGGCCAGCCACCCCGCCAGGTGGAACCTGGCCTACGTCGATGTCCACTGAAAGCCGTCACGCACCGTAGCCGGATTCGCCAAGAATTCGGTCGCGTTCCAACCGAAACATCTGAATTCTGGTAAGTCCAGCGACACGCACTGGACACCAAGCGACTTCAGTCCGTGGTCGTTTGCTTGACGTGCAATCGCAGGGTTGGTGGGCTGGCGGTTGGGTGGGTTCGGCTGGCGAATCCATGCACGTAGCTTTGGGTCTGATTCACGGAAGTCAGCCGGGTGATCACCAGCGTCGGCGTGGATCCCAAGTTGTCTTGCACAAACTGCAGCAACCGTGGGTCGGCGATCACAAATTGTCCTTGCGGTTTTGATTGTGGAATCAAGAACTCGCCAAGTAACTCGACTTTGTCCGGATTAAGTTGATGAGTCTCTGGCTTCCTGGCGGGAAAGTTGTTTCGATCGAGCGTTTTGGAATTCCAATCCGTGTTGTATTCCGGCTTCACACCGTGAACGCGAAAGGTGGAATCAGGCAACAAGGACGTGTACCCCATCCCTGTGTGGACACCTTCCAGCCGAAGCTCCACGCTCGACAGCTCCGATATGTCAAAGCCCGTGAGATCAAATCGAATGAACGCCTTTCGGTTCCAATGAGGTTCGCTGTCAGCACGTTTGACCAGCAGCACATGATCCGGCGTGGGGAACACGTCTCCCTCTCGCCGATCCCCAGAGGTGACATCACCTTCGTCGCCATCGCCATAGGCGGAGCTGATGTGAATGACTTTGTCGGAAGAGGCAGGCATTACGCCGTTCTGCTCGCCCCCACTTTTCTGCTTCGGGGCAAACGTTTCCAACGCATGAACGGAAGCGAACGCTCGACTGGTTCCTTCCAAAGTCATTTGCCGTCCCGTTCCCAAATGTTTGACATCGACCTTGCCTTCCATCACATCCAAACGAGCGTCACCGACGTTGTCGACAAAGACACCAAATTTGGTTCCACGATCGGTGATCTCCGCCCGAGGTGTTTCGACCACAAATCCTTCACCGCCTTCGCTGACCGACCCAACAATGCTGCCCGAATGCAGGCGACAACGTTCCGCTGAGATCAGTTCGATATCGACTGGTCCTTCCATCGAAACAGTCGCACGAGGAAACTGCAATTCCGCGATCCCTGAAATCAAACGCAAGCGTCCCGTGGTGAGTTCTTGACCAACGGTTGTTGGCAAAGTCCCGGTGCCCCAATGGCAATCGGTTGACGAAATAATCGTCGCAACCGATCGCGGCTGCATCGTCATCCATTCCCAGCCCGCCGCCGCAACAAACAAGAGACTGGCGGCAATCAAAGGCAGGTAGCGGTTCAGCCGAGACAAACCAGTGGCTGATTCGGCGGGGCAAACAGGGGGCAACGTTTGCTCCGGAATGCCATTCCAAATCAACGCTGCATCTTGGTTCGCATGTTCGATATAGTCATCGAGCAACTCATCCGAGGCATGCAGCAGACTTTGCAGTTCCTCCGTTTCCGCTTGAGTCGCCACACCGCCCAAAAAGGCGTTTCGCAACTGATCAAATCGTTCACGCTGGGTCATTGGAGCGAGTTCCTTCGAGAGAAAGAGTGCGGTCAACACATGCGTGAAGTGCCTCACGTATACGGCTTAACATTTTGTAAACGGCATCCACGCTGGAGCCCATCTCCTCTGCGATATTTTCCACTGGCACACCCTGCCGGTAACGTTGTTCCACAAACAATCGTTTGCGTTCAGGCAGCTTCTGAACACAACCTTCCAACGCATCCAACCGACGCTGCAAATAGGCCGATCGTTTCTCCTGCCGCTCGGAAATCAACATTACGGTTTCGGTATCGAAGTGGGGTCGTTTGGCCCGTCGCTTCGACGTGAAAGCTCGGACCTGATTGAGCGCCACCGTGCACGCCCACGCCCGGAAATTAGTTCCTGGTTCGAATCGTTCGTACTCTCGCCAAAGCACGAGGTTGGTTTCCTGCAGCACTTCATCCGCGTCCATTCGATTGGGGATGAGCGAATGGATGTAGTAAAACAGCGAGCGTTGAGACTCGGTCAGTAGCTGAATGAATTCGGTCGTTGCCTGGTCGTTGTTACTCATCTGTTGTTGCGTTGATTTCTTCAGGGCGTCGTATGCCTGGAAGTTCATTCCTTTGTTGGGGCTGCCTTTGAGTGTGGCAGATCCAGCTTCGCTAAAAACAAATCTGCAATCTTTCGAGCGGTGGTGATATTTTCCAAGTCATAGCGAATGTTGCCGTCACCCTCGGAGCCCCCACCGTGCCCCGTCAATTCCAAAATCGCATGAGGACTCTCACGATCGACGTCAATCAGCGCCGTGTACAGCAACGATGGTTGCCCCCACTCGGTTTCTTGCCACTCATCGTTTGAATCACCCGGCAGATTGAATTCCACACAAACGACAAACCGATTGCCTTTCCCCGGTTGGAGATACTGATCCAATTCGAAGCGGTGATTCTTAGTGGCCCCTGTCATTCCATCGACTTCTCCATCGGGATCGACCCCGGAGACCATGGTGTAGGCGTGTCGCCAAATCGGAAGCACATCGCTGCGGCGAAGCACTGCCCCATCGCCGGAAGACGTGGTGCGTGGAACAACTTCGCTGTAAGCAAGCCCTTCGTCCAGGTACAACGTCTCAATCATGGTCCCGGTTGTGGATTCCACCCAAACCGCCGTGGCAGGCAGGCGATCAAGCGACATCGAATAACCAAGATGAATCGAAAGCCTCGCGTCCGATTCTCGCTTGGGTTTTCTCACAACAATCCGCTGATGCGGCGACAACTCGCCAAAGCCCACCAGTGAGGACACTCGTACAATCTGGTTTCGCTGGCGAGTCTCATAGCTTTGATTCATCAACCAATTGGTAGGCGGGACCGCGGCAAGCGAGGCCACCAGCACCACCGCCCAGAACCCAAGCACGCTTGCTTTGCGAGCCAATCCCATCGCCTTTGACTTCCTTGATGCAATGGATCGAAAGTAGCTGAGTCGGCTCAACACATGCTTTGCCACCAAGGCGACACACACGACCCCGGAGACCACATGCAATCGCGTGTTCGTCTGAGAAAACGGCAGCGTGAACACCAGCACCCCGGTGACCATCAGGGTGCTGAACGAAAACAGCAAGGCAAGATTGACCCAGTGTCTCATCAGGACGAGCGATCCTCAAAACCGATCAGACTGCGAAGTTCGCGAACATGCTTCTGCCCGACTTCTCGAGGCGTTGCTTGATAAGCCTTGCACAGCGACGCGGCGTACCCGGTTGCAACTCCCATTTGACCACACGTGTTCATGACGCGCGGTCCGGCCAATCCAATGTGGGAACAACTGAAACAGCGTCCGGCCATCATCAGATTATCGATGTCCTTTGAATACAGACTTCGGAACGGAACGAAGTATTCTCCACCGGTTTTGTAGAACAACGCCTTGGACAAGAAGTCGACCGGATTGCCCTGCAAGACTTGCTGGTAATGCGAATCGATCTCGCGCGTTTCCACCACCACCGCATCCTCGAACTCGCGTCGTTCAGCGGCATCTTTCATCGTGTAGATGTGATCGCCCGTCAGACGGCGAGATTCGCGTTTGCCACCAACGAACGAAACCCATTTCAACGTCCAGGGTGCGTTCTTGGGATGCCGTTTCGCATTGGCAAACGAACCGTAGATCGCACGCAACATGTGGTCACGAATGGTTTCCGCATCGTCGATTTGATCCAGATCATTGTCAGAGTATTCCCAGTACCATTCCCCCGCGGTCGCTTCGTGATCCTTCGCCACCGGCATCGCCCAAGGCACGTCGGGGAAAGTGCTGCGCTGGCTCGTTTTCTCGGCATTCCAAAGCACTGACGTTCCCATCACACGTTTATCGGGAACCTCAGGACTCCAAAGATCGCCGTGCTTGTCCCAAGCTTCACCAAATTCCGTGTGCGATTCGCGGCCGATTCGGTATTCAGCTCCGGCCCAATACCCCAGCCAACCATCGCCAGTCGCATCGACAAAGACAGGAGCATAGAAGCGTTTCAAACGACCGGAGGACGCTTCCCTGGCTTCCACGCTTTCGATGCGTCCATCGCTCTTGGACAATCCACATGCGATGTGTCCCGCGAAAAGCTCGACGCCCGATGCGGCCATGGCGGCTTCACGTTTCTTTTGGTCCTTGCGAGCCAGCGCGCTGCCGTTGGGATAGTGTTCCGTATCGATCTTTTTCAAGATCCCAGCGGCACGGCCGTGGATTCCCAACGTGTGAACACGAATTTCTTCAGAGGCGTTGCCGCCAAAAATGGGCCGGTCCTGGATCAATGCCACTTTCAGTCCTTGCGAACGTGCCGCCAGCGCCGCACCACAACCTGAAATCCCGCCGCCGACGATGACCAAGTCGAACTCGAGTTCATTGACTTGCAATTCGGCACGACCGGTGACTTGATCTTTCCAAGCCACTACTTCCGCGGCGTCGTTCGGCAGCGTTGGCGAGGACGACTTGGAGAAATAGACCGCGTCACAGCGACCATCAAAACCGGTGAGGTCGGCCAACTCAATCTTCACCTTGGCCGGGTCATCGATCTCGATGGCACCACCTTTTTGCCAATGCCATTTTGTGTCTTCCGTCCCAAATTCCGGTGTCAGAGTTTTGTCGTTGACTGTCACATGAAAGCGACCGGGAGATTTCCACTCGCCCTGGCACCAATCACGCGTCCTCACCCAAACGTGCCAAGTTCCTGCATCAGGCAGAGCGACGTGAGTGGTCGCGTTGGCAACCGGCTCTCCCATGCCATGGGCCAACAGATAACAGCCGCCCATTTGCTGGTAGTGCTGGGTATCCAATGTCCAGCCACCCAAATCCTCGAACTGGCTGGCCTCGACCAAGACGCCTTCCGCCGCTGAACTCGCCTCCGAAGACAAACGTTCACTTCCCATGATGTATCCGGGAGCCGTGGCGGAAAGCACTCCTGCTCCTCCCATAACTCGCAAGAAGCCACGTCGTCCAATTTGG
This sequence comes from Rhodopirellula baltica SH 1, assembly GCF_000196115.1. NCBI lineage: Bacteria > Pseudomonadati > Planctomycetota > Planctomycetia > Pirellulales > Pirellulaceae > Rhodopirellula > Rhodopirellula baltica. The sequence continues at coordinate 2,617,369 of NC_005027.1, forward strand.
TTGTTTTTCATCGTTTCTCTGGTGTCGCAAGATGGAAATCAATGGATTGAATCGGCGATCCTGTTCGTCGGATTCATGCACTCAGAGAGTCCACCCCAGGTAATTTTGGACAACTAATCCAACTTAATTTGCATTTTGCGGAAAAATCCTGTCCAAAAATCAACCCAACCCCCTCTCTTTGATCAGACACGAAATCCTTCGTCTTTTCTGGCGTTGTGCATGGAGCAGCGCCACACTTTTCGTTCATTCAAAGGAAGCACATTGTGAGAACAGGCAGAAAACGCAAAGCGTTCACGCTCGTTGAACTGTTGGTCGTCATTGCAATCATCGGAGTTCTCGTTGGACTACTATTGCCGGCGGTTCAAGCAGCGCGAGAAGCAGCTCGACGGATGTCATGCAGCAATAATTTCAAGCAGATCGGCTTGTCGCTGCACAACTACCACGCGGCTTACAACCGGTTGCCACCCAACGGAACCGGCCCTTCGTTGCCCGCTCTGAAGCAGCTCAGTGCGAACATTGGACTGTTGCCGTTTTTGGAGCAGCAGGGTCTATGGGAAATGATGTCCAACCCATTGATGCCCGAACCCGGCGAAACACCAACGGATGCCACTGCCGCTGGTTTGTGGCCGCCATTCGGGCCGCGTCCATGGGTCGACTTGAATGAGTACGATCCTTACCAAATGCAAACCCCCGCATTCCGTTGCCCTTCCGATCCAGGCGTGTCGCCCTTGGGAACAGGCATGACCAATTATGCATTTTCTCATGGCGATGCGATCTTGCGAATCGGGTATCCACCCTCGAACCAGTGGGCCGACCAAGGTGTCTTCCGCGGTCTGTTCAAACGAGATGAACCGCGTAAATTCCGAGACGTCCTCGATGGATTGTCGAACACAATTGCGATGGCTGAGATTGTGACCAACCTCGGCGACCGCGGCGTCGGTGGTTCCGTCGTCAACCTTTCGCACTTCCCCGCCGATGACTCGATGGGATCCGATTTGACTCTCTGCACTTCCGTCATTGACCCCGAGCGTCCCCAATTCATCGAGAGCAGTGTGCCACTGTGGGACAGTGGGGGAACGTCACGAGGCGGTCGCTGGTGGAACTATCACTTGATGATCACGGGCATGAACACTGTCCTGCCACCCAACTCACCCACCTGCCCCATGGGTTGGGGCACTGCCTGGCAATCAGGCGTATTCAGCTCAGCAAGTCACCATCAAGGTGGGGTTCATGTTCTGTTGACGGATGGAGCCGTGAAGTTCGTCACCGATTCGATCGAAGCGGGCAATCAACAAGCCCAAAGCATTTCAAAGAACTACGGTAATGTCGGACAAAAGAGTCCCTACGGATTGTGGGGAGCTCACGGGTCCATTTCTTCCAAGGAAACGATTGAAGGTTTCGAATGATGAAGTTGACACGAATGATCGCAACGCTGTGTTTCGCGGTGGGCCTATCGGGCTTGCCGGCCTGCTCGCAGGGCGGCGGTGACGCGGAAAAATTGGCCGCTCCCGAGGGCATCGACTGGGAAGCCATCGAAGCCCAAGACGGCTCGATCGCTGACGCACAAAGCGAAGGCGAGTAGAAACGCCTGTTTCGAATCAACGTTCCTCTCGGTGCATTTTCAACGAGAGGAACGCTGGTTTGAATTGGAAGGCGATCTTGCCGGATCCGCGTTTCGTTTGGTCCAGCCGCCATTGCACCGTCACCGGATTCGCCAAGAATTTGGACGCGTCCCAACCGAAACACCTGAATTCTGCCGAAGCCAGCTACGGACTGGCTAGCCACGTAGGCCAGGTCTTACCTGGCAACCAAGCCGATTCTTTGGAACAAAGCGAGGCGGTTTAGCATTCATCCGCAAGTTCGCGAGGCTCCGTCCGATCACCCCGCCAGGTGGAACCTGGCCTACGCCGATGTCCACTGAAAGCCGTCACGCACGGTAGCCGGATTCGCCAAAAATTCGGACGCGTCCCACCTAAAACATCTGAATTCTGCCGAATTCAACCACGAACTAACTAGTCTCGTAGGCCAGGTTGTACCTGGCATCCAGCCGATGCTTTGGCACAAAGCGAGGCGATTAGTCATTCATCCGCGAGTTCGTGAGGCCCCGGCCATTCGCCCAGCCAGGTGGAACCTGGCCTACATCGACAGAAAGCCGCCACGCAACAGGCCCAGAGATTCCAACCGGAGCTCTGATATTCTGGCGAATCCAGCCACGCGGACGAGTAAGAAAGATCAGGGTTTGATCCAGGTCACTGGTTTGCGGCGGTTGGGATAGAGCTCGCGGCAGAGTTCACACACGCGTCCGTCGCAGCCTCGCGCGGTGCAGAACTCTCGACCGTAGAAAATGATTTGCAGATGCAGCTTGTTCCAAGACGACTCGGGGAACAAGCTTTTCAGATCTCGTTCAGTTTGCACAACGCTTTTGCCGCTGGACAATCCCCAACGCTGGGCCAGTCGATGAATGTGCGTGTCAACCGGAAACGCTGGGAAGCCGAACGCTTGCGACATCACAACGCTGGCTGTTTTATGCCCGACACCGGGCAATGCTTCCAGCTCTTCGAATGTGCTTGGTACCTGGCCTTTGTGCAGATCGATCAGCATCCCCGATAGCTTCGCGAGCGCCTTGGCTTTCTGCTTTGAAAGTCCGAGCGGGCGGATGATTTCGAGGATTCCCTCTTCGCCAAGCTCACGCATCTTTGAGGGCGTTCCGGCAACCGAAAACAACTCCGGCGTGATCTCATTAACCTTTTTGTCGGTGCATTGCGCACTCAACAAAACAGCGACCAACAACGTGAACTCGTCGGTGTGGTCCAGCGGAATCGGCGGGTCGGGATAGAGCGTGTTCAGACGCTCGAGGACAATGGCGGCGCGTTCTTTCTTCAACATCGCCACACTATACCGAATCGTCTGGGGTTACCCAGTGATCAGATTTGGTAATTCACCTCGGGACGCAACTCATCGGCGGGCTCATCCGAGCCACGTACCTTCAGTTGCGGTTTCTCCAGTACCACCGTGGTGCCGGGCGAGACACTGCGAGTGATCCAAACGCTCGAACCAATCACCGATTCGCGACCGATCACTGTGCGACCACCCAAGATCGTCGCGTTGGCGTAAACCACCACTTCGTCTTCGATCGTCGGATGACGTTTCTGGCCGCGAATCAACTGGCCATCGGCGTCGGTTGGGAAGCTCAATGCGCCAAGCGTCACACCTTGATACAGTTTGACGTGCTTTCCAATGTGGCACGTCTCACCGATCACCACACCGGTTCCGTGATCGATGAAGAAGTACTCACCGATCGTCGCACCAGGGTGAATGTCGATGCCAGTTTCTTTGTGCGCCCATTCCGTCATCATTCGAGGAATGAAAGGCACGTTGAGCTGCACCAGTTCATGAGCGATTCGGTAGACCGTGATCGCTTCGAAACCGGGGTAGCAAAAGACGACTTCATCGGTCGTCTGGCAAGCCGGGTCGCCATCGTGAGCGGCTTGAACATCGGTCGCCAACATGTGCCGCAATTTCACGACGCGTTTGAGCAACTCGATCGCCATGGCTTGGCCTTTGGCTTCGAAGTCGATGTCCGTTTCACAATCCTTGTGATTCTGCAGCACGCGGTGCTCGTGCCGTAAAGCACGAGCGATCTGAGTCGTCAGCTGATCGTGCAAGGAATCAATCAACCCGCCGACGTGGTAGCGGATGTTGCCGGCATGCAAATTGGTATGCCGCTTGTAACCCGGGTAAAGGATGTCCTTGAGATCCAAAAGGATGTCAACGACGGCGGTGTAGCTAGGCAATGGGCAGTGCCCCAAATGATTGATTGAATCATCGGAGGTGTATGTGCTGACGATTTGCTCGGTCAGCTCTGGTAACTGCTCTTTCAGCCGAAAATCGGTTGCCACGCCTAAACTCCCTCGGGCGACTGCGGAACACTCTTCACAGACGGAATCAATTCGAGAGCCTCAGGCACAACGGCCTGAGCAGACTCGAAATTCAAACCCCAGTGCGATCAGGGACCGATGCTGGGCGGATTGTCCAGCAAGAAGTCGCGAGGACCACGGTGGGTATAGTAAGGATACGCGACTTGGGCAGACGGCGCACCTGGAGTAAATGGCTGGCCCTGCATTTGAGCCGCCGCTCCGTGACCCAACAAACCTGGGTTCAGATGCGAGCTGTAGTCCAAGCCACCTTGCTGCCAACCGAGTGGTCCGGCTTCGCAGCCAGTCCGACATCCGGTTTTGCAACCCATCAGGCGACCGCGAGTTTTGCCCAACAGTCCGCCACCACCGACACGACCGCACGAGCCATTGCTGCATGCACCGTTTCCGCAAGACGAATCACCACAGCCACAATCGCTTGACGCGACGCCGCAGTTGCCAGTCGAGCATCCGCCGCGAGTGTTGTGGTGAAGGCATCCGGTGCTGATCATCAGCATTCCGGCCATCGATCCGAGTAAAAGCCAACGATTCATTCCGAATCCTTCCATCCAATATGAATTGGGTGCCGAGGAGAAACGCCTCGACACGTGATACGAGTCTGTCTTTCACCCTTCGTTTCGGCCGTTGACACCGATTCGATGCACACAATCGCACCAACCGCGCCAGAAGTCGGAAGTGGTTGGCGGCAAGGTTTACCTAACTTGACAATCGCGGATTTCGACAGTGTTTAAACCTCTCTCCAAGTCCATCGCTCTGCGATCCGCGGAAGTATGCCAGAAGCGACTTATAACTGGATATAAACACAAATAACGTCAACCTGTGGCGTTTTACGAGTGCGTCTGAGAAAAGGCGGAGACGCTTGAGCGACAACATCTCTCTGCGGCAGGTTCGGGAAAGCGAACCCAGCAAGACGCATGATCTGTCGCGGATAGACACCGTTTCCATCGCGAATCTGCGTGCAAAGATCCCGAATCCGCGTTACTCTGAGATGTCCAGCAAAAGCCGACACCGACAACGTTGCGACTGATCGGTGTCGGGGATCAGTAAGTAGCAAGAGCCATCATTTGCAGGCGAGGATCATGAACTTCCAGACGCCCGCCGCAGAGCCATCCGCCTCGCAACCGTCCGACACGACACCATCCGACGCTCAGCGATCGGATGCTTCGGCGACCGAAACGCTGGCGGACCACTTCGCTTCGATCCAAGCATTTGGGACGGATCTTCCTGAGGAACCCCCAGGCCGGGTGCTGAATTGGTTTCGTCAAGTTGTGACCTTATTGGGCATCACAGCCTTTCATGGCACGCTCAGTTTTGTTGCCAGCCTGTGCTTGCTGCTGACCATTCGTTTCCTGTTCTTTACCTCTCGAGCCGGCATCGAGAGCATCCTTTTATTCGTCGCCGCGGTGATTGTCGGTGGTCTGATTGCAGCGACGCAACTGATGATTGTTTGCCGCTACGAAGAGTATCCGTTTCACCTCTTGCTTGCTCGCCAACTCCGCCGCGTCATCGCGGGACGCCGCAATCCGGTGGTTCACCCCAATGAAGATGGATCCAGATTTTGCGAGATCGTTCCGCAAGAACGATGGAATCTGCTGCGATTGGAAACCGCGTCCGATCTGGTTTGGGTACGCATCGACAACAACGGTGTTTGGATGGAAGGCGATCGCAACCGCTACCACTTTGGACCAAGCTCCATTCTGGGTGCGATCCCCCAATCGTTCACGCCCGCCGGCGGATGGACTCAATTGCATGCGGCCATGATTTATGTTCGCACGCCCGATGGTCCGGAAGAAATCCCATTGGTCTACCGCGACTTCCGATTCGCAAACATGAAGTCATCCGAACGACGTCGTCAGCGCGACGCGATGGTCAATGCGATTTGCGAAATCGCGCGAGGCAGCGAATACGAACCGATCTATGTGCCGACGGCAACCAACCCATCGCAAGCGTCGGACACACTGGGCAACAACAATCCCTACGCCCCACCTCGGATGACATCGCACACCGGGGCGTGAGAAGAGTTATCGAAGTTGGTAGCATCGCGAAGTGCTGCAAGTTCACGAACATCGTCTCGGACGAGACTGTCGTGAAGATGCGGTGGGTGCATTGCAAACTGCAAATTGTTCAATGCAAATTGCAAAGTGCTTCAGCTCGGCCAAGCCACCGGATTCCATCGATCTGCAATTACCAATTTGCAATGTCCATTTTGCAATTTGCAATCGCCCCATCTTGCATCCCGCTCACGACACATCGCCCCGGACGGGGCCGGCGTGGGGAACGTTTATCTTGTCTAGCAGTCTGACGCAAACGATCGGAAGCGAACTCGGTTGCAATGAGGCTTGGCGTTTAAACGCTGCCCGACGGAACAATTGAGGACAAATGTTCTACTCTGGTGCTCTCCATATTCTCGCAACGAGGCCGAAGTTCGGCATCATCGTCTCGGACAAGACTATCGTGAAGATGCGGCGGGTGAATTGCGAAGTGAAAATTGTTCAATGTAAATTGCAAAGTGCTTCAGCTCGGCCAAGCCACCGGATTCCACCGATCTGCAATTGCCAAATTGCAATGTCCACTTTACAATTTGCAGTTACCCCATCGTGCATTCCGATCAAGACACATCGCCCCGGACGGGGCCGGCGTGGGGAATTCTTGTGCTGTCGAGCAGTCTGATACAAACGATCGGAAATGAACTCGGTTGCGATGAGGCTTGACGTTTAAACGCTGCTCGACGGAACAGTTGAGGACAACTGTTCTACTCTGGTTCTCGATAGCAACACAGAAACATCTCGACGGTGGACTCGATGATGTCAACACGTTTCTTTTTGCTCGGCGGTGACTCGCCGTTGACGATCATCGGCCAGAACGCAAACGTCATCAGCATTCCAACGAACTGCTTGGCCGCAAATTCTGTGCTGGTGTGGTTCAGGCAACCCGCCGCAAGAGCATCATCCAGCCAGCTCTTGACGCGTTTGTGAAAGCGTCGGTGATCGATTTTCTTGCCTACCTCGGGCTCGGCCAAAACTCGCGAGATGCCGGCACGCGCCAAAGCGACAACGGATGCCGAGGTCATGAATTGCACCTCGGCCTCAGCCAGTTCAACCAACTGTTCCCGCAAGTCGCGTGTTGGATCGAAAGAGCACTCGGGCAGCAACTCAGCCTTCTGCGTCAACTCCTCGATGATCGCGTCGAAGAGAGCCTCTTTGCTGTCAAAATGGTTGTAGAGCGTCCGCTTGCTCACGTTCGCGGTCGCTGCAATCACATTCATGCTGGTCGAAAAATAACCGCGTGTCTGGAACTCCATTGCCGCCGCCTGCACAATCGCAAGGCGTTTGCGATCTGTCAGCCGGCGTGGCGCGGCGTCTTCGGACTCGGTTGGACGGGCTGGCAAAACTTGCTCCGGGCGGTTTACTTTTGAAAATCACGTTATAGAGTACACCGATGGGTTTACTTATTGCAGTTCTGCCACCTGAACGCCAGGGGCAATCTCGCCACCGATGTGAATGACCTCATCATCGATCATTGAATTAACTCTTAGCAGACTGTTGATTTAATCGCGTACCGAATGCCAATCATTAGCCGTTGGGCGTTAGCCCCGGTTGGCGTCTAATCAACCGCCGCTAACGCGGTGCGGCTCAATAAATCAACAACCTCTTAGCCTCCCCAATGCCACCCCTGTTACATGAGCTGCTCCGCTTCGTGGAAAGCCATTGCAGGCTCTCCTTCTTTCGCTGACCTTTCATCGCGTCCAACTAACGAAACGAACGATTGTGCCTATCCGAACTCAACCGCGTTTGTTTTTCGCGGTCTCCAGCACGACTTGCTTATTGCTCGCGACGATCGGATGTTCCAGCGAATCGGCGACCGAATCCGCTGAAGTCGACAAGCCGCCCAAAACCGTCACCGTGATGAGGTTGCAACCGAGCAGTCCTTCTTATCAACATCACACCACCGCTTCCGTCGCTCCTTGGAAAGCCGAACGAATCGCATTCGAACAGGCCGGGCGCGTGGTGCAGGTGATTGAACCCAACGAAATGGTGACCGGAATCGGGAACGGTCGAATTGGCGTTCCACTGGCTCGGCTCAATGAAGAACAGTTTCAAATTGCGGTTGATGCTGCACGTGCCGACTTGGCAGTTGCCCAACGGCGGCGAGAAGCCAACCTGATCTCGATCGAACAACGGTTGCCGAGTCGAATCCGCACAGCGGAAGCTGAACTGCAATTGGCCCAGCGAGAATTGGATCGCGCTCAAAGGCTATCACGCTCCAACGCGATGTCAGGATCGGAACTGGATACCACTCGCACTCGAGCATCGACAGCACAACTTCAGGTCGACAGTGCGACCGCTGAATTGGCCCAGGCCAACGCGGAACAATTGGCGCTGGACGCTCAAGTGCAACAGGCCAGCCAGCGATTGGCCGAAGCGGAGCGAAATCTGAGAAATACAACACTCTACAGCTCCTTCCCCGGCCAAGTCACTGAGATTCATGCGGTCCCTGGGACTTACGTCAAAGAAGGCGATCCGATCGTGACCGTGCAAATGGTTGACCCAATGTTAGTGGAGTTCGAAGTCACTGCGGCGAATTCTCGTCGCTATCAACGTGGTGACACTCTCGGCGTGACGGTGACCGGTCATGACGGAAGCCAACATCGTGTCACAGGTATGGTCTACACCGTGGACTCCATTGCGGATGCCAACACCCGAACGTTCACGGTATCGCTGCACGTTCGCAACCAACAGGAAAGCAGCGTTGATTTGCATGCATCTTCGCAAGCTCAATTGAAAACCAAAGACATCTTCCCTCTCAACATCGGCCCCATTGTCACGGGCGATCGGCGTCTTCTGGTTGAGCAACGCTGTATCCATCGGATCGGCGAAGAGTCGTTTGTGTGGAAGGTCACCAATCGATCCTGGAACCAACTTTCAAATGCTCATGATCGCGGATTGACGGTTCAGCGAATGAAAGTGAATCTCGTCAGCGATGTGATTCCGTTCTTGGGCACTTGGAATTTCGTTGCCATCGATTTTGCGGACCCTTCATCCATCGATCTCGACAACGACTTGATCACGGGCCAACTCTTGGCGATCGATGGTTCGCAACCGGAACGTGAGGCGCTGCTTCGAAAACAGAATGAAAACGTCTATTTGGAACAAACCCGGTGGATGCTTCGTGCTGGCGATACCGTTCGGGTTGCATTGATCCCCGACAATTCCAACGTCGGGTTCTATGTTCCCATGAAGGCGGTCCGCCAAGAGAATGGTGAGACGTTCGTCCATATCGTTGACGACATGCAGTCAGAACCAACAGCGAGACGCGTTCAAATCAATGTCAAAGACGAAGACTCATTGGACGAAGATTCGTTGATTCTCTGCATTGAACCAGTCGAATCCGGTGACGTGCTCGATGGAACCCAGGTTGTCGTCCGCGGCACTCACTACCTCGACGACGGTGATCGAGTTCGAGTCGTACCTAAGCAATCCGGATCGGTGGTTGCCCGATGAATCGCCTACCCGCATTTGCCGTCGCACGCCCGACCGTCGTCATTGCCTTTGTGATGATGTTTGTCTGCTGGGGCGTCATCGCCGCTTTGACAATGCCTCGCCGTGAAGACCCCGAATTCACATTGAAAATATGTGTCGTTTCGGCACGCTGGCCAGGTGCGTCGGCGGAAAAGATGGAAGAACTGGTCACCGATCCTCTCGAGGTAGCCATCGATGGGATGGAGGAGGTCCGCCTGATTCGCTCCACCTCCAGCAGCGAACAATCGGTCATCTTTGTCGAACTCGAAGAATGGTTGCCTGGGGCGAAGATTGACGACGCCTGGGATCGCGTTCGCGCGAGGGTTGAAAACGTTCCGATGCCCGACCCTTCTGTGGTTCCGTTTGTGAACGATGAATTCGCGGACACGAGCGTCATTTTGTTTGCTGTCCATCAGCAACCCACCGATGGCAGCGATTCGATCGATCCCGCTTTCGTCTACACCGACCGTGAACTGGACATTTACTCCGAAAGAATTCGTGACGCACTGCGATTGCTGCCGGGCGTTGCCAAAGTGGAACGCCATGGAGTCCGCGAAGAAGCCATCTATGTCGAAACGGACGAACGCAACTGGTCTCAGTTGGAATTGACAATCGACCAAATCGCTGATCTGGCGCAGGCCCAAAACATTGTCGAACCAGGTGGCCGAATCGATGCAGGGGACGGACGTTTTTTCGTCAAACCAGCCGGGGAGGTCAACGCGCTCGCGGAAATCAATCGGTTGGTCGTCAGCGGTGTGCCGTCTCGTGGTGGCGTCAATCCCATTCACTTGGAAGACCTGGGACTTCGAGTCCGACGAGGCTATGTGGATCCTCCCACTCGAATTTGCCGCTATGGCGACGTTCATTTGGAAGCGACCGCCAACGTGGTCGCCGTGCAAATGAAATCGGGTGCCAACATCGTCGACATTTGCAGCAGTGCTAAGCAACGCATTGTCGAGCTTCGCAACAGCGGTGAACTGCCGCCGGACTTGGCCGTTCCAATCATTTCAGACCAATCCGACAGCGTGAATCAAAGGCTCCGCGAAGTCGTGATGAACATCATCTCGGCGATCGTGATCGTGGTCGTCGTGGTCTACCTCGTCGTTGGGTTTCGCACCGCGGCGGTCATGGCGGCTAACATTCCCTTCGTCGTGCTCACATCGCTAGCGATTGTGACTTTGTTTGGCGTTCAACTGGAACAGATGTCGCTGGCTTCGATGATCATTTCACTCGGTTTGCTAGTCGACAATGCCGTCCAGATCTGCGACCAAGCGAGAACCAACCAAATCGCCGGCATGCCGCCAAAAGAAGCAGCGGTTCAAGGAGCCCAAACGCTCGGCAAGTCGATGTTGAACGGAACGCTGACAACCATCGCCGCGTTCGTGCCGATGCTGATCGCGATGGACGGGGTCAACCGAGAATTCATTTACAGTTTGCCAACAACGCTGTCCGTGATGCTGGCCGTGAGCTGGGTGCTGGCGATGACGTTTTGTGTGATCTTGGCGGCCTGGTTCATTCGACCTCCGAAAGACCCAAGCAAACCAACTGCGCCGCTGCCATGGCTGATGGGCAAACTGAGTTCGTCCAGATGGGGTCGTCGATTTGGAAGTCACCGTACGACCGCGTCTTCCTCCGAGTTGCCTGCAGGGGAATCCGAACTCGCTCCTCAAGCCACGGCAACAGACGGAATTTTCTTTCGGTTGTATGGTTCTTCACTGCGATGGGCATTGAGACATCGTTTCATCACGATCGCCGCCGCGTTTGGTGCATTGCTCGCAACGACGCAACTACCCATCTCGGCAGAGTTCTTTCCATTGACTCAAAGAAATCAATTCGCCGTTGAAGTCTGGCTTCCCGTATCATCTTCGATCGCTCAAACCGATGAGCTTGCTCGAGAAGTCGAAGACATGATTCGACGCTGCAGCGTTTTCCTTGATGAAGACGGCAACCAAAAAGAACGTCTTTTGAACATGCGAACGATGGTCGGCGGCGGAGGTGCCAGGTGGTATCTGTCCTGGGAACCCGAGGCCTTGAAACCAAATTTCGCCGAGATCTTGATTCAAACGACCGACGGAAAGCTGACACATGAGTTCGCAGAAAAACTGCGTCACGTCATCGCCCACGGAGATCCTGATTTAGGATTGCAGCCAATCGTTGGGGCCCGTGTCGTGCCAATTGAGTTACTGCTTGGCCCACCGGCTGATCCCGTCGTGTTGCGGGTTGTCGGCAACGGTTTTGCAAACATGAAAACTCTTCGAAACGCGGCCGATCGCATCAAGAAAATGGTGAACTCGAATCCTGACACCATCTCACTCAGCGATTCCTGGGGCGTTAGCAGTCAAGAATTGTATGTTGACGTTGAATCGGATCGAGCCAATCTGGCTCGCGTGAGCAACACGGAAGTCGCGAAGACTTTGGACACCTACTTCTCGGGACGCCTGCTGACTTACTACCGCGAAGGGGAGCACCAGATCCCCGTCTATTTCCGACTCGAACCAGATAGTCGTTCCCTGTCGTCGATTGCCAACGCACACGTTGAAACCAGCCAGGGCAAACTGCCGCTCGCCTCAATCGCGAGCATCGTTCCGCAGTGGCGTCCCGCTCTGATTGATCGTCGCGATGGCAACCGAACCATTGAAGTTCGCTCGCAAGTCAAAGTGGGGGCCTCGGGGAACGATATCACAACAGGCGTTTTCAATTCGCCCGAGATGAAAGCACTCCAAGCTGAACTGCCCGACGGATACAAAGTCGAAGTGGGCGGGGCACTTGAAGAATCCCAGAAGGCTCAGATCAAGATGCTAAAATCGTTTGGCATGTCGTTTGTCGCGATCATCATTTTGTTGATCGTGCAATTCAATAGCCTGTTCCGAACCTCAATCATCGTCGCGACTTTGCCGCTCGCTCTGGCGGGTGCCTTGTTGGGTTTGTGGCTGACCAACAGTGCCTTCGGCTTCATGCCTCAATTAGGTGTCTTGGCGCTTTTCGGCATCGTGCTCAACGCCGCCATCTTGTTTGTCGAATTCGCGGACATGTCGGTTTCAGAAAGCGATTCAAAACAGATGAGCGATGCCGATGCGACCGAGGAGTTTCAAAACGCGATCGTATCGGCGGGACAGCAGCGATTGACCGCTATCTTCCTGACCACGGCAACCACGGTAGGAGGATTGGTTCCGCTCGCCCTTGATGGCGGACCACTTTGGGAAGGCATGGCGTGGTTGCTGGTTTCTGGACTCAGCTTTGCGACGCTACTCACGTTGATCGTTGTACCGGTTCTGTATTCGTTCGGAAGGCGATGGAGTCCTTCCTAAGATTCCTCAACGTCGAGTCTCAGCCATCTTCCGCGATGATTCGGTCGTCATTCTGCACCGCAAAGAAGCCCCAGCAATAGGCTGGGACGAGCCGCCCGTAAAGTTTGCTGTGCACAATGGAGGCAGCAAACCAGAGTAACAAGAGGGTGCCTATCGGTGGCGTGAACGTGATGTATCGGTACGAACGAAGAATGTTCGGAATGACGATGATTCCGATGACGGTGATTGACCAAATCCACGGTTTTCGGTCCCAGTGACGGATCGTGAGATAGTTGCGACAATGCTCGCAATATCCCAGCGGGAATACGAAACGCCAAAAGCCGACCGGCCCTCCGCAAACAGGACAGTCGTGAGTCCGATTCGTGGGTGCCGATTCAGGTGGCTGGTACGGGTTGATCATGGCGACGCAAACGAGCAAACATGGATGGTGTTCCGCAATCATAACAGGAGAAATGGCTCCTCCGCGTCATGCAGCCACGATGTCACTCATCGCTCTTCGGAGCGGGCAATCCAAGTGACCCAGACGTCAGATACGTGGCCCAGAACAACGGCTGATTCCCCGTGATGTTCTGAGAATCCTCATCCGCTTTGCCGAGCAATGGTTCGCCGGCGACGGCAAGTTCCGCTTGCCGAAGCAACGACACTCCGCGGCGTGTCGCTGACGCGAGCGACGTGTGAGGTGTTTCATTGATCAATTCACCGATCACCGTCGCGGCTGAATGGCCTCCGGTGACCCATCGACTCAGCGTGATCTCTTTCACGCCACTACAACGAAGCGCGGCGAGAGGAAAGAAGAGCTCCGATCCATCGCCAAGCTTTGCCGCCCCCGATGCCGTTCGGTATCCAGGAAGTGCAACCGTCCGCGGACCACCGGCGGGAAGACGAACCCAACCGAACAACTGATCCCATTGACCGCTGGCATCCGATCGCGGCGTGGACGTGGTGCTGGGGATGGTCGTCGTCGCCATCGGCGCCGTGACGTTTGGTGTCAGTGGCGATGCGACAATCAAGTGAGCCACGCCCAAGCCGACTCGATCGGTCGGTGGTGCGGAACCGATCGTCCATTGCAACGGGTCATCCGCCGCGGCCAACATCTCCGCGATCATTTGATCGTTCAGTTCTTTTTGGCGAGGTGCGAAGAACGTTCCAGCCATCACCGCCACTCGATTCGCTTCACTCGCGGCACCGACTTCCCGAAGTGCCAACCCCGGCGTGGGGGCGTAGCTGAGTTTGATCGTGTCGGCCCAAAGTTGTCCGGGTGAAAGCGGATCGCGATCGGCTTCGGCATCATCCGCCGCATCGTCGTTCTCTTCTGCGGTCACGTCTGGACCATCGCTGGCGGGCAGCAATTCAAATGGCAAATACCACAGTGGCCCATCAGGAACGATCACCAGATTCTCCAGTCCGGTTTCGTTCCAACCCGAGTTAGGTGGAAACAACACTTCTTTTAACTTCGCAGCGGTATCGCGCCACGACTCATCGTCAGGCAACCGCTTGCCGCGACTTCGGTTGGCACCAATGTCGGCCAACAACTTCGAGATCATTGTTGGGATGCGACGTCCGGCGGGTGAAATCCATCCGGTCGTGTCACCGTCTCGCGAAAGCGTAGCGACCAAACGAGGTCCATCCACCACAAAGGTCAGCAACCCAGTCCCCGGTGGAAGCGCCGCGGCATCCTCCGATGCAACCGACGGCGGACAGATCGAAGGAATTCGCAACCGCTGAAGTGCAATCTGGGTGACAAGCGATTCTTCCACACTCGCGACCGCAGCGGCTCGCGGTTCAGTATCGTCCGCCCCTTCTCGCAGAAACGTTTGAACTCTCTGACGCAACTCGGCGATCATCTGCGGCGGTTGCACCACCATGTCTTTGGTAGACGGCCAAAACGATTCAACCGGATCCGTCACCAACGACCGAACGTCCATCAAGCGACCTCGCAGCGGCAAAGCAGAAGCCAGACGTGCCGCATGAATTCGGTCGGTGGACTTCAGCACATCCAACCCGTTGTTTTCCGCCACGGCCAATTCCAACCGACCACGGTGCAAAGGTGTCGAATCAAGACCGATCAATGCAATCGCGTCCACTGGGTCTCGCCGCCATGTTGGCAACGACACGGGCGAGGTGAAGTAGTCCAACAAGCTCTTGGTCGACTGGTTACCGATCGACCGTCCCATCATGGATTGCACCAAACTCAGTTGGTAGTGCGATGGCATTGAGATGACCGGTCGGTTGCGGTCCCGTCGATTGTTCACGAACTCATTCAACGATCCCATCGCGTTGGACAGTTTGCCTTCCGGGCCACCGAGTGATTCACCACGGGCGGCGGCAATCCGAGCCGCAACATAGGCACCGTAGGCTTCCAAACGCGGAAAATCCACATCGCGCCGGGATGCAATTTCGATCGCCAGTGTCATCGACTCCGCAGCCGCATCGACTCGCCCGGCACTGATCGCAGCATCCGCCGCGACGAGATAGCAATGCAGCGAAGCGAGACGAGATTCGCGAATCAATGTGCGTCCTGCAAGCAACGCGGTCTGCTCGACCTTTCCGTATTGCTGTGGTCCGGCCGCACCAACTGCCAACTGCAAGGCTTCTCCAATGAATTCGTACTGTTCCAGTGCCGCCGCGGAATTGACGGCTTGTTGGCTGGTTGCCACCAATCCCGCTGCCATGTTTGGATCCAGTGCACCAGTTGCGTCACCAGAAACGCCGACCGTCATTCCCGCCAGCAACATCAACGGCGTAATCGGATGCACGGCACCACCAAGCGTCGAGTATTTCCCGACGCGATCCACAACCGTCGAGTCTTCTGAAACAGCTAGCTGCCCGACACCTCGCATTGCACCGATCAATGATCGACCGCCGGGCGAATTCAAACCGCTCGGGTATTTGGTCGACTCCATCAGCTCTGCGGCCAAGGGTTCTTGAGCGGACAGTTCGCCCATCACAACTCGGCGTCGATACATCATCAACGCAATCGATCGCATGATTTCAATCGCGTCGACGCGTTTCAAATTCTGATTCTCAATGCGGCCACCTTGTTGCAACCGCTGTTCGGTCAAGATTTCGCCGCTGTGAAGCATCAATCCTTTTGGAACCGGAGCCAGCCGCACCGCGTTGGCCTCCGGCCACAGGTTCGTCGCCCCGGCCCTGATGGCGCCACCTTGATTCAAACCGTTCCAATCGATCGCACCCAACCAACCTCGGTTGCGGACCGTGATCTGCATTCCCGCGTCCAGATGCGTTCGGCAAAGAGGCAAATGCCCAAGGTGCCAATAGCATTCGGCCAACATCGCATGCACGGGAATCGCATCGATCCATTTGCCGTTGACGTCCGTTCGCGAACTACGAAGCGCCGACTCAAACGCATTGATGGCGTTCTTCATGTCGCCGTCGCGATAGATTTCCAGCGCCGTGTAATAGTTTTGCGGCGGATACTGGTTACCCGTGTTTCCTCCGCCGACGACTTGAGCCTCGGTGCAATTTGCCGCACCAAAGGTCAACAACGCAGCAATCGCAAACAAGAGAAGCGTCCAAGTTCTTTGTGGTGTGGGTGATGGGTGCACGGTCATGCCAGCAAAGCGATAGGAAGGAAACATGGGTTTCATTCTATCCGCGCGGCCGGATCAGGACGAATGAAACGTTTGCCGCGACGCCAGAGAATTGGCGAGCACTTCCGTGTAAAGCAACCGAACCGGTTATGCTGGTTGCATGAATTCCGACACTGACAATGCCGCCTCGCCTGATGTCGTCGACCCACCGAACCCCTACGCGACGGGCCCTCTAAAAGAGGGAGATGCCGACGATCAAGAGCTGTTGCTGGACATTCCTCTCGAGGAAAAGCCGTTTCCGACGTTGCCTTCCACCATTCTGCGGTGGACATTGGTCTGCGGCATCGCCGCGGTCCCCAGTTTTGTGATCGGGCTAAACGTCACCGAAGGACAATTTCTGGGGATGGTCACCGGGATTGCGATCTTCGTCGCCGGTTACGTTTGGGCCGATCTGGTCACGCGAAATCGGCCGTGGCGACGATACCGGAACATCAGGATCACCTTGCGGACGGTTTACATACTCCGCCTGATCGTTTCGATCATTCTTCCGGCCGGAATGATTGTCGACATGTTCACCGGAATGATCGCGGTGGTGACCGTCACCTCCATCTCACAGCTCAACGACGGCACGGGATTAGGATTCATTTCCACCGTCTTTACCACACTCATCCAAGGAGTTCTGCTCAACATCCTTTTGATGGTGCTGGCACTGTGCATCTACCCCATCGTGAGACTGACGGGGCGAGGGCGGCAGAGCAAGCGACTGCGGAAACAAGGCGGCGACGATCAGACTCCGTCGGATTCTTCATCGGAGTCACTGGCGAATCCTTTGCTATCCTCGTCCGAGTCGTCTTCGTCAGAACCTTCGTTGCGATAATAGGTTCTCAGGTTCTTTGGCAGCGGATCGAAAGCCAACTGATCGGGCAGGATGCCTTGCGTCTTGGCCATTCTCAGCAGTGCAACCGCATCGCCATAGCCTCCGCCGACTTCCGTCAGGCCTTCCAGCATCCCAGCGAGCGTGTTGTCGACTTCGGCAAACGCATCGTCTTTGCCCGCTTGAAAACGGCTGATCCGAAGCTGTCCGGTTTCAGGCACGGAGCGAATCATGATCCCCGATGGGCCTAAGAAGAACGTTTCGATCTGCAATGGTTGAACATCGCCGAACAAAACGATCTCTGGATTGCGACGCAGCGATACCACGACGGCGGGTTTCGCGGTCGATGCAACTTGATAGAGCCGATAGGTTCCACGAAGATTTTGTCCGGCGAGTTTTTGTCGGCCATCTTCACGATTTCGCAGTGTGCTGAATCCTCCATAGCGAGTCTCCAAGCTGGGCGAATCCATCAAACGCTGCAGACCCTCGACCACATTGTGGTGTTGCATGTCTTCGAGTGCTTTGAGCGCTGGCGCACGGAACGCGGGCTCCGCGCGAATCGCCGCGATCAATGGATCCACCGCTTCTTCGCGATCCAAGTAAGCCAACGCTTCCGCGGCATAGAAACGCAATTCGGGGTTGGACGACTGAACCGCATCCAGCAAAGTTGGAATGGCTGGTTCGCCGAGCCCTTCCAACTGCAACGCCGCATCGGCAGCCTTCGCAGGCAGCTTCATGCGTTCGCCAAGTTCCGTCAGACGCACCTGCGTGTTGGATGATTCAGGTGCCACACCGATCGCACGAATAACCGCCATCAAGCGAGAGACACTGTTGCGGTAACGAGGATGGACATCCAACTGAATGAAGTCGTCTTCGATCGGTTCGGCGATGCCGCGACGAGTTGATCCGTCAAAGAAATAGAAACGATGGTTGATGGCTTGAGCGATTGCCGCCGACATTTTGACGTGTTGAAAATCAGGCCGCAAAACCAATCCCAACTTGCGATCGTTCTGCACGACACCGCCGGACAAAACCGTACCTTGGACTCGCAACGCACCGTCTGCTTCGCCTTCATGATCGCCTCGCGTGAGCACGGGTCCGGTACCAACCGCCAACACATCGCTGCTGCGAACGGCACTGTCGAGAACTTTTTGGTGACGAAGGCGAGTGTCAAGCAGCCAACCACCGTGTAGGTCGGTCGCTTCGGTTTTCGTAGGGGTCAAGATTTCCAAATCGATCGTGTCGCCACGACGTGACCCTGGTGGAATCGTTCCCAGCACTTGAACAAGCGCGGTGGTGTTGAGTTCCAAGAAATCATTTGGATTTGGAATCTCTTTCCGTTTCATCTCCTCCAGCAACATGTCGCGAAAGGTAGAAGGCAATGCGGGGCCGCCGGAGTCGGGCAACGCGTTGACAATCGCAACGCCATTGACGCGAACGCTTTGCATTCCATGAGGAATGGCCGCTTCTCGAATTAAATCCGGCGGATCAGGAACCTTCAGCAATTTGGCCAATTTTGGATTGTTCGACGGGTCGTTCTGATCACGTTTCCAAAACGATGTGCATCCGCCAGCGGCGGTCAGCGACAGCGTGATCCACACCAACCCGAATCGGCAGCGTTGGAGAGCGGTAGTTGCGTTCATGAGCGTACGAATGCGTTCGTCGTAAGTTGGTTGGCCACGATTACTTCAGGAAGTAGCCAATCCTTAGAACCCGACACAAGAGCAGACCGACACTGGAGTTCAATGCGATCCGATCACATCCGTTTCCTGCGAATCGGACAATCATTGAACTGCGACAGTGGACGCACTGTTAAACTGACTCGGGCCACACGGTCTTTCTCCAGACTCGCGGATTGCTTCAAACTCGATCCCCGCAAGTTGAATTCCCGGTCGCATCCATTCTTCCAGCGATTTGAATCGATGATTCGTTGTTGTTCCCAGCTCGATAGCCACCACTTCGCGAAAACGCGTCGGCTGATTGCCGGTTGCGTTTTTTTGCTCGCGTTGCCTGCCATTTCCCCGAGTGTTCACGCCACCGAATTCGCGAAGACTTCGGCGAATCCGCAGGGCAATGCCTTGCGGTCGGACACTCGCGCGATCGAGCTCGGCTGGGAAGTGCTGACTCGAAAAGCGTTGTTGCCCAGCGACTTTTCTCAGGAAGTGATTAACGACATCTGGAGAAGCTGGCCCGATGAGGCTCGCGAAAAGGTCGAAAACGCGTCACCGGAAGACCGACTGCGAGCGATCTATTATCGCTACGGATTGTCGGAACGTCCCGAATTGGTCGTGCGAGACGACGGCGTCGCAACGTTTCATTCTGCGGAAGAACAGGACTCCGTCGGCCCGCCAATGCAGTATGTCGTTGATGAAGACGGCAACTGGACGATGAATTGCCTTTCCTGCCACGGTGGTTCCGTCTACGGGACGCCAACGCCCGGTGCCCCCAACAACCGTTACGCTCTTCAAACGCTCACCGAAGAAGTCCGCAGCACCAAGTTTCGATTGGGCAAACCGCTGGGTCGAATGGAGTTGGGTTCGCTGGTCATTCCCCTGGGTACGACCAACGGAACCACCAATGCAGTGGTGTTCGGCATGGGGCTGATGCACTATCGGGATTCGCAACTGAATCTCGTTCAAAAGACACCTCAGACATTCGTTCATCACGACATGGACGCTCCGCCTTGGTGGCACTTCTATAAGCGGCCGTACCTCTACATTGATGGGTTCGCACAAAAGGGGCATCGCGGGTTGATGCAGTTCACGCTGGTCCCCGAAAACGGCCCCGATTTTTATCGCGAGCATGAAAACGACTTCCGAAACGTTTTCGCGTTCCTGTCGTCATTGCGGGCACCGAAGTATGACGGCCCGATCGATGAAGACCTCGCCGAAACCGGACGTCATTTGTTCGCACAAACTTGCTCGCGTTGCCACGGAACTTACGGCGATGACGGCGGAAGCTACCCGAACCAAATGGTTTCGATCGATGAGATTGGAACTGATCCCGTCCGTTTCGAAGCCCTTCCCAGCGAAGGTCGTCAGAAGTACGCGGATTCCTGGTTCGCTGAACTCGGGCCCGGAAACTCACAGAAAACGCTGGTCAATCCTGAAGGCTACGTCGCGCCGCCTTTGGATGGCGTATGGGCTAGCCCACCGTACTTTCACAACGGCAGCGTTCCGACTCTATGGCATGTCCTACACCCCGAGGAGCGACCTGTTGTGTGGAGACGATCCGAAGAAGCAATCGATCGTGAGCGAGTTGGTTTTCAGATTGAATTGGCAGAGAAAACGCCTTTGTTCCAGCCCGATGTCCTGATTCGACGCAGCTATTTTGACACCCGTCGGTTTGGCAAAAATGCCTCTGGCCACGACTATCCCGACGAATTGAACGAAGCGGAAAAGCGAGCGGTTTTGGAATATCTCAAAACGCTTTGACACTCTTGCTGCGAATCCACCGAATCTGCTAATGACGAGTCAAACAACTCGCTCGCATCGTTTCGATTCAGGATTTGGTTCCGATGAACAGTTCGCTTCGCCTCGGATTGATCGCAATCCTCGCCGTAGTCGCCTCTGGCCTCGTTTCGCCTTCGCCCGCAGCCGCACAAACTTCTCCGTTTCTGCGGATGTTCAAACGCGGCAACAAAGTCGAAGTCGATACGACCAAGACCTATGAACTGACTCAAGAGGATGGGCCTTGGTTGATCCTGGCTCACACCTTTGTCGGTGCGGGATCGAAGGAGCGAGCCGAACGATTGGCACTCGAAATTCGCCAAGAACTCAACTTGCCTTCGTATGTCTACGAAGAGAACTTCGACTTTTCGGGCGAGGTGGAAACCCCAACCTCAACCATCCAAGTTGCCGGTGGAGCCACTCGTCCCAACCATCGCCGAATGCGATACGCGAACAGCATTCAGTATGACGCTCACGCGGTTCTGGTCGGCGAATACGATCACGCAGAACACCCGCAAATCGCAGAAGACCTGAAACGCATCAAGTCGGCAAAGCTGCCAGTCTTTGGTGACAAGAAAGAGATGGAAGCCGAAACAGACTTCCGAAATCCAGTCACAGCGGTCAAGGCGTTGCACCGTCAATTCGTCAGTCGCAGTGGCGACAAGGATCGTGGTGAAATGGGCAGTGCATTCCTGACCCGCAATCCGATGCTGCCCGATGACTTCTCGCACGCACCCGAAGTCGATTCGTTTGTTCGCAAACTAAACGAAGACAAGCAATTCAATTTGCTGGAGTGCGATGGTAAATTCACTGTCGTCGTTCGCACCTTCGAGGGCTACAAGACCATCGTTGACGGCAAGAAGGAAAAGAACTTCCAACCGAACATCAATCGCCTGGACCGCATGGCGATGGACGCCAATAAAATGGTGGTCGCACTTCGAAAAGAAGGCCAAGAAGCCTACCAGTACCACGATCGCACTCGATCGATTGTGACCATCGGCAGCTTCGAAACGCTGGGCTACGATCTGCCCGATGGCGGATTTGAATACGCACCAGAGATTCAAGCGATCATGTCAAACTACCGGGCATTCAATGTCGATCCGAGCATCGCGAATCAAGTCAAAAGCAAGACCAACGACGGGCTAGCGGCTAAACACATCGAAAACATCCCTTTCGATGTTCAGCCGACACCGATTCGCATTCCGAAGGCTAGCAAACGCAGCTTCTACAGCGCGGCAGTTGGACGTTGAATCGAATGTTTGATCTCGTTCTCGGAACCGGCAACGCAAAGAAGCTCGTTGAGCTTCGGATGATGTTGCCCGAAGAAACAATCGCCCTGACCGCGTTGTCAGAAATAGAAAACGCGATCGACGTGGTCGAAGACGGCGAAACGTTTTCCGCGAACGCTGCGAAGAAGGCGACCGAACAAGCCAAGCATCTTGAACGCTGGGTCTTGGCCGAAGACAGCGGATTGTCCGTCGATGCGTTGAAAGGCGCCCCGGGCGTTTACTCCGCTCGGTATGCCGGAACACATGGCGACGACGAAGCGAACAACGAGAAACTTCTGCGTGAACTGACGGACGTGCCAATGGATCGCCGCGGGGCACAGTTCAATTGCCACCTTTGTCTGTCTGATCCCGACGGCAACGTCCGACTCGCGGAGTCCGGAATTTGTCGCGGTCGAATCGCGACGGAACGAAGCGGTGGCGCAGGATTTGGATACGACCCGCTGTTTGTGATCCCCGAATATCACAAAACATTTGGCGAGCTGAACCTGACCGTGAAGCGAGCTCTCAGCCATCGCTCACGAGCACTGCGTCTCTTCATTCCGCAATTGCTAAGATTGGTTCAGTCCAACTCGACTTCCGCATAAGTCTCTTCGCTTTCCCAAAGGCGAACCTTGTAAGCGGTCGCTCCGGAATCGCCCAGAATCGAAGGGCAGATCTTTTCCAGGAAGTGCTTGGCCATGTTCTCCGCGGTTGGATTGCTTTCCAGCTCGTAGATCCGGTGAGGCTCTGAACTGCGGATCGCATCCAATCCGTTCTGATCCTTTTTCCACAATACAAACGTGTGGTCCCAGTTCTCGTCGATCCAGTTCTTACAGCGAGTTTTGAGCTGTTTGAAGTCGAGGATACGTCCGATCGCATCCTGCTCTTCTCCGGTCACGTAGACCTCCAACACATAATTGTGCCCATGCAGGTTTTGGCATTTCCCTTCGTGGCCGACCAATCGGTGCCCAGAGCAGAACGTAAAGCGACGCATGATTCGGATGGACAAGGGAGAGATTCCTGGGTTGAGAAGTTGTCAGGTAGTTGAGGGGTTGCCAAATGAACAAATAGACACGCAAACGAATCGACAGGCAAACGAATCGACAGGCAAACGATGGATAACGATCGTGGCACGAGGCAGCAAACCGCGGAAGTTGACAGGTCACTGGCGGGAAGACCGCATTTTCGCCGTCACCTGTCCCACCGAAACCGAGACTCGCCTCAATCGCCGACAGGTCCACTGCCGAACGGATCCTGTCGAGCACGTCAGAAAGAGCGAGTGAGAGCTGAGGCGTTCCGGCAACTCCAGCACGCGATATTTTCCGCGCTGGTCAATCTCTGGCTAGCCGCCTGGCCCCTGTTTGACCGCCGGGCTGCAGAGCCACGCGTGTTGGTTCGCCGTCTAGCTAGTTCTTTCCCATCGCCGGCAAAGGGTTTCTGATCCAAACGACTTTGTCGACCCCCACAATCAGATCCAAGAGAGGAATGCGATTCCAACCGCTGAAGGATTCGGGTGATTCTGTATACACTCGGTTGGCGAATGGTCACTTGGCTGCCATAATGAGCGTTCCCCCTTCACTGGACGTCCCTTGGCGTGAGCTGAACCAACCTTGAGCGTGTCAATCGCGGCACGTGTCGGTGGTCGCTTTGTCGCCTAGGCGTTCCATCCTCCCTGCCCACGACGGAGCCCATTCTCGGTGGCCAAGTATCTGCTTTCCCCTTTGCGTTTGGCTGTCGGATGGGGAATCTCACCCCGGCTGCTCGGAACGATCGCGGTGGTCATGCTGACCCTCCTTCGTCTCACTATCGGCTGGCACTTCATCAGCGAAGGTATCGACAAATACCAGGCTGGAAACTGGTCCGCCAAGCCGTTCTTCGCCAACGCTCGCGGCCCATTTGCTGGTCATTTCCGCCAAATGGTGTGGGATTACGACGGCACGATGCGACTGGATGTCGACCAAACCAATCTCACCTGGGCTTACTACCGCGATCAAATCTCCGAGCACTACGGATTTGATGACAAGCAGAAGATCGAAGCTCACAACAACTACAGCATCGCCGCCAAGCAACTGGCCATGGTGCTCGAGCTCAACGCAAACGAAATCCAGGAGTTCCAGCTTGGCCTCGGCCGGATCGAGGAACTGGATGGCGATGCGGTCGCTTCGGGAGTCAGCTCACTGAGCGGACAACGCGAAAGCGTTCGAAAAGAGCTGTCTCAGAAGATCGAACCCGTTTTCAGCCAAATCGACGCGATCTGGGAAAATTACGAAACCGCTCAAAACAAAGTCGCGACGGCGGAACAACAGGCCCGTCATCTTGCGTATCCACTGGTGCGACCACGCTTGCAAATGATGGACACCAGCGTGATTGATTCGATCGTCCCTTACTTCGACATGCTGGTGGGTTGGTGCCTGCTGCTTGGACTGTTCACACCCGTTGCCGCGTTAGCAGCAGCCGGTTTTCTCGGTTCTGTATTCTTGAGTCAGTACCCACCTTTGACTGGGCCGACATCCAGCAATTACCAGCTGATCGAGTGCATGGCGTGCCTGGTGCTTGCCGCCACGGGCGCTGGTCGTTTCGCCGGCCTCGATTTCTTTCTGCATCTCATTATTCGAAAATTCAACGGCGACGACGCCGCAACTGCGTGACCGGGAGTCCTAGCAAATGGTAGACAAGCTCAACGCCGATCAAAAAGAAGTCGGCTCACACAATTACTATTCCGCCGTCGGCAGTTACTACGACGTCAATCGTCGTGACTTCCTTCGCGGGATCGTCGCCACCGGAGCCGTCAGCGGCGCCGGCCTGGGTGCGGCTTACTTCGGATACAGCAAAGTCACCGACCCGGTCCGCGTTGCGGTCATCGGCACCGGCGACGAAGGCAACGTGTTGATTGGTGGTTGCAACCCCGAGTACGTGGACGTCAAAGCAATCTGCGACATTCGTCCATTCAGCCAATTCCGAGCTTTCCACGGTGACTGGTCGTCCTCATCGGCTCTGAAACGCCGTCCGGGTTTGATCAGCGTTGCTGGTTACAAAGACGAAGCGGAAGCTCGCAAGAACGTCAAAGTCTATGACGGATCCAACGGCGGCATCATGGCGTGCCTGGACGATCCCGATATCGAAGCGGTGATCATTGCATTGCCACTTTGGTTGCACGCTCCCGTCGCCGCTCAAGCGATGGAACGTGGCCTTCACGTTCTGACCGAAAAACTGATGGCCCACAACGTGGCTCAGTGCAAAGTCATGTCGCGGATGGCCGGCAGCATGGAAGACAAGAACGGGAACCCGATTCACTTGGCGACCGGTCACCAACGTCACTACAACGTCAAATATCAAGACGCGATCAACCTGATCCGATGGGGTTTGCTGGGGCAACTGCACCACATCCGTGCCCAGTGGCACCGCAGCAACGTGCCTGGCGCAGATAGTTGGTCGATGCCGATCCCCGGTGGCGAAATGGTCAACGGAAAGAACTTCGATCGGATCGCGAAGGACATTGAATACCGCAAGAAGAAGCTGAACGAGACCACTGACCCAGACGAAATGATTCGTTTGAAAATGGAGATCGATCAGTGGACCGCTTGGGACGCCGACAAAAGCGTCGACCCGAAGGAGTTTGGCTACGAAAACTTCTCGCTCGGCGACAAAACCTTCAGTGCAATGGAAGAACTCCACCGCTGGCGATTGTTCGATCGCACCGGCGCAGGCCTGATGGCAGAACTGGGCAGCCACCAACTGGATGCCGTCAGCATTTTCCTCAGCTCGTTGCGTGACGACAAGAAGAAAGTTCACCCACTGAGCGTCCACGCCGTTGGTGGACGTCACATCATGCCATTGGATCGTGAAGTCGGCGACCACGTCTACTGCATGTTCGAGTTCCCTGGGCCAGAATACAGCAGCACGTTCGATGTTGGTTACTACGACCGTGTCGAGCGTTATCCCAACCCGGAAAGCCCCGGAAACGGACCTGTTGCTGGCTACGAAACCGATCCAAACAAGAAGGTCGTTGTGACCTACTCGTCGATCAACGGCAACGGCTTTGGTGGCTGGGGCGAAGTCGTCATGGGCACAAAGGGAACGCTGATCCTGGACAAGGAAACCGACGTTTACTTGTACCGCAACAGCGACACCAGCAGCAAAGCTGGAGTTGTGAAGAAGGACGCTGGCTTCGCCTTGGACACATCCGCCAGCGGCGATTATGCCGCTCCGGTTGCCCAAGCCGCTTCGAGTGGCCCAGTCAGTCGCGGGTACCGCGAAGAGATCGAGCACTGGGCCTACTGCATTCGCAACCCGGACGGCGAAAACAAACCTCGCTGCTACCCCGAAGTCGCCATGGGTGACGCGGTCATCGCGCTTGGAACCAACGTGGCTCTGAAGCGTTCAGCCAAGGGCGAAAGCGGTTACCTGCAGTTCAAAGAAGAATGGTTCGACATCGACAACGATGCGACTCCGGACGACAGCGACATCGCTGCGGAAACCGAGTTCATGAAGAAACCTGTGGCATAGTTGCCACGATTCTAAAAATGACAAACGACACGGCGGCCACTTGGCCGCCGTTTTTTTTTTGCATTCAGCATGGCCACATGGTGCCCGGGTATATCGTGCCAGCCATCTTCCAACCGTCGCCTCAATCACCAGATTCGACAATTTACAACTTCACTTTTTCAATCGATCCCCCACCTCATCGCTCGTCACCTGCCGCCGCTCCGCAGATTGTTGAGCGTGGGGTTCTCAACCGAGACCTCGGGTCGAAAACCCGAGGCTGACAACTGTCACCGCTCCGCGGTTGTTCGATTCCCCAAACACAGCAGACCGGACGCCGCGAAGATCAATTTTGACGCGACTTCCCGCCCCCCAAACCCCGCCTCAACAATGTCCCACCTCATGAACCGAACCATCCCACTTGCGGTCTGTTTCATCCTCTCAACGCTTGGTGTCCTTCAAGCACAAGATTCCACATTCCTGGCGCCGCCAAAATACATCGGTCCACCTCAAACTATTCACGCGGTAACAAACCGAGCCTTCACGGGAATCCCCAGCCTTGCCGTCTCACGCGGTGGCCGACTTTGGGCAACCTGGTATGCAGGCAAAACCCCAAGGGAGGACGCCAACAACTACGTCGTTCTCAGCACCAGTGGCGATGGCGGAGAGACCTGGGAGGAAGTCCTCGTTGTTGATCCAGACGAGGATGGCCCGGTTCGAGCCTACGATCCCGAGCTGTGGATCGCACCCGACGGAAAGTTAAGACTGATCTGGGCACAGGCCGTCGGCCATTTGGGAACGATTGCGGGAGTTTGGTTTCTGGAGATCGAAGATCCTGATATGGGGCAACCAGTTCACGGCGAAGCGAAACGCGTTACCGATGGAATCATGATGTGCAAACCGCTCGTCCTCTCGACCGGCGAATGGGCATTGCCCGCTTCGACTTGGCGTGAGACCGATGAAAGTGCCCGCATGATTGTCTCGGATGACCAAGGAAAGACCTGGGCGCAACGCGGTGGCTGCAATGTCCCCAAAGACGTTCGCGCCTTCGACGAGCACATGTTTGTCGAGCGGAATGACCAATCGATCTGGCTGCTCGCTCGCACGAAATACGGAATCGGCGAAAGCGTCTCCACCGATCGAGGAAAGACTTGGTCCGAACTGGCACCATCAACAATTGCCCACCCCAGCGCCCGCTTCT
The DNA here is from genome assembly GCF_000196115.1 of Rhodopirellula baltica SH 1. Classification (NCBI taxonomy): domain Bacteria; kingdom Pseudomonadati; phylum Planctomycetota; class Planctomycetia; order Pirellulales; family Pirellulaceae; genus Rhodopirellula; species Rhodopirellula baltica. Next base: position 2,644,956 of record NC_005027.1, read on the forward strand.
TCATCCGACGACTCGATTCGGGCAACCTGCTTCTGGTCAAGCACGGCCCCATCGAGGAAAGAACGGGGCGTTCTCATCTGATGGCTTTCGTATCGATCGACCATGGCAGAAACTGGAAAGGCGGACTGATGCTCGATGAACGTGCAGGCGTCTCCTACCCTGATGGTCAACAAGATGCGGACGGCGTCATCCACATCATTTATGACTACAACCGCACCAAAGACCGGCACATCCTCTTGGCCAACTTTCGCGAAGAAGATGTTGCGGCAGGGAAAGCGATCACGGACTCAGTGAAATTGCAACAGGTGATCAGCGACGCGTCTGGTGAATAAATCCGCGGGTCAGTCACGCCGCACCCGATTCCATGTGTGGCGTAACCCACTGGATTTCAGAAACGATTTGCGACACGGCGGCCTGAGGCCGCCGTTTTTTTGGGCCCCGCCTCAATCGACTGGTTCGGAGTTTCAGCCCTGGTCGCTAGGATTGCCTGCTAACGCCGGCTCCCATGCCGCGAGCGTTCTGCTGAATGATCCAGCAACAATGACAAAACACTCGAGGATTTGAAACATGCCTTCCACACGTCGCCTGTGTGCCTCCGTCGTCATGCGATCCCGCATCACGGTCCTCTCTGCAATGATGACCTGCCTGTCTTTGGTACTCACCAGCCAGAACGTCACGGCGGACAAGCAACCCAATATTCTGATCATCTATGCCGATGACCTCGGATACGGAGACCTGTCCTCGTACAACGAAGACTGCGCCTACGAGACACCTCACTTGGATCAACTGGCAGCCGAAGGCATTCGATTCACGGACGCGCACAGCCCCTCGACCATTTGCTCCCCGTCACGCTACGGATTGATGAGCGGTCAGTGTGTTTTCCGAACCGGGCGGCGAACTACGGCGTTCGAAGGAGCGAGTGGGCCGAGCTACCTGCGACCGGATGACTTATCGATCGCGGAAATGCTTCAGCAGGCCGGTTACAAAACAGCCATTTTTGGCAAATGGCACCTCGGGCTGACGTGGTGCGGCAGCGACGGCAAACAACTGCGAGGTGGTTTCAAAGATGTCACGGAAATTGATTACGAACGAAGCACGCCGCTGATCGATGGCCCCAACAACCAAGGCTTTGACGAATCATTCGTGACTCCCAACTGCCCCACAACGGACCCGTTGTATCTGTATATCGAAAACGGCATGGTCCCCGTGCCCGCCAATCAACGACACAAGAGCGACACGCTTCCTAACCCCGGCGGAAAATGGCGATGGGACAACGACGAGGGATGGAAAGCCCCCGGCTACGAGTTCGTCGAAGCGGACGTGCTCTTCTTTCAAAAGACGCGAGAATTTCTTGGTGCTCACGTCAACAAGTCACCTGAGCAACCTTTCTTCGCCATTGTCTCCACCCAGATCGCACACGCCCCGGTACTTCCCGCCGATCAATACTCAGGGTCCACGCAGGCCGGTGCCCGAGGCGATTTTGTTCGAGAACTCGATTCGCTCACCGGGGACTTGCTCGATTACTTGAAGGAACTCGGCGTCGACGACAACACGCTCATCATCTTCAACTCCGACAACGGTCCCGAAACCATGCACACCGTGTGGATGCGTGAAGACCACCAGCACGACGCCGCTGGTGGATGGCGTGGAATGAAACGCGATGGATGGGAAGGCGGCCACCGTGTCCCCATGATGATGAAGTGGCCCGGACAGATCTCACCCGGTCGCATTTCGGATCAATTGATCAACACGACCGACATCTACAAAACCCTGGCGGCGGTCGCAAACGTGAACCTGCCCAAGAACGTTGCCCTGGACAGTTTCAACATGCTTCCCGAGCTTCTAGGACAAGTCCCCGCGGGCGAGTCCATTCGCCCTCACATGATCACACAAAGTTTTCGCGGCGAATTTCAACTTCGAGTCGGTGAATGGAAGTACTTGGATCACACCGGATCGGGAGGCAACAACTACAACGACCGAGTGCTCCAACCCTACGCGAAAAGGGTTGCTGAGACCGACTACCCGGGCCAGCTTTACAACCTGAAGCAAGACCCGATGGAGACAGTGAATCTATACGAACAAGAAGCCGCGAAACGGAAAGAGATGCAAGCGTTGCTAAAATCGATCGTCGAGTGAACCGATCGAGTGAGCAGCGGCTAAATAATCACTGTTCGTCTGAGTGAACTTCAAACTTCTTGAGGCGAACGCTTGATTCACTTCCCGCACCTCCGCTGTGCAGCATCATAATGATTCCGTTGATCGGCGCGTTCGAGTGATCTGACATCGACACGATACGATCGTGCTGTTCACCTTCGGCACGAACCATCATGAAGAATCGCTCACCCCGGCGAGCGATTCGCAACGCGGTGGCAGATGTCACGGTGTGCCGTTCGGTTCCATTGAACCATTGACTTCCATCTGGCATTCGCACTCGCGCGTAGCCTTCCGCTTGAATAACGCCGGGTGCATTCAGACCCAACATCGAATTGACCGTCGTTCGCGGTTCAGACGTCGGCTGAACCTCGATTGCGAGAATGGCTTGTTGCCCGTTTCCCGAACTAAGTTTGAGTTCATCAAATTCTAGACGAATATCAAAGTCACCTTCGACGGGCATTTGCGCGACGAGGGCACTCGCCCCCCACTCGCCCGTTCCGATGTCTCGCATCCGAAGACCATCGTCAGCTTCGTTCCAAGGTCTTGTATCGTTGATCCTGGCAAACATCTCCGCATCCGGAGCTGCTTTCGTAAAGTCGTGCACGAACGACTTCTTCAACAGCTTCTTCGAGTCGTCCAACTGGTTCCGCAACGCTTGCATGTCCGGTACCGCGACGCCCGATATTTCCTCGGCGCGCACGCTGATGTTGGTCCAGGTCGTCGATGCAGAACCCCCCTTCGAGGAAAACGCTTTGAGGGTGATGCCTCCCGCGTTCAGGGAACCACGGCCGACTTGATCAGTCGACAGAAGACGAAAGGTTTCAGAATCGTTTTCAGCGAACAAGTAGTGAACGGTGGTGCCCAGACGGACCATTCGAAAAACCCCCGATGTCGCTTCGTTCGCGACCCAATGATCTCTTGCTCGTTGAGCTTGATGGCCGGCATCCGTCATCGGCGAAAATCGGGTTCGCAGCTTTTGCTCTTTGTTATCCCATCGATGTCGAGCAACGCGAATTTTCTGACCATCACTTGGCAGGTACGCGAGCATTTCGAGAGCCCCGTCGCCGACGTCCGCATGTTGAAAGTTCTCGAATCGTGCGCGTAAATCGAAGTCGCCGCGCACCTCGAGCCAAAGGGGAAGATCGGTGCTTTGACTACCGCTCGCTTTCATTGTGATGCCGTCCTCTTCGACTGAGATCGGCCCACCTCGTTGAATGAAATGGCTCGCGTCGAATTCCAATTTGCGAAAATCTTGCTGGTACGATTGCGGCAGTGCAGACGCCAACTGTTCCATCTCAGCTGTATTCGGCATCACGCGAAAATTCTCACCAAACACTTGATCCGCATTCGGCCAGTCACCTGACCATCGCAAATTACGAACTCGCACGTTCGTTTCGTCCGCGAAATGGAACAATCCGAACTGCCGTTGATTCCATGGTTCAAGCGTCCTCTCCACGATAGGCTTTCCATTCAGATGCAACTGAACATCATCGCCTCGAAGCTCCAATCGAACTCGGTTCCATGAATTGTCTTTCAAGTCGAGCTGGGGACGTCTCTGACCTTCCTTGATTGCGAATACTCGATTCGCAGGCGAAAGAATGCCTGGTTGATGCGCACCGTCTGTCACCCAGTGCACCTTGACGCCATCCGGTTCGAGCATCAAAGCCATCCGATCAATCGCTGGGTGGACGGCCGTTTTTCCCTTCGCGTAGAAGAACTCATATTCAATCGAGCCATGTTCCATCATCGGCCGGTGATACATCAGCAGACTCTCCAAATTGGATCCCGCGAGTTCACGTCGAGCCGCGTGCTGAACCTCAAACGACGCTTCCGTTTCTTGCGTCGCAACGGATCGCCATGAAAACATGTCGTTCGGGTTGTCAACAGGCTCGTCGTAGTAGCTGTACCAACCAACTAGTTTCGGCGAATTGACCATGTCGATGGAGGAGGGAATTTCAGGCGATCCCGTGATAGTGAGGTTGCGAATGCCTCCGTGGCTCAACCGATGTGCTCGCAACGCCACCCAAGGGAACTGCCCGTCCACCAACGTTCGCTGCAAAATGGGCCTTCCGTTGATGAAGTGACGACAGACCCCATCACGAACCGAGACTCGACAACTCATCCAATCGTCTGGCGGGCTCATCGGGGGATCCAGTGGCAGCATTTCTTGACTGCGGATCCCGCCGATCTCGGCTTGGTCTCGAGAGGAATGATGCGAAGCAAAAAATCGGCATACGCAACTTGCATTTCTTGAAAAGGTTGACCAGTCAAATCACATTCAATTTCAAAATCCCCCGTCAACGGCGAAGGCAAATACAGGTAATCGTTGTTGTGGCCCGAGACCTTGTGCACGGCATAGCCCATAGGCCGCCATGTTGCAGCGGCGAAGCCGTTGCCCCGAGAGTTGGCAGACACCACCGAGGCTCGCTGCCAAGATCGGAAGGGCGAATTCTCGAAGGCACTCGACGACACCGATCGATGCATTGCATTGGTTTCGTTGCTCAAGGTGAGAGCAGCAAGAGAACCAAAGGCATAGACATCCCAAACCCCGTTTGAATCCCATTCGAAGTCCTCCATTTTCGGCGAGCAAATACTGGCGGCAAGTTCGACCAATTCACTTCGCCGCAACGCACTCTGTCTCCCGTAGGCGAGCGCCAAGATCTCCGGCCAATCCTGCCTGTTTGAATCAGGAGATTGTTTCCGAACGAGAGTTGCCAACGCATCCAAAATTGCGGAAGTGGATTGAGACGGAGTCGCAGGTGACTTCGACGTGAGACTCGCAACATCGATCATGAACAGCAGAGCCAGCTTCGCTCGAATTTGATCCGACTGCGACGAATCCGGAACCTCATGCACTCGTCGGCGAAGTTCGCTCAGACGGTTTGTTTCTTTGGCTGATGTTAGAAGATAGAACGCTGGCGATGTGATTCCTTCGACAACGCTTTCCTTAGGAGCAACCTCTGAGTCTGCGATGGGAGAGATCTGCACAAACCTGGATTGCATTCGAAAGTTTGAACGCGTTTCTGAAGGCAACACCCAATCGGCCAAAACATCAAAGCGATCTTCAGGGGTAAGCTTAGACGCTTGCAGGACAACGCTGTCAAAGCCCTGCGAAAGAACGTCGTGCTCCCTCGTAAACAAGAGCTCTCGAACAGACTCGTCGGAACTTCCCGCATGCAAGTGCCGGGGAGTTCCAACCGACAGCGATGTAAAAAGCGAAACGACGATCAACAAGAGTCGGCAACATGCTTTCGAAATCATCCAATCTTCTCCCGTATAGAACGCACCATTTAAGAGCGTCAGAGCAGCCAATTGAGACCAGTATCTCGATCAGCCTGCCTGAGGGATTTGATTGTATGCCAGCAAGGGCAACCGTGTCACACAACAGAGATTGTTGGTGACAATACGCGACAAACACGTAGCGACGATGCGAATCCCGGCATCGTCGAAATCAATCCTTACACCAACAACTCGAACAGCATGCGTTGTTCGTTGACGACTTGGTATTCGATATTGCTGGCGGCCATCCGGTCGAGCAAGCCTTGGTAGTCGTCGCGGTGGGCGACCTGCAAACCAACGAGCGCCGGCCCGGTTTCGCGATTGTGCTTTCGTGTGTACTCAAAGTGTGTGATGTCGTCGGTTGGCCCAAGCACATTGTTGAGGAACTCTCGCAAAGCCCCGGCTCGCTGCGGAAACTTGATGATGAAGTAGTGCTGCAAACCTTCGTACAACATTGCTCGGTCACGAATTTCTTCGGTGCGAGTGATGTCGTTGTTGCTTCCGCCGACAACGCAGACAACAGTTTTGCCGCAAATTTCGGATGCGAGCTGGTCCAGTGCGGCGATCGACAACGCGCCAGCCGGTTCCACGACCAAACCTTCGTCGTTGTAGAGCTGCAACATCACGCTGCACACCTTTCCTTCCGGCACCAAAATCATTTCGTCAATCACATGTTGAGCGATCTTGAAATTCAAATCTCCGACACGCCTGACCGCGGCTCCATCAACGAAGTTGTCGATCTTTTCCAGCGTGATCACCTCGCCTGCTCGAAGGCTATCATGCATCGCTGGTGCACCGGTGGGTTCAATGCCGATGATCTTCGTTTTCGGTGAAAGCTGTTTGAAGATGCTGCCCAATCCCGAGATCAGACCGCCGCCACCGACGGCAACGAGCACCATATCAATTGGCTCGGAATGGTCCTCTAAAATTTCAGCACCAACGGTGCCTTGTCCCTCAATGATCGCGGGATCATCAAACGGAGGAATGTACGTCAGGCCTTCCTCAGCTGCGCGATGAGCCTCCGCGGCGGCGTCGTCAAAGGTGTCACCAATCAAGATGACCTCAACGTGTTCCTGTCCAAACAGCTTGACTTTGTCGACCTTTTGCTTCGGCGTGACCGCCGGCATAAAAACTCGCCCCTGAATCCCCATGGCATGGCAGGCGTAGGCGAATCCTTGCGCGTGATTTCCGGCACTAGCGCAAACGACTCCCGCGGCACGTTGTGCATCACTGAGTTGCGACATCCGGTTGTACGCGCCACGAATTTTGTAGCTGCGAACTTCCTGCAAGTCCTCACGTTTGAGCAAAATCTCCGCATCATAAAGTGCAGAGAGCCGAGCGTTTCGCATCAATGGCGTGTGGCGAACCACTTTGGCGATTCGCTTGCGAGCCGCTTCAATTTTGTCGGCGGCGATCAGAGGGGACATGGTGCTAATCAGGTAGGTGTCAAACGTCGGTCACGCGACGCCGAGGGACTTGCCGTCGCGGTGTTGCGGTGGCGGGTGACGCAGGTGGTGGTTGTGGGTGAGCCGGATCGACTCGGAATTGATTCGCGGCAGGCGCATTGGAAGCTGCCTGACCGCTATCGACCGATGTGCCAGCGGCAGCGTCGAGGTCACCCAAGTATTCTTCTCGAACCTTGGGGTGACGTTTGACTTCATCGGGTGTGCCATCAATCAACACTTGACCCTGGTAGATCACATAGCAGCGATCCACCGTCGTCAAAATTTCGCGAGCCGCGTGGTCCGTGATCAACACACTGATCCCAGAGTCACGCAGTTGTTGGATAACGCCTTGGATGGATTGCACGGTCACCGGGTCGATCCCCGCGAACGGCTCATCAAGCATCACGATCCGTGGATTGGATACGAGGCATCGTGCGATCTCGAGCCGGCGGCGCTCGCCACCGGACAAACCTGCCGCCCGGCTCTTTCGAATGTGCGTGATATTGAATTCTTCCAACAACTCGTTGGTTCGCTGTTTGCGTTGCTTGCGATCCACGCCCAACAACTCGAACAACGCGGAGATATTCTGTTCCACCGTCAGCTTTTTGAAAACGCTCGGTTCCTGAGGCAGGTACCCCATCTGACCGTCGCGAGCACGCCGGAACATCGGCCAATCGGTGACATCTTGTCCGCCTAAGTACACGCGACCTTGGTCGGGCTGAACGAGTCCGCATATCATTCGAAAGCTGGTCGATTTTCCCGCACCGTTTGGCCCGAGCAAGCCAACGATCTCCGCTTCGCCCACGTGCAAATTCACGCCATCGACGACGCGGCGACGACCATAGGTCTTTTGCAGACCAACTGCTTCGAGCACCGGTTCGGACGATTGCGGCATGACACCGTGTCCCATCGCAGATTCGGTGGGAAAGGATGTCGGTGTAAATTCGTCACTCATGATTCGATTCCTTTCAGTGAATCACTTGATTCGTTGCATCCGGTCCACGTTGGGCCAAAACGGCAACGGCGACTTCCACGGGTGCGGCCAGAACACCAGCAAAGCCTTGCCCACCAACAAGTCTCGCGGGACGTACGAAACATCCGCGAATTTGTAGGCGTCTTTATCGGGACTGGCGTAATTGCCCAGCCGAGTCTTATTGCCAGCCCAACACCGCGCATCCAAACTTTCAGGACTGTTGTCGCCCATCGGAAAGAACTGGTCCTCTTCCATACGGAACGAAACCGTGCGGCGATTTTGCCAACCGGGAAAGTCCGACCAGATTGTCGGTTCGCCCATTAGCAACTGTATGTCACGAACAATCTCTTCGGTTTGCGATCCAGCACCGACGAAGCGTCGCAGGGCACCCATGTCATAGTCGAGCATGTCATAGTCTCTGCTATCGACCGCGATATAGTACTTATCACGATGAATCACCAAATGATTCAGCGTGGCGGATCCACCGGTCACACCGATGGCGACCGGTGCGGCGTCCAGCGGATTGCCCGGCCCGTCATACCGTGGTTGATTCTCAGCGACCGGGACAATCGAATCGAAATCGAAAGTGGTTGGTGATTGAAACGCAACAACCTCGTCATCGATCCAAAGCGTCAGTTCGTTGTCCGCGTTGCTGAACCGAAAATCGTGTTGTTGACCGGCACGCACGGATGTTGTCGCAACAGGGTGCAGATTTCCATCGCCATCAAACGCGCGGACGTCTCCGTCATCGAGCGTCAGCTTTACTTCACCGGTTTTCAAATCAATCTCACAAAGATGCCGCACGCCGGCTTCGACAATCTCAAACGTCAACCGCTCCGCATCCGCTGAGGTTTCGATACTTTTGGAAACGATCAAATCGCCAACCCAGTGCACCCCATCGGCACCATGGAAGGAACCGCCGAAATTCACTGTGCCGCGAAACTGAGACAAATCACCACCGGATTTGTAATCCATTCGGAAAACGCCATCGGATCGGGATTGACCAAGAAGACGTTTCATACGCGAAACGTTTACCGGACTCGGTTTCTGGTCATAGACACGATCGGAATCCACATTCAAATACGCATCGTAGGCGTAGAAGTCGGTCACGAGGCGCCCACTGTGTGGGTCCACTTCCGCCAACGACTGTCCGGCAATCGCTGCGTCCCACTGTTCTTGATTTGGAAAGTGGTGGTAGTAACGAAGCCACTGGGTTTGTCCCTCGGCAGCCTGCACTGTTGCGGTGAGACCTTCGGTGGACTGGTCGACCGACCAAGAATCCTTCGGAACAGAATCGCCACCCGGTGTCCAAGGCTGCAATCGCGATGGATACCCCGCCTCGATCAATGCCTGTGCCTGGTGCTCGCTGTCGTAAACCAAATGGCTCATCGCCATCAACTTCTCAGGTGACTTGCGTTGGATCTCGCCGATCCCCGCCGACGCCTCGTCCGCGTTTTGGCTCGCGTAGACGTCACCGTATCGAATCGAAATGGTTTCGCCGGGCAATCCCACCAGGCGTTTGATGTAGTTCTGCTTTGGGTTGACCGGCACCTTGAAGACGATCACGTCCCAGCGTTTGGGTTCTTTCAACGTGTAAGCGAATTTGCTGACCAAAATCCGATCACCGCTGAAGGTCTGGTGATCGGGATCGTTTGCCAAATCCAACGGGTTCACGTGCCGACAATTGGGGCAAATGCCACCGACGACGGCCTTCTCCAGAGCGGGCGTGCGATTTTCCAAACTCGCTCCGATTGGGAACTGTTGCCCGCATTGGTCGCAAAAGACATCTTTGTGGGCGCCCATCAACGCTGGAGCCATCGATCCGGTGGGAATAACGAAGGCTTCTGCGATGAAAGCACGGAACAACAAAGCCAAAATGAACGCCACCGCGAAGGCTTCCACGGTTTCGCGTCCGCCCTGCAATCGGAAGACGGCTGCTCTTTGTTGCGGAATCGTCAATGCATCAAAAGCCGCCTGGGCCTCCGACACGGTACCGTCCTTGCCGGACTTCGATTCGGTCGATGATTTCATGATGTTGGAAAATCGGGGTATTTTGCGAAGGACGCAGTCTAGCGAAAGATCGTCTCGACCGGACCATCGGTTTTTTTCGTCCAAACCGGTGCAATCCCGCCAATGCAGTGGTGGGAACCTCGGCTGGTTTTGGGCGCAGAATCCGACCGAACACACCTGAATAGAGGAAACTGCAAAACTCTTTCACGGACGAAAGGGAGCCTCTGTTCATTCCAGGGATGATTTCTGCCGTGAAACCCGCGATCCAAGCCGCTCGGTCCCCGGCCCACCGCTGGATCCTTCCGTTGATTCTCGGCATGGCCATGATGGCGGTCCTTTCCGCTCAATCACCCGGCGATCCCGCCATGGATTGGTCGTTGGCAGATTCCCCGGCAATTGCTTCTTCGAGCGATGCGTTTCCGACCTCGAAAGAGACGCCATCGCTCAAGCTCGACGGCCCCCAGTCAATTGAAACGATTGTCATCGAGAATCTTACTGAGCCGATCGGAGCAGATTCGTCGATCAGCTACACACGACAACAGGTCATGCAGTGGGCGTATCAGCACTCACCTGAAGCCAACATGATCGACCAAGAATCCCGGGCGGTTGCATGTGGAGTCGATTGTGATGATGACGATGCCGTCTGCCAACTTCGCTTGATCCGGTCCGTCCTAGCCGAGATCGCGTTGGGTCGCCGTTCGGACGACGCCGCAGATGCGGCCAAAGCCTACGATCGATTGGTTGCGGCACAGCTCGGCAAGCAAATCGCTCGACAAGGGATCGAGGTGCAAAACCGATTGATCGACTTGGCAAACGAAGCCGATCGATTGGGCGTCACCGATGGAAATGTTTTGCAACTGCAACAAGCCAAACTGGTTTGGCAGGACATGGAAGTCCAACAAACGTTCGCAACGCAGAAACTACGACAAGAATTGGCCCGACGGACCGGTCAGCCCGAATCCGAAGTCGCCCTCGCGGTAGCAATCGACTCATTGCAATCCATCGAATCGGTCGACGCGGGCTTCAGCGTTGCAACCGCTTTGGACAACCGCAATGATTTGAAAGCGGTCAAACAACTGTGCGCCGGCATGCGAAGTTGCAATCTGTCCTCGGCACGACAATTGATCGGTGCCCTCAGTCCGGGCGCCGGTTTGGCCATCGCGTCGGCTGCCGGAAAGAAACTCTTTTCGTGTTTCTCGCCAGATGCGAACACGAGCGATTTGAGTTGCCGACGTCAACAATGTTCACTACTTCGCGAATCGTTGTCGGATGTGATTCGCAACGAAACACTGCAAGCTGTCCTTGACGTTCGGCTGGCGAACGCTCGTCTCGGTCTGATTGATCGTCAATTGCAATGGGCGGAGGAACGGTTGGCAGAAACAAAGGCCGCGATCGAACTGGACCAACAACCCGTTGGCTCGGATGACCTGATTCGCTTGGAACTGGAAAAATTGCGTGGTGATCAACTCGCCCGGCAATTGGATGTTTCATTGGCGATTACTGAGTGGAAACGTGTGCAAGCGATCGTGTTAAAGTAGCCTCTCACGATCATTCCACGATTCGACCATGCCGCCTCGCGCTGCGTGGCAAACTGATAGGCCATCGCGATGAATTCAATCTGTTTATGGAAGGGAACTGCCACATCACTCTTTGGTGCGGCACTCCTGACGTCATTGATCAGTGCTCCCGCCCGAGCCGCCGAGGGTGATCCGGTTGCGGTTCGCGTTTGGCCTGGGGGAACTGTAACGATTGAATCGCACTGGGGTTTGAGTGTTGCAATCAAAGGTGAAACAAAGAACACCGAAGATCTGTCAGATGAGAAAGCGTCCACAATCCCAAATGCTGACGCGACGGTGACGGTTGGTGAGTCCGGTAGCTACCTACTCAGCAGGCCAGCCAACGAAGAAGAAGTGACATGGCAGCAAGTATCTCGGGAAGAAACGAAAACCGATTCAGTCAGTGTCACACCAAACGACATTCAAGTGAGCCATTTGGGTGGAGACGCGGTTCATGTTCAATTGGATGGCATTGACCTCGTTGTCGCTGGCCCAGGTTGCACTACCGAGACGCTGGCATCAATTCAGAACATTGATGCAGTCATTGGATCAGACCTTCAACGTTTTGTCGTAGAAGGACGCCCGATGCCGGTGACCGTTCGGAACTGGATTTCCGCTTCATCGGGATCGCCCGACTCGGTCAAAGTCGCAAATCAGGACCACAACACGGTTGCCATTTCATCGAATTCGACTGACTCGGCAACCGAACCGGTTGTTGTTTGGTGGAACGTCTCTCCGAAACCCTGGCAGATGCCCGAAGGGATGAACAAACTCTTCGCCGCGATGGAAAAGTCCTGTGCTGAGTCGCAAGCAGTCTTCGCCGAGCTGACGACAGCTCAAATGAATTTTAAACCGGCCAACGGAACCCATACCCCACGATGGAATGTCGAACACATGATGGGGCGTCAGTTGCTTTTCTTCTCTCAGATGTACCACGAGGCTGACGCTTCCATTCCAGTGATGGATTTGAATCCTGCCCAGATGCCACCCGACTATGAATTCGCCAATGCAGACTGGGATGGGGCCGAAGAAGCTCGCCAGATGCAACGCGTCAGCGACTTTTCGCGTCGGTTTGCCTATTTGCTAGACGGATACTCAGTCGACGACAAAGTGCCGGGCAGTCGCTGGCCAACTTTGAAGGCGTTGCTGAAACAAATGGATCGGCATTACAGCGAACACACATCCAATACGGAAAAGAAGTTCGCGCTGCCGGGATGGCCTAAAAATTAGCTCCGCCAGGTTCGGGTTTTCGAACTAACACGCAGAGGGGCAACGGTCTTCTATAAGTGCATGCGCCCAATTGTCATTTTTACAATCGTGGCCGGCCGCCCAATCGTTACGACCGGAGCAACCCGGCAACTTGCCTCGCCGTTAAGGTTCGGCCAACCGATCTTTTTTGACACCTTCGTTTTCTGTCGTAGTGTTCGGTAGTGAGAAAGTGAATTGCCCAAATGCGGCGGTTCACTGCCACGTCGAGCATTCGAAGGTGTGTTGCCTTGGACTGCTCGACTGGGTCAGCCGAAGTTCCCTGACAAAGGCAAACCGTTCGAGAGGACGGCACGCAAAACCACGGGTCCGTGAGTCGGTCGATCGCATTGTTTGCGTTCGGCTTGGCTTCAGGAAAGCCGAGTTGCCGTGGAAAGAACTCTACGTCGTTTCGATGTGAAACACGTTTGAGTTTGAACCGAGGCTTGTCAGTTTGATTTCCATTGACGAAGGCTGTTGTCACCTGGGTCGGTTCACATCGAATCGACTGACACTTTGTCGCCGGGTTAACGAGACATAATCGTGGCCCCCGTTTTTGTCTGGAGTTAGATATGAAAAAGTTTGCTGAAAACGTTGTTGCTTTCCTGAAAGAAGAAGACGGACCAACTGCTGTTGAGTACGCCGTCTTGTTGGCTCTGATCATCGTCGTTTGCATCGGTGCTGTTACCACAATCGGTAGCAACGCCAACGCGAAGTTCGGCGAAGCTGGCGCTGCAATCGCTGCCAACTAAGTGCTGATCCGGCGGGTCCATCCCGTCAATTTGGCGACATACCGAATGGCGGCGAGACCACTCTCGCCGCCTTTCGGCATCGCCCGTGGGGGAGCCCTTTTGCGACGACTCATTGGATCGCCATGAGACAATCCGCCATTGAAAGTTCAATGGAAGTCTTCGCTACCACTCATTTCACACCTTTTAGGTTTGCCCCCGGGCATCGAGCGAATGAACTACCCACTAATTCCCGCTGACGCTGCCGCCCATGTCTGGCAATTGGCCTGCTGTGGCGTGACTTTGCTGTTCGCAATGTTGAGCTGGATGATCGGTCCTCGCTGATCCGTCCGTTTCAACCGGAAACCAACCAGACGTTCACCGCCAACTCACACACCTTCCAATTTGAAACCACCAACGGACGACTCGTTTCACGGACGACTCGGCCGAAGAAACACGGGGAAATCACCATGGACACTCTCCTTCAAGGCATCACCGAAAACTGGACCATCTGGTTCGTGACGGTTGTCCTTATCGTTGCTGCCGTCATCGACGGCATGATTTTGAAAGTCCCTAACTGGTTGACTTTCCCGTTCATAATTTGCGGATGGGCACACTGTTTCATCCAGGGCGGTTTTCCCGAACTGGGATACAGCTTGCTCGGCACTTTCGTCGGCATGATGCTTCTGTTGCCACTTCGCAACGTAGGCGGAATGGGTGCAGGCGACGTGAAACTGCTTGCGGGCATCGGAGCCTGGTGCGGTACCATGATCACGTTGAAAGCGTTTGCTGCGACCGCCATCGTCGGCGGAATCATGGCAGCCTTCATGATCTGGAAGAGCGGAGCATGGGTGAAACACTATGCTCAATTCTGGAAAATCATGGATGAATGGCGAACGATTCGGAAACCTGAGCAACTCGCCGCGATTGCTCGAGAGCGAAAACCGACCATGTACCTGTTGCCATACGGAATTCCAATGGCCATCGGCACAATTATCTACTTCGCCGCGACGGGCCAATTGGTCTGATTCAAATTGAAGATCGAGGGCCGCATGGTACCCCCATGCGGCCTGTCATCATTTGCACCCCATTTCCCGGGGTTTTTCCTTCTAGCGTTGGAAATTCGAAGCAAAAAGTTCGTTTGGCAATCTGTAGCGATTGCGCAAAGGGACTCGGTTGCCCCAAGTGTGTTTAGCTCTTGAAGACTCACACCCGATACCGTGAGTGACGCTTCCATTGCGGGCGGTCGGTCATCGATCGAATTCAACGCGAGCAGTCTGTCACCTCTGGTTACCCACTCGATTGCCATGCGAAACAAATCAGTCTTCCTCATCTTGGCCTGCGTTTGCGGCACGATCGCCGCGATCGGCGTTAGCCAATGGATGCAAGCTCAATCGACGGGTCAGAGTTCGGTAGCAACGGTCGAGATTTTCGTCACTGCGAAAACCATTGATATCGCCGAAGAAATCACCGCTGACAAAATCCGTCTCGAACAATGGCCCGCCGATCGTGTTCCGACCGGAGCGAGTGGCAAACTCGAAGACGTCGAAGGCAAATTTGCGCGCCAGCGTTTCTACGAAGGCGAACCCGTGATGCCGGTCAAATTGATGGCCGATGCCAACGGTTCATCCCAAACCATTCCTGTCGGTTTCAGCGTCGTGTCGATGCGAGCCGACCCTGAAAGTAGCGTTGCGACCCTGGTCCGCCCCGGCGACCGTGTGGACGTGATGGCTTACTTTGTCAAAAGCGAATTGATTCCTGAGACGACCGCGAAAACGGTTTTAACAGGCGTTCGAGTCTTCGCCGTTGACGGACGCACCGAACGCGAAGTTGACTCGGAAGCCGAAGCCAAACCGGCCCGGTCGATCTCGCTGCTGATTCATAAAAAAGACACTCCCGCTTGGACCTATGCCAGCGAACTCGGCAAGATTCGTCTGACGCTGGGTAACCCGAGCGACATCAACGAAACAAAGGACGGCGAGACCGATGGCGGTGCCGGGCAAGAATTCTTGCGATGGCTGTCCGACTATCAGATCGCTCAAGCACAACGCGAAGAAGACAACAATCGCGTCGAAGTTCCAGTGACGACACCTTCCATTCAAGCACCCAAGAAAGAGAAGAAACGGGGCTTCAAGATGTTGAAGATGTCCGGTGGTGTGCTGACTGAATACTGGATCGAAGAAGGATCCAGCGTGCCGAAGGTCTTGGCTGAATCAGGTCGTGAAGAACTGGAAGACACCAACAACGACCTGCGAACTCGTCCGGGTGCAGATTATCCCCTCCCTAGCGTGAACGAACTGGATGAACCCAGTGCACCGACCGATTACAGCTACCTGAACGGATCGCAAAGTCCGTTCTACAACAGCGGACCACCGAACCGTTCCGAAGCGGATGATTCAAGGTCCGATGAGTTTGGTCCGACCAGCCGCTAAAGGCTCGGACGAAAACAAGATTCACGACTGATGCCAAGGCAAGTTCGCCCCCAGCGAATCGCCGCCCAGCCCGCCGCTTAATCGACGGACTGATCGCCGAGAGTTCATGGATGAATTCTCGCGGAGATGAATGAATAACTCGACCCGCCCCGGCAAGGATGCCTCAGATGCGAGTGTGCACTTTTCTTATCCGTCGCGACCTATCGGTCCGCTGTCTGCTCGCCACCGCATTTGGATTGGCGATGCTTTCGGTTTCTCAACCGGTGATGGCGCAGTCCGCGACGACGCTTGCTTCTGCCGCAGGCGATCACCAGATCAACCAAACCGTTGAGCGGATGGACTTGATCGTGAAGAGCAGTCGCATCCTCTCGCTCGGCGAACGCATTCCACGATTCCAAGTTCACAACGAGGAAGTCCTGGGTGCGACCCCGGTATCTGAAAACCAAATCCAGGTCTTCGGCAAAACCCCGGGTACCACTCAGATCAACCTTTGGGACACCGAAGACAAGCTTTACACCATTGACGTCACCGTCGTCGCCGACGCTCGTGAAGTCGAAGGCATTTTGAACTCGCAGCTGCCGCTGGCATCGCTTCGAGTCACGCCCATCGGCGAGTCGGCGATCATTTCTGGATATGTAACCAGTGTTGACGACGTGGACAAAGCGGTCGCGATCACCGAACAATTTTACACGACGGTCATCAACAACATCCAAGTCGTCGGCATCCAACAAGTCTTGTTGCACACCAAGATCATGGAGGTCAGCCGTACGAAGCTCCGTGAACTCGGCGTCGACTTGGCAATTCTTGACGATAACTTCACATTGCTAAACGGCCCTAGTGGAGTCCTCGATGTTGGTGCCGGTATCGTCGAAGGTGACGCTGGCTTTGGCCCCATTCCACTTGGTGATACGAATCTGCGATTCAATGTCAACGGAAATTTCGAGACGCTCATCAACGCGTTGCACGAACAGCGTTTGACCAAGCTGTTAGCGGAACCGACTGTCGTCGCCACCCACGGACGCCCCGCACGATTCACCGTTGGTGGTCGAATCCCGACGATTGTTCCCGGGCAGAACGGCCAAGTTCAAATCACCTACGAAGATTACGGAACAAGCATCGACTTCTTGCCGTTCGTCGTTGGCCCCGGTCGTATTCGACTGGAAGTGCGACCAGAAGTTAGTGAGCCCGATCCTTCGCGAGCCGTCACGGTCAACGGTACCAATGTGACCGCGTTTACGACGCGATACGTTGAAACGGCCGTCGAAATGCAAGCGGGACAAACGTTCGCTTTGGCTGGTTTGTTGCAAAGCCGCACCGAATCAACGACATCCCGAACACCATTCTTCGGAAGCTTGCCTTACGTCGGGACATTGTTCCGCAAAATGCAGGAACGTCGAAACGAGATCGAATTGCTGATCCTGGTCACTCCAGAATTGGTGGAAGCCATGGATCCACACGAAGTCCCTCGTGGTGGCCCTGGCATGAACTCGCACTCACCTGACGATAAAGAGTTCTACCTTTATGGTCACATCGAAGTGCCGAACTTGAAAGCCAACGATTGCGACAACGAAAACTTGCAACCTGGCATCAGCGGCGGCTTCCGCGGAGGACCAATCGAACCTGGTCCGATGATGCACCAAGCACCGATCTACCAAGATTCGCAGAACGGTGCCCCAGAGCTCATTTACCCGCAAGGTGAGATTGTCGATCCAAGCATGTCGACCCCGCAAGCTTCGCGAAACATGCCGCAGCGAGCGATGCCAAATCCGTCTGGCTACTACCCGCAGCGGACTGCACGCAACACCGCGTCACCCGCAAACAATCGTTTCGGTGCTGGCGAGTTGCTTCCACCGAATGCAATCGTCCCTGGTCCACAACCAACGAAGGTTGCCGAAGGTGTGATCGTCAGCCAACCGGACTACAGATGATCGCCTGAGTGAACTCGATACGCCCCACCATGTCGCCCGCCTGACAAGCGGGCTGTCCCCTATGAAACCTTTCTCCGTCTATCGAAGCTGCCTGTTATGAGTAACGTCCTACGATTGGCCTTGGTCGATCCAAACGACTCGTCCCGCGAAACACTGAAAGCGATGCTTTTGGGGATGGACACCGTTTGGCTGGAAGCGGACTGCTCACGCTACGAGTTCTTTCCTGACATCGTCGATCAAACGACTCCCGATGTCGGGGTCATCTCGCTGGACACCGATTCCACCGCCGCAATCAAACTGATTGAGCGGATCACTCGCGAAACGCCCGACACGGCGTTGCTCGCGACCAGTGCCGTCAGCGATGGACAATTGATCCTGCAGGCGATTCGTGCTGGAGCACGTGAGTTTCTGACGTTGCCTTTGGTAGAAGAAGAACTGTCTTCGGCGCTCGGTCGGATCAGTCAAACCAAGTTCGGCGGTGGAGACGCACGCAATCGTTCATGCGAAGTCATCGCGATCGCTGGAGCAACCGGTGGTGTGGGAACGACCAGCACCGCGGTGAACCTGGGCTGCGTGTTGGCCGAAGAAAGCCGCAACAGTGTTGCCCTGTTGGATCTGGATTTAGCGCTCGGTGACGCCGACGTTTTCTTGGATGCTATTCCGGATTACACACTCGCCGACGTCGTTCAAAACATCGGACGACTCGACATTCAACTGCTCAAGAAGTCGCTCACGAAACACTCCAGCGGTCTGTATTTGCTGCCGCGACCAGTTGAACTGCATGACCTGGAAGCCATCGACACCGAAAGTCTTCGCAAAGTTGTCGGTTTGCTGAAGGCCTCGTTCACGCATTTGATCGTCGACCTTTCAAAGACCTACAACGCGCTCGACATGATCGCCATCGAATCCGCGTCGAAGGTATTGCTGGTCACTCAATTGGACCTGCCATGTCTCCGCAACGTGGTTCGTTTGATGATGAGCTTCGATGAAACCGAAGGCCTCGCCGAACGAGTTGAAATCATCGTCAACCGAGCTGGTTTGGACGCCGGACAAATCAGCCTGAAGAAAGCGAAAGAAACACTCGGACGTGAGATCTTCGCTTTGTTGCCCAACGACTATCGAACGATGGTCGAAGTCCGCAACAACGGTGTGCCGTTGATCACGCAAGCCCCGAAGGCAGCCTTGACCCAGGCTTTCCGGGATGTTGCGTATCGATTGACGCACCGAGAAACCGGGGTAACTGCGGAAGAAGGCGCCGGTGCGGACGACCACGCCAACAACGAAAGCCGTTGGAAACGATTCTGGCCGGGTGCCGCCAAGGCCTAACACGCGTCGGGAAATGTGAAACGGGTTGCCGGCCCGCGGTTGGGCTGGTATTTCACGGGGATATCAATCATCCCGCGAACGTGAGCCCCTCCGTTGAGCGAAAACAAATCCGTCTCCGACCTTCCTGCTTCGGAAGTCGCCACCAAGCAGCCATCGCTCGACCCCGCCTCGATGAGGTGGCTTTCTGCGGCATCGTCCGCATTCGCAGTGGTGCTTTGGCTCTCGGGACCTCCATTCGCGATCGGTCCCTTGGTGTTCATCGCACTGGTTCCACTGCTGGCGATCGCGGAAGTCTCGCCGAGCTCTTCTTGGAAGCGACCCCTGTACGCCGCTTCGCTCGCCTATTGGTTGCTCAGCCTTCAAGGTCTCCGCTACGCACATCCGCTGATGTTCTTGCCTTGGATTGCATTGTCAGGCTACCTGGCAATCTATCCCGTTCTCTTTATCGCGTTGCTCCGGCGACTGCGATTGGTAGACAACTGTGATGTCTCTCAAGCACGGCGAGATCGAGTACCGCTTTGTCTTGTGGCCGCCGTCGTTTGGGTTGGCTTGGAGTGGATTCGGAACTACTTCTTCACCGGGATCTCGGTGTTGATGCTCGGCCACGCACTGGCTGATATGCCAATGCTCATCCAAATCGCAGACTTGGGCGGAACCTATGCGGTCAGCTTCGTGATCGTCTGCGTCAACGTCGCAATGTTCGACGCACTGAATCGATGGGTCGTTCAACGGACATCAAGTGTCTCTGACTCCCCGATGAAGTCATTGGTGACCGCAGGCGGTTTACTGATTGCCACGATGGTCTACGGAGCAATGTCGATGAATGCCGAGACGGAACCGACCGGCAAAACGATCGCACTTTTGGGAGACAACGAACTGACGGTCTATGAACAAGACATCGTGCGTGAACAGGAGATTTTTGCGACATACGGTCAAATGGCAATCGATGCGGTCGCTAAATCGAACACACGAATCGATGCAGTTGTTTGGCCCGAGTCGATGTTCTCAGGCGGATTGCCTTGGATGACGACCGGCGCCGATCTGGTGGTTCCTGACTTCATGCAGAACCCAGCAGCCGCGCCGTTGCAGCCTGAACAACTTCGCTTCGCAGTGGAAAGCAAGCAGAACGACTTCTTGGATCGCGCGAACAGTATTCAGCGAGCGATGAGGGCCAGTTCGACCGTGCCAACCGAGGCGCCACCGGCAATCATTGGCGGCTGTGGATTGGTCCAGTACGCGGATCGCCCCAGCCAATACAGCGGCGTGGTTTGGGTGAATGCGACCGGAAACATGTCCGGCACCTACTCGAAGAATCACCTCGTCCTATTCGGAGAAACCATCCCATTGGTGCACAGCTTGCCCTGGATCCGCGACATTGTCCCTCCGGGACTTGGATTGGATCGAGGAACCCAACCGGAACGCTTTGACTTGGATGGGATTTCGTTAATGCCAAATTTGTGCATCGAAACGGCGGTGGAACGAATTCCTGTCAATCACATGCACCAACTGAATTCACGAGCCAACCCAAAACTGCCTGACGCAATCGTGACGTTGACCAACGACGTTTGGTTCCACGATTCCGCGGTCGTGGATCACCATTTGCGATGCGCACAATTAGTTGCGGTTGGATGTCGGCGTCCAATCTTGTCCGCCGCCAACGGTGGCCCAACCGTGTGGATTGATTCGGCCGGTCGAGTGGTCGAGCGATTGGCAAAAGGACAAAGCGATGTGATCTATGCCCAGCCAAGGCGAGACTCGCGAATCAGCCTGTATGTACGCATAGGATCTTGGCCGGCCGGCTTGATGGGCGCGGCCACACTTTGCGGATTGGCATGGATGACGTTTGAGTGGCTGATGCGTCGGCGGAAACGCAGTGTGATCGCCTAATCAGCTCAACCAAATTGACAATCAACGCGTCATCGCGAGAGCGTCAATACGCTTTCGCGAAAATGGCTCGTTGAGCTGCGGGTTTGCCAGTCAAGAAGCAGGTGCCTTCGGTCGCGTTGTCCGATCGCGGAACGCAACGTATCGTCACCTTCAACTCTTTCAACAACGGCTGCAAAGAGTCTTCATCGCAGTAGTGACACCAAGCGAACCCGCCGGTGATTGCGGTGTCGCCTTTGTCAGCAAAGAAGTCGCGAAACTCAGCTTCGGATGTCAGCTCGACTGTGTTGTCTTCCCGCATCTTCAAAGCGGCGTCGAACAACTCCTGCTGCAACGTTGCCAGTTTCTCGCCGATCGTTGCGACCAATTCCGCTCGGTCGATGCCGACACTTTTGGGTTGGTTGCGAATGCCGCAGAAAACCGTGCCCGCGGCGATGTCCTTCGGTCCAACTTCCAATCGAATCGGCACGCCTCGTTTGACGTGGTACCACTTCTTTTCGCCGCCGCGAATGTCGCGGTCGTCGATGGTTACCCGGACAGGTGCATTCGCGTAGGTTTGAGCCGCCAATTCGTCGCGGAGTGATTGAACGTATTCCATCACCTCCGCTCGCGAATCGTCTTTGTAGATTGGTTGAATGACGACATGCGTTGGTGCCAAACGCGGTGGCAAAACCAACCCATCATCGTCGCTGTGCGTCATAATCAAAGCACCGATCAAACGAGTGCTGACGCCCCAAGAGGTTGTCCAAGCAAACTCGATGTCGCCGGACTCACTTTGAAATTTGATTTCCTGCGCTTTTGAAAAGTTCTGACCCAGGAAGTGGCTCGTCCCCGCTTGCAAGGCCTTGCGATCTTGCATCATGGCTTCGATCGACAACGTCTCAACGGCGCCGGGGAAACGTTCCAGCGGAGTCTTGCTACCGACGATGACTGGCATCGCCATCCAGTTCTCAGCAAAGTCTCGGTAGACCTCGACCATCTTCTCGGTTTCTTCGACCGCTTCTTCCGAAGTCGCGTGGACGGTGTGGCCTTCCTGCCAAAGAAATTCCGCGGTGCGCAAAAACATTCGCGTCCGCATTTCCCAACGCACAACGTTGGCCCATTGGTTGATCAGAATTGGCAAATCACGGTAACTCTGCACCCACTTCGCGTAGGTTGCACCAATGATCGTTTCGCTAGTTGGTCGAACGATCAATGGTTCTTCGAGCTTGCCCGCAGGCCGCAACCCGCCATCAGGATCTGGTTCAAGACGGTGGTGAGTGACGACCGCGCACTCTTTCGCAAATCCCTCGACGTGTTCGGCTTCCTTCTCGAGGAAGCTCATCGGGATAAACAATGGGAAGTAAGCGTTTTGGTGGCCGGTTGCTTTGAACATGTCATCCAAAGCACGCTGGACGTTTTCCCAAAGCTGGTAGCCCCACGGTTTGATCACCATGCAACCGCGAACCGGCGAGTTCTCAGCGAGGTCGGCTGCCCGAATGACTTGTTGATACCACTCGGGATAATTCTCTTCGCGAGTTGGGCTGATGGCTGTCCTGGGGGCTTTGCTCATGCGGTCACCCCGCACTTCTCGTTCAGTTGTTCCTGGAATCGTGAGAATAAGTAGTGGCTGTCGTGAGGACCGGCCGCAGCTTCGGGGTGATATTGAACAGCAAACGCTCCGGTGTCTTTGTGACGAACACCTGCGATCGTGTCATCGTTCAAATTGCGGTGCGTGACTTCCAAGCAATCTGGCAAACCTTGATCATCGACCGCGAAGCCGTGGTTTTGGCTGGTGATTTCAACCTTGCCCGTTTCCAAATCGAGAACGGGTTGGTTGGCTCCACGGTGACCGAATTTCAGTTTGAAGGTTTTGGCACCGCAGGCGACGGACAGCAGTTGGTGACCGAGACAAATTCCAAACACGGGGACTTGGCCGAGCAATTCACCAATCGCTTTGTGAGCGTAGGTCAATGGTTCGGGGTCGCCGGGTCCATTGGACAAGAACACACCGTCGGGATCCATCTTCAAGATGTCATCGGCGGATGCATTTCCAGGAACGATCGTGACTCGGTTGCCGCGTGAACGCAGGTGCCGCGGAATGTTCCACTTCATGCCGAAGTCCATGCAGACGACGTGCGGTCGGCTATCGTCGCCGATCGACGCGTCTTTGGCTGCTTCGCGAATTTCTCGGATGGTCCAGTCATCCAGTTCGTTGGTCCACTTTTCCAATTGAGTCGGCATGACCTCCTGTACCAAATCACGCCCGACCAAACCCGGTGAAGCTTTGGCTTTGGCCACCAAAGATGCGTCATCCAAATCGGTCGTCGACAGAACGCCTCGCATGGCGCCTTCGCTGCGGATTCGTCGCACGAGGGCACGCGTGTCGATGCCGGCGATTCCAACAACACCCTGCGAATTCAGATAGTCGCTCAGCGAACCTTCCGATCGGTAGTTGCTGTGCATGCGACTCTCGTTGCGGATGATGAATCCCGCCAGCGAAGTGCCGCGATTTTCGAGGTCGATTGAGTTGATCCCGTAATTGCCCATTTCGGGATAAGTCATCGTCACCAATTGACCGCGATAGCTGGGGTCGGTCAGGATTTCCTGGTACCCAGTCATCGAGGTGTTGAAGACGACTTCGCCGGTCGTTTCGCCTTCTGCTCCGAGGCTGGTTCCGGTGTAGACGGTGCCGTCTTCGAGAGCGAGTTTGGCAGCTTTGGCAGGTGAGCTCATCAATGCACAATGGGAGTCGCGGAAAAAATGGGATACCTTCGACGTGGTGTCCTGTTATCGCTGTCGAATCCATTTTCTTCCAGTCCCCCGAGTGTGCGTCCGCCCCCTTTCCCGCCGATTTGACGGGGTTTCTTGGCGGGTCGGAGGGATCTCACCATTCTGAGGTCGCGTCGGCCGTTTAACGGGCCGACGATGGGGAGTGCCGCAGGACCATCTGACCGGTTCCGCTGCCTCGGACTCTAGGAAAGACAGGCGAATTATTGCGGCGGTTGAACCAAAGCAATGATCCGATTGACCGCCAAACGCAACGACTTCGCCGCCATCGCGAAATTGGTGTGCCCGCTGACTTCCGGTTGGATCGCCTCGTACAGCTCCGTGGCTCCTCGGAGCCGCCGCAATTTCTTCTTGGCCATTTTCATGTAAACGGCCGTGTCGGTTTCGTCCGTCACCGGCCCAACAGCCAAAATGAAGTCGTACAAGTCTCGAACGACTTCCCTCAAATCCTCATCCTCTTCCGATTCATCGGCATGCTTGAGGAAAGTGCGGACCATCCAAACGTGAGTCAGCTCCGCATCGATGGCTCGGATAACCGTGAGTGGATCACTAGGAGAAGTCATTTCGCTGTGTTCGTTCGTTCTGTTAATCAGGACGCTTGCGTGTCTTCGGTTTCGACCGGTACCGCGGCATGCGGTTCGGCTGATTCAGTGGCATCGGTCGCAGGCTTCGTCGGTGCATGACCGTGAGGCGTGTTCATCGCCACGATCACAACGCCGACGACGGTCAGCGCCATACCAACCCAAAGCACAGGACTGATTTGCACATGCCCACCCAGCCGAAGAACGGAAACCAGGGCCGTCACCGACACCGCACCGCCAAAAACGATCGGCATGACCAATAACGCGTTGCCTTTGCTGGTCATCATTGCGGTGGTCAAACAGAGTGCCCCAAAGGCCCCCAGACAACCAGCCAAGAAACCCCATTTGACGGTCGCAAAGTGCTCGCCCGAAAAATTGAACGAGTCTCCTTTGACGCCCATCATGGCCAAACCACCAAGAATCGCGATCACCAGGTAAGCAATCCCAATGAAGACGTAAGGTTTGAACGGCGACCACAACGGTGCACCGTTGATGCGGGGCGCCTGAGCGTTGCCGATGGTCGGGCCATAGCAGCCCCAAAACAACGCTGTGCCGATAGCGAAGAGAATTGGAATCAACATTTTGTTCATAGAACCGTCAGTAGGAGGGATGGCGGTGGGAGCACGGGCTATCAGCAAATGGGCACCAAAACGAATCGGTGCCTGAATATCAAACCGAAGATCAAATGCGTGCTGGAATGACGATCAAACGTTGAACAAGAAGTGACAGATGTCACCGTCTTGCATCACGTAGGACTTTCCTTCCACACGAAGTTTACCGGCTTGTCGAATGTCTTTCTCTGTTTTGTATTCTTCCAGCTCCGGCAACTGGTAGATTTCGGCGCGGATGAAACCACGCTCGAAATCGCTGTGAATCACCCCGGCGGCTTGGGGAGCAGTCGCTCCGATTCGAACCGGCCACGCACGGACCTCTGTTTCGCCGGCTGTGAAAAAGCTTTGCAAACCAAGTGTTCGGTAGGCTTCGCGAGCGATGATGTTCAGCGATGGTTCTTCCAAGCCCACGTCCGCCAACATTTCTGCTCGATCTTCTTCGTCCAGTTCGGCAATTTCTGATTCGAGCTTCGCACAAACGCAGGCCACCGAAGCTCCGGTCTTCGCCGCATGCTCGCGAACTTTGTCAACCAATTCGTGCTCGCCGTTGAGGTCGTTTTCGTCAACATTGGCGATGTACAGGATTGGTTTCGCGGTCATCAAGCCATAGCTGCTGATCGCGACCTGCTCGGCCTCGGGCAATTCCAAAGTCCGCAACGGTTGCTCGTTTTCCAAGTGTGCGTTGCACTTCTCAATTGCCGCGACGCGAAGCTTGGCTTCCTTGTCGCCGCTGCGAGCGGTCCGTTGAGCCTTACCCAATGCGTTTTCGAGCGTTTGCATATCAGCCAAAACCAGCTCGGTTTCGATCGTGTCGATGTCGGCGATCGGGTTGACTTGGCCGCTCACGTGAATCACGTCGGGATCCTCAAAGCAACGAACCACCTGCATGATTGCGTCGACTTGTCGGATGTGACTGAGAAACTTGTTGCCCAAACCTTCACCTTCGGCCGCACCTTTCACGATGCCGGCGATATCAACCAACTTCAACGCCGAAGGAATCACCTTCTTAGGCTTGATGAAGTCGGTGATCCGATTCAATCGCGAATCGGGCACGCTGACGATCCCTTCGTTGGGCTCGATCGTGCAAAACGGATAGTTGGCACTTTGAGCCGCGACGCTGGACGTCAGAGCGTTGAAGAGGGTGCTTTTGCCGACATTGGGCAAGCCGACGATTCCGGCTTCCATCGAGTTGCCTGAAAGAATGGGGAAAGAAAGGTGGGAGTCGAACCGCCATGATCCAGCGGTTTTCGCAACGGCCACTGTTATGGCGATTCCAACGCGATTCGTCGAGGCGACGCGTTGGAACAGAGCGACCTCCCGCCGCGGTGTCAGAATTCTGCCTGAAACTGCGTTCGGAACAAGGTTCCCTCGTCGCCAACCAGAATATCGCTGGTCGTGTTCTGCAACGGACTTCCGTCGAGCTGAGTCATGTCGAACGTGACCTTCAAACTTGGCTTGGACAACGGATACCAGTTCATGCCCACCGCATACTCGTTGGCCGCACCGTAGTCCCCATCGACTCGCGAAAATCTCAGGTTCACATCCAACTTCTTGTCAATCAAGAACTTGCCGCCCTCGACGTAGCAACCGTGTTGAAAAACCTGGTTCTTCGCGAGAGCTCCGTCACCACGTATATCCGTGATCCAGCGAAGAAACATCTCGCTCGTCAGACTCCATCCTCGACGCTTCCAAGCGAAGTCCGCTCCGTAAAACCAGATATCGAAATCCGAAATCGTCACGCCCGGAGAGATTGCGCCGACCTGTGTCAAACGAGTGCCATCGGACAACCGGACAAAGTTGGTTTCGTCGTAGGGATCACCGGACTGCTGACCGACCTGTGGCGAATAAACCATCGAGTGCCCAATTCGCCAAAGTGCCGTGTGCGTCTTTTCGTAGTCGACAATTTGCGACCCAAAATCCCCCGCGGGATCGATGTAGCTCGTTGCCGCAAACGTGATACGGTTGTCGGTTGCCGAATTGGGCAAGCTGGCCGTTCGATATCCGTTGCCAGCCATCACTTGGTAGTGCCCGTGCTCAGCAAACTTTCCGATACCGAAAAGCCCCACCGTTCGGTCGGGACGGAAGAAGTCGTTCGCCATTGGTCGATCAGCAAACCGCGTGCGCCGAGCACCAAGAAGCCATTGCCGGCTCGCGGAGACCTTTCGTTTGCCCATTTGAATCTGGAAGGTGTCCGACGCCTTCCATGCCCAGAAGTAATCAAAAAAGTCGAGCATGTGACTTCCATCGGTGTCGCCGTCGATTTGAACGAAATACGACAACCGTGGATCGATCACGTGGCCGCGCATCGTCAAACGTGCACGTTCAATATCAAATGCATTTCGATCAGATTTAATTCGGTTGATCCCGGCGTTGTCGGTCCACGAGTCACTTTGAGTCACAAAGCCATGGTGACGAAACTGCGTCCAACCATTGAACCTCAAATCGAACGAGTGCTTCTTGTGATCGAACGGACGAACGACAAAGCCGCGGTCGTAATCGACGTAATAATCGAGCGTTCGAAATGCCGTCGCTTCCAGGCTCCCATCACAACTTTCTTCCGACTGCTGTTCGGCGACCAACGCAACACGCTCAATCATGCCAGGCGTGCATCCGTCGCTCTCGGCATCGGCAAACAATCCTAAAGGACTTTCCGCCAACTCGACGCGTTTTTGCAGCTCTTCGATCTCTGCCCTTTGGGCGTCAAGCTGCGATTGCAAATCCAGCAACACGTTCGCGGTGTCTTGCCCGAAAACGAGAGTTGATGTGAGGTTCCAAGCCAAGGCAATTACCGCGGCACAAAGCAGCATCGTCCTGCTGGCGGGATGCGACGAAGCTCGACGACTGCGGAACAGTTTGCTAATCACTTTCGCTCTCCGCCATGGCGAGCAGACCGGTGGACACCGAATGAAACTTGACGGTTCAACCCTTTTGATCGGCAAATTAGCTTCATCTGTCGCATCCACCGCGAACGTCGCCCGCAAAGTCGCTGTATATGCCGTAACCCCAACCTGGGTGAAACGCCTCTCACACCGAGGCCGAACAGGCGAACCGATTTGGTGTTCCGGCAAGCTGTCCTCGCGACGATCGCCGAACGCCCCTATGCTGGTCGATCAATTCTTTCCGACACTTTCCTCCGCTCGTACGCGTCTTTCCGCATGCCATCTTTGGACCTCTACGACTACGAACTGCCTCGCGAACTGATCGCACAGGAGCCTCTGCAAAACCGAGTCGACGCTCGGCTGATGGTGATCGATCGAGCGTCCGGCGAGATTGAACATCACCACGTTCGCGATTTGCCACAGTTGCTTCGTGCCGAAGACGTGATGGTCAAGAATAATTCACGAGTCGTCCCGGCACGATTGTTTGGCAGACGAACCAAAACCGGCGGACGCTGGCAGGGTTTGTTTTTGCGATCCGATCGAGCGACGGGCGTTTGGGAATTGTTGACCAAGACTCGCGGCACCCTCCAAACCGGTGAAACGATCACCCTGGACGATCGCGACGCCCGCGCCGGCGGCGAATTGATGGTTATCGGAAGAGACGACCAAGGTCACTTGCTCGTCCAGCCAGTGCCCAACGAATCCTTCGAAGGACCACCCCAAGCAATCGAGCCAGGCAAATGGTTGGATAAGTACGGCCGAGTTCCAATTCCGCCATACATTCGCGATGGACACATGGTCGATGCGGATGTGACGAACTACCAAACGGTTTTCGCTAGCACCAATCCCGAAGACGCAGGCAGTGTCGCGGCACCCACCGCTGGTTTGCACTTCACCAAACAACTGCTCGATGAAATTGCCAAGGGTCAAACGGCATCTGCGGAGGTCACTTTGCACGTCGGCATTGGAACGTTCCGGCCTATCGAAGTGGATGACATCGACCAACATCAAATGCACGAAGAATGGGGCCGCATTGACGAAGATGCGGTCGAAACAATCAATGATCGTCGCAGCGGTGGCGGTCGATGCGTCGCCGTCGGAACGACTAGTGTTCGTGTACTGGAAAGCTGCGTCGCCAACCGCAACGAAACCAACGGCCGAGGCGTTGCTGCAACCTGGACCGGCGCAACGGATATTTTTATCAAGCCGCCTTATCGCTTTGGTGTGGTCGATGCCTTGATGACCAATTTCCACTTGCCCAAAAGCTCGCTGCTGGTGTTGGTCAGTGCTTTCGCCGGTCACGAATTGATCCGACGAGCGTATCAAGAAGCAATCGCGAACGAATACCGATTCTTCAGCTACGGCGACGCGATGCTGATCGTCTGATCAATGAACCAGAGCCGAGGCATCCTGCAGATCATGGCATACATGCTGTGCGGTTCTCACCTGGCCCCCGAGCCAATGCTTCGTTCGAAGCAACGACGGGTACATATCGCGAACGTGGGCAACCGCGTGAGGAAACGGTTACATTCGTGTCCTTCCTTCGTCTTTGCTGCCCCGGAGTCACCTTCGATGCCCACCCTGCCAGTCTCTCGAACCAGAGCGATAAACCTCTCGGTGCTTGTTGCCTTCGCGAGCCTGATGGCGTTCAGCATTTGGATTGGCAACGCTTCCGCAGCTGATCGACCAAACGTCATTTTGCTGATGGGAGACGATCATGGTTGGGATGAAACGGGATACAACGGCCATCCGCACCTGCAGACTCCGATCCTGGACCAAATGGCGGCGACGGGACTGCGACTGGATCGTTTTTATGCTGCCCATCCGACGTGCTCTCCGACAAGGGGCAGTGTGATCACTGGACGGCATCCGAACCGCTATGGAACGTTCACACCAAACTATTCGATTCGCCCCGAAGAGATCGGTGTCGCCAGCTTGTTGAAACAAGCGGACTACCACACCGCACACTTCGGCAAATGGCACCTTGGACCGGTCAAAGCATCCTCGCCGACGAATCCCGGAGCGTTCGGCTTTGACGAGTGGTTGTCACATGACAATTTCTTCGAGCTCAACCCTTGGTTGTCACGCAACGGCGGCCCACCTCAACAGTTTCAAGGCGAGAGTTCAGAACTGTTGATCGATCACGCCATTGAGTTCCTTCAAAAGGTCCCAAGTGACGAACCATTCTTTCTCGTCATCTGGTATGGATCACCGCATGAACCCTACAGCGGCTTGCCAGAAGACTTGGCGTTGTACGATGAACTTCCAAGTCAATTTGCCGATCAGACGACTCGCCTGACCTCCAATGAAACAGGGCTGCCCGTGCAGCGACCACTGGGTGATGTGCTCCGCGAACGTTATGCGGAAATCACTGCGATGGATCGTTCGATCGGAACGCTTCGTCACTGGCTGGCCGCGAATGAACTTCGTGACAACACCTTGCTGTGGTATTGCGGTGACAACGGCACTTCGGGTGATGGAATCGTCACGTCTCCACTGCGTGGTCAAAAGTCGGACTTGTATGACGGCGGAATTCGGGTCCCAGGACTAATTGAATGGCCCGCGAAAATTGGCCAGCCGACTACTTCACAGATCCCCTCCGTGACAACCGATATCCTGCCAACACTTTGTGAGCTGGCAAATGTCGACGTACCGCGACGACCACTCGACGGCGTCAGTCTGGTTCCTCTGGTAGAGGGTCGGATGAAGCAACGCAATCAACCAATTTGTTTCTGGAGTTTTGATCACCGCCGAGAATCCAACCGGGATCCATACTTGCCCGAAGAAGCCCAACAGGGCACCACGCCACTGGTGAAATTGATGAGGGGCAACGCAACACGAAATTTTGTCAACTATCATCATCGCGAAATCGAGCCGCAAGACTTTGGTGGCACCCGTGTGATTATGGACGATCGCTACAAGCTGGTTGTCTCCGCGGATGGTTCCAAGGAACTCTACGCGATGCAGGCGGATCCGAATGAGACCAAAAACGTGCTCGCCAACCAGCCTGAGATTGCCCAAAGCCTGACGGACCAATTGCAGGCCTGGCAACAATCGGTACTCGAGAGTTTAACGGGCCAGGACTACTGAGCATCGCTCGTAAAATCGGCGTCACGCTACCAAAAGGACGCGTTGCCTCGTCCACCACGACCGTCATTGACGCCCCGTTGTTAAGTCGGTGGGCCCGACCGACTGAATCAGACGCGGTGCAGCCACATGAATTCGTAGGGGCCGAGCGTCAACGGATGCGATGTGGTGATCGTCTGACCGGAGTACAAATCTTCGAAGAAGCGTCCCATGCCCGCCGTCCGCAATCGGTTGCTGTCGATCTCCTGAGCATGCTCGCAGAAGTTTGCGATCACGATCACACGGTTGCCTTCGTGTTGCCGGACATAACCGAGCAGATGCGGTGACTCGAGCACCAATAGCTCCATGTCCAACCCACCGAATGCCGGCGTCATCTTTCGAATCGCAATCAGTTTGCGAATCGACCGATAGATACGTCCACGAATGGAACCGTCATCACCGAGCTCCTCCAAGAATTTCCACTGCATCTTGGGTCGGTGCACCCACCGAGTGTCACCTGCTTTCGCCGGATCTTTGACGAAGTCGTAATCGTTCAGCGCTCCCCATTCTTCCCCCAGATACACCAGCGGAATCCCGCCGACACTGAGCATCATCGCATTGAGCAGGAGAATACGGCGAATCGCGAGCTCTTTCCAATCATCTCGGTCCGACTCGATCGCCTGCTCAAGCCCTGCGAGCGAAGCCAATGTTCCACTGATTCGCATATCGCCGTTGTCAGGGTTGTGCTGGAACGGCACCCCGCGAGCAAACGACCCTTCAAACTGGCCGGTGTAAAACGCATTGAGGAACTGACGATGCCCAAACGCATCAATGCCAACCGCTGCCGCGTCCGCATCATCGAACGTCCAACCAATGTCGTCGTGACAACGCAAATAGTTCACCCACGTCGTTCGTTCGGGCAACTTGTGACGTCGAGCCAACGAACGACGTAACAACTTCGTGTCGCGAGTCGCGAGAGACTCCCACAT
Source organism: Rhodopirellula baltica SH 1 (assembly GCF_000196115.1). Classification (NCBI taxonomy): domain Bacteria; kingdom Pseudomonadati; phylum Planctomycetota; class Planctomycetia; order Pirellulales; family Pirellulaceae; genus Rhodopirellula; species Rhodopirellula baltica. The sequence goes on from NC_005027.1 coordinate 2,676,811, forward strand.
CAACGCCATCAACGTTGGGTTGTACGAGGTCTGGCATTCCTTGTGGCTGATATACCGAACGACATCGTCCGGGTGAACGATCGCCTCGCTCTTGAACACCAATCCTGGTGCCGCGATTCGCACGCACGAATTGAAAGCGCGAATCAGCGTGTGTGCCTCGGGAAGATTCTCGCAGTTCGTCCCCATTTGTTTCCAAATGAACGCCACCGCATCGAGCCTCAATAGATCGACCCCCGTGTTGGCGATGAACAGCATCTCGGACAACATCGCTCGGAAGACTTCGGGGTTTCGATAATTCAAATCCCATTGAAAGCTGTTGAACGTCGTCCAAACCCATTGTTGCATTCCATCATGCCAGGTGAAGTTCCCGCGACGAACGGTCGGGAAGATTTCACGCAGCGTACGCTCGTATTGATCCGGCACTTCGCGATCGGGAAAGATGAAGTAGTACTTTTGGTACTCCTCGTTCCCCGACTGAGCCTGTTGTGCCCAGTAGTGGTCATCCGCGGTGTGGTTGAAGACAAAATCCAACACCAGCAAAATACCGGCTTCGCGAAGGTCGTCCGCCAGCAAACGCAAATCGTCGATTGTCCCCACACGAGGATCGACACTGCGGTAGTTGCTGATGGCGTATCCGCCGTCGTTGTTTCCGGGCCGGACAGCAAACAGCGGCATAAGGTGCAGGTAGCTCAACCCCAGGTCTTGGAAGTACGGAATTTGCTTTCGTAATTCGCCAAGGTTCTCGCTGAACAAATCGACGTAAAGAGCACCGCCGACCAGCTTTTCGGATTGGTACCACTCCGGGTTGTTGATGCGGTGCTCGTCATCCTGCTTCAACTGTTCGGGGCGCATCCGCCACCCACGAATGATCGTCAGCAAGATTTGTTCGAGGTGGTAGAAGAAATCCCATTGGTCGCCGTACAAGTGCAGCAGATAACCAAACAGATCGTCCCAGTGCTGGACGATCCGCAATTGAATTTCGTCGGCTTCTTGCTGGGAAACATTCTCAACTTCCCAAAACGATTCCAACTTCGGCAGCAAACGATTCAGCGCACTCTGTGCCCGCGAATCCTTCACGCCGTTGCGAACCGCGTGCATCAGCGCGTTGGTGAGCATTGCGTTCATGGTTTCTGCTGGTGCGGATTCTGGTTCAGGAAGCGGCGGCGGCTTCGGAAGATTGACGTTGGTTGCGGTCGTCATTCGTATCGCCTGCGGGTTCGTCGTCTTGATGTTCGTTCGATTCTTCACCCGCCTTTTCGCTTGTTCGATGCTTCCCGGGCTCGTGTTCGATCTTATCGTTCGGAATCCGGATATGATTCAGGAAATCGTAGTATTCGATTCCCTCCATGATCCCACGAGCGTGGTTGCCTTCGGCAAAGTAAATCCGTGGCAGTCGTCGCAGCTTTTCAAGCTCGGGGCTGTAGTTACCCACCACGACGCCCAACGTGCCACCCTTCAGCATGCCTTCATCGTTGCCGCAGTCGCCCGCGACCAACAATCGTTCGGGTTCAAACCCCCAACGATAAGCCAGGTGCCGCAGCGACAATTCGCTGCCGCCACGCAGCGGGATGATGTCTAAAAATGATCCCAACGACAACACGACTTTGACTCGCAATCCTGCCGATCGAAGCATTTTGCGGATTTGAGCAACCGAAGGTGAATCTTCCGGGTCGATCCGGTAGCTGATCTTGAATTCAGTTTGATCCTTCTCGGTCTGCAAAAACAAACCGGGAATGGAATCGAGCACTTCGTGAACGAGCTTTGGCTGCCAGTGATGTTTGATCTGTTTCCGCCACGACAGGTCAGGGGTGAGCCCTTCGCCATAGTACAGTTCGGTGCCAACCGCCGCCGACAGAACATCGGGTCGAGGCAGATTCAGTTTCGTGATCAGCGACATCGCTTCGTCCAGCGAACGCCCGGTATCAATGCCAAACCCGACATCACGTCCCGCCGTATTCAATAGATCAACAAAATCGGCGAGAGCTTCGTCATCGCCGGTCAGTGTGTTGTCCAGATCCGTCATGATGATCCGGTCGAATTCCGGCAATCGCCGCGTCGTCCGTCCCATCGACTGTGCCAACGCGGGAGTCGCGGACTGCTCAATGATCTCTGTGACATCACGCAGATAGCGATCGACGTGATTGGCCCAACTGTAATGCGTTCGAGAACCTTCGATCCCGTTTTCGGACCAAGTCTGCCACTGTTCCGGCTCGGTCAAACAACGCATCAACGCGTGGTCAATGTCTTCTGCCGAAAGCGGATCGATGAGCAGACCGTTCTGGCAATTCGCGATGATGTCGCGTGGTCCGCCATCATTGGTCGCAACGATCGGAACTCCACTGGCTGCGGCTTCCAAAAGCGTCAAACCAAACGGTTCAGTCAACGCCGGATTGACGAAGATTCCCTTCCGCCGCGCGGTCAGGCGATACAACTCGGGGACGTCACTGGGACGGTGTGCTTTTGGATAAGCAACGTGACCATAGAGGTCATACACATCGATCAAGTGCAGAACATTGGTCAAAACACGACGCTGCCCAGATGGCATCTCACGAAGATCGTCTCGTGAGCCAAGGACCAGAACGAGATTCGCCATCTCGCGGAACTTTGGATTCTCACCAAAGACACGCACAAGCATCTCGATGTTCTTGCGTTCATCTGGCCGAGCCATCGCCACGACCATCGGCTTCTCCGAATCTTTCAGAAACGGCGTCAGCAGATCATGGATTCGCGGCAAAGGCTCGGATTCGTCAACCGGATAAAACTGATCCAAGTCGACACCCGGCGGAATCACTTCCATGCGGTCCGGTTGGTAATGATCGTAGACGGCGTATTGTTCTTCGACTTCTTGTCCGGTGCTGGTGATCACCATCGATGCGGTTTCGAGTGCAAATTCTTCCGCTTCTTCTCGAACGGTGAATTTGAATTTCTTGTCCAACTCGCGAGGCGGCTTCGGAGCCTTGGACTCTTGCGACGCCGCGATCAGTCGCTGACGTTTGACGCGTCCAAGTGAGTGTCCAGTGAAGACATAGGGCACATGAAGCAGCCGAGCCAATTGAGCGCCCGCGTATCCAGCGTCGGCATAATGACCGTGAATCAAATCGGGCAGGCCGACACGTCGGTAGTGCCCTAGCATCTGATCAATGAAGGTCTCCAGATACGGCCACAGCCCTTCTTTGCGGAGGTATCGTTTTGGCCCAAACGGCACGCGAACGATCTTCGCCTTTGGATTGATGATTTCTTCCACCTGGGCGTAGTCCGGTCCGACTCGCTCATCAAAAATTTGCCGTGTGACCAGCTCGACGGATTCTACTTCTTCTCGTCGCGAAAGTTCTTCCGCTAACTCGAGAACGTATTTGACCTGTCCTCCCGTGTCCGCGTCTCGTCCGAGTTCGCAATCTCGAGCACGGATCAATCCGTGCAAGCTAAGCAAAGTGACGCGAAGTGTCCCGCTGGCGGGCATGCTCATGGTAATCCTGTCGATAGAAGGTCCGAGTCCACGGGCCGCGTTCAGTCGTCTGGAACGCGATGCGGATCCTCGGTGAAATCAATCCGATAAAACTCTTTTTGGTCGCTGGTGGCTCCCGGTAAACCGCACACCTGAGACGCGAAACGAGTCGCGGTCTTCAAGGATTCTTCTACCGGCAGCTTTCTCAAATGCCCGGCGATCATCACCGATGCAAACGCGTCACCGGCTCCGACGGGATCAATCAATGGGTCTGGTTGCGGAGCTGCCACACTGATCGGTTCCGAACCACCGCTAACGTTTGTTTGGCTGGATTCGCTCAAATGACACTCCGCACCATCCGCGCCGAGCGTCACAAGCAGGCATTTGAGGCTGCTGTATTTGCAAAGCAATTCATGTGCCGCCGCTCGCCGATCGTTCGAACTGGACAATTCGCGACTAGCCAAATCGCTCATCTCGTCTTCGTTCAGCTTCACCAGTCCGGCACCTGGCATCAAATCGTCCAGCCAAGCCACATCGTAATGCGGTTTGCGAACGTTAATATCGAAGAACACGTCGAGATTGAGATCGCCGTCGGCCGCGAATTGATCGCGAAGAGCGTGAATGGTCTCTCGATTGCGTTGGCTGCGGTACGCGAGCGTTCCGTGATACAGCAGCGAGGGAAAACCAGCCGCGGTGGCTTCGCGAATTCGTTTCTTGATCGATTGCAGAACGGAATCGCGCGGCACAGGGATTTGATCGTACGCCACATCACGAACGATTTCGTATTGTGGTTCACCGTCTTCCAAAGTCACGGCAACTGTTCCAGTGGCAACGCCAGGCAACACCGCGACGGCATCGGTGGACAATCCCCACTCGCGCATTCGCCGAAGGATTTCGTTGCCGAGATCATCATCGCCAACGGCACTGACAAACAACGGCTCCAGCCCGAAACCCGCCAAATTCCATGCCACGTTGAGCGGGGCGCCACCGAGGACTTGACGATCGGGGAAACAATCCCACAACACTTCTCCCACAATGATCGCGACGCCTGCCTGAGGAACTTGACTGCGGGCAATCGACGAATCGGTCATCGTGCGTTGTAATCCTTGAGCAGCGAACTGATTGAAAATTCAAACATCATCCTCACGCGACAACGCTGATCTTACACGATGAATTCCACGATCGCATCCAACCCGACGTCTTCGCGAATTGTTTCCATCACGTCCTTGCCACCAAAAGTCTTGGCAACGGATTTAGACGGAACGTTCTTGCCGCTCGACGGGGATGATGCCGCCGTAGCTTCGATGAAACAAATTCGGGAGCAACTCGAAGCAATCGATGTGCCATTGGTTTTCGTCACCGGTCGCCATTTCGATTCGGTGCGAGATGCGATTGGCGAATTTAATTTGCCAAAGCCGCAGTGGATTCTGTGTGACGTCGGTGTCAGTATCTACAAAGCCGACGGTGAAGGCGGCTACATTCGTGAGTCCGCGTATGAGCAGATCCTCGACGAAGTGCTCGGCGACATTGATATTCAAAAGCATCGTCTCGCGATTGGTGAACTCGAAAATTTCACTTTGCAAGAGTCGTACAAACAAGGCCGGCACAAGTGGAGCTACTATGTTCCGGCCGATCAATTGGAAGCTTGTCATCAAGCGGTCGAGGCCTATCTCAAACTTCACGAGCTTCCCTGCAGCATCGTCAGCAGCATCGACCCATTCAACAACGATGGTTTGGTCGACGTTCTTCCGCACGGCGCTTCCAAAGCTTTTGCTCTGCATTGGTGGTGCGATCAACATGAGTTGCAGCCAGAGCAAATTGTGTTCTGCGGTGACTCCGGAAACGACACTGCCGCATTGATCGCCGGCTACCGGTCAGTGGTTGTTGGCAACGCTGATCGCAAGATCGCGCGCAAGGTCGCCGATGCGCATCAGGCGGCAGGTTGGGTCGATCGATTGAAACTCGCTCGCGGCACCAGCACATCCGGCGTTCTTGAAGGCGCTCGTTGGTTTGGTCTGTTTGAAAACTCGATCGAAGAAACATCGATCGAAGCCACGTCGCCCCTCAATGCGACCGACCTGCCCGAATCAATTCCCTGGGGAGCACGACTGATCGGTGCGAATCGTGCCGAGTTCACACTATGGGCTCCCAAACAAAAACAGGTGGTTCTGGAATTGATGCCGGACCGACTGGTTCGCATGCAGCGTGAAGACAGAGGCTTTCACCGCTGCATCGTGGACGGTGTCGTTGATGGCACCCGCTATCAATATCGATTCGTTCGCGATGAACACGTCGCCGCTTTCGCTGATCCAAATACCGAACTGAGTGTCGACATGCTGTTGCACGCTTTGCCGGATCCTGCATCTCGATACCAACCCGAAGGCGTCCATGGTCCGTCCTCCATCGTTGACGCGCAGTTCCCTTTCCAAGCAACAGCTGACTCAGCCGCAGACGAGCTGGACGAACTGATCATCTACGAAATGCATCTCGGGACCTTCACCGAACAAGGGACCTACCTGTCGGCGATCGAACGATTGGACGAACTGGTCGATCTTGGAATCACGGCAATCGAGTTGATGCCGATCGCCGCCTGTGCCGGACATTGGAACTGGGGTTACGACGGAACGCACTGGTTCGCACCGATGACCGCGTTCGGAAGCCCCAATGAATTCCGACAATTCGTCGATGCCGCGCACATTCGCGGGCTGCTTGTGATGGTCGATGTCGTCTACAACCACTTCGGGTCGGAAGGCAACTACTGGACCGAGTTTGGTCCGTATACGTCCCGAAAACACAACACGGTTTGGGGAGCGGCACCCAACTTTGACGATCCGAAACGCGGCGATCTTGTACGCCGATTTGTGATCGATAATGCAATCATGTGGCTCAAAGAATACAACCTGGATGGTTTTCGCGTCGACGCGATCCACTGCATGAAAGATGACTCCGCCAAACACATCACGACTCAAATGAGCGAAGAGATTCGCCGTTGGTCTGACAAAGCCGGCCGACGTGTTTGGCTGATTGCGGAAACAAACGTCTACGACGCCGCGATGGTCAAACCGCTCAGCGAAGGCGGCACCGGCTTCGACGCTCAGTGGAGCGATGATTTTGTGCACAGCATGTTCGCCACCGTCCGCCCCGGTGAACAATTGACCCAACGAATCTACTCACCGGGCAGTGACCTGGAACAAACGCTTCGCCGAGGCTTCGTTTTCGCAGGTGACGTCCGTGGCGATCGAGGCCGAGAGGCTGAACCGACGCTTGATACGGACGGGATGCTCAAACGCATCGACACACGGTCGTCCATCGTGTGCATTCAAAATCACGATTTCATCGGCAATCATCCCACGGGAATGCGTTTGCATCAATTGACTTCACCGGAAACGCAAGCCGCCGCCGTGACGCTGGCCATGTTGCTGCCATCCATTCCGATGTTGTTCATGGGAGAAGAGTTTGCATCGCCCAACCCGTTTCGTTTCTTTGTCGACTTTGGTGATCCACGTCTGCAACGTGCCGTTGTCCGAGGACGCAAACGCGAATACCCACAACACGATTGGAGCGATGGTGTACTACCAACGGACGAGGAAGCAATGCGATCCTCGGTGATTGGCAGCGTTGAATTGGGCAGCGAGACAATGCGGAATTGGTACAAGACATTGATCTCGATCCGCAAGCAATTCGTCGGGTCAGGACTGCTGTCTCCACAGAACTTCAGCGTCGACGTCAATTGCGAAGCCAACCTTTATTCACTCAGCTATCAAACGCCGAACGAGGCATTGCAGGTGATGGTGCGATTGTCACCCCTCACTGAGGACGACTCCGTCGACGAACCGTCAGCAATCGATCCATTGCCGTCGCGCCCGGAAGGCGCCTCGCCCGATTCATGGCGATTGCTCGCCGATTCAATGGAAGCATTTGGCGAACGCCTGACGGAGGGACTGCTGCCGAATCATGCTCGCATCTGCTACTTCGAACATGACGAGCCAACCGCGTGAGAAATCGCGGAAAAACGCGGCGTCAGGCCTCGCTGAACCACGCGAACCACCCAATCTGCCAAACCGCGGCGTTCATTTTGATCCTGGTTTATGAAATGCGTCGTTTGATTGAACTTGAGCCAAAAATGCGATTTCCCTAAAGTCGCGGCTTCAGGACCGAAAATCACCCGGATAAAGGAATGTCCGAAGATGACGAATCAATCACGCATGGCGTTGCGACAATCGCCCCCGCAGAACATCACTCGTCGGCATCTCTTGCTCGCCGCCGCCTTCGTGGCGATCCTGAGTGGCTTCTCGACCATGCGAGTCGAAGCGGCCGAAAACTCGGTCGTCGCCGTAGTGAACGCCGATCCGATTTCGCGAGATTCGTTGGCCACCGCCAGCGTTCAGCGTTACGGAACTGACGTGCTGGACAACCTGATCAACCGACACTTGATCATGCAGGAATGCAAACGTCGCGGCTTGGGTGTCACGACCGAAGAAGTTCGCACCGAAATCAACCGAGTTGCTAAGAAGTTCGGCCTGAACGTTGAGAGCTATCTGCAACTTCTGAATGAGGAACGCGATATCACGCCTGATCAATACAGTCGTGAAATCATTTGGCCGATGCTGGCACTGCGAAAATTGGTGGCCGACGAAGTTGCCGTCTCCCAAGATGAATTCAATCGCGCATTCGTTTCGCAGTTCGGCGAAGCAATTAAGTGCCGAATGGTGATGGTGCAAGACAAATCTCAAGCAACCCAACTGCGTGCTCAAGCAGTTGCTGAACCAAGCAGTTTTGCCCGCCTCGCGAAAGAGTTCAGCGAAGACCCCACAAGCGCCAGCGTCGGTGGATTGATTCCGCCCATTCGCCGATACATGGGTGACGAAACCATCGAGGAAGCCGCGTTTGCTTTGAAAGTCGATGAAGTTTCCGAACTGTTGCCAGTCGGTGATCATTGGATGTTCTTGCAAGCCGTTCGCCGGATGCCCGCCAGCACACCATCACCGCAAGCAATGCCGGCGATCAAAGACCAAATAGAAGATCGCATTCGCGACGAAAAAATGAAGACGGCCGCCAGCCAGCTCTTCGCACAGCTTCAAGAACAAGCTCAAGTAGTGAAGATTTTGGGTGCCCCACAAGCATCCGCCAAACACCCCGGCGTCGCCGCCATCATCAACGGACAACAGGTTTCCATCTCCAACGTTGCCGCCGAATGTATCAAGCGACACGGCGAAAGCGTCTTGGAAGGCGAGATCAATCGCAAGCTGCTCACGCAAGCTCTCGCCAAAGCGGGAAAGAAAGTCACCAACGAAGATTTGAAAGCCGAAATCGAACGAGCGGCCATCAGCTTTGGTTACATGACCGACAACGGATCCGCTGACGTTCAAGGTTGGTTTGATGCCGTTCTGGAAGGCGGTCCAGGAACTCGCGAAGTCTACATCGAAGACGTTGTGTGGCCCAGCGTTGCACTGAAGAAACTGGTCGAAGATGAAACAGTGCTAACACAAGAAGACCTGCAAATTGGTTTCGAATCACACTATGGACCTCGTGCTGAAGTCTTGGCCTGCGTCCTGTCCGACCAACGAAGCGCTCAAAAGGTTTGGGAGATGGCTCGCGACAATCCGACGGATCAGTTCTTTGGCCAATTGGCAAACCAGTACAGCATCGAACCGGTCTCATCTAGCAACTTCGGCAAGGTTCCGCCGATTCGACAACACGGTGGTCAGCCTTCCGTAGAGAAGGAAGTCTTCCAAATGAAACCGGGTGACCTCAGCGGAATCATCGCAACGGGTGACAAATACATCATCCTACGTTGCCAAGGATTCACCGAACCAGTCGTTTCCGACTTCGAAGCCGTTCAAGAAGAATTGCGTAGCGTTTTGATTGAAAAGAAGATGAACGTTGCGATGAGCTTGAAGTACGACGAACTCAAACAAACTGCTGAGATTGACAATTTCTTCGTCGCCTCCAAAGAAATCCCACGAGTCGCCAGCGGAACTCGCTGATCGACACGTAGTTTTGAAGAATCTTATCGACTCAACTCTGAAGCCACGCCTGGATGCTCATCATCCGAGCGTGGCTTTTTCTTTGGGCACAATGGGTTTCGCAACGACTGCAATCCATGCCGGCACATCCAACCCGTGACCAATCGGCGGCGGTCCAGATTGGACTCAGCAGGTCGGCAGGAATGATCGGGTAGAACCTCACGTAGGCGAGTCTCTCTGAGAATCCCAAATGACAGCGTCTCGGAGAGACGCCGCTACGTGATCAAGCCCAATGACTCCCGCTCACGTGCTTATCTCGGCGCCTTGGTAGTTGTTGCGTGCCGCTCATCCGCCAACCACTCTACAACGACGGGGATCCAGTGTTCCAATCCGTCGGTCAGTTCGGGATGTGGACCAAAGCAAAACACGCGTCCGTCGCCGTAGGCACATCGAACTGCCGCGGAGGTTCCTTTCATCACGCCTTCTGGCGCTCCCTTCTTAGCAATCTCTGATGAATAAATGGCCAGGCTTTCATAGTCCGGCACTTCAGGGTCGTCCCATTCACGACGGCCCAGCAACGGACCTTGAGCGTAATGAATTTCCGCAGTGGGCTCGTCCAACTCAAAGAACCCAACGCCCTGTTCAGAAAGCTCGAGATCGACCGGACCGTTTCCACGAGCCCAATGCTTGCGATCGATTACTTTTGCATCGATCAAACCCAGCGACCAAGAGTAGTCATTGGTCGCCAGATAAGCGCCCGCGCACACGCCCAAGAAACCACCTCCATCGCGTACGAAGTTACGTACCGCTAATCTCCCCTCTTCACCGAGTGCGCGTCCTTGCTTGCCGCCGCTTCCACCTGGGTGAACCAACACGTCGAACTCCGCCAATTCTCCTCCTGCGATTTCGTCGACTGTAACGCGACCAACCTCGTATCGATCACCGGAGCCTTCTTTCAACGCCGCGATCAACTTCTTTGAACTCGGCCCAACTCCACTTCCATCAAAAACCGCCACGCGAATGCACTGCTCGCCAAAGGCGGAACTGGATGCAAACAACAGATACAACATGCCTCCGATGAATCGCATCGTTCGCCCATTCATTTGAATCCACGCGATCAGCTGTACATTCGTCATGGTGTTGGTTTCCTGTCTTGGATACTTCGTCGCAGGCTTCGACTTCAAAAAGCCGAGCGATGGTTCGAAAAGCAGTCTAATCGTTGATGACTTCACGCTGAAGCAGCACAACACTGTCGATTTCCCGGCGACCTCAAACGCGAGTGACTACTCTCCAAGAGACCAACAAACGGCTTGCCGATCCCGACGGCGAACGAGAATGCTAAATTGTCCTCACACCGCTTTTGCCATTCGGTGCCCTGAAAGAGTCCATCCCTCTCAACTCGAGCGTCTCGATGAAGCCAGCAACGATCCCTGTGATTAGCTTGATGGCCAGCTGTTTGCTTACCACCAACAGCTGGGGTCAGTCCGCACCAACCAAACAGCAACTCGAGAGATGGCACAAACAATTCCCCGCAGCGGATACCAATCGCGACGGAATCTTGTCGTCTGAAGAAGCGACCGCCTACCGAAAAAAGATGCTGGCGACTCGCAGCAAACAATCCGACAACGATCGTTCGGCAAGGGGTGCTCCCAGACAATTCAAGATTGATGCTGGATGGGACCTACCTCGATTCCCTGACGAATCAGTGTGCTACAAAACTCCAACGCAGATCAAAGCGATCTACGAAGACGTCAAACCGGCCAACCAAGACACCATTGTTTCGTTTCCTGAACCAACTGGTCGCGAGCGAAGGATTGTCGCCACCGGTCACAGCTTCATGGCACCAGGATTCAACACACTTCCCAAGATCTGTAAAGCAGCCGGAATCCAACCGATGCTTTACACTCACACCGGCGGAGGCATCACCGGAAGCGCACGCTACAAGTGGGAACAAGAGAACGGGATCTTTCAGTTTGAAGGATCGCCGGTTCCAAAGTTACTCGCATCGATCTCCAACGCGAATTGGGATGCGATGATGTTTGGTCCCTACTTCAATGACAAACCGGAATACTATTCTTGCTGGATTGACTTCTGCTTGAAGTTCAATCCGGACATGAAGTTCTATCTCTCGGATGCGTGGCCTCAGCTTTACCAGTTGGGCGAAAACCCAGCCTCTGAGTCGTTCTTCACGGAAGAAGTCTTTGATCGTCTGGGTATGGAACGCCGATCGATGTCGAACGAAGTCATCGATGTCCTTCGAAAAAGATATCCCGATAAAGTCTTCGTACTTCCTACCTCCGATGCGATGGTGCTTGCCGGAAAAGCCTATCTGCAAGGCGACCTGCCAGGTATTGATGGCGTCCATCGAGTGATCGGCGGAAAGCAACGGTCACTATGGAAAGATCAGCTTGGACACCTCGGACCCGGATTCGAACGATTGGAAGGGTATGTGTTCTACGCCACGCTGTATGGCGAGTCTCCCGAACGGATCGAGGCTCCGATCACGTTTGGTGGAGATCCATCTTTCCCAACGACAAAGCTGGACCAAACGTTTCGCAAGATCGCTTGGCAAGCGGTCACGAAACATCCGTACTCTGGCGTGAAGGACGAGGACGGCGACGGAATTTCCGACAACCACCAACAACATGGCAATCAGTCCACAGGGCAAACCGATGCAAAGTGAGGCGAAAACGGTCGAGCAATACCTCGCTGAATTGCCCGCGGATCGCCGTGTGATGCTTGAAGATGTCCGAAAGATGATCCTCGCCAACATCAACGAGGGTTTTGAAGAAGGGATGCAGTACGGCATGATCGGCTACTACGTGCCGCACAGCATTTTCCCCGCTGGCTATCACTGCAAACCATCCGAACCGCTCCCATTTCTATCACTCGCATCGCAAAAGAATTACTGTTCGCTCTATGCCATGTCGCTCTACAGTGACACCGAGTCTCTTACGGCGTTTCAATCGGCTTGGAAGGCGACTGGCAAAAAGCTGAACATGGGCAAGTCTTGTATACGATTCAAAAAGCTAGACGACTTGGCATTGGACCTGATCGCCGATCACCTTCGCGGAATCACTGTCGACGCGTATGTTGATTCATACATTCAGGCAATCAAAAAATGAACGACGCCCGCTGACAAAGCAATTGAAACTGTCAAAAAGATGGACGCCGACCAGCTATCCAGAACGGCGACGGACAAGACAGATGCATTGCTGGAAACGGCAGCGGAACGGACCAAACGTTTTCTCAATCGAGATCTGAACGACGACCAAGATTGAGTGAATTAGAGTCGACGCGGGAACGAAACAGTGACTTCGGAACCGGGCGTGTAAAGAACGTTGACTGGAGCGGAGCGATCGAGAAAAGCGAATTCATCGCCGTATGTTTGGCCGAAGTCAACATTGATGCTGTAGTCAGAGACCTCACTGCATTGCCACCGGGGATGAGTGACTTCGTACTCGAGCGTTCGCTTTGGGCCTTTCGCATAGCCCCAGTAGTGTTCCGTGATGAATTCAGAAGATGAATCAGAAGCTGGCAAACTGCGTTCGTTGCCGATTGTCGCTGAAAATCGTTGCAATTGTCCCTGTCCCCACGCAAACCAACACGATTGTTCATCCACACCGTGGCTCATCGGCAGACAAACGTAGTTTTCGTCAAAAAGATGGTTGGCAACAAACGGGATGATTCGACTCGGGACAATCTCTTTGATAAATGTGACCGCCCGAAGTGACGGATCACGGTTGGGTTTGACGTAAAAGCGAAGATTGACCTCTTCGAACCGCCGGTGAAAAAATGCGGGAACGCCCAGTACCGATGTCTTTTCAAATCGGAACGCAACGAGACTGACATAGTACCGCCCCTCGAAATCGTCCAACGATGTACCAGAGGGAACAAACCGCTGAAGAACATGCGGATCGACCTCGTAATTCGCTAGCAACAGGTCACACCAAACTGCCGTTAGAAACTTCATGACGTTGAGCGAAAGAAAAGCGACGAATGGATCGACACGCCATGGGCGAGGCTATCGTTTGGACCTGATTGTTTCCTGCCGGCTATCGACGTCGGCGAGTCCGACGGCCAGCCCGGCGAGCATGTTCGCTCATCGCGCCTGCCGCGGCGTGAGCCATCGCGTTGACTAGAACTTGGGTCATCGGATGTGTCGCGACATTTGTGACGCGATCCATCGCGGTCGGCCCCCAACTTTGCATCCGACGAATCGAATTCCAAAGATCGTCCACATCATGCGCGGTACGGGCTCGATCCAGCGGCGTCAACACGTCGAGCATGTCCGAGAACTGGCAACGAGCTTGCTCGTAGCCCGACGCACGAAATCGTTGAATCAATCGCCCAATCGCTTGGTGGATCTGTTGCTGCTCCATCATCTCTTCTTGGTGACGATTGCTGGACAGCTCCGTCTGATCCATCCGTGTCTCAATTCCACGCAGCGACGCAACAATTTGATCGTCGGTGATCTCTGGAGTCCGCCTCGCTTGCTGGCGTAATTCATGCGTGTCAGTCCGATCGAGCATTTGACGGAACAACTCGATTGCTTCGCGGTAGTAGGAACACTGAGGCGTCTCAAGCTCGGTCAGCTTGGCCTGCGTCAGTTCACAACGCTGCGTCCATTCCTCGAGATCCTTCAACGTCGCATCACGCTGCCGATTCAGAGCCCTCACCTCGCGCAAGTGTTGATCCAAACCGTGCTCAGCGGCGGCATCATCGCGATGCCGAGCCAATTCTTCCATCACAGTTTCCAGTGCATCACGATCTTCCGCGATGATCGTCCGCATCGTTTCGGGGGTCGTTGTGAGATAGTCGTAGTTGCGTTTGGATTCGTGATAATTATTGAGCTTGGCGATCCAACGATCCATTCGCCGGGTGAACCCGCGATGAGCATACTCTGACGTTCCAAACTTTCGATCTTTCAAATAGCAGAACAGGTTGCACTCTTCATACGCTGGTAACTTCCTGGCGGCGTCTTGGCTGATCTCGTCCAAGTTCGCTTCCGCCCGTTCGAGAGCGGCTTCGGCCATCGCAGCTCGGTCCGATAGAGCAACAAAGCTCGGGTTATTTCGAAGCGATTGCTCCACCGCCGCGATCAATTCCTGTTGTTTGGACTCTGCTGCAGCGATCGTTTCATTCAACTGCGAGAGCGCCGCTTCTTGCGTTTCGCGACCATGCGTGTCGGCCTCCAGATCCTCGTGCAATCGCCGCTCGTGATCTTGTTTACGAAGCAGGATCTCGGACATCGATGGCCGCACTTCGGACCACGTTTCCTGGATCGCTTCAGGCGTCAGTTCGGGCAAGTAGTGCTGGGCCAGACTGCGCAGCGTTTCGTCACGCTGATTTTGCAACAAGTCCTGCGTCGATTGGAATTGCCCCAACTGAGAACGAAGCTGCTCCAATTTCGCTGCAGCTTGGTTGTAAGCCGTCAGCAGTTGTTGATGGACGGTGGGTCCGGTCAGCGGCATGGCGAGACGAGGGGGCGAAAGGAACGTGTGCGAATGCTGTGGCGTGGCAACGGAATCGGAACCGACCACGCAGAAAGTCTACGAAAAAAAATACCAGGCTCCCGCTGCGGCGGCCGCGGTGGCCGCCATGGCGATCCGGGTCCGCCAGATCCAGCAATAGGCGACGAACTTTTTCAGCCCGGGCTTGGGCTCTTCGTAAGTGTGAAGATTCGAAAGGTACTGATCGATCGCAGCGTCGATCTCCGCTTCGCTGACGTGATCGCCCGACATCGCGGCGGTTCGCATCAACTTTTCACGCAATTGAATACGGACATCGTCGGAACGAAACATCTCCTCCGCGGTGGTGCGACGATCTCGCAATTCACGAGCGACATCCATCACCCGCAATGTTTCCGCAATTGTCAGGTCTTCGCCAGGCAATTTGGTCGCGGCGCGGCGTTCACGCAGCTGTTCCATGGTCGACGGTGCGGTCGCTTGTGCTTGAGCGTTGGCCATGACGAAGAAGAATGATGAAGAGTGATTGGCGTTGAAGGAAGAAGGCCTCTCTCTGCCAACTTCGGGGCGCTAGTTTCGGCAGCCGAACCGAGGAAACGGCCGTAGGCGCCGATTGGATTGTATCGCCCGATTGTGTCATCGCGGGAGTGGTCTGTTCAGCTTTCGTGTGATTGCCCCAGGTTGCACAGCGACGTAATCTAAGAATCGACGCCCATGAAACACCTTCGCCGGCCCAAAGACTTTCGAGATCGAGGGCCATTTTGTTTCGATATCGCATTTCAACTTTGCGATCAGTTTGATGCGCCCCGAATGGCGGTTAAATTTGCCTTTCACTTCAGTGGTACAATCCCTCGGCGAATGGTCCTGAGACGGATTGTTTGTCCGCGGCAGAGTTACCTTTTCACGTTACTAATTTCACGCACGAGTTCTTGGTCATGAGCCAGCAAGCCAAAGCCTCCGCTCCGGCAGAGTCCGCCCAACAAACCACGTCGGCCGCTCCGGCGACGCAACGTGACACTCAGTCCATGCGGCAATATCTGGACAGTGCTCTCGAAACGCTGAAAAAGTTTGGAACGTCCGAGAACACCGCTCCGCAAGAATTAATCAGCTTGCTCGAAGGTGTCCGGCATCTCGACGAAGCCAAAGTGCTCGCGATCGCCGACGTGATCAAGCACATGAGTTCGTTCAACGCACTCGTCCGAGACAACATTGAATCGGTTCAAATCGGCAACCGCTACATGGACATCACGCAGATGTTCGATTCGGTTCGCGAAGACAGCAAACGTCTGATCTCACAGCTCGACGATGGAAAGATCAGCGGCACCGAGAAAGTGTCGAACTGGTGGATGAAAATCCGCCGCGGAACCCCAAGCGATCGATTCGAGAAAATCGCAGAAGTCTACGGCGAAGTCGCCAAGGACACCAAAGACGCGCTGCAGGTCGAAGAACAGATCATGGACGCATACATCGACTTTCGATTCGCACTGAAAGAAGCCGAAGTGCTCGCTCGCGAGTTGCTGGACACACACGCTCCTATCCTCGAAGCAGCCAAAGATGGGCTGGCGACCGCGCAAGAAGCTCTCGACAACTACACCGGTGAAGACCAAGCCGGCAAGAGCCAATTGGAACTTCAACGAGACGAAGCTCGCCATAAATTCGAAGAAGAAGACAAGACGTATCAGTTGCTCAAAGACATCGCCGAGAACCTCGAAATCGGCTACGACGTCGGAGAAACGCTGATCACCAAACTGAAGCAAACGCATGACGTGAAAGAACGTGTGTTCCGACGCGCCGTCACATTTTTCACGACCAATGAACATGTCTTCACGATTCTGGGAACGGTCTACACCAGCCAACATGGTTTGCACGAAGTCACCCAGGCCACCGAGGCCATGAAGGATGGCGTCAACAAAGGACTGGAAGACATTGCCGGTCTAGGTCGTGAATTGGAACGGGCTGCATTGAAAGCCGGCTATGGAAGCACGATCGATCCCGAATCGGTGCAAAAGCTCGTCGACGCGATCAGTGGTTTCCAAATTGAATCGCTGCAAATGATCGCCGAGCTACGCAAAGAAAGCGAAGAAAGCACCAAAGCGATCCGCCAGAGCGTCGAAGAAGGCAAGAAGAAGTACCAGCAAACGCTCGGACGTTACGCCCGTGGCGAGTCATTGCTGTAAAGTGGCTTTTCCGACGGTATTGGACGTGAGCGTGAGGCGTCGATCAACTATCCCGCGGCGAGAGTTTTAGCGTTGCGCGTTTGCATTCGGTTTTGTTGGCCAACGGCCTTCGTCATCGTAGCCTGGGGCATCGCCCCAGGGATCGAGAACGAAGGGAAATTGGTTGGCCAATGGCCAACATCAACCCAAACGTTTTGAATTGAATTTGGCCATTAGCCAAAGTAGAGGCGTGTTTTTCTGCTCCAGGGGCGATGCCCTGGCTATGTTGAACGAGGCCGTTGGCCATTCGAGGATAAAACGCAACTTCAAAACGCGTGAGCGAAGGGCACGTTGTGCGGATACTGTTCGCAAAACGATTGACAGGTGAATGCATTGCCACAGGATCTCCTCACCGACGAAGAAGGCAACGCTCGCTGTGGCTGGTGCGGCACCGACGCGGACTACATCCGCTATCACGACGAAGAGTGGGGCGCGCCCGTCCGGGACGACCTGCGTCTATTCGAGAAGATCTGCTTGGAGGGTTTTCAGTGCGGCCTGTCTTGGATCACTATCTTGAAACGCCGCGAGGCGTTCCTGGAATGCTTCGCTGGCTTCGATCCTCATCGACTCGCGGAGTTCACCTCTTCCGATGTCGAGCGACTGATGATCGATTCTCGGATCATCCGAAATCAAGCCAAGATTGAGGCCGCAATTCAGAACGCTCGAACGATGAGAGCGATGTTGGACAAGGACGAGTCGCTTGCCGAACTGCTTTGGCAGTTCGCCCCCCAAAAGCAACGGGTCTATCGAAGACTCGATCAAGTCCCAGCGATCACCGACGAGTCAACCAAGATGAGCCGCACACTCAAGAAGGCCGGTTGGAAATTCGTCGGCCCCACGACCTGTTATGCTCTGATGCAAGCAACCGGAATGGTGAACGATCATTTGTCCGGGTGTTTCCGACATGGCGCGGTCAAGGCTCTTCGCTGAGGACATTTCTATTGGTTTCTGAAAACTCGGACAGCGAATCGGAGGTCGTGACATCTTTTGCCAACAGAGTCATTTCTCGATGGACAAAGGGCTTTGAATGCATTGACGCAAAAAGCTTTCTGCATGGGATGGCCGGCATATCCCTCTTCCCTGCAATTTGCATTGTCTTTTCTTCGATCGTCATCGCTTTGCTAGAGTCTTCGTCTCCATCAAGGCCGCCTTTCGCCCTGATGTTTGTAATCACCGGGCTTGTCTATATCCCCTCCTTTGCGTCAGTCTCGCTGCTGGCATTCCTCACATATTTGCTGCCAGAACGGTTCCTCCTAAAATCGCTGTATGTCGCTGTCACAGTCGCCTTGAATCTTGAACTGCTAATCATTCTTTTGTGGCTGTTAGGCTCCGTGCCATTTTCCCATTCTGAAGTTTGGGCGGCAATTGCACCCCCAATTTTCGTTCTCTGCTTCTCGGTCAGCACAGTCGCCACGGCATTTCAGTGGTTTAGATCGCATACACTCCGACCAAACATGCTGTTTGTGAAGCGAACGAGACCGATATCCATCGGAACCTCGCTGGAACTTGTCCTCACCGTTGCGTTGGCCTGTGTTGCCTGGAAATACTTTTTTGGATCCTACGAGATCACCCCCTTAATCCTTATCTTGGCGGCAGCGGGATTCGTGTCAGGACTCGCAGCCGCCTCGATGACCTACGCCGTCATCCCAACCAACTATCAAGTTCAAGTCGGGTTTCCTTGCATTGATCCGGCAATCAAATATCGCCCCGTGAGTATCACTTGGGCAATTGCTGCGATCGGCCACCTAGTGCTAATGGCATCGACGGCAGACTTTGCGACATGGTCGATCGGTGGGTTCCTGGCCTGGATTGTGGCGTCCATATTCAACGCAGCCGTGATGGTTGCAATGCTCGGCACGGGCCTCTATTGGCTGCGACGCTGCGGTTGGACGCTTGAGCGGCCTCATTCCAAAGACCTGAAGGTTTCGCCATCGGACGCAAACCTACTCGACGGACAGTTGACATAGCGAGTCATGTCATGACTGAGAATTCAGACGTCACCACCGAACCTCCCACAACTGACTGGCGTATCGCGGTTCGCATTCTTGACTGGCGAAGTTTGGCGTTTGGCTTGCTAGGACTAGTGGTTTGGCTGGGAGTTTGTGTCGTCTGGGGTGCCGCAGTATTAGGTTATCTCAATGGCGTCACGGCTCCGCCCCCGTTGTCTCAAGCGGAGTTCATTGCAGTCTTCGGACTGATGTGCATTCCGATGATCACCGCTTTCGGGCTTGCGGTATTCGTTCCATTGCTACTGTTTCAGCGTCTTGCATTCACTGCGGTCTTTGTTGCCGGCACTGTCGTTGCCAACGTTTCGTTGCTCGCGGGCGCATTGAGTCTCCTCGCTTCTGAGCCTGCCACCAGCGTTATCGAAGATATTACACCGTTGCTTTTTGGTTTCTGCGTCACGCTCAGCGTTTTGTCGATGGCGTCGCAGTGGATTACCTCGAAGTCCTTGCGTCCCAAAATGAAGGTTGCGTCGGCACCACGGCACGTTTCGATTCGAGATCTAATGGGTTTGATGTTCGCGACCGCACTCACATTCGGAATTGCACGATTTGCACTTCGCGAGAACTCGATTGAAGCAGGGTTTTATGCCGCCATAGGATTTGGAATCGCAACGGCGGTGATCATCGCGACAATGGTGAGGACCATCGTGCCCTTCAACGCTGCGTCAGTTGCCATTCATCAGCGGCCTCCAACAAAGTTGAAGCCGAGATTACAGATGGCGTTCTCGCTGCTTGTTGCTGGGATGGTTGCAGCGGCAACCACGTTTGCGTGGGCAGTATGGATGGGCGCTCAGTATAAGACTTGGCCTGTGGAATGGGACGAAATCATCGAAATTCTTGCCTTGGCAGCGGCCTCTGTTTTCAACGCGGCTCTCATGCTGGCATCTGTCAGCGTCGGGCTGCTTTGGATCCGAAGGTGCGGGTGGACGATCCAATCGTCACGCCGAATCGCCCCCGGTGGCGAGGCTGGCTCTCGCACGAAATCAAACTCTCTGGCTCATGCAGAGACTGATTCGGCTCGCTCTACCGCCGAGACCGGCAGCTCGGCATAGAGATGCGGGAACAGTTCGCCGCCGCGAGACTTTTCCCAGCGTAGATTCTCTTCGATGTCAGTGACACGAATATGCAGCACGACCAAACCACTTTGGCCGGCGAAGTGAACCGCCAATGTTCCGGGGACTTGCTGTTCAGTGGACAAGTGGATGAATCCGTCCGCGACATCGATCGGTGCTGGGGGAAGCTTTCCGGTGGCTTGCATCTGCTCCCATTGCTGCTGGGTTGCGATTTTGCAGACGATGGATGGTGAGTCGCTGGACATGGGTTCGTTGGACATGGCACTGCGCATAGAAAAAGCCGGCTGAGGTTATCAACCGGCTTTGTAGTCGTCTGAGAGACGAGGTTCAATTGTGGCGGGTGTGTGATCTCGCCACCAAACTCAAATTCAGTCGCGAACGATAACGCGGCCCAGCGGCGTGAAGACAACGTCCACGCAAGTGTCACAGCAGCCGAACTTGAAGGTCATGACTTTGCGACCCAAGAAACCCTTTTTGCAGCAAACCAATTCTGGGATCACGTTTTCGCAGCAAGCTGGAACGCAGGCGCTGACTTCAACAGGGCAGCAGGTCAAAGGGTTCTTAACGCACCAAGAAACCTTCACAGGTGCTGGTGGGCAGCAAACCGGAGCTGGTTCGCAGCAAACAGGTGCTGGAGCTTCGCAGCAAACAGGAGCCGCGTCGCAGCAGTCGTTGCCACAGCCGAGAAGGCCACAAGCACTGGCGGACGAAGCGGACGAGATACAAACAGCAACCGCAACAGCGGCCATGGTACGAGCGAAATTCATTGGAAATTCCTTGTAGGTAGAGAGTGAATACACTCTGTAACCTTCAACGCAATTGTGCGTTTGGGGCAAACGTTGCCATCAGTTTGAACCCAATCGCGGTAGTCGTCGCGGTACAATTGACGCGATCGTCACTAGCCGAAGCGATTCGGCGGTGGAATAATGAACAGCAATCGCCGAAGCTGTCGAATTCCCGCAACTTTTCGGCGTCCAATGGCGGACAAATCGATCTGATCGTCATTGTTTAGCAAAAGACCTATTTCCTGCGAGGCATCGGACAAATTCGTCTGATCTCGCGAAGTATCCCCGCTTCAAACGGAGAAGCTTGATGTCGCGTTTGTTTTTGACTGCTGCCCTGGCCTGTGCAATGGCAATCCCCGCTGCGTTCGCCGCAGACCCTGCCACCGCTGACAAAGGACTGTGCCAAGGTGACCCAATCGGCGCGTTCTACGTGACCAAGGTCGCTGGTGCAGAAGATGACGGTGTCGAAGCCGGCGAAGCATTGTGCTACCGCTGCAAATACGGTTCGCGTCCCATGGTCATGGTCTTCGCCCGCCAAACCAGTGAACCCGTCGCGAAATTGGTCAAGGAACTTGACTCCGCCGTCGCCGCCAATGGTGACGCACAACTGAAAAGCTTTGTCACTCTGTTCGGCGAAAAAGCTGACAGTCTAAAAAGCGAAGGCAAAAAGATGGCTGCCAAGAATGTGCCAGTCGTCGTTGCCAAAGACAAAAACGGTCCCGCAAACTACAAGTTGTCTGACGAAGCACAAATCACCGTCGTGATCGCCAACGACTCGCAGGTTGTCGCCCGTCACGAGTTCGACGCTGACAAGATCGACGTCGCTGCTGTGATGTCCGAAGTCAAGCAAATGCTGAACTAATTGAATTTGAAAACTCGGAGCCCGAGTTTCCTACAAGCTAGGGCCCCGAGCTTTTCGATAAAACAAACTGAACCGCCCAAGTATTGATCACTTGCGGCGGTTTTTTCATGCTCCAGTGCCTCGCTTCGCCGATTGAATTCGTCAGGTCGTGCAAATCACCCGTCGCCGCTACGATGATTGTCGCAACGAAACACCAGCGTGATGAATGGTTGATGGATTGGACTTGGCCAGATGACGACGATGAATTGGTGACGGCCTATCACGAGGCTGGTCACGCGATCGTTGGTTGCGCACTTGGTGCCCAGATCGACCGAGTCACGCTTTCACAAGCATCGATCTTCGATGATGAAGACGGTGACCTGCCACGGCGATTCGGTGACTGCATCGTCAACTGGGGACGTGTCGACCCAAGTGACACCTGGCAAC
Organism: Rhodopirellula baltica SH 1; assembly: GCF_000196115.1. NCBI lineage: Bacteria > Pseudomonadati > Planctomycetota > Planctomycetia > Pirellulales > Pirellulaceae > Rhodopirellula > Rhodopirellula baltica. The sequence continues at coordinate 2,699,058 of NC_005027.1, forward strand.
GTCAACGGGAATTGCTAACGGTTCTCGCGGGTCCCGTTGCCGAGTTTGTGTATCAAAGCGGTGACGAGGACTTGTTGGACGTACGTGCTTGGGAAAGCGACTGGCGGCAAGCTCAGTTGTGTGCGGCAGCTTTGAAACCGCAGGCGGCTCAACAAATCCGATTGATGCGAGAAGCAATCGTCCGTCTAAGAAAGATCGTTGCATCAGATCCTTGTTGGTCGGCAATTGCGGCACTCGCCGACGAGTTGATGCTCGGCGACGAGATCGAAGGCGAACAGGTCGCCGATCTGGTCCGATTTTGGTGGAGCCGCGCGTAATCGATGCATGGGTTACGATGTCGGCCTGTCTTGCAAATCAATTCCCCTCCTGGACGAACTCGCGATGAAAACGACTGGCTTGGCCGAACGAAATTGGTTTTGGGGCATCACTCTGACCGCTGTGATGATGTCCGCCACTTGTGTCTGCACAAACTGTTTTGGAACTGAACCCAGCGACGTTCTCCCGGTTTGGCCTTCGGATCCACCGAAGTGGGACGCACCGACCGAACCGGAAAGCGACTTCACAAAGCCGACAGACAACCAAGTTGGTGGTAAACGATTGATTCGTCTCGGCAATGTGTCCACACCGGAGATGCATGTTTTTCCCGCCAAAGATGCAAACGGCAATCCATCGAAGACCATCATGGTCATCTGTCCCGGAGGAGGCTTTTCAATCCTGGCTTGGGATTTGGAGGGAACCGAAATTGCCGATCAGTTGGTGGCGGGCGGCGTGACCAGCGTTGTTTTGAAGTATCGCGTTCCGACTCGCACAATGGAACCAAAATGGAAGCCACCTGTTCAAGACATCCAGCGGGCCATCGCTCTGATTCGAGCCGGCAAAGTCACCGGCGATATTCCGGAGAAGGTCGGCGTGATGGGTTTTTCCGCTGGCGGCCACGCTGCATGTCGTTCTGCCACGATCTTGGAACGTCAGTACGATGCAATCGATGACGCAGATCAAGAGATTCGCCTGCCCGATTTTGCCTGTCTGATCTATCCTGCCTGGCTGGTTAAGAAAGACTCGCCCAAAGATTTGGACGGGTTTGAAATCAACGAGAACTCGCCACCGATGTTCTTGGTCCACGGCGAAGACGACCGACTGACCGTCATGAACTGCGTGACCGTTTTTAGCAAACTTCATGAAGCCGGTGTTCCATCGGCACTGCATGTCTTCACGGGCAGCGGCCATGGTTTTGGCGGACGCATGGATGGTCGAGCGGACGATCTTTGGCCTGAACTCTGTTTGCGTTGGCTGCGTGACGAAAACCTTCTCAAGGGAAAATGAACGTTGGATCACACCATTGACGCACCACCGATTCAGCCCGAACAGGAATGGGCCAACGCATGGACGCACGGTTTATCGGCGGTGCTTTGGTGTATCGTTGGAGCCGTACTAGTTCGATCATCTGCGGGCGAACCTGGGTTGGCGATCGCCTGTGGTGTCTACGCCGCGTCGGTCGTGACCACCTTTGTTTGCTCGACCTTGTCGCACGTATTTTTGGAACAACCTTGGCTCGATCGCTTTCGAGCGTGCGACCAAGCGGCGATCTATTTGATGATTATCGGAACCTACACTCCGATCGCCTATGCCTACTCACCTGATGGCTGGCGAATCCCGTTGCTGACGGCGATGTGGATCGCCGCCCTGGCGGGATTCTTCAACAAAGCGGTGCGAATGCATCGCCTGCATTCAATCAGCGTCGTGTCGTATTTGCTACTCGGATGGCTGCCTGCCATTCCTTTGATTCGCAACGTGCCCGTCGAACTCGCTTACGCGATGTTCATTGGCGGTGTCCTTTACAGCGTCGGCACGATCTTCCTCATGAACGATCGACGAGCTCCATACCTGCACGCGGTTTGGCACCTGATGGTTTTATTGGCGTCACTCGTTCATGCAGTCGGGATCGCTTGGTACGTCGTCGCGCCCAACCAAAGCCCAGGGCTGTAAGGATTGCCAACGACGTCGATGGTTCGGGAACAGCAACGACTGTGATCGAAAAACCATCCGCAGCGACTTCGGCGGCAATCAAATCCACGTAGGGCGAAACGAAGTTGTTGAAACTGAATTTCTCCGACGTATCTGGGTCGGTGGCGATCCCCATGTTGGTCCCCGTTAATACATATTCGCCACCATATTCAATGAACGAGCCTTCACCCGAGTCACCGCCAACCAAGGTGAGCTCATCCATGCCGCCGCCTCCCAACGGATGATCCCACCGGTAAACAACCGACTCGGTGATGGCACCGGTGTTCAGTTCAACCGTCTGCGTGAAATCGATCGTATCCGAACCGAACTGTGAGTTTTGACCTTGAATGATGATGCTCCGACCCAGCATGTCAAAGTAGCCGCCTCCTAAAACCGACATTGGCGTGACCCCGTCGCTCGCCGGTATCGGGGCCTCCAATGTCACCAGCAGCAAGTCGCTGTTGTGAACCGTTCCGGCCATGAGCGTTGTGCCGTTCTCAAGCTCGAAGTCTGTTCGCAAGGTTGTTTGCAACACGGTCGATGACGCAGCCGTGTAAGTGTGCCGCGTGCCATCGGCGGCAACAAACGTTGGGTTGATCATCCCCGTATGAGTTGCGGTGACGTAGTGCAACGGGGTGATCAGCACGGCACGCCGAACAGCGACGCCGGTGAGCAGAGAGTGATCCAACCAGAAATCTGGATTGAGAGTATCGTCGCCCAAAAAACGATCGTGACGGGAAGCGGAGAAACTGGCAAACGTCGCCGCACTCGCCAGTTCCGCCATCACGAACCACAGCAACGTGGAAACGAGACCGATTTTGGTCCAACGGCGATCAGACATAAATTGACTAGGCAAATGCGGCTTTCCATGAACAACGACACCCCTGTCTATTGCGGGAAAGACTGAGAATCAATTCCCCGAATGGTTGGATGACATTGGACGCCCAAAAGTTCAATCTGCGGAAGCACTCAGCGTGGTTGCATCTTGAACATCGATTGTGATGGGAAAGCTAGCCACACCGCCATCGTTCGCTGAAATCAAAAACAACGATCGTTTTCCCAATGCCGCAACCGGATCAGCCGTGATGAACAACTCACGCTCATTTTCATCCGGCAGAACCAGCAAACCGCTTAACCCAATGTTGTCGACATAGACACCATGGGACGCATTGTGGCCGCTGCCCTCACCGCCAAACCGGATCTCGCCGTTGTTAACGTTGCCTTTCGCATCCTTGCCGCGTCGCAGCACGATCCGAGCGGATACGGTTGTGCCACGCGGAATCACGAGCGTCCAATCTTCGTTTTCAGGAACGTTCCGATCGATCGGTTGGATCATCGGAATCACGCTCGGTGGTGTGCCAACGGTCAAACCCTTGATCGTTCCCGCATCTCGTTCAACGCGGCGATCCAAAATCTCCGCCGTCGCAGTGACACGCAAATCCACTGGCTCGGCGGGCGGTTTCGTTCCGCTGGGAACAAAGATCGCACCTTCTGCGGAGTATTGGTTGGCTTCGACCACCACAGGAAAATTCGAGTGCCAGCCTGATGGCAAATCGTCCAGCTCAAACGTGATTGGCCCATCGAACCCGTCGATCCGCTGAACGTTCAAGTCAATCTTGCGACCGGCCCCCGGCGGAAGGCTAGCGTTCATCTTGCCAATCGATGCCGAATAGGATGGGGCCGCCGGTCGAATCCGCAGTCGATACAGAAAATCGTCCTCAAAGTGCCCGCGGGTATCGCCAACACAAACGGTAAAGTTCCCATCGCGTGGGGCAACGAAATCCAAGCGACTGGACTCACCCGCGACGCGGCTCGGATCATCGTCGTTTTCATAGAACACATCGAACACGGGCAATCCGTTGGGCTCTGGTTCCTCTTCCAGCCCCAACTCTCGAACGACATAGGCGGGTTCACCCAGCGCATGAGTCGTGTGGGTCGTGCCGAAGTAGGTGTGTCGATTTCCGGCTCCGGGATACACGTCAAAGCCCGAGTCGGGACCGCGCGGGTGTCGCCATGTCCTGGTGACTTCGCCACTGGAATAGAGGTATTGGTTCAGACCAATTTCTTGCCATCCAAACAATCGAAAGTCGTTGACTTGGCCGCTGTTCTTGCCGCGAAATGTGAAGTAGGTGTCTCGAACCGCTTGCAGCCTAGTTCGAAGCAGCGGTTGGCCAGCCTCATCCAATAAGACGATCTTCGGATCAAGGTCCCCCGACGTCGCATCCGCTTCGATCATCCACGTTTCGCCACGACGAGCGGAGAATCGATAGCAGTCTTGTTCGCCTCTCGTTGTCAGCGATCCAATGACTTCGCAACCACGCCGCACATCCGCAACACCATCGGTGAAGTCGAGACTGGACTCGTCCAAAGAAACCAGCGGCCCCAAATCCAAGTAAACCGGTTCCAACGTTGTGCGCCGCGGCCCAGAGTCTCGCGGGACGATCTCGGGGAGGACGCGTTTCACAACACGCCCATCCATCAAGCCGATGGTGACACTGGTCCCATCCTTCGACACGAACAGATCGCTGGGTGTTTCCCCCAAGGGCTCCATTGCCCCCACGACGGACCAATCATCGGTTCGAAGCACCTTTGCATTGCCCGCTTCACTGACGATCACCAAACCGCGACCATCGGGAGTCAGCGCCATCCCCGATATCGGAGACTCATCGACAAACCGGGTTTGCACAATCGGGTTGATCGCAGCCTCTGTCTTCGAAACCAACTTCCAAACTCTCAGACGATTGTCGGCGCCACCTGCCAACATCCATCGTCCGTCCTTTGAGAACAACACGCGATTCACTTCGCCTTCCGGTTGGCTGAGAGTGTCCAGCCGCTGGCCCGTTGCCACCTCCCAAACCTTGACCGTTTCGTCAGCGCAAGCCGAGATGAGCAGCGTGCCATCGGGAGAAAACGCGAGACCAAAGATCGCGCCGTTGTGCCCGAGCAATTCCTGGACGACCTCGCCGGTGCTCGTGTCCCAAATCAAAATTTTCCGATCGTAGCCCGCCGTTGCAATTCGCTTTCCATCGGGCGAAAACTCGGCTGCGTACAAAACGTCACGATGCCCCACCAATTCCTTGAGCACGCTGCCATCAGCAACATGGAACAAGGTCGCTTGTCCGTATCCGCCGGTCAGCCCCGATGCAGCCAGCAATTGCGTGCTATCACCACTGAACTGCAACGAATTGACTTTGCCCCAGGGATTCGCGACCTCTTTCGATTCGCCGCTGGCGACGTTCACCAAGGTGATTGCCCCAAACTTTGCAGTCGCCTGCCAGGCACCATCGTTGGACCGAGCAATCGCGGTGACCGGCAAATTCGCATCAGCAGAAGTAGCAATCTTCGGTGTCTTCAGATCCCGACGAATCGGCATTTCGCCGTCCGGCCCCTGGGCACCTTGCTCGATCCAATCGGCCAAAATCGCGAGTTCTTCTTCGCTTGGTCCTTCCATGTCATCCGGTGGCATCACCGGTTCGAGCTTGCCCGACGCCATCAAAAACATTCGGCTGCTCGACACAACTCCCGGGGTGAGTGCCAATCCTGAGTCCCCACCGCGGAGCAAGGCAGCGTGCGTGTCCATCGCCAATCCACCTTGCGCATCATCTTCGGCGTGACAACCGGTGCAATACGTTTGCAGAATCGGTGCCACGTCTTCGACAAAGTCGACCGCATGAGCGTTCATCGAGGAACAGCAAACAGCCAACAACAAATAGATGCAGTGAGTTCTCATCGGGGATCGCTTCAATGGTTGTAGGTGAACTCGACGCTCGTCAAAACGCTCCAGGCGACGTCTCGCATCGCGGTGGCTTGGTCATCTTCGTATTCATCCATCACCGCCCCCAGTGATTGACGTTCCGCCGCCGTTGGGACTCGAGACAACGCCCTTTGAAACAAGGTGTCGAGATACTCGTCACGATCCCACTTTTCCGCTGCCGCGAGGCTCGGCAAACTGGCCGGATCATTCAGTTTGGGATTCAGTGTTTCACCATTGGACAGATGAAGAACCTGAACCATTGATGGTTCCGCGTCACGCTCGCATTCACAAACAATCTCGCGAGGATTGCGACCGAAGGTTTTTAGGAAATACGAATCCACCGCGGAATCGTAGAGCTCAATCGCCCGTGTTCCAGCCTTGTAGAAATCCGTCTTCTGCTTGTCGGCTCCCGCAAAAGCGATCTCGGTGAACGAGGTCGATGTGCCTAGGACTTGATCCATCGAATCGAGCAACACCTCCGCCATCAACCGCCGAGGTGCGTAGTGGCTCAGATACTTTGGATCTTCGCGATTTCCCTCGACCGTCAAACTGCTCCGCTGATAAGTCTCGCTCTGCAAGATCGTCCGCATCAACGTCTTCAGATCGAAACCAGAATCACTCAAGTGCTTGGACGCCGCGTTGAGCAGGTCTTCGTTGCTAGCAGGATTGCTGAGCCTTAAATCATCGACTTGTTCGACAAGCCCTCGCCCAAAAAAGTTCGCCCAGATGCGATTGGTGATTGATCTCGCAAAATAGGGATTGGCTGGATCAGTCAACCATTCCGCCAAGACTTCGCGTCGATCGCGTGGGTCGTCAAAGGCCATCGGTTCGGAATCGAGCGGAGCGGGCGGCTGGGCTTTTCCAAGATTGGGTTGCACCAGTTCACCGGACGTCGAAACATACAATTGTCGCACGCCATCGCCGTTTCGCGAATCTCCGCCCCATCCCTTCGCCCGGACTCGCGAAAACAGGTTCGCCATGGCGTAGTATTGATCGTTCGTCCATTTCTCGAGTGGATGGTTGTGACACTTCGCACACCCAATCGACAATCCCAAAAAGGACTGGCACGCGCTTTCGGTCATATCCTCCGGCGTTTGATTGACCGCGAAAAAGTTCGTGGCACCGTTGGTGGCACTGCTGCCGGTGGACGTCAGTATTTCGCGAACCAAAACGTCCCACGGTTTATTCGTGCGGACACTGTCGTGGAGCCAATCGTAATACGACTTGACCGCCACCGGACGAAGCTTGTTCCCGTTGATGACCAGCAGATCCGACCATTTGTAAGACCAATAATCGGTGAAGGATTCCGCCGCCAACAATTGGTCAATCAACGCATCACGGCGTTGGTGTTCGGGTGCAGAGAAATACTGCTCACGTTCCGACTGGGTTGGCAATCGCCCGATCGTGTCCAAGGTGGCACGACGAAGAAATGTCTCGTCATCGCAAGGTTCAGACGGCGGCAACTGAAGCGTTTGAAGCTGCTGCAGGTTCAGATCATCGATGAAATTGCGACGCGGCGCTGACGCGTAAACTTCCGCGGCAAACTCATTCGGATATGGCACCGTCATTCTCGCCAGAGCGACTTTGCTGGCATACCAAACCAGCACCGCTGCTTCGCCGCTTCCATTGATCTGCACTCGGCCGGATTCATCCACACCCGCCACCGCTTCATCGGTGGCCGTGAATTGCGACCAATGAGTCACATCCCGCGAGGTGCCATCGTCGTAGTGAGCCGTCACGAGGACCTGGGAGTGGTCACCTGGATGCAGTTTGGCGTTCTCCGGAGTCACCGTGATCTTTTCAATCAAAGCATCGTCTTCGGAAGGAGCCTCCGCACCATTGGCAATCCACTGGGCCAAGATCTCATAGTCTCGCGAATTCGTATCCAGACGCAGGCCGCCTTTGTGTGGCAGGGCTCCCGTTGGTTTGGCAAGCAGCAAACTGCGGCCAGGATCGGCCATTTCAATTCGGCGCCCGCGGGCTTGCCGAGTGATGGAATGAAAATCCGCGTCGCTGTCGTACCCACGAAGTGACAGCACGAACCCGCCCTTGCCGGCCAACGCACCATGGCACGCACCCATGTTGCATCCCTGCTTTGCCAACACGCTTTGCACGTCGTTTCGAAAGCTCCATTGATGAGGCGTTTTCGTGCCACCGACCGTCACTTCCTTCGCGGTGGTCCTTCCGTCGGTCGTGGTGGCCGTCACCGTCGCGGTCCCACCGGAAACCGCGTGCAAGGTTTGACCGACGACTTTGACGATGCTCGGGTCAGACGACTCGATGGCGACTTCGTCAATCGTTGCACCGGCAATTCCGTCTTGCCAAGTGGCAACTGATAATCGTTGCAAGTCACCTGCATGTGAGAGCTCAAGTTGCTCTGGCAACAAAACCACCGACTCATGCGAGTCTGCATTCGCGATTGAGTTGGTGAATAGCGTTGCGGCCAACATCCCCAACGTGCAAAAGACGGTCAGATGGAATGAACTTTTCACGCGAACAGCTCCTTGATCTCTCGAACGCCGAAGTCAACCAGCGGGAACGGACGCCCGCCGGGACCGGGCAATTCCGCGTGCAGATCCAGATCCATTGCTTTGAAGATCGTTGCGATGATCTCGCCGGGGTTGGTCGGGCGATCCGCGGGAACGCCGCCGACCGGGTCCGACTTCCCAACCGCTCTTCCTCCGACCACGCCGCCACCCGCGAACGTGCATGAGAAACACTGTGGCCAGTGATCTCGTCCTCCCGCCGGATTGACTTTGGGGGTGCGTCCAAACTCGGCCAGCCCACAAACCATGGTGTCGTCGAGCAAACCGCGATCGTGCAGATCAGTGATCAATGCCGAGTAGGCTTGGTCATACATGGGAGCCACAATGTTTTTCATGCCTTCAATGGTCGTGAACGGTTTGCTGCCATGGATGTCCCAAGTGACTTCATTGAAGACCGTCAAAAAAGTGTTGATGGTGACGAACCGCACGCCGGCTTCAATCAGACGGCGAGCTAGCAAGCAGCATTGACCGAAGCGGTTCATGCCATAACGTTCACGGACCGAAGTCGGTTCCTTGGAAAGATCGAATGCCATGCGAGCTTCGGGGCTGTTCATCATCCGATAAGCAGCTTCAAAGTTGGCGTCGAACAGCTTCGCCGACTCGGTGGATTCGAACCGAGCCATGTGGCTTTCGATCGAATCACGCATCCGCCGCCGTCGATCAATGCGAACATCCGGTAGCGACGATGGAGGCAGCAGGTCAGGGACTTTGAAGTTTGGCTGGCTCGGATCCGCCATCAACGCAAATGGATCGTAAGCTTTCCCAAGAAAGCCACCAGCTTGTCCGTTGGGCAGATTCCCACCGCCCCGTCCCATTGTTTGCGGCAAAACAACATGGGCGGGCAAGTCCGTGCGGCGTCCCTGAAGGTATTCAACAACCGCACCGGCATGCGGGTAGTTCACGCCGCCCGTGAACTGACGCCCCGTCTGCAGCATTTGCCATCCCGCATCGTGAACGGCGGCGGCCGTGTGATAACACGAACGAACAATGGAAAACATGTCCGCGATCTCCGCGTGTTTTGGCAGGATCTCCGTCAGCTCAAAATCGCCGCGAGTCGCAATGGTTTTAAACGGCCCGCGAACCTCCACCGGTGCGTTCGGCTTCGGGTCGAAAGTGTCCATCTGACTGGGAGCCCCCAGATTGAAAATCATGATGCATGATTTTCGATCGGTGTTCTTTCCTGCGGCACCGGCGGCTTCGGCAGCCAACAGTTGCGGTAACCCAAAGCCAAGCATTCCGAGGGTTCCGACCTGCAAAAAATCGCGACGGGTCGTCCCGTTGCATGTGTGAGTCTTGGCACGGGATGTCAGATTCAACATGGCTGCGGTTCCAGGGGCTGGATCGAGAGCCGATGATCGGTTGTGGGGACGATCAGTGGGCGGATCAGATGGGCGGGAATCGTCCTTCGACGATCTTGACCATTGTAGCTGAACACGCCACGTCATTTGGGTTGCGATTCGTGCGTCCTCGTTCCGCTTTCGGATGAGATATCATTTCCGATAGCACCACAGTGGTCCTATCCGTGTTTCTCATGATTTCCCCTCGAGTAAAAATGTTCGTTCGTACCACCGATGTTGGTCTTCGTCCGCTGCGTTGGCTGCCTGCCGTGATGCTCGCCGCGATTGGAATCGTCGGGGCTAGCTTGAGCGACGCTTCCGCTCAAACCGCGTTGGGTGAAAAAGTTTTGTTTGGGGAGAGTCCACTCACTGACATCCAAATCACTTCGCAGGATGCGAAGATCGAACCAGTCCCCAACGCTTTGATGAAAGTCACGGTTCCGCCCAGCAATGGCTATCCCAATGTGCAGTGGAATGTCACCGGAACGCCGCTCCGCTTGGACGCGTTTGATGCCCTGGAGACCGAAGTTTTCAACCCCGGCAACCAATCGGTCAAAGTCGTGCTGACGGCACGCAACCCTGGATCGAGCGGTCGCGATGGCAGCAGCGCGGCTGCGGCAACGGTACCACCCAATTCATCTGGAGTCATCCGTGTCGCGTTTGGGACTTGGCATGGACAAACCGACGTTCCCTTTGACGCAGCCCGAATCCAATCGGTGGCTGTCATCATCGAGAAACCAACCGATCAAAGCTCGATCACGATCCAAAGCATCCGAGCGGTCAGCGAATCTCGTTTGCTGGAACAACTGAAGACCACCGCGTTCTTTCAAAACCAAACGCCGTTCTTCGGCCGAGGCGTGAACATCGGCAACGCGTTGGAGGCTCCTCGCGAAGGCGATTGGGGCCCGCGACTGGAAGCAAAACACTTGGACCTGATCCAACAAGCCGGTTTTGATTCGGTTCGAGTGCCAGTTCGCTGGTCGACACATGCCAGCAACACCGCCCCTTACACGATCAGCTCCACCTTCATGAAGCGGGTTCGTTGGGTGGTCGACGAAGCGTTACGCCGCGATCTCAAAGTGATGATCAACATCCATCATTACGAGGGCTTGTACGCCAATCCGGAACAGCATCACGATCGGTTCCTCGAACTGTGGCGTCAGATCGCGAACGAATTCGAGGATGCTCCGCCGGAACTGGTATTCGAAGTTTTGAATGAACCACACGAAAATCTCGACGCCGGCAAATGGAATCGCCTGTTGGCGGACGCTCTCCCAATCATTCGCGAAAAACATCCCACTCGAACGATCGTGGTTGGACCAGCGAACTTCAATTCCATCGACGCGTTGCAGTTTCTCAAACTCCCAAAAGATCGTCAAAACTTGGTCGCAACGTTCCACTACTACTCGCCGTTTCAGTTCACTCACCAAGACGCGGGATGGTTGGGTGACGAATCCAAACAATGGAAAGGCACCACCTGGACTGGAACGCCCGAACAGCAAAAGGCCGTCCGCAACGATCTTGATCGAGCTCTCCGCTGGAGCGTTGAAAACGAGGTCCCCATCTACCTCGGTGAGTTTGGTGCCTACCAAGCCGCCGACATGGAATCACGAATTCAGTGGACGCGTTTTGTCGCCGACGAAGCGATCGAGCGAAGAATCGGAATCGCCTACTGGGAGTTCTACTCAGGGTTTGGAATCTACGATCCGAAACAACAACAATGGCACGAAGGCCTACGCGACGCGATCCTCGGAAAGTAGTTCCAAGCGTTCGCCTCAGGGATTGTGTTCTAGAAATCCGAAGAGCAACGCGTTTTCATCTCGACGGGCTTGGGAGCCCACCGTACGCGGACGCAAACCGGGGAGCATTCGGCAGTCATCTTCGCCCCGGATGGGGCCGACTTTCTTAGCTCGGGGTGGAAGCCCCGAGACCGATTCACCCAAGCAGTTTGGCCAGCGTCGTGGCCAAGGAACGAAGTGATTCATCGTTCTCCAAGCTGATCCGCAATTGAGGCCGACCAGATTCGTCGCGATCCACGCACTGGGTGAGTCGCTCGGTCAACTTGTCGACGGTCTCACTAGCCGGCGCCGAGCCGTTCCCCATCAACTCGCCCGCCAACGAAAGCGCGGCGGTCACCAGTTGCCCGCTCGCAGCGGAGACCTTTTGGGTTCGTTCGGCGGAGAGTTTTTCTGCTTCGGCCTCGACCCGCCGCTGTTGACTTTCATCAACGGGCGCCGCAATCGGCTGAGGCAGAATGACCTCCAACCTTCGCTTGAGATCTTCCATCCCACTTTGCATCGAAACTTCGGACGCATCACTGTCAAAGTTGAGCGACGCGTCGGCTAAATCCTGTTTCGACGCCAGCGTTGTCAGCAACCCTTCTTCGATCGTCGGTGTCGGTTCACTGGTCGTGACCAATTTGTAGACATGAACCGGATTCTCTTGCCCCATCCGATAGGCTCGGGCGATCCGCTGTTCCAACACTGCAGGATTCCAAGGCAAATCCACATTGATCACGGTGTTGGCGGCCTGCAGGTTCAGCCCAGTGGAACCCGCATTGGTCATGTTGATCACGCGGCATTCGGGATCATTTTGGAACCGAGAAACAATCGCAGCTCGCTTCTTCTGTGGCACTTGTCCGTCCAACCGAACGTAGTCGCACCCGATCTGATCCAGACGGTTTTCGACGCGGGTCAGCATTCGTCGCCATTCACTGAAAAGAACAATCTTGCGAGTCGGATCGGCAATCAATCCCTCCAGCAATTCTCCTAACCGTTCCAGTTTGCTGCTGTATTCATCCGCCTCTTGATCCAAAAGGTAGGTGCTGTCGCAGGCCATGCGCGCCATCAGCAAACACTTTTGCATTCGCAGCCGATCCATTTCAGTCATAAATTTCTTGGCCGCAATCTGTGCCACGACTTTCATGTTCGCATCGTGGACTTCCTTCTGTTCGGCCGTTGCCTCACATCGAATGATCTCGTCCGTGCGATCGGGAAGTTGCTTGGCGACCTCCGCCCGTGTTCGCCGAAGCAACACGGGACGCATCTTTTCACGCAGCACATCGAGCTGTCGATAACCAAGCGTTTTGCCTCGATCGTCCACGACGTGATGCTGGTGGAAGAACTGATACGCAGGCCCCAGCAAATCATCGTCGATGAAGCGGGTGACCGTGAATAGTTCGCCAAGGCGATTCTCAAGCGGCGTCCCCGACAACACCAACCGAAACGGGCTCTCCAGTTGCCGAATCACGTTGCTCGTTTTGGATTCCCAATTCTTGATCCTTTGGCCTTCATCCAAAATGATCAAATCCCATGACACGTTTTCGACGGCAGTCAGATCACGAAGCACCTGCTCGTAGTTGCAGATCGTAAAAAAGGTATCACTTTCATACTGCTCGATTCGCTCTTCGCCCTTCCCCAACACGATCTGCGAGGACCGTCCACTGAACCGAGCGATTTCATCCCTCCATTGGCTTTTCAGCGAAGCGGGACAGACAACCAACACACGCGAAATATCGGAGAGTTTGGCAAGCAGTTCGGCCACGCCGATGCCTTGGATCGTTTTGCCCAATCCCATGTCGTCAGCAAGGATGGCTCGTCCCGCCCCAGCGGCGAAGGCGATTCCATCGAGTTGGTATGGCAACAACTCAGCGTTCAAGAGCTTCGTTCGCAACGGATGATCGCTAATGGAAGATCGAATCTGATCGCATTCACGCCGAATGTGTTTCTGCATCAATTCGCGTTGCAGAAACGCTTCCGCGTCTGGGTAGATTTTGACGTCATGCCCGGCTGTTTCAATCGCATTCAAACGATTCATCACCTCGTCCGCGGCAAACATCGGTTTCGTCGCCCCGTTCCCGACGATTTCCATGATGGATTCGTCCACCTCGGCCGGCAAATGGAACAACAATCCACTCGAAGTCTCCCCTTCGAACGATCCGTAATGAACGGCCAAAGAAATCTTTTTACGTTGGTAGGGCTGGCGGAGCTTCGCAGCAGAAAATCGACTCTTGATCTTTTTCTGCACGTGCAAAATGTGCTTGCACGTCCCCAACCGATTCGTGCGAAAGTCGGGGCAGGTGCAATAGGATTCCCTGTCGCCCAAACCACGCACAGCAACTCGGTAAGTGCGACCGGAACGTTCACTGGTGACGACGTAATCTGTCCACGGCGTTTCGGTCTTCATCGATCGAACTCGCATGCGTTCTTCTTCCGCACGCTTGGTCCGCTCCGCGATCGCTCGTTCTCGAAGTTCTTTGGCCGTCAAATTCTCAAGCGGCACAGATTCATCTGGCGGCATTGCCAATCCCAAGACCGATTTCGCGTCGAGCAAGAAATCCAACGCGGCCCCCAAGTGCTCGCAAGGAACCTCGCATTGATCGCAATTCAATTGAAGTTGTTTCTTGCGATCCGAACTCAGCGTGATCGTCGCGATCGCGAATCCACCTTCAATCTCGGCATCTTCGATTCGAACGCGAAACAGGTCTCCACCAAGATAAACGTCTCGGTCCGACTGGATCTCAAACGCTTGCCCGCCGGATCGAATCAACCGCGCACCTTCGTCGCCCAACAGATTGACAGCTTGGTGATAGGTCAACGTGCCCAACCGCTGGTGAAAAACATTCGGACGTCGCTCAGTCTTCGTCTTTCGTTTGCCCGCCGTCTTGGTTTCCGTCGCCATGTGTCAACGCTCCTGCTTTCCAAGCAATCTCTGTGAACCGATACCCAGCACGCATTAGAGCGGATCGGGGATATTCCAGCAGGTGGGCACGAGTGATTTGGCACAATGACGTGCTTCGCAAACCACAGTCAATTACCTTCGTATTGGATGAGGCAACGAATCCCTCGGGAGGGACGCAGTCCTCGCTCACTACGACAACCCGATAATTGTTGGTCGTGCGTTGCTTCGTCAGCGTGGCGACCGCCTCTCGCAGGTCGATCGTGGTGACGAACGGTGACCAAGTGGCCTTTTGACCAGTGACTTGGTATTCTGCACAACACTTTCCCCCGACCATGTGGCACAGAACCTTCCGCCAAACGAATCATGCAATACTTGATCAAGCTGCTGTGCCAAACGGTCACCAAGGCGATTTTATTAATCAGTTTGTTCTACCTGTATTCTTTGCTACAAGCACACGTTTTGCATGTCGATGAGGACAGGAGATTCTTCAGCGACCTATCGTTTGGCAACTACGTCATCCTCTTCTTCATCTCGTTTGTGACCTCTTTCGTGCAGATAGAGAAACAAGGCAGAGATCAGAACTTCTCGTCGCACGGCAATGACCGCAAAAGCGACGTGATACAAGCCGATCAGAACGGTATTCCGTCATAGCATCCTACTTACCAACGGAAGTTTGATGAATCGATCCACCATCGTCTTGCCATTCATTCTCTGTTTGCTCGGAACGCCACTTCTTCAAGCCGACGAACCGGCAGAAGTCGATTCGAATCGGTTTCAACAAGCCCGCTCACGCACCTTTCTGGCGTTTGATTCGCAAACCGAATGGACGTGGAGCAAGCCCTACTTTTTCATGCAGCTTGCCGATCCTCAGTACGGCATGTTCACCGGCAACCAAGGGCTGGACCGAGAAAAAGTGCTCGTTGAGCAAGCGGTGGAACACATCAATCGTCTTCAACCAAAGTTCGTGATCGTTTGCGGGGACCTCACCAATGCCACCCCCAACCAAGCCCGCTACGAAGCTCAAGTCACCCAGTACCAGCAAGATTTTTCTCTGATCGATTCCAAGATTCCATTGGTTTGCGTCTGCGGAAACCATGACGTCGGGAATCGCCCCAACGCGGAATCCATTGCTCGCTACACCCACCATTTCGGCGATGACTACTTTTCGTTTTGGGTTGGCGGCGTCTTCCACGTCGTACTTAATTCAAGTCTGCTGAAAGATCCCAGTGATACTCCAGAGCGACTGCAACAACAGCAGGCCTGGTTGGAGCGACAACTCCAGCATCCCAGAGTGAAGGACGCCAAACACATTTTCGTGTTCCTTCATCATCCGCTGTTTTTGGAACAAGAAGACGAACCAGACCAGTACTTCAACATCCCCTTGGAGCGACGCACGCCGTTGATTGCCTTGCTGAAAGAAGCCCACGTGCGAGCCATCTTTGCGGGACACTACCATCGCAACGCGTACGGACGAGCCGGTGAAATGGAAATGATTACCACCGGTCCGGTCGGCCGACCGCTTGGGAAGGATCCTTCCGGTTTACGAATCGTCCAAGTCCAAGAAACGAGCATTGAACACAACTACCACACGTTGGACACCGTCCCCGCCGCCATCGAGTGAGTGGTTTTTCCGAGCAAAGCGTAGGACCTGAACTTCCGTAGAAAATCGGTGCGAGCAGAAACATCTTTCTATCGAGCCAATTCCTAGCCACAGAGGTCACCGAGAGCACAGAGGATCGTAGGTCAATTGCCTAAGTCCGATGCTCAGCTCCGTGAACTCTGTGTCCTCGGTGGCGAAATCCCACCGACAATAACCTTGAATCAAGTCAAAACCGATGCGCAAGTCGAAATGCCACTTGGCCAAGTCGCTCACTGGATGCGGCACATCTCAAGCTGCTTTCTAGCCACAGAGGACACCGAGAGCACAGAGGATCGCGTAGATCAATTGCCTAAGTCCGATACTCATCTCTGTGAACTCTGTGTCCTCAGTGGCGAATTCCCACCGACAACATCCTCGAATCAAATCAAAACCGATGCGCAGTTCGAAATGCCACTTGGCCAAATCCCAGGCTGGATCCGGCACTTCTCAAACTGCTTTCTAGCCACAGAGGTCACCGAGAGCACAGAGGATCGTAGGTCAATTGCCCAAGTCCGATGCTCATCTCTGTGAACTCTGTGTCCTCTGTGGCAAACTCCAAACAACGATTATCTTAAGTCAGCTCGAAGCCAACGAAGGCAAGACGTGGCAACTTGGTTGAATGAACGTATCTGGCTTGCCCGACTAAGCAGGTACGCAGGTGTCATCGGGTATGTGAGCCGTTTGGCGTTCGCCACGGTTCCCACGCAAAACCGGGGCTAACGCCCAAACGGCTCACAAGTTGAAACCCAACCATTCCTGCGTACCTGCTTAGCGCGGGCCTCGTCGGATGCACCTCGCACAAATCCAGGTCAGGCCAACGCTTCTCGGACTCGGTTGACGAGCGAGTTATTGCGGTCGTTCTTCCCCGGCAGCAAGTAAGTTGCCGCGGCCAAGTAGCGGTTTCGCAGTTCCGGTGAGACGGCGTAGTAGTCTTCCAGTGCAGCGGAACTGTATTTGTAGTCGTGCGAATCGTTGCCCTTCAAGAACGTCAGTTGACGCGCGGCGTGGATCAAATCTTCGGCCCTGCCGTTGGTTTCGAGGTACTGGAATGTCGCAGTCGCCGCAACCGAGCGATCTTTTCCCACCGAGTCAAAAATCTGCTCGACGTTGACCGAGTCTTCGCCGACGGATTCGGAAGCAAGTTCGTTGATCTGCGAATCACCAACCTTGCCGCGAGAATCCATGGCTTGCCGGAAGTGTGGAATGAAGGCCGCGTTTTGCAACAGCAATCGCAATCGGTTTTGATCACTGGAGGCAATCCGGTAGGCGTACTGCAACGCGTTCGTCGACGTGGCCGAATGCAACGCCACAATCGCGGGTTGCTGCATCACCATCTCGCCCGCCGACAAAAACAACGCGTCGCTGATCGATTGAGGATGGATGCCCGACTGAATCAACTTGGCGGTCTCGCGAACGGCGTCTTCCGGTGTCGCCTGGCGTAGGGTCTGCAAATGCTGAATGGCAGCTTGATGATCAATCTTTCCCTCATTCCAACTTGATCCCAACTCGAGAATGAGTTCTTCGGTCACTCGGCCGGCGCGGTCCGCGGCCAAATCGCTGGTCGAAGGGTTAGGCTCGCCAGTGTGATTGAGTAACGCGTAAGTCAACGATCTCAACACTGGTTCCGCGTATCGCCAGCCGATGCACTGCAGCGTTCGAAATCCATTGGCAACGTAGATCGCCTTGTGACCGATACTGCGAAAGTCGCGGCATCCATAGCGTGCCATCGACTCGAAGACTTCATTGGCACCAGCGGAACGAACGTAGCCAGCGATGGCGACGTCGGCGGCTTCCACGTCCCACTTTTGCATTGCTTCTTCAAAAGATCGTTTGGCCATATGCGGCGGAGGAACCGCCGACTCATCAACGGCCGCCATCGTCCAATCACCTTCTTTCACATCCTGCGATTGCGCAGACTTGAAATAATCCAACGCCCAAAAGATCGGCAACCATCGGTCCTCGTCCGGTGAACCAAGACTGGCCAAGTGAGCCGAATTCACCACCAGCACAGCATGAAACTTAAAACCAACCGATGGTCTCGGTTGCACATTGCGAACACCCGCCAACAACAATGCGGTCAAGACTTCGCGGTAGCTGGTCCCGCTTCGAATTTTGTCCGCGAAAGCTTGCACGACTCGTTCCCGCGGAGTGTCCTCCAACAACCGTACCAATGGCTCGATGTCGTCGCTGAACCGGACCGTGTTATGCTCCAGCGTCGCTTCAGCGGCACTGACTCGCGGCAAACCTCGCATCATAGCGAGTTCGCTGAACGCCAATCCGGCGGTCACTCCACCGATAACTTCCATGAATTGACGACGTTGCAATGGAAGCTTCCTGGCGGCAATTTTCGTTTGATTGACTTGGTTCATCGCAATGGTCCCTTACGCGGCGTGAAATCCGTTGACTCATTGCTCAATTGTAAAGGTTGTTCGCGAAGAACGCCTCCTTTCCCCACCTCCCAGCGGGTTTGCTCGCAAACACAAGCATGCCAGCACTGTTCCCCGCCGCTAAACTCTCATGACGCGAAACTCGATCCTTTCCTGACAGATTTATTGCCACCAACCCGCTGTGGAACATGACACGCACCTTCTCTCAACCGATTCGGTTTCAAACCAAGCACGTAATCACCATCGCGGCGGTCGCGCTCGCTGGGATGTCCGTTTGCTCGCAAGTGCAGGCCGACCAGTGGTCTCAGTTTCGAGGTGATCAAGCAAACGGGGTTGCGGAAACATCGCATCCGGCTCAGTGGAGTGAGACTAAAAACGTTGCTTGGGTACATCCCATGCAAGGCGAAGGATGGTCGTGCCCGGTCGTTTGGGACGATCGAATTTTCTTAACCGAAGCGGTCCCTTCGGGAACAAAAGCCGAATCGGATGGTGACGACAACAATCGTGCACAAGGCAAGGACCCGAGCCAAAAAACGTATCAATGGCAAGTCGTGTGTTTGGACTCGCAATCAGGCAACGAACTGTGGCGAAAGACCGCCCGCGAAGGCCGACCGGTGATGGAACGCCATAGTTCGAACACCTATGCGACGGAGACTCCGGTAACCGACGGAAAGCACGTCTACGCTTACTTCGGAATGATGGGCGTTCACTGCTTTGACATGGATGGAAAACTAGTTTGGCAACGTGACCTTGGGCAATACAAAATGCGGGCGGGATGGGGAACGTCCAGCTCACCGGTGTTGCTGAACGACAAACTGTTTCTCCAAGTTGACAACGAAGAGCAGTCGTTCCTGGTCGCACTCGATGCTGAAACCGGCGAAGAAGTTTGGCGAGTTGCTCGTGATGAACCATCGCAGTACAGCTCTCCTATCGTCTGGAAGAACAGCCTCCGAACCGAGTTGATCGTGGGCGGAACCAACTATCGCTCCTATGATCCACAAACCGGCGAATTGCTGTGGCAACTGAACATGCAAAAAGGTCGCAGCTCAGCGACACCGTTGGCTATTGGCGACCGACTTTACGTTGGCACCGAATATCGAAACCGTGGTGGCAGCGATGATGGAGGCGGGTACTTGTTCGCAATCGCACCTGGAGGTCAGGGCGAGATTGGAACATCGGAAGATTCTGCAAACGATAAGTCCGTTGTTTGGAAGAACCCTGAGTCGGGTATTCAGATGGCGTCGCCAGTGCTTTGCAAAGGTCACCTGTATCTGTTGGAACGGCGTAGCGGTGTGGTTCACTGCATCAACGCGGACACCGGTGAGATGGTTTACGAAAAACGTATCCCTCGAGCCCGTGCGTTTTGGGCCTCGCCATGGGTGATGGACGACCAAGTTTTCTGCATCGACACCAATGGCACCACATTCATCTTGTCCGGGGGCCCTGACTTCGAAGTGGTCGGCAAGAACGAGATTGACGAATTGACTTGGTCAACGCCAGCGATCGCGGACGGTGCGTTGTACTTTCGCACGGCGTCAAAGCTGTATTGCATTCGCGATTAGGATCGCGAATGATTTGAATCTTCTTGTGCACTGCAAACTGGCCGAACATTTCAACACTGGTTCGCTAAACGCTTACAGTTCGTTGTCCTGTTTGGCCTTTCGGTAATGACTGGGCGACATTCCGGTCGCGCGTCGAAATTGGCGAGTGAAAGCGCTCTGATCCGCATAGCCTGCTTCATGTGCGATATCAACGATGGGCATGTCTGTTGTCTCGAGATGTTCACAAGCGAAATCGATGCGTTGTTTCACCAACCATTGCCCGGTATTGAGACCAAAGGCGATTCGCATCCGTCGGTCCAATTGGAAGCGTGACAAATTCGCGACCTCCGCCATGTCAGTCACGCTGGTTCGCTTGTCGCGATTTCGTTCCGCGAAGGCGACCGCTTTGGCAACGCTCTGATAGTCATCGCTCGATTTGTTTGGTCGGCCCAAATCACGCGAGATCCCGACAACGCCCACCGAGTTCCCGTCTCGACCGCGGAGCGGATACTTGTTCGTCAAACACCACCCAACGTCTCGTGATGCATACAGATGCAATTCCAATTGGGCCTCGAGTGCCTTTCCGGATTGCAAAACGGCTTTGTCTTGTGCCGTGAAGTTCGCGCCAAAAGGTGCTCGCAAAATTTGCTCTGACGTGCGACCGATCAACTGAGACTTTTGCTTGAGACCGCACCGCTGCACCAAAGTTTCGTTGACGACCACATACTGGCCTTCCGCGTTTTTGATGAAGTACACCGTGTCGTGCAAACCATCAAACAAACGTTCAGCCGTGAAGGGTTCGGCGAGCAGTTCAAATAGCTGATCCGGAAGGCTGTTGAGGGGCATTATTGGATTGTGCGCATTTTCAAGTCGGTTATCGAGACTCGGACAAGACAACTTTGCCCATCGAAGCATACTCTATCGCCGAACATCAACCATTCAATCGCGATCGCAGAGTGATTTCGCCATGAGCACCAGCCAACCCGCCGTCGATGCGTCCATCTTCCAAGGCTGCATTCCCGCACTGATGACCCCATGCGACGCTGATCGGCAAATCAACTTCGCCGGTTTGGTTCGCAAAGGCCAGGAGATGATGACCGCGGGCATGACAGCGGTTGTTTATTGCGGGTCAATGGGCGATTGGCCGCTATTAACAGACCAGCAACGGCAACAAGGCGTTCGTGAATTGACCGAAGCCGGTGTGCCCGTGATTGTTGGAACCGGCGCACAGAACACATCGCTAGCAGCCGCTCATGCCAGCCATGCGGCAGAAGTTGGCGCGGCTGGATTGATGGTGATCCCACGAGTGCTTTCACGAGCCACATCGCCGATCGCACAACGGCATCACTTCGCCGCGATCCTGTCGGCGGCCCCGAACCTGCCCGCGGTGATCTACAACAGTCCTTACTACGGATTTGAAACCAAAGCGGACCTGTTCTTTGACTTGAGAGGCGAGTTCCCGAACTTGGTTGGATTCAAAGAATTCGGTGGCGCCGCATCACTGTCTTATGCCGGCGAACACATCACACACGCCGACAACGATGTATTGCTAATGGCTGGCGTCGACACCCAGGTCTACCATGGCTTTGTCAAATGCGGTGCGACCGGCGCGATCACCGGCATTGGGAACTGCTTGCCCGCCGAAGTCTTGAAGTACGTTGAATTGTGCGAGGCCGCAGCCGATGGCGACTGCCAAGCCGATCAATACGCTCGCGAATTGTCCAATGCCCTGACCGTGTTGTCAACATTCGACGAAGGCCCTGATTTGGTACTTTACTACAAATACCTGCTGTTTTTGCTGGGAGACGCCGACTACGAATTCCAATTGAACGCGTCAGATGCGCTCTCACCAAGCCAAGCGACTTTCGCCGAGAAACAACTCGCTCAATTCCAACGCTGGTGGAAAAATTGGTCCGGAAAATCCTACACCTGTTCATGAGCTGCGATTCATGAACACAAACCAATCTCCCCAGTCAGCAACCATTGTCGGCTCCGGCATCGTCGGTATCGCTTGTGCCCACTACTTATCCGAGGCGGGACTCGACGTCACCGTCATCGATCGCGGCACCATCGCGGGGGAATGCTCTCACGCGAATTGCGGTTACATCTGCCCCAGTCATGCGTTGCCGCTAACTGAACCGGGAGCGTTTTCCGTTGCATTGAAATCCATTTTCAATCCACGATCGCCATTCCGCGTCAAACCACAAATCAGTCCGGCGCTTTGGAAATGGATGCTCCAATTCGCCAAACGTTGCACTCACCGAAAAATGCTGGCCGCGGGCAAACCATTGCACGCAATCTTGGAAGCATCGATGAGTGAATATCACTCACTCATCGAGCGATTGTCACTCGATTGTGAATGGAAAGAAGAGGGTTTGCTGTACGTTCTGCAAACCGAACGAGGCATGGAGTCATTCGCGAAAACCGACCGACTGGTTTCCGAAGAGTTTGGGATCCCCGCCACTCGAATCGATGGAATCAATCTGCCCAAATTTGATCCTGGCCTGAAAGAAGGCTTGGCCGGTGCATTCCTGTATCCCAACGACACTTCGGTGCGTCCCGACAAACTGAACTCGCAATGGTCAGCCAAATTGCAGGAACGAGGCGTTCAATTTATCGAAAAATGTGAATTGAAATCAATCAGAAAGGAAGCCGGCCGGATCGTTGCCATTGAAACCAATCGAGGTGACTTCAAAACCGATTACTTCGTTTTCGCCATGGGAGCTTGGAGTACGAAGTGGGAATCAGCTCTTCAGTGTTCCGTCCCGGTTCAACCGGGCAAGGGCTACTCGGTCACAATTGAGAAACCGGAGCATTCGCCCAATCACGCGATTCTTTTTCCAGAGCACAAGGTTGGCGTCTCGCCATTTGACGAAGGACTTCGGTTTGGCTCGATGATGGAATTCGCTGGCTACGACACTTCCATCCCTCGACATCGAATTCAACAGCTTCGTGATTCTGCGCGTCCTTACCTGGTCGCATCTGTCGACGGCCCTGCTCAATCCCAATGGTATGGCTGGCGACCGATGACGTGGGACAGTCTACCCATCATTGGGACACTCCCGGAACTTTCAAACGGATTGCTCGCGACGGGGCACAACATGCTGGGCCTCAGCCTCGCACCGGCGACCGGGCGTCTGATCGGCGAGATCATCACGGGCCAGCAAACCCATTTGGACCCGGCTCCCTATTCACCAACTCGGTTTTGACGCGGGCAGCACATCAGCAGTCTCCTTTGGTGCGGACGGCTAAGATACCTAGGAAACGTTTTCGTTCCCGGTACCTCGCCATCCACAAGACTGCTGTTCGATGAGCCTTCGACTGATCGCTTGCTGTTTGCTATCGCTGTCTCTCACAACATCGACGATGGCGAAGCCCCCACTGCCAATTGATTCACAATCAATTCTGCAAATCCCAACGTCCATCGACGGCGAACCTCATCCGGGTCGACGAGTTTCGGTCACGCCAGCCGAATATGCCCGAACCGACGTCCACCACACGATCTATCTCCCGAGCGACTGGACCAACGACGGCGTCCCCTTGCCGATCATTTTCGAGTACACCGGCAATCACTATCCGGCGTCCGGCTCCACCGGCGAAGTCGCCGACGCCGGGCTGGGGTTTGGATTGTCCGCAGGACAATTCATTTGGGTGACGCTTCCATTCATCAGCCAAGATCACCAACGCAACCAAATCACTTGGTGGGACGACAAAGAAGCGACGGTTCAATACGCCAAAACCAACGTTCCACGAATCATCGATCAATACTCAGCGAATCCCGACCAGGTTTTCCTCTGCGGTTTTTCGCGAGGTGCGATCGCGGTGAACTACATCGGATTGCACGATGATGAAATCGCGAAGCTTTGGACCGCCTTCATCACTCACGACCACTTCGACGGCGTTCGCGAGTGGAAAGGAACGGATTGGGGCAGTCCCCTCGCGGAGTACCAATCCGAAGCGAGCGAGCGGCTGAAACGCGTGGGCGATCGTCCCTACTTGGTCTGCCAAAATGGTTTCTACGCGACCCAAGACTTTGTTCGTCGTGTGCTACCGGCAGCAAAGAATTTCACTTACCTGTCGGTCAACACGACCGAAGCACTTGGTTCATTCCCAAACGAATTCGCAAAGGCCAGTCACAACGATCGATGGCTCAATCGCCCCAACCGCTACCGCACGGAAGCTTGGAAATGGATGAATCGCGTTTTGTCCGAGCAAACGACCGAAACGTCTGACTGATTGTTCGCGGCGGAATATGTCGCCGATCAAATGACGGTGCACAAATCATTCACCGGTTTGCCCCAGAGGCAAATGCACGTTGAACGAATGCAGCTTTTCTTTGGTTTCCTCGGCCGCACAAAACAACACGGCAGGCTTGCCGTCTTCGAGGTACAGCTGCGGGCGTTCGAGACGGTGCACGGGCTGCTGCGTTCCGTCCGCCCATGGGATGATGCGTTCCGTCACCAATGGTGAGTTGGCTGGTTCCCACTCCAAACCGTCCATCGATTGAAACAACGCCAGCGAGTCACTGCCGGTTCCGTTGAAATGCCCCTTGTGGTCATTGACGATCGCCCAACACATCCCATCCTGGAACCAGATGTAGGGATCTTCCGCAGGAAAGTCGACTCCTGGAGCCGTGAACAAGGGTTTGTTCTGCTTTCGAAACGGTCCGGTCGGTGACTGAGAAGTCGCGGCAAGATGAACGACCGGGCCTCCAAATGGGATGCGTCCATTCTTACCGACCGCTTTGTAGATCAGCACAAACATTCCATCGTCCCGGCGCAAAATGGATGGGTTGCTGACCATCAACGCATCCGATGCTGATTCGTCTTCGCTGATATCGATCAAAGGTTCATCAAAACGTTTCCAAGGTCCATTGGGATGATCAGCCACCGCGACTCCAATGCGTTGGTTGTTGCGATGAATCGGATTCAGCTTTTCAGTCGCGTGTCCATCTCCGGTATTCCCCATGTGATAGAGGTAGTACTTGCCGTCAAATTCATGCACGGTCGGGTTGTGAGTGCACAAACCATCCCAAAGCTGCTCGCCGCGAGCGGGCAGGGCAACATCGACAAACCGGTAAGGTCCCAACGGATCATCCGATACCGCATGAGCAACCTCCGAATGAGTGACCTAAGCCATGTGCCCCAACCCTCGCGGCCAACGGCTGTAGAACAAATGGCAGGTACCATCGGAATCGCGAACCATGCTGCCGCCCCAGATGTAAAAATCCTTGTCGATGAACTTTGCTTTCGCTGGCACCGGCTCAATCATCGAGTGCAAATCCAGATCCGGCCGAGATCGTTCTCCTCGGGAGGCTTTCTCGACGGCTTCGTTTCGCGTGTTTTCTTCCTTCCGAACGTTAACGCCGTGGGCGTCGCTCCACTTCGGCGGCACGTTGCGGGCGTCCCAGGCCTCCATCATTCGAGATAGCCGAGCCACTTGTTCGGGGTGCTGCGCAGCCAAATCTTCTCGTTCCCAAGGGTCGTTCGCCAAATCAAACAACAGCTTCCGATCTTTGTAGCGACTGTCGATCAGCTTCCAATTGCCGTCGCGAACGGCATAGCCATACGAATCATCACCCATCGAATATCGCCAGAACAAAGGCCGCTCTGGCAAACGTTGTTTGTCATCGGTTAGCACAGGCAACAAATTCTGGCCATCGAGTTTGTCATTCTGAGATGGATCCATCCCCGCAGCCGCCAGTGCGGTGGGAAACAAATCGAGCGCCGTGATCGGCGATTCCTCTTTCATGCCACTCCGAACTGTTCCCGGCCAAGAAACCAAGAACGGCACCCGAATGCCGCCTTCAAACAGCATGCCTTTGTGACCTCGATAAGGAAAGTTCACCGCATGTTCACGCCGACCACCGTTGTCACTGTAGAAGATGATCATCGTGTTCTCGCCCAAACCCGATTCGCGAATTTGGTCGACCACTCGACCGATGCCCTCGTCCATCCCGGCCACCATTGCCCCGTAAACGGCACGGCCTCCGTACTCGATGTGGGCGGTCTTCTGCAGGTGGGCTCGCGTCGCGTGGTCAGGTGCATGCGGCGCGTTGTAGGCCAGGTACAAAAAGAACGGCTCGGTCTCATGCCGCTGAATGAACTTGACCGCTTCGGTCGAAAAGTCATCGGTCAAATGGGTCAACGTTTTGGGGTCGACCGGTTCGTCACCTCGGTGCACGCCCAATAAAGGATCCTTCATGCCCAAGTCACCCCAGTAACTGAATCCACCTCCACTGAAACCAAACCATTCATCAAACCCACGACGATTTGGCCAGAACGGTTTCGCATCGCCCAAATGCCATTTCCCGATTGCTCCGGTGACGTAGCCCGCTTCCTTCAAGGCATCTGCCAATGTCGTTTCCGAGAGCGGCATGCCCGGCGTGTCTTCGCCGTGCCACTGCGTATCCGGTTCCGGATTGGATCCGTGACCGAAACGTTGTTGATGGCGTCCCGTCAACAACCCAGCACGGCTGGGGCTGCAATACGGATGCGACGCGTAACCGTTGGTGAAGACCACACCCGATGCCGCCAGCTCATCCAAATGCGGCGTCGGGATCTCTTTGCATCCATTGAAACCAACGTCGCTGTAGCCGAGATCATCCGCCACGATCAAAACAATGTTCGGGCGATCCTTCGCACCGACAACCGACGTAGAAAGGCCGAGCAGGCCCACCAACAACGACAACAAAAGACGACTTCGTTTCAACATGAGAGCTTTGACTGGAAGAATGGGAATTGAATCGGCAACGAAGTCCATCACTTCGATTTGTAATTTTTCTCGCTATCGACCGTGTAGCGAAGCACCGCCGGAAATCCTTCGCCGCGAGCGGCCGTGAGTTGCTGCTTCCAAACGCTGCGAAGCGTCTCCAATTGAGTCTTCACTTCGGGATCGTCGATCAAATTGTTCAGCTCGTCCGGATCGCTTTCGAGATCAAACAGTTCTTCGTGAATGGGTTCCTCGCCACGCAAAGACGCTTCCGCATGATTCCGGTACACCGCGATCTCGTTGTCGTGGACGCCATAAAGCATGAGTGAAGACTTCATCCCCAAATCCTCGGCCACCTGAATCTTGACCGAAGCGGAAACGCGGTCGTTTCGGTAGTACCGAATGTACTTCCAGCGTTTGTCTTGCACCGCCTCGATGCGAGGGTTTCCAAAATGAGTCACCCAGAGGTTTTCCGTGAAAACGTGATCACGAATCGCACCGCCATCGCCACTCAATAAAGGCCGCATCGATTTGCCCTGAAACGTTGCCGGTGTTTCGATGTCGGCCAGATCCAGCATCGTCGCGGCAATGTCGATCGTTTGCACCAATTCGTTGCAGCGGGCTCCTTTCAACACAGTGGGCAACTCCGGATCGTAAACGATCAAAGGAACGTGCGTCGTTTGCTCGTAGCACAGTGCCTTTCCACCGAGCCCATGCTGCCCCATGAACAAACCGTGGTCGGAACAAAAGATGATGATCGTGTTGTCATCCACCCCTTCGGTTTCCAACTTGGTCCGCAAGTTTCCGATCAAACGATCGATTCCGGTCAGTGATTGCATTTGCCGGATGATGCGTTCTTTCAACAGTTCAGGCGTGTCGACAAAGTTATACCCCGTCTGGCGATCGCTCGCCCTGAGCACGTCTGCAGGCAAACGCGGCGTCTTGATGTCATCTTTGGCGACATAATGCTTCGGCAGCGGAATTTCGATGTCACGGTAGAGAGATTTGTAGATATCGTCGTCACTTTCTCGCTGCTGCATGCTGCCCGTTCCCGCACTGTGCGGCAGGTTCAAACAAATGCTCAAGCAAAATGGTTTATCAGCGGGACGTTCCTCCAGGAATCGCACAGCGCCGTCCAAGCGATGCTCGTACGAAAGGAAGTCCTCCGCCCCCTCATTGACGATTTCGACCTGAGTGTCGTACTCCGCTCCTTCGAATATTTTATGGACGGCTTTAGGATAGAAACGAATGTGTCCATGCCCCGCGTAGAAGTAGTCAAACGACTCTTCCATCAATCCGCTGTTGTAACCGTCTTTCCCGATCGGCGCGTGGTTCTTGCCGACATAGCCGGTGTAGTACCCGTTGTCTCGCATGACCACCGGGTAAGACTTGGCCCAGGCTTCCGGTGCGACGCTGGTTCCGGAGTTGAAGTTCACACCGTGCTTGCGTTCGTACTGGCTGAGAAAGATCGAGATCCGACTCGGCGTGCAGATTGCGCTGGTCACATACGCTCGATCAAAGAATATTCCTTCGCGAGCCAGTTGGTCAATGTTGGGCGTCCGAGTCAACTCGTTGCCATCACATCCCATCATGCCGTAAGACTGATCATCCGTCAGGACAAACAGAAAATTAGGCCGCGAGTCTGCACCCACCGCGTTCGATGAAAAGATCGCGGCGAATATCAAACACAAAGACGCGAGTATGAATGGAGATTGCTTTCTCATGGATTCATCTTGGAAGAGGGCAGGGGAGTGGATCGAAGCGGACAGGGACTGAGCGGAAAACAAGTGGCATAGATTTCCAACCTGTGATTGCGAGGAACACAGGCTGGAAGCCTATCAGCCTGTTGATTTAGTCGTATACCGAGTGACAACAATTAGCCGATGGGCGTTAGCCCCGGTTGGCGTCTGACTAAGCGTCGCTAACGCGGTACGGCTCATTAAATCAACAGACCGCTATGCCACACTTTCAATCGGGATTCACTCCGTCGCGAAAACTTTCAGGTTGTCAAAATCGATGGTGGTTCCATTCACCGTCATCCCAAATTGGGTCTTGGTTGGGTGAGCGAATCCGGGCGAGTCCAACGTGACCACTTGGTTGCCATCCAAATGCACGGTCATCACGGTTCCGCGAATGATCACTTCCAAATGATGCCATTCTCCTTGCTTCGCACTGATTTCGGCGGATGCCTGCGTGCGAGCCAACAGCGAATCCAACGCCTTCTGTTATTCCGGCGGCAGTGACTTCTGCTTGCGTTTCTCACGAACATCCAGGTTCATGGAGCCCAGTTTGTCATCGCTGATCGAGATCCGTTTGGGCGACACAGATGCACGCGCGACGTGTCCAGCGTGCACGGACTTTTCATTGTTGTCATCGATCACGAAGTTGAAACGACTCCCACCACTAAACCGGAAGTCAAACGACACATGAAGATCGCCAAACTCCATTTGCTTTCGCATGGTGGAACCATGGTCGTCCCGAACTTGTTCGCCAAACAAAACCCCGTCGCGAATGTTCCATCCGGCCTCCATCCCACGTCCGGTCCGGTATCCTTCGCCCAATTTCGAACGACCTTCGAAATCATCCTCGAATAAGACAGGTGTATCGGGCGCCGCCGAGGATGCATCGTCAGCGACAACCGCAGAAAGCGACGACAACACAATCGTAGTGAATGCGATGGAGAGCAAAGTTCGAGACATGGTTTGCGATGGGTTCGAGAATAGAGAGAGTGATGGAAGGACAATGGTGCAGAGGTCGGCACCTCGCTGAATTCGCTACGGGTCCGTTGGCGATCGTGGAACGATCCAAATGTTGCGGAACCGATTGGGATTGCCGTGGTTTTGAAGGTAGATCGGTCCTTCGCCCACCTCGGGTCGCGGCCCCGCCGGACCGCCGCCGGTTCCGCTGGGCAATTCAACTTGATCGTGAAGCAAGACCCCATTTTGGGTCACCGAGATGACCGCGGGCGTGACTTTCTTTCCGTTCTCAAATCTCGCCGCGGTGAACTCAATTTCCATGCTCTGCCACGACAACGGCGGCAAGCAGACATTCCAATCGGCTTCGCGAATTCCGTAGATGCTTCCGCACCAAGTGTTGACGGGTTTCAATATGTCCATGTCTTGCCAGGCCCGAGGATCGGGATCCAAACCGAAGTTGTCCGATATCTGGACTTCATAAGCCCCTACCGCAAAGACGCCACTGTTGCCGCGATGTGGATGGCTGATCGGTGGCTCGGGTTTCAAAGGGATCATGAACTCGAGGTAGAGCCGAAAGTCCCGGAACGTGTCCTTGGTTCGCGCCCCGGCTTTGAGAACGCCATCCTCAATCTTGCCATTCTGCCACGCCTGAGTGTTGCTGCCATCGAACAACACAATCGCGTCGGCCGGTGGCTTCTTTCCAACGACCGCTGCACTGCGATCAACCTTTTGCCAGCCCGCGACACGCGACTCGATCCCTTCGCGATCCAACCACTCGTGCACAATCGGTTTGCCAATCCATCCGGTGCCGGGGAACCCACCATCGTAAATGGAAACGTAGAAACGACCTTCGGATGGCGTGACCTGCATCGCCCGATCGTCTTGGACAAATTCACCCACAAAATCAAAACCATCCCATTCCATTGAGGCCTTGGCAGCGTCTGTCCAAACAGCAGCATCGGGGTACGGCTGAATCTTGGGTTTGCTTTGGGACGGGTGGTCCTCCGCCGATATCCCCAATCCGGAGCCGCAAATAATCCAGGCGCACACGATGTAGCGGACGTTGGGCAGCAGAGAACGATTCAAAAACATGGGTGAGATAACTGGGTCGGTGGAGAAACGCGTCGAAGGATATCGACTGGGCCAAAACGAAACGGCACGAGGAATCACATTTCGATTTCGTAGCCGGCTCGGTATGGTCGTTTCATCATCGCAGCGGCCTGTTCATCCCCCACGACACTTTCGGTTGCTTGATCCCACTCGACCTTGCGTCCCAACCGGCAACAGATACCGGCCAAGTGGCACACGTTGAGCATTTTCATGTGAGAATGCACGTCGGAAATCGGCAGCACTCGATTGTCGATCGCGTGCATGAAATTGGCCCAGTGTGCTGGACGATCGTTTCCTTCCATTGGCATCCCGCGATAGATTCTGGCAATCGCGTCTTCGGCCAGCGGGTTCGTCTTCAAATCCTCGACGGGTTTGCCAACCAGCTTGCCACGATTGACGAAGATTCGGCCGCGTTCGCCTTCAAACAAGATTCCGTTGTCAACGTCGTGGCGAATGTTCATCTCAACATCGCCATCCGCAAACGCCACCTTCAGATCGAACGCTCGCGCCGTGTTGTAGCGATTGTTTTGCAGCGGCATCCCATCTCGAAATTCAACATCGTGTTTCGCAGTCCCATCGACCGACACGGGATCGTTGTTCTGTCCTGCTGCCGCGATTCCCAACATGGCGATGTCGACGTGGTGGGCTCCCCAGTCAGTTAGTTTGCCACCGGAATGTTCGTACCACCAACGAAAATGAGTGTGCCCGTTGGTGTAATTCTTGTCCGACCGCTTGGCGTCTAACGCGTAGCGATATTCCATTTCAGGGCCCGGCCCCAGCCAACGATCCCAATCCAATCCCTCGGGTACCTCCGCCACCGGGATCTCTGGGCTCCATCCCCCCGCATCAATTCCGACGACCAGGCGTTTGAGTTTGCCGAGTCGTCCTTCCGCGATGATCGCCAGAGCATGATTGAACTTGTCAAAACTGCTGCGCTGCTGCGTTCCAACTTGCACAACACGTCCGGTCTGCTGCTGGACTTTTCGGACCAGTTTGCCTTCGTCGATCGTCAAAGTCAGCGGCTTTTCGCAATAGGCATCTTTGCCCGCCAACATCGCCTCAATCAAAATTTTCGCGTGCCAGTGATCCGGCGTTGAAATCTGAACCAAGTCGATGTCATCACGGGATAGCACCTCGCGATAGTCGCGAAACAATTCTGCTTTGCCATCACACAGCAACTCGTTGCCATATTTCAGATGCGTTTGGTCCACATCGCACAGCGCGACCAAGTCCGCGAATTCTTTGCCCACCGGAGCGGTTCGTGTCCCGTTCCCTCCCACCCCGATCAACGCAAATCGCTTGCGTTCATTCGGTGATTTGGCGAGAGATTGCCGAGCGGGCAATGCCCATGGAGTCAGGGTCGCCGCAGAAGCAACCCCAACGGTCTTCAAAAAATCACGACGTGAATTGGGTTGGCAAACTGTGTTCATCAAAGAAACCAAACGGAGTGGGGATGGAATGCGATCGTCAAGCGACGAAGACGGTTTGGTCAATCAGCGGATGCCTTGACCAGGACGGCGTCACTTCTTTTTCTTTTGATTTCGCTGCTGTTCGCGAATCGTCACGCCAGGTCGTTGCATTTTCGAATTCACATCGCGAAAAACCCAAGGTTCCCAAGCTTTGCGAGCGAGTTCCCATTGCGTCAGCGTGCGGGTCGGGTACCAACTCGGCCATCCGAATTTCTCGTAGTCGTACTTGTCCGCATTCGCGTGAGCCCATTCGTCCACCGAACCGGCAGGCAGCGATTCGGGGAAGACATCCAAAGCACGAAAGTCGTCGCTGACGCCTTGATCAAGGATCACCTCATTTCGCCAGCGGGTCAGTTCCTGAAGCATTTCCTCGCGAACACTGGCGTACTCGGGATCATCCGCGACGTTGTGAACTTCGTGCGGATCCGTTCGCAAGTCGTACAGTTCCAACTCTGGCTTGGACGCGGCGAAAAAGGCCGCTTGTTCGGGCGTGAGTTCACCACGCATGTGCTTGACGTTCATTTCGGCCAGCACCGGATAGGCCCCTTCCTTGTACTGGTTGTATTGGCAGTAGGCTCGCTCGGGCATCAAGTTGTGAATCAGCTTGAAATCAGCAGAACGGATCGCTCGCATCGCGTCGTGCGTTTCGTCCATTTTGTCTCGGGCCGCAAAGACGTACTGCCGATTCCGAACTTCGTCGCTGAACAGATTCTTGCCATGCAGCGGCACGGGTGCTTCGATCCCAGCGGCTTCCAAAATTGTGGCGCAAATGTCAATCGACATCACCAAGTCATCGCTGACTTCACCGGGCGAGACTTTTCCTGGCCAACGCATGATCATGGGAATGCGAATCCCACCGTCGTAAAGAAATTGCTTTCCGCGAATGTGACATCGACCATGATCGCCGATGAAGAAAACGATTGTGTTGTCAGCAAGGCCTTCGTCGCTCAAACGCTGCAGCAGTTCCCCCACCTCGCGGTCGACCAATTGCATCTGTTCCAAACCATTCGCCCAATCCCGTCTGACAAAAGGTGTGTCGGGGTAATAAGGCGGCAACTCAACATCTTCGATCGCGATGGGCCGCTGCGGGTCACGCTTCCACTGACGGTGAGTGCCACCGAAAGTGATTCGTGCAAAGAAAGGTTGTCCGTCAGCTCGTTGTTTCCAATCAGTTCCCCCGAACAATTCGTCCTTCCGATTGGGCACGAAATTGCAGTCGGTCTTGTAGCTCATCAAAGCAGTGAAGTAGCCCGCCTCGGCAAACAGATGCGGGATCGGACGAACGCCGTGCGGCAACGGTTGCTTATCATATTCGCGGTGTTGATTGGCACCGATGTAGTTCTGATGGAACCCCGTCATCATCGCTGAACGCGAGGTCGAACAAACCGGAGAAGTCGTGAAGGCACGCTCGTACCGGATTCCTTCGGAGGCCAGTTTGTCCACGTTTGGGGTGTGAATGCCTTTCGTGCCGTAACAAGACAGGTCGGCCGACCAATCTTCGATGGTGATCCAAAGGACGTTGGGTCGGTCATCCGCGAACGTGGAAACCGCGTTCACGGCACCGATGGCGAAAACCAAAAGAGCAGGAAGGATGTATTTCATGGGGAAACTGAAATGGGGTGGGAATGGTGGATGGAAAGGTCCGTCGATCAAGTGGGCTCAGTAGGCCCCGTTTGTTCCGAACATTTCCTTCTTGGATGGACGCGGGCGGACGCGAACGGAATGGTCTGGCTCGCCCGTCACACGGTCAAACTCATCTGGCGTTCGACGACTCGGCAGGTAGTCGCCGGTTCGCTCGGTCCAATCGGCGAGTGCTGACTGCAATTGAGCTCGTACAGATTGATAGGCGGGATCATCCAATCGGTTTTGCAATTCCCCCGGATCACGCTGCAGGTCATAGAGTTCCCACTTCGCGCGAGGTGAGCTGAAACAAGCCTCCTGCTCCGGCGTGAGTTCTCCTGCGTCATGCAAACGCAACATCGCTTGCCAAGTCAGGCCTCGTCCCGCGTCAGCGGATGGTGTCGGAGGCAGATCGACATAGTCGTTGCGAATCAATTTGTATTGCTGCGTCGCAACGGCGCGAGCGTGATCCTCGTAGTCGTGCCAGTGATCTTCCGCGAAGACAAATTCGCGATGCGGTCGCCTGCTGTCTTTCAAAACCGGAACAAAGCTCCGACTGGATGCAGAGAACGTTTCGCTGCCTTCCACACCAGCCAATTCCAGGAATGTCGCACCGATATCGACCGCGCTGACCAAGGCCTCCGTTGTCTTGCCACGCTTGACTTGATCGGGATAGCGAACGATCCACGGAGTGCGAATGCCTCCGTCGTAGAGCGACGTCTTGTCCCGAGGAAACGGACGTCCATTGTCGCTGATGAATAGAATGACCGTGTTGTCAGCGACACCTTGTTCGGCCAGCTTCCGCATGACCTTGCCGACGTAGGAATCCAGACGACCAATCTCGTCATAGTAAAGCCGCAGGTCTTCGCGAACATCAGCCACATCCGGAAGGTGAGCCGGAACGATGACATCATCGTGCGTGTGAGGTGGATCCAATGCACCGTCGTTGTATTCGCGGTGTGGGTCCAGAGCCGCCAACCACAGGAAAAACGGTTGATCTTTAGGACGTTCCTCACAGGCTCGCTCCCAATCTTCGCATCCGCTGGGCTGCGCCGCGATCATTTTCGCGGGCTGGCCGTCTTTACCGGACGGCAAAACAAAACCAGCTGTGGAGGCTTCATAGATTTTGTCAAAGTGGTCGCGAACGGCGTCACCCATGTGCCACTTGCCAGCCGCGGCGGTGTAGTAACCGGAAGACTGCAGACGTTCGACAAACGTGTCACTGTCATCGGGCAAAGGCCAATGCAGTTGTTCGGCACCGGTGTTGTGCGGGTACTTGCCCGTGATGATGCTCGCACGGGACGGGCTGCATGAATTGGTGGTCAGGTAAGCGTGCTTGAAACGCATGCCTTCCGCCGCCAGACGATCAATGTTGGGAGTTCGAATCGCTGGATGCCCATAGGCTCCGCAATCGTCCCAGTTCATGTCATCCGCGATGATCAGAACGATGTTGGGAGGGGACTGAGCCATCACGGACGAGGTGAGGCAACAAGCAAGCAAAGCAACAAAGAATCGGTGCACGAGAATCCAGCGGAACAGAGGCGGGCAAACGTTCGCAAACTCGGAAGAATGCAAACATCAACGATCAGGCCTCGATACAAAACGCATTGAACCAAAGGAGCGCGTCACGCCCTTGGCAACATCAAAGCGTTACTGATCAAGCCTTCAACGGCCCGTCAGTCTACACCGATTCAACAAATCTCGCGCCGGTTTGACATCAACCAAAATGAGTTTTCGATGACTTCAAACGTATAGATCCTAAGCGGAATCAATCGATTTCTCTCCGCTCATAAAACCAGCGTGTGTCTATACATTTCTAAACACTGCGCTGGCTTGCTTCCACTTACCTGCCCCAAGACTTCAAACAGTCACATCGGGCTTCTACTGATTTCCCATTGCTTTGCGAAGCACGGGATCAAACACGTCGGCCTGACGCATAAAGCCAAGGTCGCTGGCGTGAGAGCCATCGGTCGCGCCGTCGCCATCGGTTCCATACAGTTCATCGCCAGCGATGTAGTGCAGTCCAGTCACACCGTCGGCCAACAGGGTTTTGTAGGCTTCTTGCAAAGCCTGATGATTCGCGGTGTGATGAGCATCACGTGCGGGCAAGATCCAACTGTTCGTGTTCCGGCGATCTTCCACCAACACAATCGGCGTGTTGGGCTTTGCCTTGCGAATCTGCTTGACCAACGGAACGCATTTTTCGGACACCATCGCCGCGTTCATGTTGGGCAAGCAGTCGATCACATAGACCGCAGCGTCGACTTGGACCAAGAACTCTCCGACTTCAGCATCCATCTTGCCGTTGCCGGAAAAGCCAAGGTTCACGACGGGCTGATCAAAGCGACGGCCCAAGATCGCGGTGTGGACCATTCCGGGGCGACTGGCACAGGCACCGTGCGTGATGCTAGTTCCGTAGAACACGATCGGCTTCTCACGTGTCGGCAACTGTTCAAACTTGCTGTCCGGTGAAACTCCAATTTTCAAAGACTCGATCCCGTTGTACAGCGGAAGGTACGCGGCGTACTCTCGCATCCCCGGTGCCAATGAATCGATGACCTTGGTTTTGACCTCTTGCGATGTCGGGCGAGTGACCTGCACCCAACGCCAATTGCCTTCCCCGTCGCGAGCATAGAAGTCGACGCCGCTGACTCCGGTTGCCGGCATGTGCGGCATCGCCAGATTGCTGTTGAGCAATTTGTAGTGAGCGTGAAGGGCAGTGGAATCTGTTTTGAAGCGAACCATCATGCCCGCCGAATGACGACTCAGGTTCCAAACGTTTGATGTCACCGAACCGTTCGCGGACGCCGGGAATCGATCGAACCATCTCGCCCGTTCTTGATCGGGCAAAATTCTGCCTTCGATATTCTGTTCCGCCACGTCGTACCATGCGACGCCGCCTTCGACCGTTCGCCCGGTTGCCATCTCCGGATCCAACTTGCCTATCGAGCCGGCAACCTTCTCTTGAGCCTCAACCGGGACGACAAACCAAGGCAACACAGCGACGAGGACGAACCAACGAATCTTCATCTGGAAAAACTTTCTGATGCGGGGCAGGGGAGGGGGGAAGGCGATGGATCCCATTGCAGATCAATCCCGCTTCGTTTGCGATGCAAAGAAGCGGCTGACTAACATAGTCGCCCCGACGCTCTCCATGTCGGCCGGGAAAACGGAGCAGGGCAGGGCGGCTTTGTAGGAACAGGCCCCTGAGTGCACCTAGCTCACCCCTGGTTGATCCGGCTTCCCAATGATTTCAACCGGAATGCAAACGCGATCATTGCGATGCTGGAGATGATCGCCAACGCGCCCAAAATCCTGACCAGCGTCAGCCCGAATCCCATCGGCGCGACCAACAGAGCGATCCCAATCAACACGGAAAGGATGCCGGCCAAGATCAACCAACCTTCGCCTTCAATGTGCCGGCGGTCTTGAATCGCGGCCGCGATCTCGACCACACCGGAAACGACCACCATCGCACCAATGACGCTGATCACAATCGTCGCGGTCAATCCAGCAACCAACATCGGATTGGCAAACACAAATGTGCCGGCCAAAACTTCGATCACACCTCGAACGATCGTCCCCGTTCTTGACGGCGTGTCACCAATGACTCCCGCGATGATCGCCATGACACCATCAAACGCCAAGAAGAATCCGGCGACCTGAGCAAACGTTGCCAATGTCATCCCGGGCTGAAACAACGCATAGATCCCGAGAACCAAAAGCAACAAGCCTCGGATCAGCGGCAGCCACCAGAGCGACGCCACATCCACCAGCACGTTCC
Organism: Rhodopirellula baltica SH 1; assembly: GCF_000196115.1. Lineage (NCBI taxonomy): Bacteria > Pseudomonadati > Planctomycetota > Planctomycetia > Pirellulales > Pirellulaceae > Rhodopirellula > Rhodopirellula baltica. The sequence goes on from NC_005027.1 coordinate 2,736,336, forward strand.
TCATTGCGTCCTTCGGTTCTAAATCAGACATGCTTCGATTTCCCTAAGTCTTGAAGTTGGTTCGCGTGCTTGCTGAGCCAAGCTGGCTATGCCGATGTGATCTCGCTCAGCCTTTCGCGACAGTGACGACTCCAATCTTCCCACTTTAAGAGCAGCAATCCAAGCGACGAACGAGTTTTCACCAATTCGGTCGACTGGTTTTTAAGGACACGGTTCGGCACAACTCAATGAACTTTGATGTTCTTCGCGGAGAGCATTCTTTCTCAATCGTGGGGCAGGGCACGGCGGATGGAGTAGCCTGAATCTGGATTGGGCTCCACAATGGCACGGGAACCGCGTCGGTCGCTGCAATGCGATGTTCAATCGCAGCGGTCGCAACCAACTCACCCGATCAGAAGTTCACGACCGAAATCGATCTCACCAAAGGAATGTGCACGATGGAGCCTTCGACCCAACCGCAATTTCGTTTTGCTCGCCGGATCGCGATGACGACTGCCATTGTGCTGATCGGATGGACGCAATCCGTGACCGCCCAGCTCATCGAAGAACAAACCATTCAGTCCGCGACGGCGGTTTTGAATGAAACCATGTCGACGCCGCTGAGCCAAATCCCCGCACAAATGTTGCAGGACTGCCACGGGGTTGCGATCGTTCCCAATGTGATCAAAGGCAGCTTCATCGTTGGGGCTCGACACGGCAAAGGACTGCTGTTCATCCGTGATCCCGATGGAACTTGGCACGCCCCGGTATTCATCACCCTGACGGGCGGCAATGTCGGCTGGCAAGTCGGCGTGCAAGCTTCCGACATCATCTTGGTCTTCAAAACAGCGCGCAGCGTGCAAGGCATCTTGTCGGGCAAACTCACGCTGGGTGGTGACGCATCCGCGGCAGCGGGCCCGGTCGGACGCCAAGCCGCCGTGGCCACCGATGGGCAATTGCAAGCGGAGATCTACACCTACTCTCGCAGCCGCGGCCTATTCGCCGGAGTCTCCATTGACGGAACGGTGCTTCGAGTCGATCAAGTCGCGACGGGTATGTACTACCAAAGCCCCGCTCCCGGCCAACCGGTCGTGATCCCACCTTCGGCGGCCCAACTGACGCAAACCATCGCACGCTATGCGGACCAACAGGCCCAGGTCACTCCGCCGGAACCGCAATCACAATTCGCTCAACAATACCGAAGTGATCGACCAGCGGTGCTGCAAGATCAGTTGCTTCAAATCGCTCCGGAACTATTCAAGCTATTGGATCCTCAATGGACCGCTCACTTGGCACTGCCACTGTCCGCCAACCCGAACGAAGCCCCTGATCCAAAGGCGTTGGCAGCCACAGTCGCACGCTATGACCAAGTCGCTCAAGACCCACAGTATGCTTCCTTAGCAGGACGTCCTGAGTTTCAATCCGTCTACAGTCTGTTGAAGCACTATCAACACGCGCTGACCCCCAACGCCCAAACGATCCAGCTTCCACCACCACCGGGCACTCGTTGATTATCCTCGAATCGATTCCATTGCCCCATCAGCCCAACATTCCTAGCGAATTTGCCGAATGCGTTTCCTCCTGATCTTTCTTGCTTGCCTTCCGCTGACCGTTTCAACCGCCAACGATTCGCGGCCGAACATCGTTTTGATCATGGCCGACGACATCGGCATCGAAGGGCTGGGATGTTACGGCGGGGTCTCTTACGACACGCCAGCCCTGGATCAGTTGGCCAGCGATGGAGTCCGGTTCACTCACGCGTATTCGCAACCGCTGTGCACCCCGACTCGTGTTCAACTGATGTCGGGCAAGTACAACCATCGCAACTGGAAGACGTTTGGAATCCTTGACCCTAACGTGAAGACCTTCGGTCATCGCATGAAGGAAGAGGGCTACGCCACGGCGATCTTCGGCAAGTGGCAATTGCAATCTTACGACCCGCCGGGTTACCCCGGTGCCGATGAACGTCGCGGAACGGGCATGCATCCCAAGGATGCGGGCTTCGACCAGTATGCATTGTTCCATGCATTGCACACCGAAGACAAAGGCTCGCGTTACGCCAATCCAACCATGTTGGAAGGCGAAGCAGGGCAGGGCGGTGAGCTGAAAATCTATCCCGGCCAATTTGGAGAAGACATCTGGGTCAAGAAGACGATCGACTTCCTCAAACGGGATCGCAATGAACCCGCCTTCGTTTACTACCCCATGGCGTTGCCGCACTGGCCGTTTGTCCCAACGCCAATCAGCGACGACTGGGATCCATCCCAACCAGCCGTGGAGCAACTGAAGTATTTCAAGGACATGGTCGAGTACATGGACGTTGCGGTTGGGAATCTGATTCAGGGGCTGCAGTCAAATGGTTTGCGAGAAAACACGGTCGTCATCTTTTACGGTGACAACGGCACTCATCTGAAAGTCGTCTCCGAACTCTCCGATGGACGTTCGATCCAAGGAGGAAAAGGCCTGACCAAACAGACCGGCATCCATGTCCCATTAATTGTTTCGTGGCCAGGCCACATCCAGCCCAATGTGAGCGACAAACTGATCGACGCCTCCGATTTTTATCCGACGTTAATTGAACTGGCAGGCGGCAAAGTGGCGGAAGATCCGACCATGGACGGAGTCAGCTTCGCGCCGGATTTGTTTGGCAAGAAGGGCCAGGATAAAGACTCCTTGTTCTTTTGGTACGACCCTCGTCCCGGCGAAGACAAATCGCAGTTCACTCGCGAAGTCTTCGCACTCAATCGGACTCACAAGTACTTTCGCGACGGCCGTCTGTTTCGTTTAACAGATCGTCCACTGGAAGAAATCGCGATCGACCGAGACCAAGCCACCGCCGAAGACAAAGCTGCGATGAAAGAACTGCAGCAGCGGATCGCCGATGCGATGGCGGGAGTCGACGAACCACCTTTGCTCGATGCGACCGGTCAACCGATCTCAAACTGAATGGTTCCATCGCCTGATGTTGGGATCATGAATCAATCATTTGGCATGGCGATCGCCAAACATCCCTCATCAAGTGACGCGGTGGTTCGCCCGAAACTTCCTGGGGGAACAACCACATGCCTTTCGAAACACTTCGTTGAACCGGCTCAGACTTTGAAACCCTGATGCCAAGCTGACGTCGAGCACCGATCGATTGGTCGTGACAAGCAACCGCTGGGCTTCCGACAAGCGATGCTGAGTGATGAAGCTGGTGATCGAGATACCGAACGTCTTTCGAAACAAAGTCATGGCATAGTTCGGATGCAGGTCGACCGCATTGGCGATCGCCTCGGAAGTCAGTGGCTGATGAAAATGGCGAGCGATGTAGCACGCCAACTGATCGGCGCTGGACAAGTCTTCCATCGGCTCCCCTGTTCCACCAATGGACTTGTCATGAGCAAAACGGAGCAGACGAGCCTGTATCTCAAGCTGTGCGGCACGAGCGAGTGCGGGGTCCTGGCTCGCCAAATCAGACTCCCATCTTTGAAAAGACGCTGAGTCCCGCTCGTCCTGAACGGAGCTGATTAACACCTCGCCCTGCAGCGTTCGGTTCACGATGTCAGCATCGATCCCCGATCGCATGAATTCGTTCAGTGGCAACGTCACCACAAAGTAAGGATCGTCCCCGTCAAACTCGACGATCTGATGAGGAACGGCTGCCCAAAACAAACCCATCTGCCCCGCATGAATGGTGTCCCGGTGTCCGCCCACCAAGTACGTCAGCGACCCGGACGCAAGGAAATTCACTTCGATTTCGCTGTGGCGATCGGCACGCGGCATCGCTACAGGCGTCCACCTTTCACAGGTGAATCCGTAGGGGGCGAACTCGGGACGCGTCGTATCAAACTGCTTCATCGACCTTAGAATTCCGTTACTTATCCGCTGCAACCGAGAAGACTCTCGGAAGAACGAAGCTTAGTCTAATCCCGTTAGGTACGACAAAGCAGTACGAACAGCCTGTCAAATTGCGGCTGCTGCGGCGGCAACTTCGTTGCTCAACAAACTCGTTTTTGAACGCCCCACATGATTCAACTATCTCGAAAAGCGTCTCTCGCCTGGCTCTCCGCTTTGTTGATTTTCGCGGTGGATGCTTCCCTTCCAGCGAACACGGCAGGTTCCGAAATTGAATTTGCTGGCGATGGCACGGGGCAGGCTGCAGACGGCAAAGCGGCCTCACCCGAGACTCAAGCATCGGGAACCAATCGCACCCCAATCGTCGCTCTCGGCGTGCCGAAGAAGTCGAACGCGAAGAAGAAACCACGGGTACTGGTCACCAGCGATGGCGAGATCGACGACCAGTGTTCACTGGTGCGGTTCCTACTTTACGCCAATGAGTGGGACATCGAAGGAATCATCACGTCGAGTTCCCAGTATCACGCCCACGGTCACAGATGGCCTGGCGATGATTGGGTGCAACCATTCTTGGCGGCTTACTCAAAGGTCTATCCAAACCTGGTCCAGCATGACCCGGAATACCCAACCACCGAGTTTCTTCAATCACGCACGCTACTTGGCAACGTGCGAACAGAAGGTGAGATGGATGAAATCACGCCCGGATCGCAACACATCGTGAAGGTGTTGTTGGACGAAACTGACGACCGACCGATTTGGATTCAAGCTTGGGGTGGCACCAACACCATCGCTCGCGCCCTGAAAACGATCGAGTTGGACCATCCTGACAAAATGGAATCCGTAGCAAACAAGATTCGGTTCTATTTCATCTGGGAACAAGACACCACGTACCAGTCCTACATTCGACCGCACTGGGGCAAGTACAACATTCCAACGATCATCTCCGATCAGTTCATCGCGATCTTTTATCGTTGGAAGAAATATCTTCCCGATAAGCAGCAGTCTTTTCTGGCCGGCTCGTGGATGCAGCCCAACATCTTGAAAGACCACGGTCCTTTGTGCGCGCTGTACCCAGCTCACACGGGAGACGACAAGGGTTTTGACGCTGGCGATTTTCGTTCCGAAGGAGATTCGCCCGCCTTCCTTCATACGATTCCGGTTGGACTTCGCAGCATGGAATCACCGGGCTGGGGCGGTTGGGGAGGCCGGTACGTCAAAGTCCGAGAGAACACTTGGTTGGATCCCGTCGCGGATCCGAACTACAGCTATCCCGAGGGGCGCTGGTACGGAAACTCTGCCTGGGGACGCTCGCGGCTTCGTGAGAACAGAACGAACGATCCCGAGCTGACGCAGTACGTGAAACCAATTTGGCGATGGACGGAAGCGATGCAAAATGACTTTGCCTCCCGAGCAGATTGGTGCGTCAAGTCTTTTGCCGAAGCCAACCATCCGCCCGAGGTCAAACTTGCGATGCCACTCGACTTGCAGGTTCAAGCCGGCAAAGAAGTGAGTTTGAGTGCACATGGATCGAGTGATCCCGACGGAAATCAACTGAGCTACCGTTGGTGGCACTACCAAGAAGCGGGCACCTTCCCACACACCATCCAGATCCGTGATGCCGCCCAACAAGACGCCTCGTTCAGCGTGCCCGAGTCGGCTCGGCAAGGCGAAACCATTCATCTGATCTGTGAAGTCACCGACAATGGGACGCCCGCACTGACTCGCTACCAACGCGTTGTCATCCAAGTCAAATGACGAAGCCGCCGTTTGCTCATCGCGAAAAACGGCAGTGACCTTTCCTACCGAAGACCGCCACCTCCTCACACTTCATCAAGTCCCCATCCATGACTCGTCCTTTCCTCAATGTGATCGCCATCGTTGGCATCCTGTTCATCGCCGCGGATGCTTCCGCGCAGAAGCCATTGGCCTTTCCGACCGCAGAAGGATACGGAAAGTACACGACGGGCGGTCGCGGCGGCCAAGTGTTCGAAGTGACCAACCTCAACGATTCCGGTAAGGGCAGCCTGCGGGCCGCGGTGGAGGCGAAAGGACCGCGAACAGTCGTCTTCCGAGTGTCCGGAACCATCAAGCTGAACAGCGACCTGCGAATCAAAAATCCGAACATCACCATCGCTGGCCAAACCGCCCCTGGAGACGGAATCTGCCTTCGAGGTTACCCGCTGATGATCAGTGCTGACGAAGTGATCATCCGATACATCCGAGTCCGATTTGGCGATGAATCGGGGAAAGACGCCGACGCGATCTCGGCCAGGTACGTCAAGAACTTGATCCTCGATCATGTGTCGGCCAGTTGGAGCGTTGACGAAACAATGTCCATCTACCACTGCGAAAACGTCACGGTCCAGTGGTGCATGATCACAGAGAGTTTGTTCGACTCCAACCATTCCAAAAGCAACCACGGTTTCGGCGGCATTTGGGGATCCAACCACAGCACTTACCACCACAACCTGATCGCACATCATTCCAGTCGCAACCCTCGGTTCGCATCCGGATGCGGCAACACGGATTATCGCAACAACGTGGTGTACAACTGGGGATATCGGAGTTGCTATGGAGGAGAAAAGAGACAGAACGACAAATTCAACTTCACCAACATCAACATGGTGGCCAACTACTACAAACCTGGCCCGGCGACGGATCCTGCCAGGGCAGCAGAATTGGCCGAACCATCTTCCCGTGGCGCCGACGACAAAGGGCATTGGTATGTCGCCGAAAACGTGATCGAGGGCAGCCCTACGGTCTCAGCGGACAACTGGAGCGGTGTTCGCGGTGCCAACTACATACAACTTGACCAGCCCTGGGAAGCGATGCCGATCAACCAACAAACCGCTGAAGAAGCATTCGAGGACGTTCTTCAGCATGCAGGAGCGTCCTGGCCCAAACGCGATCCGATCGATACGCGGATCATTCAAGAAGTTCGCGATGGAACGGCAACCTACGAAGGCGTCTATAAAACCAAGAAACGCGTCAGCAGTGACACTCAAATCACGGGCATCATTGATTCGCAACAGGACGTCGGTGGCTGGCCTGAACTCAAAAACGCAGCCGCGGCTCCCGACACGGACCACGATGGCATCCCCGATGCATGGGAAGCGGAGCATGGCATGGACCCGAACGATGCCAGCGACGGAAACCGAACCGGCAACGACGGATACACCATGTTGGAACAATACATCAACAGCATCCCGTAAGCGCTTCCAACCAGTACGCTTGTGACGCATTCATTTTACCTCGCCAACGCCGTTGGCATCGGACAACGCATCATGCGAATCGCTTGCAACATCCTTGCAATCCACGTTGGCATCTGTCTGTGCGTCTGCAATGCCAACGCTCAGCCGACCGCGTCTCTTCCTTTTCGCTCTGTTGAACCAGTCGCGGTTGGGGACGTGAACTGGACCGACGGTTTCTGGGCCCAACGCCTGGAGACTTGTCGTGAAAAGACGATCCCAGCGATGTGGGAGATCATGCGTGGCACCCAGTACAAGCCTTATCTGGAACATTTCCGCATCGCGGCCGGGTTGGCAGAAGGCAGGTACCGCGGGGCGTCGTTCAACGACGGTGACTTCTACAAGTGGATGGAGGCAGTTTGCTTGCTTCAAGCCGTCGACAAGGATCATGTCTGGGACCAACGACTCAACGAAATCATCAGGGTCATTGGCAAAGCACAACGAAGCGATGGTTACCTCCACACACCTGTCCTGATCGCAAACCGAAATGGCGATGACAGTGTCCAGCCAATTGGCGATCGCTTCAACTTCGAGATGTACAACATGGGGCACCTGATGACCGCGGCATGCGTCCACCATCAGGTGACCGGCAAAGACAGTTTGCTCCGCATCGCACAACGAGCCGCTGACTTTCTCGACGATGCCTACCGCAATCCAACGCCTGAACAAGCGGGACATGCGATCTGCCCATCCCACTACATGGGATTGCTCGATCTGTATCGCACCACCGGAGAAACCCGTTACTTGGATCTCGCGAAGCGACTGGTCAAAATGCGCGACCTGACGGTGGACGGGGGAGACGACAACCAAGATCGCATGCCGTTCACGCAACAGACCGAAGCGGTCGGCCACGCGGTGCGAGCCACCTATCTCTACGCGGGAATCGCTGACCTCTACGCAGAAATTGGCGACGATGCCTTGTGGTCGTCTCTGGAAAAGATCTGGCAGAACGTGGTCCACCAAAAGATGTACATCACGGGCGGCTGTGGTGCCCTGCATGATGGTGCTTCTCCCGATGGATCCAAGAACCAGCGAGAAATCACTCGCGTCCATCAAGCCTTCGGCCGCAACTACCAACTCCCCAACACAACGGCACATAACGAAACCTGTGCGAACATCGGCAACGTGCTTTGGAATTGGCGGATGTTTCTTGCCAACGGCGAATCGAAACACATCGATGTCTTGGAACTTGCACTCTACAACTCCATTCTGTCGGGCGTCGACCTCGACGGCACAAACTTCTTCTACACCAATCCACTTCGGCAATCTGACACGGCACCAGTTGCCCTGCGTTGGGCCGGAGGACGAAAGCCGTTCGTGACATCGTTCTGTTGTCCACCCAACCTGGCGAGGACGATTGCCGGTGTTGGCCTATACGCCTACGGAAAATCAGACGACACGGTCTGGGTCAACTTGTATGGCAGCAACACGCTGGACACCCACCTCACCAACAGCGGCCACGTTCGCATCGAACAAGCCACCGACTACCCATGGGACGGTCACATTCAAATCACCATCGCAGAGTGCCAGAACCAACCGGTGTGCTTGAAACTGCGAATTCCTGGCTGGGCGACGAAGACCACTTTAAAAATCGATGGTGTTCCAACCAAAACAACCATCAAGTCGGAGAGCTACGTTTCACTAAAACGAGTCTGGAGTCCGGGCACAGTCATCGAACTGGACTTCGCCATGCCCGCACGCCTCATCGAGTCGCATCCGCTGGTGGAAGAGACCCGCAATCACGTGGCAGTCAAACGCGGCCCGATCGTTTACTGCCTGGAATCAGTCGACCTGCCAGACGACACCTCGCTAGCGGATCTTCGAGTCCCGGAAGACGTGGAACTGATCCCACGTTTTGAGCCGGAACTTCTCGATGGAGTCACGGTTCTCGAAGGCGAGCTGAGTTTGAAGCAGAGCGGCCAATGGCGAAACCAGCTTTACCGCGAATTCAATCCGACACCGTCTTCCCCCGTTGCAGTCCAGCTCATTCCCTATTTCGCTTGGGCCAATCGCGGGAAATCTGAAATGTCGGTGTGGCTACCGCTCGATTGAAACTGCCCAGTGCCTCCAATTCCTATCACTCGATGGCGAACCTCAGCATGAATGACCAACCGTCCAATCCGCTATTTGCCGGACTGCTATCAATTTTCTTCGTCGCCTTCGTGTGGACGCCGCTCGCTTCCGCCGAGGAAAGTGACGCTCCCATCGGATGGGCCTCGGTCAGTGGCCGTGGAGTCGAAACGACCACTGGTGGGAGAAACGGTGATGTCGTGACAGCCCGCACCGCAGAGGAGTTGGCCGAGTACGCGTCCAGCCCCGAGCCACTAACCATTCTGATCGAAGGAACGATCACCGGAGACGGTCAAATCAAGATCTCGTCCAACAAAACACTGCTTGGTTTGGGAGCATCCACATCGCTTAAAAACATCGAACTGAACATGAGCGGTGTTTCGAACATCATCATTCGCAACCTCCACATCTCGGACGCTCGCGATGCGATCGCATTGCGGCGTACCCATCATGTGTGGGTCGACCACTGCGACCTCTCGGAATGTGGTGATGGCTTGCTCGACATCACCCACCAGTCCGACTTCGTGACCGTTTCCTGGACGCGGTTTTCGAAGCATCACAAAACGATGTTGATCAACAGCGGCACCAGCCAACCGGAAGATTCCGGCTACCTCAACACAACCATTCATCATTGCAGGTTCGATGGTTCCGACACACGCAACCCGCGAGTGGGTTATGGCAAGGTTCACGTGTTCAACTGCCTCTACACCAAAAGTGACTACGGAATCGGATTGCACTCGCAGTGCTTGGTACTCGCCGAACGCAACCACTTTGATCAAGTGAAGCATCCGATCAAACAAATGTATCGCCCGGATCCGACCGACATCCATCATGGATTTTGCGAGTCGGTGGAGAATGTTTTTCAGGATTGTCGAGGAGCACAGGACGACGAGGGAAAGAGCTTTCCCGCGAAAGAATTTTACGAATACGAATCCAAGATGGATGACGTGGCCCGTGTACCGGAGATTGTCCAATCCAACGCGGGCCCCCAAGAACACATCGGGAGAACAGCGTCGCGACAGTGACGAATGGATGAGAGTGAATTCTCGCGTGAAAGACCTCGGGCACATCGGAATGGGATACAATTCGGGCCTCCCGCCTGAACCCCACCATCCCTCCCTCCCCACGAGGCCGCGACATGCGTCCAATCGTCCAAATTTCGTTGGACCTGACCAACATTGATGAAGCCCTTGAGACCGCCGAACTGGCTATGCGGGCTGGCGTCGATTGGTTGGAAGCGGGAACTCCGCTGATTCTTGCCGAAGGCTTGCACGGCGTCCGAGAACTTCGCGCCGCGTTTCCCAAAACGCCGATTGTTGCCGACCTCAAAACGATGGACGGCGGGTACCTCGAAGCCGAGATGATGGCCAACGCCGGCGCGACCCACGTCGTGGTGATGGCTCGGGCTCATGAAGAAACGATTCGCTGCGTCGTTAGGGCGGGAGGCGACTTTGGTTGCCAAGTCATGGGCGACAACATGGTCAGCGAAGACATGGTCGCCGGTGCCAAACGACTGGAAGACCTGGGGTGCGGTTTCGTGATTCACCACATCGGCTACGACGAACGTCGCGGCATCGCAGCTCGCGGTGATCGCATGCCCAGTCCGCTGGATCAATTGCGTGAAGTCGTGGAAGCGGTCGAGATCCCCGTTCAAGCCGTCGGTGGCTTGTCGATCGAACAAGCCATCGAGTGTCCCAAGTACGGCGCCCCTTTGGTGGTTTTAGGTGCACCTCTGACCATCGATGCCGATGCGTTTCGCACCGCCGATGGTGATTTGGAAGCGTCGCTGCGAATGATCTGCGATGCTGTGCACGCTCAAGACGTCGCTTAAAAGGGACAGCAAGCTCTCTGTCATAACCCGCAGCGTAAGCAAGAGGTGGAGTTGCCCCGAACTCCACGCGACTGCTCTTGGATTATCAGACGTTCCGACTCAACCTTTCTATCGTCAATCAACAGGCAATCCCATGCAATCCGCTGCGGTGGTGAACTACGCTCCCGAACCAGGCTCCGTCGAAATTCGCGAAATCGATCGTCCGGAGATCGGCTCGCAAGATGTGCTGTTGGAAGTGTCACACGTGGGAGTCTGCGGCAGCGATCTTCATCAGTGGACCGCACACCATTCATGGCCGGTGAACTACCCCGTGGTGCTGGGACACGAGTTTGGCGGGCACATCGTGCAGCTTGGTAGCGATGTCGAAGGTTGGAAAGAAGGCGACCGCGTGGTCAGCGAAACCGCCGCGATCATCGATTCCAACAATCCCATGTCACGGCGAGGCCTCTACAACCTGGACCCCACACGAAAAGGGTTTGGCTACGGAGTCAATGGTGCGATGACTCGCTATGTTCGCGTTCCGTCGCGAATTCTTCATGAGGTCCCTCATTCGCTCGCATTTGAACACGCGTGCCTGACCGAACCCTGCTGCGTCGCTTACAACGCCGTCGTTCGCAATGCACGCATTGAGCCGGGTGATCGAGTCATCGTGATGGGGCCCGGGACCATTGGCATTTTATGCGCCGCCATGGCGCGGCTTTGCGGTGCCGAGGTGGCTTTGGTTGGACTGGAGTCCGATCGTCATCGTTTGAACATCGCGGAAGAAAACTACGGCTGCCAAGGCATCGTCGGTGATCCAACCGATTGGGCCAACCAACGCGACGGGCTGGGATGCGACGGCGTGATCGATGCCGCTGGATCCAGCGTCACGCTTGAAATTGCCATGCAAGTTGTCCGTCCTGCGGGATGGATCAGCAAAGTCGGCTGGGGTCCACAACCACTCGGATACAACTTGGATCCGCTGGTCCAAAAGAACGTGACTTTGCAAGGAAGCTTCAGCCACAACTGGCCGATCTGGGAACGCGTGCTGGCGTTGCTCACCAGCGGACAACTGAACGTTGCCCCGATCATCGGCGGCATCTGGCCAATCGACCAATGGCAAACCGCATTTGACAAAATGCACCGTGGCGAAGTCGTGAAATCTGTGCTCCAACCCATTTAATCCCAAGTGGAATTGTTCAAACGAATTAGCCGACGGCCGTTAGGCCCGGTTCTCACATCGCTTCATAGAAAACAGCAGTCCAACCATGCCTCAACTGGCCGCGTTTCCCAAAGCCTACATGACCGCTCTTTGCAAAGATGGCTCGATGAAGCTGTCCGAGTGGTTTGAGCTCGCCTCGACCCTGGACGTTCAAGGACTGGAGTTCTATGCCGGCTTCCTCGAACTGGATAGCCAAAGCAATTGGCCCTTGCTACGCCAACAAGTTGCAGACCGTGGGATGGTCATCCCCATGCTTTGTTGCTCGCCCGATTTCACCCACCCCGACCAAACGTTCCGCGACGCTCAAATCCAACGACAACTGCGTTGGATTGAGATGACGGAGACGCTTGGTGGCAGCTACTGCCGAGTGCTCAGCGGACAAAGGCGTCCCGAATTGACCATCGAGGAGGGCATTCGATTGGCCGCCGACTGCATCACTCAGTGCTTGCCTCATGCCGCCGATCGAGGCATCACGCTGATACTCGAAAACCACTACAAGGATGACTTCTGGGAATACCCCGAGTTTGCCCAATCCATGGATGTGTTTTGCGATCTGGTGTCCGCGATCGATCACCCGAACTTCGGCGTCAACTACGACCCCAGCAACGCATTCTTGGCCGGCGATGATCCTTTGGAGTTGCTCCGCCGCGTGTCGGACCGGGTTGTGACCATGCACGCCAGCGATCGCTTTCTAGTCGAAGGCACGCTCGAGGACCTGCGGGCAGAAGAAAGCGGATCGGTCGGTTACGCTCAACGACTCCGTCATGGTGAAATCGGCAAAGGCCTGAATGATTACGATGCGATCTTTCGCGAATTAAAATCCAAAGGGTTTGATTCTTGGATCAGCATCGAAGACGGCGTGGATGGCATCGACCAACTCCGCCGTAGCGTTGATTTCCTACGTCGCAAGATTTCTGAACATTGGAATTGATCCGACCGGCCCATCCCACCTTCACGCCATTCAACCTCTGTCCCACCTCGAAAGAACGCCGCTCATGTCTCGTCGCCGGCCAGCCAACATTGACGCAAACATCCTCAAACAGCCCGCTCGGTTCGGTTTCACAATCGCTGCTTGTTTGCTTTTCATCTGCCTTTCATCGAAGCCGCTTTGTGCAGACGAATCTGACATTGAATTGCTGGCCGAATCTCGCATCGCGGTCGTTGGAGACAGCATCACACAAGCCGGTCACTACGTCTCGTTTCTGTCGTATCAGTTGCAAAAGAGTTACCCCAATCGAACCTTCGACGTTTACCCATTGGGATTATCCAGTGAAACCGTCTCGGGATTGAGCGAAGATGGTCACGCGGGAGGCCGATTCCCGCGACCGTGTTTGTTCGAGCGATTCGACCGATTGCTTAGCAAAGTCAAACCGGACGTTCTGATCGCATGCTACGGAATGAACGATGGAATCTATCAACCGCTGGAAGCCAGTCGTTTCGCGGCATTCCAAAACGGCATTCAAAACATGATCGCTCAAGCCCAACAGGCAGGAGTGAAAAAGATCTATCTGGTCACACCGCCGATCTACGACTACCAACCCACAGACGGTTCCTTCAACTACGAATCGGTGCTTAGCGAATACGCTCGCTGGGAAACCAAACTGAAGCTCCCCAATGTCAAAGTCATCGACTTGCACACCGCGATGAGAGACGCCCGCATGAAACGCGACCAACCGTTTTCGAACGACAAAGTGCACCCCAATGAGGAAGGGCATTGGCTGATGGCACAAACCATCGCTTCCGCATTGGGAGCGAGCAAAACCAGCATGACATTAGCGAAAGCCAAAGCGGATCCCGTGTTCGCATCGATCGATGCGATCCGCAACCTGCGTTGGAAAGCCTGGATGAACCACATCGGTTACACGCGAGAAAAGACCTACCCACCACAACCCCTCGGCGGGTCAGAAGCTCTCGTTGCAGAACAGCAGGAAGCGATCAAGAAACTTATTGCCCGGTAAGACATGCAATTTGCTCGACAAGACATGCGTGCGAAATGGCTACGAACCCTTCGTTTCGCCCAGTTCTCCAACTCAAGAAAGAACCTGAAAAGTTGATTCGAACGCCCCATGGGAGGGCCATCAGTCGATAGACTAGGGGAGCGTTGCCGATTTGTTTCCCTCCAGCTTTCGTTAAGGGCTGCGGATCGGCCACGCAGGCATGCGGTTGGCCAGCGTTCCAATGGCAAACGCGAGGCCTCCCGGCCCCGTGTCCAAACGGCATGCTTCCCACCAACCAAGCCATCACCCGGGAAAAGACTCGCCAAGCAATGCCTGCCGAAGGCTTTGTCACCAGCGGTTCTTCCCGATGCGACCACTCGAGGCAAACGCAAGTGATCCCCACCTCTCTCCTGCAGCGGCTTTCACTCCTGTTCGGATGTGCAGGGATCGTTCTGGGAACGGCAGTCGCAAACGCTTCGTCACCTGCGTCTCGCGATCTGTTTGAGATCCATGTTCGTCCGACGCTGATCAAGCATTGCATTCAGTGCCACGGCGAAACCGAGCAAGAGGGCGGATTAAAACTGACATCGCTGGACGCTTTGCTGGCGGGTGGTGACTCCGGCCCAGCAATCGTTCCCGGCAACGCAGACGACAGCTTGATCCTGGAAGCATTGCGATTCGAGTCGTTTGAAATGCCTCCCGCCGGTCAATTGGACGATCCGGTCGTCAATGGCTTTGCCAGTTGGATCAAAGCTGGTGCGCCGTGGCCGGAAGATCTCATTCTCACCCCGATGCCGATCATCACCGAGGATGACCGGGATTGGTGGTGTTACCAACCGATCGCGGATCCGGTGGTCCCCGACGTCGATGACGACAGTTGGTGCCGCAATGAGATCGATCGATTTGTTCTTGATCGCTTGAAGCAAGAAAACTTGCGTCCTGCGGACGAAGCGACCGCTTCGCAACTGACCCGGCGTTTGCATTTCGCGCTAACCGGATTACCACCAACTTGTCCGCCTCCAAGCAACCAACAAAATGCCGACTCGTCGGCCGATGATTGGTACGAGGCACAACTGAACGAATTGCTGAGCAGTCCCGCCTATGGCGAACATCAGGCTCGCTATTGGCTGGATCTGGTTCGCTACGCTGACTCCGATGGTTACAACGCAGACCATGCCCGGCCCCATGCTCACCTCTATCGCGACTATGTCATCCGGTCGTTCAACGAAGACAAACCCTACGATCGCTTTGTATGCGAGCAGCTTGCAGGTGATGAAATCGATCCGGGCAATCGCGATGCATTGATCGGAACGATGTATCTGCGGCATTGGATTTACGAATGGAACCAGCGTGACGTGGAAGGCCAATGGCAAGAAATCATCAGTGACATCACAGAGACCACCGCCGATGTTTTCTTAGCGCAAGGCCTGAAGTGTGCTCGATGCCATGACCACAAATTTGATCCACTGCTGCAACGCGATTTCTTTGCTCTCAAAGCCTTCTTCACTCCCTTGTTGCCTCGCGAAGATTTCCCCGTCGCTGACGTGGCAACTCGGGAAGAGTACATCCAACAACTTGAGAAGTGGGAAGCGGCGACCGAATCCATCCGCCGTAGGTTGCATGAGATTGAAACACCCGCGTTGCTCGCTCATGCAACTCGTGAGGGCGTGGACAAGTTCACCGACGAAATTCAATCGATGATCGCAAGCAGACCCTGCGACCGAACTGAATATGAACATCAAATCGCTTCGCTAGCCTCCAACCAATTCGATCTTCATCCCGACAAGTTGCCTGAGTACCTCGATGGCGAAACGGAAACCGAACGCCAACATCTTCGTGAGCAATTGGCTCAGTACGATTATCTGAAACCCAAACCACTTCCGACATTGGCTTTCGTTGCTGGTGATGTTGGACCTCATTCGCCGCCGACGCTGATTCCTGACCAAGACACCTCGCCGATCGATCCGGGATACCCAACGATCTTGGATCCGGAACCCGCCGACATCCTGCCGATCCCGGCTGTTTTGCAATCCACCGGTCGTCGATCAACGCTGGCAAAGTGGATCACCGATTCCAACAACCCGCTGACGGCCCGCGTGATCGTTAATCGCGTTTGGCAGCAACACTTTGGCCGCGGGCTCGCTGAAACGGCCAGCGACTTCGGTCGACTCGGCACCCCACCGTCGCATCCCGAACTACTAGATTGGTTGGCGACGCGGTTCATCGAGGATGGATGGAGCCTCAAAAAGCTGCATCGTCGAATCCTCATGTCGGCCACCTACCGGCAATCATCCTCACGTCCAATGGACGACCAGATCGCAGAGATCGATCCGCAGAACGTTTGGCTGTGGCGAATGAATCCCCGTCGTTTGTCGGGCGAAGAAATCCATGATGCGATGTTGGTGGCCAGCCAAGAAATGGCAACTGACAAACGTGCCATCTACAAGAACGTCAAACGCAACAAACTTGATCCATTGCTCGCCGCGTTCGATTTCCCCGACCGAGTCCGAAGCCAGGGCAAACGCCATCGGACGACGACGTCTCCGCAGGCTCTGCTGTTGATGAACAACAGTTGGATGCACGATCGTGCTAAACGATTGGCCAAAGAATTCGCGGAGGACTCGGTCGACGAATTGGTCGATCAAATACACCCTCGTTTGTTCCATCGATCTGCCAGTGAGTGGGATCGTGAGCGTGCCGCCGGATTCATCGCAGCCTACCCTTCCGAATCCGATGATGCGAACGATCAAGAAGCAAAAACCGCACTCCTCCATGCCTACCTTTGTTCCAGCGAGATGATTTATGTCGATTGAAACATCCGCCTCTTCCAACGGATTCTCACCACGAATTTCGTCGCGAAGAGAAATGCTGCTGCAATGCGGTGGTGGCTTCGGGTCGCTGGCATTGGCGGGATTGCTACAAGACACCGCGTCGGCCGGGCCCTCTACGGAAGCCCCCTCGCCGCTGGCATCTAAATTGGTCCATCATCCGGCCAAAGCCAAAAGCGTGATCTTCTTATTCATGGATGGCGGCCCCAGCCATCTGGACACGTTCGATCCAAAACCTGAGCTGGAACGGTTGGCGGGCAAACCGATCCCTGAAAGTTTTGGCCGCGTGCTGACGGCCATGGGTGAATTTGATTCTCCAATCCTTCCCACCCAACGAAAATGGGCTCAACACGGCGAAGGTGGCCTGTGGATCTCGGATTGGTTGCCACACACCGCGAAGATGGCGGACGAGTTGGCTGTCATTCGCTCATGCTGGACCAACGGCATCAACCATTCAGGCGGTATCTGCCAAATGAACACGGGCAGCCAGTTCGCTGGGCGTCCTTCGTTGGGTAGTTGGGTCACTTATGGAATGGGGACCGAAAATGAAAACCTGCCCGCTTTTGTGGTCATGCAAGAAGGCAAGGGGCGGGTGATCAACGGTGCTCGCAATTGGGGTGCCGGCTTCATGCCTGCGATTTATCAGGGCACCACGATGCAGCGTACCGGATCGCCATTTACAAACTTGGACCGCCCCGAGCACGTTGCTGGCCCCCAACAACGCGCTGCGCTCGATTTCTTGGCCGACCTGAATCAAGCACATGCCGCCGAACGATCCGACAACAGCGAATTGGAAGCCCGTATCCGTAGCTTCGAACTCGCATATCAAATGCAGTCTCATGCTCCGGATGCGGTGGATCTGTCACAGGAAACCGAGCAAACCAAATCGATGTACGGGCTCGATCAAAAGGAAACTGCCGACTACGGACGACAGCTGCTAATGGCTCGGCGTTTAGTCGAACGCGGCGTCCGGTTCGTGCAGTGCTATCACGGCGCGGGAAGCAAGTGGGACGCGCATGCCAAAATCGAATCCAACCACACACGAATGTGCCGCGGAATGGACTTGCCCGTCGCAGGATTGATCCAAGACCTGAAGCAACGCGGTTTGCTCGATCAAACACTGATCGTGTGGGGTGGTGAGTTTGGACGGACACCGATGAGCGAGAAGGGTGACGGCCGCGACCACAATCCAACCGGTTTTTCAATGTGGATGGCGGGCGGTGGCGTGCAAGGTGGCCAGGCCTATGGCACGACCGACGATCTCGGCTTGCACGCCGTGGAAGATCGCTTGCATGTGCACGACATCCATTCCACGATCTTGCACTTGATGGGCATCGATCATCGGAAGCTGATTTACTTGCACAAAGGCCGACCCGAACGGATCGATCAAAACGAGGGCCGGGCTTACACAAAAATTGTGAAAGATACTTAAAGATCTTTCGCGGTTCGGGGAAAGATGGTGCGGTGCCCCACGACTGTTCCGTCGTGGCAACGTTTCACCGCTTGGCGGCGTCCTCACCCAATCAAATTCCAACGCATTCGCGTCGCGTTTCTCGAAAACACGAACCCTTCACGCAAACGTTTGAGACAAACGTTCTACTCTGGGACGTCCACCAAAACGCCGCGCGGCCCCGCGTTCAAAATCGGTGTCGCACCCAGCGTCACTTGGCGTTCCCAATCGCTATGGATGTGCCCGCAAACGGCGAAACGAGGCTTCTTCGCTAGGATTGCATCGCGAATGCTCTGACTGCCGCGAATTTTGCCGGCGCTGTCGTGATCGACGGTGTCCAGCGCCGGTGAATGCGTGATCAAGATCGCTCCTTCGGGACACCCCGCCAGCATCTCGGTGGCTTGGTCTTCATCAAAGTCGTAGCTCCATGCACCAAACGGCGTCACCGGGATTCCGCCGCCCACGCCCCAAACAGGAATGGTGCTGTTGTGCAGCTCGATCTCGCATCCTTCCCCGTGCAACACAATCGCAGATTGCCAATTCGCGGTCGCCTCACGTAATTCGTCCGCCGTCTCGCCGTTGCCAGGAACCAACACCGTAGGCCGCGTGATTGATTGCAGAATATCCAACGTGTCAGCCAAACCTTCGTGCCGGTTGGCAAAGTCACCAGCACCGAGAACCAAGTCCGCTTGATCGGCAAGTTCCACCAATCGCTTGGCGGCCTCTTGGTCGCGATGCAGGTCACTGAAGCAAAGAATTCGAATGGTCATGTCGCGTTCGCCATGTCGGTCAATTGGATGGTCGCTCGAGTCTGTTCTTTCTCGAGATACGTGCGTCCAAACTTCACGTTGACGTGATCCCAAGGGAGTTTGTCCATCATCTCGTACTTCTGGTGCACCTGTTGATCGACATCGATCCCAGCGTCCTCGATCGCTTGCCACCAACGCTCTGAATCGAGGTGCTCAGTCCAACCATCCATGCGGGCCCCGCGTTCCCATGCCAGGCGGATTGCTTTCCCGGTCCGTCGGTCACCGCGGCTTATCACGCCTTCCAGCAAACTCGTTTCGATGTCGTGACACTTGATGTTCACGCTGCGGATTTTTCGACGCTTCCAGAGGTAGTCGTGCGCCCAGCGGAAATATTCGCGTGACTGCATCCCGTTCCATTGATACGGCGTGTGCGACTTGGGGACGAAGTTCGAAACGCTGGCCGTGACTCGTGCGTACCGGCCGTTGACTTCTTTCCCAACCGTCGAAATCGTTTCTGCCAAGTCAACGATGCCGTCCAAATCGACAGGTCGTTCTCCAGGCAATCCACACATGAAGTACAGCTTCACGCTTTCGAATCCATTTTGAAACGCTGCTCGGCAACCCTCAATCAAATCGCTGTTCTTGATCTTCTTGCGGATCTGTTGCCGCATGTCATCACGAGCGACTTCGGGGGCCAACGTCAGTGATTTCCGCCGAGTGCTTCCGAGCAACTCCGGTAGCGTTCGCAGTTGGTCGTTGACTCGCAAACTCGGCACACTGATGTTCACATCCAGCGGCACGAAGACTTCATGCAATCGCTTCACCAACTCAGCAAAGTGCGGGTAGTCACTGCTGGAGAGCGACAGGATGCTGATCTCGTTGAAGCCCGTGCTTCGATAGCTCTCCAGGGCCGCGTCAACAATCGTGTCAACTTCGCGAATTCGCAGCGGGCGTTTGATAACCGTGCTCTGACAGAACCGGCACAGGTGCGGGCAACCTCGCATGATCTCGATCGCGATTCGGTCGTGCACGCAGTTGACGTACGGAACAATGGGATTCGTCGGCAACGGCATGCCATCCAAATCGCTGATGACGCTGGGTGCGATGGTTTCTGGCACGTCATCACGAGTTCGAACGATCGATCCGATGCGATTGTTGTCGGAGTATTGAGGCTCGTAAAATCGTGGCACATAAGCGAATGGCAATTGCTGAGCCACGCGAGCCAAAGCGTCTTCGCGTTGCTGGCGTCCTTCTTCGCCAGTCGCATAGCTTCCATCGGGCAACCGAACCTCTTCGCGGAGGCTCAGCCACAAATCGCAGATTTCAGGCAGCGCCGGTTCACCATCGCCAGTCACCATGACGTCGAAGACATCGGCCATTGGTTCCGGGTTTTGACAACACGGTCCGCCTGCGACCAACAACGGATCCGCCATCGTCCGATCGACCGCATCGAGCGGCAGACCGCCCAGATCGACCATCGTCAACACGTTGGGCGAGCTGATTTCATACTGCAGCGACAATCCGATGACGTCGAACTCGCTGAGCGGCGTGAACGTTTCCAGCGTGTAAAGCGGCAAGTTGTGCTCGCGCAGCTTGGCTTCCATGTCCGGCCAAGGCATGAAGACTCGCTCAGCACACCAATCGTCTCGCCGATTGATCATCGAATACAGAACTTGCAACCCGTGATGGCTCATCCCGATCGTGTACGCATCAGGAAATCCAACGGCGATTTTCCCGCGTAGTTTCCGATGGTCTTTGACGACGATGTTGCGTTCCCCGCCGACATACTGAGCCGGCGTTTGCACGTGAGGCAAAACGCGAGATTCGAGTTTTCGTCGGAGTTCGTGATGAATCATAAAAAACTGGCACCAAAAATGGATCGAGTGGTCAAGCGACAACCGGACGTCCATTAAAGCGAATCCGGCCGCTCGAGTCATCCTCAGCCTCATTGGGGAATTGGCTGGGGTGAGATAAAACGGTTGATCAGAACGCTGAGCGGCGAGAACGCAGTCCAAATCAAACAGAGAATCAAGCAATGAGCGAATACGAAAGCGTCGGCAAGGTTTCCGATTTCGAAGACAACGTGGGAAAAGCGGTCCCCGTCGACGGCCGAATGGTCGCGGTTTTTCGCAAAGGCGACGAATGGTACGCCATTGACGATCTTTGCCCCCACATGGGTGCGTCGCTGGCCGAAGGTCACGTCGAAGATCACTCGGTGACTTGCCCTTGGCACGCCTGGCGATTCTGCATCAAAGACGGCACTTGGGAAGACAACCCGCGAACCAAAGTCGATTGCTTTGACATCAAAATTGAGAACGACGAGGTTTGGGTGCGAGAAAAGCCTGACGCGGAATAGAACCGCGTTTCCACCGCATTCGACTCTGCGTTCCCCGCTCGCCACCCACCGCGAATCCCCAATTCAAACCGAATGACGCAAACAATCTTTCTGGGATGGAACCAACCACTGCTGGTCTCGAGCCTGCAGTGGCTGAAAGAAACCAACGGGCCGAAAACCAAAGGTGACTGGAATTTGTCGCATTTGGATTTGGTGTTTCCGTCTCGCCGCGCCATCGATCGCATGAGCGAACTTCTGCTCGCGGAAGCCAACGCGGCGAAGCAAACCGTTCGTCTGCCGCGAATGCTGACGGTCGGCGATCTGCCTTCACGCTTGTACGAATCAGACACCGCGGCTCTGGACTTCGAACAGACATTGGCTTGGGCTCGTGTCCTCGCGGCAGCCAACCAAGACGACTTGAGCGTGCTGATCTCCAGTCCACCGGCGCCCGATGCCGCTGACGCTTGGTTGGAACTGGGTGGCACGATGCGGCGGCTTCACAATTCCATCGCCGCCGAAGGTTTGACCTACGCTGACGTGCTGGACATGTGCGACTCGGCCGGTGAACGCCGTCGCTGGCAGTTCTTTGTCGACTTAATGAAGGCTTATTTGGCGGAACTGGCTGCGGCGGGAAAAGCCGATCCCAACGAAGCCCAACTCGAAGCGATCCTCAACAACGCTTGCCGCGCGACCCGGCCGCTGGTGCTGATCGGAACCTCCGACATTTCAAGACTCTTGGTCTCGATGCTCGGCCAAGTCGAATCGTCCAAGCAGTCCGCCTCGATCACCGCATTGGTTGCGGCTCCAGAAAGTCACTCAAAACGATTCGACTCGTTTGGAAACTTGAACGCCGGCCTTTGGCAATCGCACTGCCTGCCATTGCAAGACGACCAACTGATTCCCGCCGGAGACGTCTCGGATCAAACCGCCGCGGTGATGGAAACGCTCGCAGAGTTTGGCCAGAAGTACCGCGTCGATCAAATCACGATCGGCGTGACCGACGAATCGCAAGTCGAACCGATCGAGAACCGCTGCGATTTGCTGGGCGTCGCCACGCATCGACACTTGGGCCACCGCGTCGGACAAACCGCGGTTGGTCGCTTGATGCACCTGATTGTCACCTACCTGCAGCGACGGACTTGGCGATCGCTGGCCGCGCTCGTCCGTCACGCCGATGTGACTCGGTACGTCAGCGAGCGTTGCCCTGGCCATCCCGAATCGGAAAAGTGGCTCAGAGAGCTCGATCAACTTCTCTCGTCTGCGTTTCCCCGGTCAGTCGACGAGCCTCTGCCTGCAGAAGTCCAACAAACCGAAACCGCCGATCAAATCCGCACCGTGTTGGACCAGTGGTTGTCGCCGCTGATCAAAAACACAGAACCACAACCGATTCGGCAATGGAGCGAAACACTTCAAGCCATCTTGCTCGAACTGCACGGCGAAGCCGCTCAAACACTTCTGCCCGTCGATCCCGATTCAATGGACGAGTCTGAAGAGACGGAACCCGACGCTTCGCTTTCCAGAACACAGCAAGCCCTGCGTGCCATCTTCCGACTGCTTCACCGATTCGCCGATCTCAACCCATCGCTCGATGAGCCAGTCGAGGGATCCGTTGCCGTCGAAATGCTCGCGTCACGGATGAGCGAAGTGCGTTGGGTCGACGATCCCTCGCCCACCGAGATTGAATTGCTGGGTTGGCTGGACCTTGCTCTCGATGATTCGCCGGCTCTCGTTGTTTGTGGATTGAATCATCCGTTCGTTCCCGAAGCTCAATCGGGCGACCCGTTCTTGCCGCAATCACTGCGATCGACCCTGCACCAATCCGCCAACGATCGCCGTTACGCTCGTGACGTGCACGCGATGCAGCAATTGCTCACGTCTCGCGAAACGGTTCGCTTCCTGGTCGGTTCGCACAGCGCCGACGGATCTCCGACTCCGCCATCGCGTTTGCTCGCCGCTGCGACTCCCGAAGAAGCCGCCAAGCGGGTTTGTGATTTGCTGACGATTCCACGTCCCAAGATCGTGATCGAACCGGTCCAGCCACCTCCTGCGGTCAGCGTTGATTCGCAAGTCTTCTTCGCTCCTCCACCTCCGGAACCTGGGCGGACAATCGACACGCTCAGCGTCACCGCGTTCTCGGCCTACCTCGCCTGCCCTTACCGGTTTTACCTGCGGCATGTTTTAAGGCTCCGTCCACTGGATGATTCCCCCTTGGAGTTGGCCGCCAACCAATTTGGCGACCTGGTCCACGGAGCACTCGAAGAGTTCGGAAGAGGTGACTACAAGAACGAGACCGATCCCAAACGCATCGAAGAAGCGTTGATCGAAGAGCTTCATCGGTACGCGGCCAAACATTTCGGCGACAACACATCCACGACCGTGAAGCTGCAAGTTCGCCAAGCCCAACGGCGTTTGAAAACGGTCGCCCTTCGACAAGCCGAACGTGCCGCCGCCGGATGGCAAATTCATGCTGTGGAGGACGCCGTCGATGAGAAAAAGATTCACCCGATCACCGGCAAACCCAAGAAGCCAACCGGCATCACTTTGGATGGCCAGTTCACAGGCCTACGCGGACGTTTTGACCGCATTGACTTTCATCCCGAAACCGGGCGTTGGGCGATTCTGGACTACAAGACACACGGTCACAAACCGGAAAAGAAACACCTCAAAAAACTGCCCGACGGATCGACTCAGTGGGTGGATTTGCAGTTGCCACTGTACCGTCGTTTCATTCCCGATCTTGGCATCGATGCGGACCCGGTGGACGTTGAGCTGGGATACTTCAACGTTGCCGAAAAGGACACCGAAACTCAAATTAATCTGGCCGAGTTCACTCCGGCACAATTTGCCGCGGCGGACGAACTGATTCATCACTGCGTTCGCGAAATCCGTGCGTGTCACTTCGAGCCCAATCCCGACGGCGTCGAATTTGACGACTACGAAATGCTGATGAACGAGAGCGTGTTCATTCCCATGGACGACGACACGGAGGCCTTCGAATGAGCAACCCATCTGAACACCCTTTGTTTGACGACAACCCGTTCTTCGACGAGCAAGCCCAGCCTTCGGAAGCCGAAATGCTTCACGACGACAATCAACTTCCCGAGGACGACTCGCTTCCCGACGAACTGGACTTTGTTGTCGAGTCACCGACCACGCTGCGAGAAGCCTTTGAGCCGACGTTGGTGCGGGCTTCGGCCGGCACGGGCAAGACCTATCAACTGACCGCTCGGTTGTTGAAGATTCTGTTGACCGGTGCACCACCGGAAACGATTCTCGCGACCACGTTCACTCGCAAAGCCGCGGGCGAAATTCTCGAACGAGTCTTGATCACTCTTGGTAAAGCCGCGATCGATCCGAGTGAAAACGCGATCACGGAACTGCGACAACAAGTCGGCATCGAAGGCTTGCCGCGTCACGTCTGTGGACAACTCTTCCATCGCTTGCTGCGCAACATCCACCGATTGCGCATTTGCACGCTGGACAGTTTGTTCTCCCAACTTGCCAGAGCACTGCCGTTTGAATTGGATCTGCCGCCTGGTTGGCGTTTGACCGACGAGGTCGAGGAAATCTGGTTGCGACAAGTCGCGATCGGAAACTTAATCGAGTCCCTGCAGCCCGCCGAAACAGAAACGCTGATTTCGATGCTCAGCCGCGGCGATGTCAAGCGCAACATCGCACGTGAATTGATCGATGTGGTCGAGAACACCTACAACTTGGCTCGCCAAGCCGACGTCGAACGATGGGACCAATTGAAAGTTCCCGAACTCCCTGAGTCAGCCGACATCACACGCACATCGGGCATGCTCCGGTCCGCCGAAGTGCCACAAAAGTCACTCGTCAAAGCACTCGAATCCGCGGCCGACAGCCTCGAAATTCGCGACTTCGGACCGCTTGTCGAAGCCACGCTGACCAAGAACATCGCGAAAGCGCGTTTGCATGGTGAAGAAGTCAAATTTGGACGCAGCAAGTTCCCACCGGGCTTGGATCCTGAATTCGATCTGATCTACGAAGTCGCCCGGCATGAGTCCCTGTCGTTGCTGCGGGCTCAGAACCAAGCCACCAGCACCCTGGTCGACCACTACGACACGTTGATCCAATTGGTCAAGCAAGCCCAACGGGCACTCGCGTTTGATGACATCGCGGTTCGCTTGGCCGGCGTGTTCACGCAGCTAGACAATCACACTTTGCAAGACCGACTCGACGCCTCGATCGATCACTTGCTGCTCGATGAATTCCAGGACACATCGCCGGTGCAGTGGCAAGTCCTTCGTTTGCTGGCGCAATCGGTGACCGGCGAATCAACGGATTCGTCGTCCAATGTTCTGGATCCCAAACGATCTAAATCGTTCTTCTGCGTGGGTGATACCAAACAAGCCATCTACGGTTGGCGTGGCGGTGTGGCAGAGATCTTTGATGCCGTCGACAAGCAGATTCCGGGCATCATTTCGAAGCAGCAAGACGAGAGCTATCGCAGCAGCAGCGTCGTGCTCGACGCGGTCACCGATGCGTTTCAACATTTGCCTCGTCACCCGATGGCGGAGGGATCGGATCCGCCCAACCCCGCCGACAAGGCGACCTATGAAGCCAAGGCACTCAAGCGGTTCGCGAAACGTTTTCCCAAGCACACCGCGGCCAGAAAGCTGCCCGGCTTCGTTCAGTTTCGGACCGCGGAATTGAATTTGAAACCGCCTGCGGACTCCGACGAAAAAACAAAGAGCAAACCATCCGCCGCTGACATTCAGAAAGGCTTGCTGGACGACGTCGCGAAACAAATTGCCGAGTTGCACCACCAATCGCCACACCTGACGATTGGCGTGCTGACTCGCACAAACAGCACCGTCGGTGCGTTGATCAATCGATTGGAACACCTCGATGTCGACGTCAGTGCCGAAGGCGGCAACCCGCTTGTCGATTCCGTCGCGGTGCGTTGGATTTTGTCTGCATTGATGATGTGCGAACATCCCGGCGACGGTCGCTGGCGATTGCATATCGCCAACAGCCCGCTCAAGTTTGTCTTGCCGCTGTCCGACAGCGATGGCAAAGGCGAAGCGGCCGATCAGCTTCGAGCACGGATCGAGGACCAGGGTCTCGCCCAAACAATTCTGTTTCTTGCGAAAGCGTTGATGCCTCACTGTGACAGTCGCGAGAATGTGCGTTTGGAACAATTGATCGAACTAACAACGCTCTACCAACACACCGCCGACAGCCGCCTGCGAGACTTCGTCGAATTGGTGCACGAAAAACGAGTCCAGCGTCCGCGTGCCGCCGTGGTACGCGTGATGACCGTTCACCAATCCAAAGGGTTGGAATTCGACGCCGTTTTCTTGCCCGAGATCCACAAGGCGTTGTTGGGGCCATCACCGCAATGCTTGGCCGACATCCCAGAGATTGGCCAACCCGCACGCGGGCTCAGTCGTTCGGTCGGCGAAGCCCAATGGCACTTTCTTCCCAAACGTTGGCAAGCCGTGTTTGGCGGTTCCGTTGCCGCCCGGTTGACCGAAGCGATGTGCTTGCTCTACGTCGCGATGACACGTGCTCGGCAAGGTTTGTACTTGGTGATCCCGCCCGCTGGCAAAAAGGA
The DNA here is from genome assembly GCF_000196115.1 of Rhodopirellula baltica SH 1. Lineage (NCBI taxonomy): Bacteria > Pseudomonadati > Planctomycetota > Planctomycetia > Pirellulales > Pirellulaceae > Rhodopirellula > Rhodopirellula baltica. The sequence continues at coordinate 2,763,382 of NC_005027.1, forward strand.
CTTCAACAACAAAACCGCCGCCTCGCTGCTGTACCACGCTTGGAAGTGCGAAGCCGACCCAACCGCCGAAGGCGAGGTGTTGTTCGAGAGCGGCGATGCCGATTGGTTTGGCGATTCGAAGGTTGAATCAGTGGATGAAACCAAAAGCGAAAAGGAAGACGTGCCGACTCGACGATTGTCGTTCGTATGATCGAAGACAATCGCGTCATCGGAAGATGAAATTCAAACCTCTCGAATGGGATTGTTGCATCACACGAGTCAACGCCGGCCCCATCCTGGGCGATGTTTGTGTTGATCGCCATCGTTCTCGGGGCTTCAGGCTCGAGCTACTGACGTGGACTCCACCGGAGCCATTACGAGGGGTGGACTCCTCCCGCCCCATGCACACAAATTCGCCCCGGACGGGGCCGGCGTCTTGCTACACTTGAATGTTCTCTTCAGCACATTCATCCGAGGTGACTTCGCATGGCGTACACCAATTTGCGTGTCCATTTGATCTGGAGCACCAAGGATCGAAAACAATGGTTCTTCGACGAGTTCCAGGAAGAACTCTCCGCCTACATCGGTGGCGTTCTTCGCAAACGCAAACATTCCCTCTTGGCCGCCGGCGGAGTCGAAGACCACATCCATCTGTTGGTCAGCATTCATCCGGCGCAATCGATTTCCGATTGTGTGCGAGATATCAAATCCAACTCAAGTGTTTGGGTGCACGAACATCTCACGAACTTGAAATCTTTTCAGTGGCAGACGAAATACGGAGCCTTCTCTGTGAGCGAATCCTCCGTTGACTCCGTCAAGGCCTACGTTGCCAACCAAAAGGAACATCACAAGAAGTTGACCTTTAAGGAAGAGTTCATGGCGATACTACGCAAACATGGCATCCAGTTCGATCCACGTTACGTGTTTGAATGAACCGACATGCCTCACCCATCCAAAGTCGGCCACATCCCACGCCGGCCCCGTCCTTGGCGATTTTGCGGATGGCTCCGGAGGAGTCCGCGTCAGTAGCTCGGGGTGTCAGCCGAATGGCACTTACTTTAGATCCGAGTCTCTCATTTTAGACGGTGGTTTCGTGCGTTTTTCAAACTGCATGTTTTTGGGGCGTTTCCGGTAGGCCTCGCGGCGATAACTACGTTTGCTGCGAATCGGTAGCTTGTCCTTGCGGGCGATCGACAATGCTGTTTGGTAGGCCATTCTCCAACGCTCAGGCTCCGTGTGCATGTGCCGCAGGAGGAAGGTTTGAAACGTGGTCCACGTTCGTTTGAAGCTCATTCGACGCGGCGGAACTTTCTCGAAGGCCGCCGCTTCGATCCGAAGCTGGCTGGTCAGGTTGTAAGCCACCACCGACGTATAGAGTTCTTTCATGAATGTGTCGACGCTTTTGGCGCGAATGTTCTCGGCGTCCATGACCACCTTGAAGTTGCGAATGTCAATTTCTACGTCGTAGCGTCGCTCAAATAGCGAGGCAGACGCGAAAGCATCTTGCGCAAGCGTACTGACCAGATAAAGTGTCAGCGTGTCGGTCGCCTGGACTTCATGCAAATAGACATCCAACTGGCAGTCGGACGGGAGATCTGGCTGCGTCTGGCGATTCTTCTTCGTGGGTTTCCAGGTGTGCCGATAAGTTTTGTGGTGCTCGGATTGTTCGATCAATTCGGCATCCTTCTGCAGCGACTGAAAGTTCACCTTCTTCATTCGCAGCAGGATGTCGTGACCTGCGTCGATTGCCCCATGTGCGATTCCAAAGATCCCAAATCCTGCATCGGACATGATGATCGAATTCTCCGGAAGCTGCTCAAACCCCTGCCGAGCAAGTTGCGTTTCGGAGATCGCCTCAGGACCGTACATCGGTCCCACTTGTGGAAGCATCGCTGCACCGCTGGCGAGTTCGTGAAAGACCGTCAACAGCACACAAGGCCACACGCCTTCACCGAGCTGATTGCTTGCCGGTGGAAACGCTTGCTGGAGTTCTTTTTCCGGGGCCAGTGCCAACGTGGTTCCATCGATCAAGAACACGCGTTGTTCGTCCACCGCCGGCTCGGTGGCAGAAAGGATCCCCGAGCTCACTTCCTCGGCAAACCAACGAACGACTTCTAACGGTAAGCGAGATCTAGCACGACTGTAGCCACCCGTTGCGACCGAGAGCGTGTTGTCTTCCAGGCGTTTGTTTTCGGGAAGATAAGTCGGTCGCGTATCGAGTAAATGCTTGACTGCGTTTTCAAGCGAGGCATCCGGCTTGAGTCGCTGGTAAACGAGCATCCACAGGACAACACATGCCGTATAGACGGTATGAGCTTGTTGCTCGAAGAGCTTGTTGGCATCTTCAAAGTTGACTAGCTGCTGCAACAACTCAAAAGAGCGGTCGAACTGGAGGTCAGCTTCGTGATTTGGACCGGTATAGTTCATGCCAAAATGGCTCCTTATTGGGAAAAGAAGCCTCTATGCGCAAACCATGTGCCTAAAGTGCAGTTCGTCAAGAATTTAGCGCAAAGTAAGTGCCATTCGGTGTCAGCCCCGAGGACCGGGAACCAGATCAAAAACAAAAACGCCCCGGATGGGGCCGGCGTGAATCGACCACCTCGATCGTCGCTACATCATGCGTGACGCGACGTCTTCGAATGCGTCTGTGCGGCAGGTCGCCGCATTGGATTCTTAGCGTTGGTGATTGCCCCAACGGCAGGGCTTGTTTACCATTCTCAGCGTGAGGAGCGAGCCAGATTTGGCACGCAGTCAGGCATTGACCCGTTTTGTTTTTCTTTCGACAGTTCCGATCTTCCCTGTTACGACGCGGCGTTTGCTTGACGCTGTTGTTGGTGCTGGGTTGTGGCATGGTCGGACTGCCCCTCACCGCTCCTCGACCCGAAAAAGAGGGCCGATTCCCCTGCGAATCTTGCCCATGCGGTTGCTCCTCGGCCGATTATTGCTGGGACAAATGCTGCTGTCACAGTGACTTAGAGAAACTGCAATGGGCAGCCGACAACAACGTCACGCCTCCCGCTTTCCTGGTCGCTCGCGTTGACTTGACACTCCGCGAAATTGCCGAGGACCAATCGCAAGACACACCGTCAACCTGCGTTGCTGGTGCCTGCTGCGGTCCCAATTCACCTGGCCCGCCACCTGGCTTCGCTTCGATGATGCGTCAGCGTTCCTCGTCATCCAATCGCACGAACCGCCAATCGACGGATGCCTCCACCTGCTCATTGGCAAAAACCAAATCGGCTTCGTGCTGTGGCGATTCAAGTTGCGACAAATCTGCCACCTCATCCGATCCCAAATCAATTCGTTTGGTTCGGCTGCAAGACGCTGCGAAATGTCACGGCATTGAGATGGTCTGGAGCCTGTTCTCCAGCATCGTCGTTGACTTTCAAGCATTCGAGCTGAACCTTTCTCCTCCGCCACTGCTGTTCCGCTTGCGTCTGTATGACGAACAAGCGTCGGTGGTGAGCCTCTGCCCTGAGCCGCCGGTTCCTTAACCAGCGATCTGGTGCGTGCCCAATCGTTCCGCCGAACGTTTGGACGCGTGTGATTCACGATCGCATTGCAATCCGGCTTGTTGCTGCGCCCAAGGTGCCGTCGCTTCAAAAGCGATTGGACCAGCGCAGAAATCACCGCTGCCGCGTTGGTGGTTGAAGGCTCGCTCCTCACACCAGTGTTGTCTTCGTCCCTGACGCGGGAGCGTCCTCGCATCGCCGAGGATGGTTGACCGGACGTCGGATTGCACCGATTCAAAAAGAACTTCGAACGCCGCTCGACATTCGAACGACCGAAGCTTGCAAACAGCTTGGTTTGTTCCCCGGGGACGGTGCGCGCACTCAGCAGGCTCGACCTGCATGCACACACCGATCTATCCAACAACGATTCACCCAAACACCAAACAATCCAACTCCCATGAAAATCTCTCGACACCATTCAACGCGACGCGGCTTCACCTTGGTGGAACTGCTGGTTGTGATCGCCATCATCGGCGTCCTGGTTGGACTGCTGCTTCCCGCGGTCCAGTCCGCACGCGAGGCCGCTCGTCGCATGCAGTGCAGCAACAACCTGAAACAGATCACGCTGGCGATGCACAACTACGAAAGTGCACACCGAAAGATCCCGGCGAACTACACCAACGGGACCAGCACCGCGGGCAATTTTTCGGTCTTCGCCCAAATGGCTCCGTTTTACGAGCAAGGGAACATGCTCGACATGATTCACTTTGACCAACCACTCCATGTCGGCTGCTGCCCAGGCCAGCTCGTGACTCCCCATGACACCGCTGCAAAAACAGCGATGCCGATGCTGACATGTCCCAGCGAAGATCATGATCGGACCTACTTTGTCACCACCCTTTCAGGAAGCGGCCCAACTCAGGCTTACTCCGCCACCAACTACGGCATGAACTTTGGCACCGGAGTTGGCACGTTGTACGACTCACGCACGACGACCGATGGCATCCTTTGGATCAACTCCAAGGTCGGCTTCGAAGCGATCACCGACGGACTGAGCAACACCGCAGCTTTCGCCGAACACTTGCTTGGCATGTCCGAACAAGATCCCGCCGAGCCAACCGAACCGCATCTGCGAAAGCGAGTGATGATGAACGTGACCTGTGCTTTCATCAGTCGCACGATGCCACCGTCCACGCCAGGGTTCGCCGGCTTCTTTCTGCCTGAAGATCCGAACGAGATGGAAGCCTACGTTCGCGGCAGCGGACTGCATCGCGGCTGGTCCGGTCATCGCGGTGCCGGATGGATCAACGGTCGAGAATACTGGACCGGCTACTCGCACTACCACCCACCGCAAAGCTTGATCCCCGACATGGGAAGTTGTGGCTGGGGAGTCTTCGGCACACGCAGCAATCATTCCGGCGGGGTTCACGTCGCTCGCTGTGACGGAAGCGTTGGCTTCGTCACCGAAAGCATCGACCTGGAAACATGGCGTGCCCACGGCACTCGCAACGGCCACGAAGTCATGGAGGCGTTCTGAGATGGATTGGCTAGGTTTCCCAAGAATCTAAAGCTGATCTCGTCCAATCGTTCGCCATCGAAAGATCAGAGCGCGCACTGTGCACAACTCTATCGCCCACCGCTTCGCAAACAATCCGCCCCACGGGCTTGGCCCTTGGAAGCAACAAATCACTCTCACTCTCAACTTTCACCACGTTCTCAACCAAATCATGAACATCAATTATCGATACCTGACTGTCGCTCTGGCTCTCCTTCTTCCTGCGTTGGCATCCGCCCACGACACGTGGATCCAAACCAACTCACCGATCGTTCGAACCAGTGAGGTCGTGCACGTCGACCTACGACTTGGGAACCACGGCAACCAACACCGCGACTTCAAATTGGCAGGTTTGTTGACGCTGGACTGGACGACGTTGGATCACGTCGAACCAGATGGAACGCGCGCCGATCTGAAGCCCCAACTCTACACGTCTGCGTCCGCTGAAAAGCAAGGTTACTGGACGACGCCCGTGACGCTGTCTCAATCCGGTGTCCATCAGTTCGTTCAAAAACTCGATCGGGTCATGAACCATGGCAAATCCATCCGAAGCATTCGAACCGCGAAAAGCTATGTGCTGGCCAGCGACTCGTTGGACGCTCCCAAGATCGACGGCCACGCTCACGAAACGCCTGCGGGCTTGCCATTCGAGATTGTTCTCAACACTTGCCCGTTCGGCGAGGTTTGTGCGGGTCATCCAATCACAGTCACGGTGCTGCATCACGGCAAACCGATCCAAGACGCCGTCGTCAGCTTCATCCCCGAGGGCGAAACGCTTCAGGGAGAGATGGATCCCAACTACGAATTTGTGACCGATGCGTCCGGAAGCGCCACGTTCATTCCCAAGAAGGCGACACGCTACTTGATCGCCGCCCACCACACCGCGATGGATGAGAAGACCGAGGAGTTCGAATTCACGAGTTATGCGACGACCATCGTGCTGCCTGTCCCCAACCGTCCGGCAACCCCACTGAATCGCTGAGCTAACTGAAGCGACTCAGCCAAAGACCACTTTGTCACTTGCAACCAACCCCAACGTCGATGCTTCCAATCGACGTTGGCATCAACCACAGGACTACTAGGCGAAATCATCTTGCGTTAAACTGCTTCAACGCGACACCAGCCGTCGCTGCGACCTTTTCTTGAATTACCCCCCTTAATCCTCGGATGATGCGTGGGTGGCTCAAATCCGCAGAAGTTGGTTGCTCCTGCTCGTTCGAACCTTGTCTGCAATCGCCAATGCCCAAAGTCCTGATTCTTTACCATTCGAACACTCAAAATACGCACCGGATGGCGGAACTGGTTGCGGAAGGCGCGGGGCAGCTTGAGGGAGCCGATGTCCGGTTGAGAAACATCGACGACGCTGACCACACGGACCTGGATTGGTGCGACGGCATCGCGCTCGGTTCGCCCACCAACTACGGCACCCTCAGTTGGCAAATGAAGCGTTGGTGGGACGAGCAGCCGATCGAAAACTGGGGCAAACGCGACGGTAAAATCGGCTGCGTTTTCACATCGGCCGGCGCCTGGGGCGGCGGCCAAGAATGGACTTGCATGGCCCTACTGTCCATCCTGATCAACTACGGGTTCTTGGTGTTCGGATTGACCGATTACACCGGAATCAAGTTTTCAGCCCACTATGGCGCGATCTCTGCCGGCGGTCCCGACGAAGAACGAGTCCAAGAGGCATGTCGCCGCCTGGGCCGACGATTGTCCGAATGGACCGCCAACATGATTGACGGTCAAAAAGAAGCCCACCCACTGAACCAGACCTACGAACGCTTCAAAGATTTGGGCAAATAGCGTTTTCAGTCCCAAACCTTCGACGATTCCAACTAACTTTTCCTTTTCACTTTCGACGTTCTTTGTCGCAATTCCCCACGAGGTTTCCAATGTCAGCCCGTCAAAAACTCAATCGGCGTCACTTCCTACAAACCACCGGCGCTGCCACCGCAGCCGGCTACTTTGCAGGAACCAGCAGCCTCGGAAACGCACAAGAGTCGCCCAACGAACGTCCAGTGTTCGCGACGATCGGTCTTCGCAACCAAGGCTGGACGATCACGAACAAATCATTCAAGTACGCTGACTTCGCCGCGATGGCAGACGTCGATGCAAACGTCTTGGGTGAAAACATTGCCAAGGCCAAAGAACAGCAAGGCACGGCACCAGAAGGCTACGCCGACTATCGCAAGCTGCTCGAGCGAAAAGATATCGACGCGGTCATGATCGCAGCCCCCGATCACTGGCACACAAAGATCTCCGTCGAAGCCATGTTGGCCGGCAAAGACGTCTACTGTGAAAAACCACTGACACTGACGATCGACGAAGGCAAGCTGATCGAAAAGGTCGTCAAGCAGACCGGACGCGTCTTCCAAGTCGGAACGATGCAGCGGACCGAGAACAATCAACGCTTCCTTCAAGCGATCGCGATGATTCGCGATGGACGAATTGGTGAGATCCGCAAAGTCACCTGTGGCATTGGTGGTGCGACCAATTCACCAGTGATTCCCGCCATCGATGTGCCCGAGGGCCTGGACTGGGATTTCTGGCTTGGCCCAGCACCCAAAGTCCCCTACCGCGCTCTCCCAGAAATGCGAAAAGGATACGGCGGCGGCGTGCCGCTTTACACCAATTGCCACTACGCTTGGCGAAACTGGTACGAGTACTCCGGTGGCCAGATGAACGACTGGGGTGCTCACCACGTCGACATCGCCACTTGGGCGTTGGGTGCCGATCAATCGGGGCCGAGCAAGATCACTCCGGTCAGTTTCTCACTGCCAGTCGATTACAAAGACGGCCATCCAACCGTCAGCGATCAATACAACTCGCCAACCAAATTTGAGATCCACGCCAACATGCCTGGCGATATCCCATTGGTCATCACCAGCGAAGGTGACAACGGGATCATGTTCGAAGGCACCAAGGGCCGCTTCTTCGTCAACCGCGGCAAGATCGTTGGCAAACCAGTCGAAGACTTGGAATCCAACCCGCTGCCCGAAGACGCCATTGAAAACGTCTACGGCGGCCCCGTCGCGGCCAACCACACGGACAACTTCGTCCAAGCCATGCGTTCACGCAAACAACCGATCTCAGACGTTTGGACTCACAACCGAATGCTCGAGACATGTCACTTGGCCAACATTGCCATTCGCCTCGGTCGCGAATTGAATTGGGACCCAACCAAGCGTGAAATTGTCGGCGACGACGAAGCCAATTCGTTCCTCTCGCGTGAAAGCCGCAAGGGATACGAAATCGATATGTAATCGATTGTCTGGTGCCCCGATCAGTCGGGCAACGAAACCAACCCAAATGCCGGACCGCCCTCAAGCGGCCCGGCATTTTTTTTGGCTTGTCGCGGCCATGCGTTTGCGCAAGTTTTCATCCCGGTAGGGATTTCAGCACACGCCAGACAATGTTGTAAAAAGCCCTGACTTGCAGGGCGTCGGTCAAAAGGGTTTTGGGGCACCTTGTACACTAGTCGGATTTCCTCGCGATGGATTTCAACGCGGCGAATGAGCAACTTGATGATGTCCCGCTTTAGCTCGATAGAGGCAGTGCTCAGTCCCGCTCCTACCTCAGCACTGAGTTGACTCAAGACGACTTCGGCCGTCGCCGCATCGTCCTGTTGGTTGAGCTCCCCACGAAGACTCGAAAGTGCGAGCACTTCACGATCATGTTCGCTCCGTAACGGAACGATGCGGTCCTCGAATTCTTGCTTTTCAAGCAAGCCGCTTTCGTAGGCATCAATCAGGCGATCTAGCCGACCTCGTACTTGGTCGACGCGCCGACTCAAGGCTTGGTAGTTCGCTTCGCCGCTGGAAGACTCTTGTTGTCGGCGATTCAGTTCGACGCGCAACCGGCCTGGGTCGTGAAGCAATTTGCAAACTTCCGACCAGATGTATTCTTCTAAGCGATCACCGTTGGTTGCTCGGTTGTCACAGATCGTTTGATCGCCTCGACGATAGCGATCCCCACCAATGCATCGATACGAAAAGTATTCACGCTTGCCACGCTGACGATGGCCGCAATAAGCCGAGCCACATTGTCCGCATACCGTTAGTCCGCTGAGCAGGTGCTTGACACCACTTTGACGTTCACGTTGTCGACGACGATTCTCTTGCATCGTTTTCTCAACTTGCTCAAACAATGAAAGGCTGACGATCGGCGGGACCGAGATCACAACCTGTTCTTCCAGCGGTGTGTTTTGAGTGACCTTGGCTTGCCGCGGAATCGGCGGATCACCTCGTTTCGCTCTTTTTCCCGGTTTTCGCGGGACCATTCGCTGTTTTCCGTAACGAGCCTGGCCATGATAAGCAGTGTTGGTCAGGATGTCGTGCACTGTCGTGGTGTTCCACTTTACGTTGCCCTTGGCTGTCTTGATACCTTGCTTTTGGAGTTCCCGGCAAACTCCCGCCAGTGAATAGCCTTGCTGGCCAACAAGCTTAAACATCCATGCGACATGCTTGCTTCGAACCGGATCGACTTGCCAATCGGCTTTGCCACCGGCGGATGTTTTTTTGATGTAGCGATAGCCGTAAGGCGCGCCGCCGAAGACGCTGAGGTTGCCACTTGCGGCGGCGTGCCGTCGACCACGCCGCGTTCGTTCAAGAATCTTCTCTCGTTCGTACTCCGCGATGACACCTTGCATTTGAATGAGCAGGTTTGTCTCGGGGTTATCGGCGATTCCCTGATGATCACCGAAAATGATCTTGCAGTCATGCTTCTCGAACTCTTCGAGCAGCAAGGCTTGATGGGCGTACTTGCGAGCTAAGCGATCAGGCGAGTGGACATAGATTCGGTCGATCAAAGAAGCCGCAACACGATCACGAAGTGTTTCTAACGCCGGTCGCAACAACTCTGAACCTGAGTACCCTTCGTCACAGAATCGGCAGTCCGGATCGATTCGCAAACCATCGGCAGCGACGCGTTGTTCGATGGCTTGGATTTGCGAGGTGATGGTGTTGGCGTCGGCTTGCTGTTGCGAACTGACGCGGGCGTAGAGGGCGACGCGAACAATTCCATTCATGATTGAGCCTCCTGCATTTGAACGGGTTGAACGTTGATGCTGACGCGGTGCTGTACACCATCGCTGTCGGGATGGCGTCTCGGCTGCGCGTTGGTGATTTGCTGATAGGCGTTTGCTAGCAAATCGTCGCTGTTTCGATCAGTTTCATGGACCACTGAAGTGGACCTGTGATCGACGTAAATGATCTCGTCCATGAGTGAAGACCACTCCGAAGTCTCGGAAATTGCGGCCCCTGGAGCAGTTCATCTCGATCGACTGCCACGAGTCCTCAGGGCGTCGCGGGAGAAGACAACGTGAAACAACCAATTGCCTTTTACAACATCGTCCGCTACGTCAGATGGTAGCCGTCGGTAAGCGATAGCGCCACCGATGGACACCCGTCCCACGCCGCCACTCTCCATCCCGCCGTGGCCAAAGGCCACGGCGGGATGGAGAGTTTTATGGGAGCTCGTGTTCCGGGGGTACGCTGCTAGGGACGTTCGATTTACAACTTGCGTATTCAACTACTGTGGGTTGAACGTGTAGTTGTAGTCGGGGAGATCTTTGTCGTATTCCACGTTCGGTGGTTTCGGCACTCTTTTCCCGCTCTTGCGAACAGGCTGGAATTCGGGGAGTTCTGCTGTGGTGACGTTCAACCCGGTCTGGGTGGATGTTGATTCAGCAGCCTCTGCTACGTCCGAGGCTGTTGAAAAAATTCGGCCTGAAAACGCTCGTTCGACGTGGCTAAACTCTCGCCGTTCAATCGGATTGTATTTCGAGCAATGAACCGGATAGTGGGCCACCTGAATCGGCAACCCGAGTTCATTGGACAGTTCCTGAAGATGGTGCTTGAGCGTGTTTGAACGGTAGCTGTTGCTGCCACCACAATCACACAAGAGGAGAATTCGCTTGGCCGAGGCGTGCTGGACCGAACCAACTTCTTCCCAGTACCTTTGAAACGATGCCACCGCGAATTCACCGGTGTCGCTACCTGTGGTCACTGTCACGTGCCCCGTGTTTTCTTGCACGTCGTAGATCCCATGCGGTGTGACTTCGCCATCACGGTAAGCTGGTAGATCATGGTCGAGAACTTCCGCTGCCTGATTGGCAATCACGTCGCCGCTACGGTGGACTTCACCCAGCGATTCCTTTCGTTTGCTATCAATGCTAAACACAGGATCTCCCGTGTTTTTGTAGTCCTCGATGGACTTCTCGATCTTTTCAAACTGCTCGTCACGGTCGCGACTTGGCGCCTTGGTTTTTGATTTCACCTGCTGGCGAGTCTTGAACCCCATCTCGCCGAGCAAACGAGAAACCACTTCGTTTGCAACCTTGATTCCTCGCTGGAACAATTCTCTGACAATCTCAGCGACCGACAGATGCGTCCACTTCAAGCCAGGCACGGTGGGACTACCGGCAGTATTGTCTTGGATCACTGCCCGCAACTCATTCATGAGTGACGGACAGCTCAGTTCTTTTTTGGGCGGCCACCTCCTTCGACTCGCTGGCGTCCTTCCAGGGGATCACCATCAGCAAGGCTCTCCAGCTCTTTGATGCCACTTGCGATCGTGTTCTCACAGCAGCCAAGTACTTTGGCGATGTAGCGGATGCCTCCGAAAGGAAGCTTCCTGGCTTCGATCGCTGCGTAGCGTCGACGATCCTTCTCGCCGAGAGTCCGAAAAAAGTTTCGCATCTGGGATTCGACCGCTTGGTCGAAGTGGTGTTCCATTGCAAGTGTCATGACACACTCCTTCAAAGTCAAAGATCCTTTCAGTCCATTCGATAACCCCATTGTAACGAGCAGGCGATTTCAGCCGAATGCAATGCTAGCAAAGCGGTTCCGCAAGTTGTAAATCGAACGTCCCACGCAGCAACCCCCGGCTACCATCCAAAATCCCTACCGGGATGAAGAAAGGCAGACGCGGGAAGAAAAATTGCATTCGCTATCAGAACGCCAATAGCAAACAATTCGAAGTCCAGCATTCGCCCCGGTAGTGTAATGAAACCGTGGCGAACGCCATACGGCTGACATCTGGGTGCCAGCTTCGAAGCACTCGTTGAACGCGTTATCGTCCTACTGGCAAGCCATGACTTTCGTTGAATGTGCGAGCGTCGTCGCTCAACGACACATCAAACTCCAGTTCACCGGGTTCGAAGGTGAGCGGCACATAGCTGTCTTTCGCGACAATGCGATTGATCTTCCAATCCAACCATCGCCACCACGATAGCGAGCGTTCCCAATCCCGAAGACAGGTTCGCAACTCAGTGGCACGTGGATGGTTTGGTTCACCGGACTGGTTGAGCGCATCCAACGCTCCACCCACCAACCCGTTTACCAACAACGCGGTGGCAAAATTCCGCCGGCAGGTACTGGAAACCTCGGACCGTTCCAACACTCCGTTGGACGACAAGACGAATTGCCGGAAAACCGACAAGGCTTCTTCCTTCCGCCCCAATCGCAGAAGGCAGACGCCCAACGTGTTTCGAATCGCGGGCGTTCTTCCCGCGGAATGCAGACGTCGGACAACACCTTCGTAATCGCGTTTAGCCAACAGCTTCACGACGGATTGCAGCACATCAGGCAACTCAGACGATCGACTCGGTGTGGATAGCTTCGTTTGGAAAGACGGACTCGTGGAAACAGAACGGTTTGCGCGCGCAGACATAGTTAGAACTCTCAATAAGATTCATTGCTTAAGAAAAACAGAAACCAGAACAACCCGAAGGCGTCTTAGATCTGCAATCTCACATGCAAATTCACCAGAGAATTGCCAGCGCCATTGCCGGCCCACGCACGCGATTGATGAACCCACGCGAATTGAACGCGAGAGGCTTGATCGCATCGATCGGCCGTCGCCGAGTCCAACGAAATGGATAGCTCTCGTGCGTCTTTCAACGTCTGGGCAACCGAAGCGGCACCCCGATCGGAATCCATCGCGATCGCACGTTCGGCAGCGACATTCTGAAGCGTCGAGACGACACTCGATGCAGCCACCTCCTTCACCATCGAAACAGGCGGGAATGCCGGTGGCAGCAACTGCAACCAAGCGACCAACCAAAGAGCGGTCATCAAGCACACCCGTCCAAACACGCTGGTCCGTTTCGGCAAGGAAGCCGTGAACGCAAAATCGTGCGAGTTGAACGAAAGAGCCATGAGTTTGAAGATCGCAACCGCAATTGCGACAGCCACCAAGAGAGATTCATTGAGCATTCGGAACGATCCGAACCCTATTCAATGATCATTTGATTATTGGATCCGACAAGAACCAGACAAGGGCATCTCGCAAAATTCGCGACACGCGAGGCTGGCTCATCTCAACACAAGCTCAACGTTTTGCCGCTTTGCGTTCCGCTTTCTGCATCGCCTTCGCTTCGCTGGCCGGGTCATGATTGGGATTGGGCTCAGTCGGCATCGAAGCCCCAATCCGCTCTCGCCAGGCCACCAACTTGCTGTGCAATGCTTGAGTTTTGATGGGATTGGCATCGGCCAAGTTGTTCGATTCACCCGGGTCGGTCACCAGATCATAGAGTTCCAAACCGCCGTCCTCGAAGTATTCGTGAAGCTTCCAACGACCGTCTCGAATGATTCCGCAGGGGCGACTTCGGTACAACAAGTCTCGTTGACCGTCGGTGACCGAGTAACTCTGCAAGTAGGCGGGGAAGTGCCAGTACAATTCGCGATCGGCCAGACTTCCTTCCTGCTTGAGCAATGGCATCAAACTCACACCATCGAGTGGCTGGTCCGCCGGAAGCTTAGCCCCAGTCATCTCGATGAAAGTCGGATATAAATCGGCAGCGATGACCGGAACGTCGCTCTTCGTCCCCGCATCCACGACGCCGGGCCAGGTCACAAAAAATGGCTCGCGAATTCCGCCTTCGTAGTAAGTGCCTTTGTATCCACGCAGTGGTTTCATGGAGGTCGCCGGACCGAAGCCGCCATTATCGCTGGTGAAGACGATCGCGGTGTTCTCCTCCAAGCCAAGTTCACGCAGCGTCTCGACCATTCGCCCCACTCCCTCATCGACGCTCTCGATCATGGCTGCCATCACCGCGTGATCATGCAATGTGCCGGGCTGCTTCGCCTTGTACTTGGCAACCAAATCTGGCTTGGCCTGCAACGGTGTGTGAACGGCAAAGTGGGACAGGTACAGAAACCAAGACCATTCCTGGTTGGCTTCGATGAACCCAATGGCTTCGTCCGTGAGACGATCAGTCAGGTACTCGTCGTCGCTGGTATCCTGCAGCCCTGGCACTTTCGGATGAGGTGGGAAGTAGCCTTTCGGTGGACTGCCACTGTGGGTCCCCGCGACGTTGATGTCAAATCCATACGGGAGCGGATCGTCACTCAGATGCCATTTGCCAATGATGCCAGTTCGATACCCGGCATCACGAACCTGATGAGCCCAAGTTTGGATGTCGGATGAAAGCGTTTCTGTGCCGGGGATGTGCTGCAACGTTCCGTGCTTCGGGTTCCCACGACGCTCGGTTCCGACGTTGTAGATTTCATGACGCGGCGAATACTGCCCCGACAGCAAACTGGCTCGCGCCGGCGCGCAGTTCGCCGCGCACGAGTAGGCATTCGAAAACACCATGCCTCGTTCAGCCAAAGCATCCAGGTTCGGTGTCTCATAGAAATCCGACCCCATGAAGGTTGCATCCCGCCAACCGTAGTCGTCCAAGTAAATGAACAAGACGTTGGGATGTTCCGTCGACGGGGTCTCGGCAGTTGAGGTGGAAACCAGAACGACCGCGAAAAGAAACGCGGGCAGGGCCCCAAGCAGGCGGGATGTCAAGTTCATAATTTTGATTTAAAGACAGAGTGCAAAGCGTGAATGGTCAGTCGATCAGTTCGGCATCGCGACAAATCGACTTAGCGGCGTGGCGCAAGCCGCCCGGTGCGTCACCGGAGGGCTCGCGCCCTTCCGCTATCTAGCATTGAGATATCGAAGGCATTCGAATCCTTGCCTAAGGACGCTGAGTGATTTTAACCAAGCGTTCTTTCCGTGAACCACCTTCACCGAATCCAATTCGCAGCAGCAACGAATCCGCCAAAACCGCAGGACTGGCGTAGCAATCCGATCCGAGACGATTCTTTGAAATCAATTGGTAGTCATCACCGCTGGCGGAGAAAACGTAGTGGTTGCCTGACAAATCCGACACATACACATTGCCACCCGCCAAAACTGGCGATCCACTGAAGTTGCTGCCCAAGCGTTCTTTCCACTGAACACGTCCGTCCTCGTTCGACCAGCACATCGCGACACCGTTGTCGGTGACACCGAACAGGCTGGTGCCATTGGTCACCATCGAAGGTTCATAAAGAGCCGTGCGGTCCGACCAAAGCTCTTCACCGGTCGCGGAGAAACAAGCGGTTTGTTTGTCAGGATACCCACCCGATGCAAAGATCCGATCGCCCGAAGTCACAATCGTGCCGCAAGTTGCTTCGGCGATCGCGGAAGATTCCCAGCGAGGCTCGCCGGTCGCTGGATCATAGCTGGCGACACGGTCACCGCCGCTGATCAGCAACTGATCCATCCCACCAACGCTCGCGATCATGGGACTGGAGTAACTGCTCGCATCGCCCCGAGACCGTCGCCAAGCGATCTCGCCAGTTTCCAAATCCAATGCCACCAGGTAGCCACCACCAAAGCTGTCCGCGGCAAGGATTACAAACGACTGATACAGAACCGGCGAAGGGGCGTAACCGAATTTCGACGCAAAAGCCCCCACGTCGGTTTGCCAGACCACTTCGCCGTTCAGATCAACCGCCGTGACGAAGATGCGTTCTTGATTGAGGAACGCTGTCACGATCAGTCTGCCATCGGAAGCGGGAGTTCCATTCGCATTGGTGGCTTTGTGGTGCACTTCTCTGGCCGACGGGAAGTTGCCTTCATGGATGACACGTCGCCACTTTTCCTGTCCCGAGCCCAAATCATACGAGACCAGCATCTGTTGCTGCTTCGCATCGTCAGCCGTTCCCAATACGACTTGATCGCCGATCACGATCGGACTGCTGTGACCGCGACCTGGAATGTCGGCTTGCCAAGCGATGTTGGTGGACTGGTCCCAAGTCGTCGGAGGCGTGGCATCACCGGCCCGTCCATCCATGTCAGGACCACGCCACTGCGGCCAAGCCAACTCAATCGCTGGTACTTCGCGAGCTTGCAAAGCCACGCCGCTCTCACCGATCGAAACCTCGTCGACCGGCGTGGACTTTCTGCAAGCAGAGAATCCGAGGAACGCGAAAGCCAGCCCGAAGGTCCAACACCAATGGCCGGACGGGCGTGAGGTCAATCGTTTCATCGAGAATTCTCCAACGAGTTCATTTCTTGTTCTTGGACGCAGCGGACTGCTTCTTTTTGTTTCCTGGTCCGACTGGTTCCACAAACATACCCTGTTCGAACATCACCGGTTCGCTCATTCGAGGATCGCCGGTCCGTTTCAGCTCGCCGATCAAACGATCGTTGAGTTGCTTTTCAGTTTTCGCGTGATCGGAATGCCCGGCGAGATTGTTCAAGCAATCGGGATCGGACTTCAGGTCATACATTTCGATTCGAGGACGACGTCCCACCATGTACTGAAACGCGTCGGGATACTTGTCGCGATTCAGCGTCACGAACGCCTTCGTGGGGCTCGCGTCCAGGTCGGCATACGCCGCGAAAGTGTTCTCGCGAAGGTCGTCCTCCGAAGGAAAATCACTGTCTCCGTCGGCCAATCCAGGGCCGTCCCCCATCGGAGTTCGTTCGGGTTCGAAGTTGATGATGTACAACCAATCATCGGACTGAATCGCACGCTGCGGGTAAGGCGTCGCACCTTCGCGAGCCGTTGCGACGTGTCGTTCTCGACCGGTGAAGACCGCGTCTCGCGAAGGATCGATTCGGCCCGATTCGTCGCTTGTCAAAAGCGGGGTGATCGGACGAGCGATCATGCTTGCGGGAGCTTCGACGCTGGCCACTTCCAAGAACGTGGTGGCCAATTCGGGCAACGAAACAAAGTCCGTCAGCACGCGATTGGAATGTTCAATCCCGCTCGGCCAACGAACCGCCAATGGGACGTGCGTTCCGAAATCGTACAAATTGCATTTGCCACGCGATACACCGGGAACCCCGTGATCGCCGCTGACGACCAGCAGCGTGTCATCGGCGATGCCGAGCCGCTGCAGTTCTTCGTCCAAAACAACCAGCGCGGCATCAAACGCCATCGCTTCACCCAGGTAGTCGGCAAAGTCTTCTCGGATCTCAGGGACGTCGGGCAGGTAAGCGGGCAACTTGCCTTTCAAGTCATCTGGGTTGATGCCCCATAGTTCATATCCGCTTTTGGCAATCCACTTTCGGTGAGTGTTGGTCGGACCGAACCAGTAACAGATCGGCGAATCGCCATCGAGTTTTCCGTCGTTGTCGGCGTCAAGGAAATTGCGAATGTTCTTCCGTACCTCATCAAACAGCTTCGCCTTGGCCGCATCGCGATCATCGGACTTCATCACGAACTGCGAAAAATTGTTGAACTTCGACCCGGCTTTGTTGGATGCCGTTCGCGAACCACCGTACGGCGCGTTGCCGGGTCGCCCGGGGCTCCAGACTTTGTAGGTGTGCCCGATTCGGTATCCGGACTCTTCCAACAACAACGGGTAAGCCGGCAACGAAAAATCCCAGACCGCCCCGAGCAAAATCGATGCCTTGTCACATCGCCAAAATGGCTGGCCAGCCATCAACGAGCTTCGACACGGCGTGCACGATGGTGCACTGACAAACGCGTTGGTGAACAACACCCCGTCGCGTGCGATCGAGTCGAACTTGGGGGTCGAGATCACTTCGCTTGCGGTGCCTGGAAAATGCTTTGCATAGGCACTCGCGTAACAGCCCCAATCGTCAGCGAACGCCATCACGATGTGTGGCCGTGACTTCTTTTGTTCAGATGGCTTGGCATCAGCCAGTGCTGGCGAGGGAACGAACAGCAACAATACGACAGGTAGCAAACGGGAACATTGCCGATGGAACATGGCATTCTCCGACGGAAGAGATTCAGGTGGGATGATGGGGAGGGATCGAAACGGATGGCAAACAAGTTACCCGCTCGTCTCGGAGATTTATCCTAGCCAACATCCAACGCGATCGCTGAACTTCACACGACTTTGAGCGTCATTCGGCGAAAAAAGCGTCACCATCGATGAGCACTACCACCAGAGAGTTGAGCACTGGCTCAGAGAGTTCTGTCGGAAGCGTTCATTCGAAGGCGTCAACGACGGCTTGCCCGTCACCGTTTTACTTCGGTGCCTCAATCGCATCCCGATCGAGACTCACCCGCCATCACGATCTCGTCGCTCCATCACTCGGCGTTCCGCTTGACGGCGATGAGACTCAACCATCTGCTTGAGAAGTTGCTCGACCGATTTCACATCCGGAATTCCAAGAAACCCAATCTCCTCGGAGTGGCTGGTCCCTTCCGAATCGGTCCATCGTTTCGCGTTGAAGATCACGTCGCCCGATCCGTCGGCAGATTGCTTTCGGTAGACTGTCCGCAGCTCGCGGGGATGAAAACTTCGGATCGTCATTCGAAACCCACCGACAAACGTGATCGCTCGTTGGTCGGTCAACAAATAAACGGTCTTGAAAGCGTTGCGATAGGCCCAGACTGGGGTCGACAACATCGCAAAGCCAATCAAGACAAATGGAACGCCGAACAAGGCAAAGAAGTCGACTCCGCGGTCGAACTTCGGCACTTGGAATCCCAAAGCACTGGCAACCCAAAACAAAGAAAACGCCGTCCACACGACAGCGAACGCAAACGTGGCCGTTGAACCAGCGGTGAAGAATCGCGGCTTGGGTGTCTCAGCCCACAGAATGGTCTCATCAGGAAGAAGCTCTTCACGAACCAATTCCGCCAACCAAGGTGACACCGTATCGGGGATCATCGCCTTGGAACGACGCTCGTTGCGATTCAAAGGAAGCTGTGCACCCATCGAAACAACGAAGCCTCTTGATGCGAGTTAGTTCAACAGCCATTTGACACGCGTCAGAATTTAACACGATTCCAGATCGTCCATCGCGTCTGGCAACGGTACCACCCGTTGTCAGCAGACGTAAAAGGAAAGTGATGTGATTGCTTGGTAGAAGACGTAGACGATCGACAGGAACGGCGCGGCCAGCGTGGCCAAAATTGCAGTCTTATCGGAAGACCATCCCCCCAACGCACATATCCCGATGCAAGCCGCACCGATGATCGCATTCGAAACGGGTGAAACGACGCAAGCTACGAAAAGAGCAACGTAGCCACTCTCCGCCGACGCACCTGACGTGAACATGATCGCCGCGGCAAATGAAAGTGCGAACGAACAGCCGACGCTGAAGATCAATGTGGAAATGCGAATCGCTGTTGGGATCTGTGGTCCAGTCTCCGACACGACAACCGCGTCTTCCGGTTCTTCGATTGGCGTGGTGAAGGGGTTGTAATCGGACACGAACTCAACATTTTGAAGAGGCAAGAATATTCACGACACAAACGACAAAGACACCGAAGCTAGCAGCTGATTGGCTCGCTGCTCGAGCGGGGTGAAGAATTGCTTTCGTAGCCCGATTGTAGATGACTCGCGGGGCGTCGGTGCTTTTCACTGTATTTCCAGTCTCGGGTAGCGAAACTCGTCGAGAGTTTCGTGCTCCAAACAGACTCGCCGAAAGTCGTGACGACTATCGCTACGAATGGCGAGCCGCCATGTGAGCGCGTCCGATCAGACCAGCTTCGATCGTGGCGTTTCCTTTAAAAACGCCAGTTTGCCACCGATGGGAACGGCGGTGGTTCTAAGGTATTCTTCTGCTCTCTCGTATTCAGCAGCATCTCCAGGCTCGGGTAGCGAAACTCGTCAAGAGTTTCGTTGCCCAAACAGACTCGCCGAAAGTCTTGACGACTTCCGTTACGAATGGCGAGCAATCCACAACAAAAGCCCTTTGGCCTCCTTCGAATCCAGCCCCATGCCCGAGCCCTCCTGTCGATCTGTCGCGATCATCGGGTTGGGATTGTTGGGGGGGAGTGTGGCGTTGTCGATTCGCAGACGTTGGCCGTCCGTCCGACTGACCGCCTGCGCCCGATCGCCTGAAACGCGGGCATTGGCTCTGGATCGCGCGATTGTGGACGAAGTTTTCGACCGCCCCGATGCCGCCGCGAACGGCTGTGATCTGGCCGTCATCGCCACGCCGGTGAACCGAATTGCCGCGTTGGCTCAAGAACTTGCGGAGCAATTCCCCGAGCTGACCCTGACCGACGTGGGCAGCACCAAAGGGGGTCTGGTTCGCGAATTAGCGGGGACGACAGCGGCGCAACAGTTCGTTCCGGCTCATCCGATCGCGGGCAGCGAAAAAAGCGGGGCGGAGCACGCGCGGGCGGACCTTTTTGACGACAAACCCATCGTGATCACGCCCAGTGGCGAAGAACTGCCGCAGCACATCACCGCCGCAACCGAATTTTGGCGAGGCACCGGCGGACGAATTGTCACGATGCCGGCCGAACAGCACGATGCCACCTTGGCATTGACGTCTCATTTGCCACACTTGCTGTCGTCACTCGCCGCACGCCAAATCACTCGCGAAATGCTCGCTTTGGTTGGCACCGGCTGGCTCGACACCACTCGTGTGGCGGCGGGGGATGCGGACCTTTGGACCGCCATCGTTTCCGAAAACCGCGACGCGATCCTGAGTGCGATCGAACAATCCCGATCGGACTTGGACACACTGCAAACCATCGTGGACCAGGGCAACGACATTGCCCTGCGAACCTGGCTCGACACCGCCAAACAAATTCGACAATCCGCTCGAACCTGACCGCGACCGCCCGCGGCCAAGGTTGCCTGATCTTCTCCCGTCTCCATCCTCATTCCCCGATCTCGCACCATGCCGCTTTGGCAAATCGACATTCATCCTGCTCCCGGTCAAATCGATCGACTCGGCGAACAAACGGCTCGTGAAATTCATGAACTTGGATTGGGCGACGACCTGCTGATCGCCGCTGCACGGGGATACTTGATCCAAGCCGACATCGACGAAGCTTCCGCCAACGAAATTGCGTCGACGTTGCTGGCCGATTCCATCACGGAATCGGTCGTTGTCGGGCACCCTGGCAACGACGCTTCGCTGGTCGAAGCCGACCTGTCCGAGGCCCCCGAATCGTTGATGGAATTGCTGGCCGAGCGTGGCATCGAATCCGAACCGCACTTGGTGCACGTGATGCCCAAACCCGGTGTGATGGATCCGGTCGCGGCCAGTACCCAAGGCGCACTCGCCGATCGCGGTGTCGAAGGCAGCACAGTCAAAACGTTCCGCAAATTTTGGATCGCGGGCACCGACGAAGCTCAACTGGAAACGATTTGCCGCCGTGCCCTGTCAAACGATTCCATCGAAGCGTTTGTGATCGGGCCGTTAACGATGGATCGATTGGATGTTGGTTCGGCGGGCGAATTTGAATTGGTGCACGTGCCGATTCGCGAACTCGATGACGCCGGATTGGAAAAACTTTCCAAGGAAGGCCAGCTGTATCTGACGCTGGTCGAGATGCAAACGATCCGCGATCACTTCGTCGAACTGGGACGTGACCCAACCGACATTGAACTGGAATCGGTCGCCCAAACCTGGTCGGAACACTGCAGCCACAAAACACTGGCTGGCCGGATTCACTACAAGGGTCCTGGTGCCGATGGCACACCCGGCGGCGACGAACGCCAATACAACAACATGCTCAAAGAAACGATCTTTGAAGCAACCCAAACCATTCGTCGCTCCCTGGGCGATGACGATTGGTGCGTCAGCGTGTTCAAAGACAACGCGGGCATCGTGACCTTCGACGAACAAGACCACGTGTGTTTCAAAGTCGAAACGCACAACCACCCGTCGGCGTTGGAACCCTACGGCGGAGCCAACACGGGAATCGGTGGCGTGATCCGGGACCCGATGGGCACCGGCATGGGAGCCAAACCCGTCTGCAATACCGACGTGTTCTGCTTCGCTCCACCGGACGTTTCACCTGAAGAACTGCCCCCGGGCGTGCTGCATCCCCGCCGCGTCATTCAGGGTGTCGTGTCCGGCGTGCGTGACTACGGCAACCGAATGGGAATCCCCACGGTCAACGGTGCGGTCTACTTTGACGAGCGTTATCTCGGCAACCCGCTGGTCTACTGCGGCAACGTCGGCATCATTCCGGTCGGCATGGAAGACAAGGAAGTCAAACCCAACGACTTGATCGTCGCGGTTGGCGGACGCACCGGACGAGACGGGATCCATGGGGCAACGTTCAGCAGTGCGGAACTGACCAGCGAATCTGAATCGCTGTCCGGCGGTGCCGTTCAAATCGGCAACGCAATCACCGAAAAAATGGTGCTCGACGTGCTGATGCAGGCTCGCGATCGCGGGCTGTACAACGCGGTCACGGACTGCGGTGCAGGCGGCTTCAGCAGTGCGGTTGGCGAAATGGGCGAAGAGCTCGGTGCCGAAGTTTGGCTGGACAAAGCCCCGCTGAAATACGATGGCCTGACTTACACCGAGATCTGGATTTCCGAAGCTCAAGAACGCATGGTCTTGGCCGTTCCCCAAGAACGCTGGGACGAACTGCGTGAACTGTGCGAAAGCGAAGGCGTCGAGGCAGCCGCCATCGGCCGCTTCGTTCCCACCGGTCGACTGCAATTGAACTTCCATGGCCAAACGGTCGGCGACGTCGCCATGTCGTTCTTGCACGACGGACGTCCGCCCGTGATTCGCGATGCGATCTACGAACCACCAAAAGCCAAACCATTATCAATCGGCGACCGCGATGCCGCAGCCAACTCGGAAACGCTGCTCAAGATCCTGGGCAGCTACAACGTCGCCAGCAAGCACTGGGTGATCCGCCAATACGATCACGAAGTCCAAGCGGGCAGCGTCGTCAAACCCTTGGTCGGCCCACAATGCGATGGCCCCGGCGACGCCGCCGTCGTGCGTCCCAAACTGAACAGCCGTCGCGGGTTGGTGATCAGTTGCGGCATGAACCCTCACTACGGCGACTTCGACACGTATCACATGGCCGCTTCGGCGATCGACGAAGCCATGCGGAACGCAGTCGCGGTCGGTGCTGATCCTTCCAAGATTGCCATCCTCGACAACTTCTGCTGGGGATACACCGATCGAGCCGAAACGCTCGGGTCGCTCGTCCGGGCCGCGATCGCTTGCCAAGACCTCGCGGTCACTTTGGGCACGCCGTTCGTCAGCGGCAAAGACAGCTTGAACAACGAGTTCAGCTACTTCGACGACAAGAACGAAAAGCAAACCATCGCGATCCCGCCCAGCCTGTTGATCAGTGCGATGGGCCAAATCGACGATGTCAGCAAATCAATCACGATGGACGCCAAGGAAGCCGGCAACGTGATCTTCCTGGTTGGCGAAACGCATCGTGAACTCGGCGGCTCGCACTACGGCTTGGTCGAAAACGAACCCGGCGGTGCGGTCCCTGAGGTCGACGCAAAGTTGGCGAAGAAAACGTTTGCGACCGTCCACCAAGCGATCCAGTCACGACTGGTCCGCTCGTGCCACGACCTGTGCGAAGGCGGCCTGGCCGTCGCTGCGGTCGAAATGGCATTGGCCGGCGGATTGGGCATGAACCTCGACCTCGCAACCGTTTCTCGCGAGCAACCCTCCAACGATGGCGTGCTCACCGCAGCAGCACTGTCAGCCACGGAAGTTCTATTCAGCGAATCAAACACTCGATTCCTGATCGAATGCGCTCCCGAATCAGCCGAAGCTCTGTCCAAGATTTTCGCGGACTCCGGGATCAGCCTGACTCGTTTGGGCGAGGTCACCGATTCGGGCCAATTCACAGTCCGCGACGGTGACGCCGTGGTGCTGGAAACTGACATTGCGACCGCAAAATCGGCCTGGCAAGCACCTTTGGATTGGTGACACCAGCCGCATTCAGGCTAAACTTTGCTAGAAGCTTGCTAAATTCGCATTGAACCGCAAGCTGGTTTATTCTGTAATTGCTACAGAATGCATCCGTTTGGCGAAAAATCGCCGACAAAAACGAACAACCTCAACCATTTGGCACCGCGTGGAACTCTGGGTCCGTCGAATCGCTTTGATCGCATACGTGGTCGGTGGCTGGCTTTTGCCGGCTGCTCACCATCATGTGGCGACGTGCGATTCCACCCATTCCCATGCTGGCATTCACGACGATTGCTCTCATACGCATTCGCCTGAAAATATCGCTGGTTGTTGCTCGCATTCGAGCTCCGCCGACGCGGTGCAGCATGCACCGCTACCGCCAGGTGGCTCGGAAGAATTGCTGGTCTGGGAAACGAGCCTGCCGTCCGCAGAGATCGTTTCGAATGACCAGCATTCTCATCAATGCGGTGACCTCTGTGCGTTGTGCAACGCTCGCACGATGGTTGAGAGCCCGATCTCGGTTTGCGTCCACCGCGAAATGGCTCGCTGCACGGCGAGTCACCGGATCGAATCGACGACCCTTGAAGACTCGGCAGATTGCTGGCGTCCGTACACACGCGGCCCACCTTCTTTGACCTGAAAACTGCCGTTTTGGCTTGCGGTGAAAACCAGTTTCACTGTAACGCAAACTCACTGTCTTCCATCGAGAGCCACTGCGTTCTCATTTTCAGGTCTCATTCCATGTCACACATTTCCTGCCCAGCGGCGCGTGTCCACGCGAATCCAAGCCACCGATTGACTTCTGGAACTTCCCTTCGCAAGGCTTTCACACTCGTTGAACTGTTGGTCGTGATCGCCATCATTGGCGTCCTCGTTGGCCTGTTGTTGCCAGCCGTCCAGGCCGCCCGCGAGGCCGCCCGCCGGATGTCGTGCCAAAACAACCTGCATCAAATGGGCATTGCCCTGCACAACTACCACGGCATCTTCAATCAGTTGCCCAGCGGTTGGTTGGCCGACGATATCGATCACCACGAACCCGGCTGGGGCTGGGCCGCCGCGATCACGCCGCAAATTGAAAGCGGAAACATCTACGACACCATTCAATTCGGAATGGCCATCGAAGAAGACGAGAACCAACAAGCACGTGAATCATCGATCCCAAGCTACATGTGCCCCAGCGATCCGCTAGAGACACTGTTCTTCATCGCCGAAGCTCACGGGGATGGTCATGGGCACGAACATGACCACTCAGCAGCGCTGGATGACGACGACGATGATCACGACGACGAACACGAGAGCGGGCACAACGTCGACGACGGCGACGAGTTCTTGTTCAAAATCGCCAAAAGCAACTACGCCGGTGTGTTCGGAACGTTTGACATCCACGACGACATGTATCACGGCGACGGTTTGTTCTACGGTAACAGCCGCCACCGTTTCCGCGACGTGCTGGATGGACTGAGCCAAACCGTGATGGTCGGCGAACGCAACAGTCGTTTGGGTGGCTCGATTTGGCAAGGGCTGATCCCCGAAGCCAATGCCGCCGCGTCTCGCATCGTTGGTGCAGCCGATCACACTCCGAACAGTGATGCCGGCCACTTTGAAGACTTCAGCAGCTACCACGCCGCCGGTGCACAATTCGTCCTGAGTGATGGATCGGTGCGAATGCTGTCGCAGTTCATTGACTTGAAGGTCTACCACGCCTTGGTGACCCGTGCCAATTACGAAGTCATCGAAGCCGACTCCTTCTGATCAGGCCGCCGACTTCCGGGCTGCTTGGCTTGGCGCTAGCCAGCCTCGCATGCCATCCAGATCCGCCGACCAGGCTTCACTGGTCCGGCGGTCACAGAACGTGTGGAACAACCCGTCGATTGTGTCGCTGAGCGTTCGCACCGCTTCGATGCGATCTTCGGGTCCGAAGTCGTCGTCGTCTTCGTCCAAGTGAATTCGAGCGCCACTGATTCCGAACGTCTCCGCTTGCAGAGTCAGGTCAAATTGCTGGCCTTCGCGAATCAACGTCATACCTGTTTTGCGAGGCAACTTGCCACTTTGGATCGCACGCATGGCCTCGGGCAATTTGACAGGGCACTCCGCGGAAATGGACTCTTTGCCGGACTCTCCGATGGGACATTCCAGCGAAAGCGTCTTGGCCAGCATCAGCGTGACTTCGGTTCCGTCGAACGTTTCAATCGTGTCGGTTTCCGTTTCCAGCATCCACCACAGCCACAGCAAAAACTCGTTGCCAAGGAAGTCTGGTGACTGGGAATGCTCGTTCGCCCAAGCGACACCGCTGAACCCTTCACCGGTGACGAAACTGGCGGGCATCACATCATCCATTTCGGCATAGCGATCGTTGTCGCGAGCCCAATCCTGCGCGACGACACCCGCACTGATGTGCCCGCATTCGATCCCGAACACACGTTCGAGCAGATCGACGCAGTGACCACAGCCGGTCCCTGCGGTCCCGCCGTAGTAAAGCAAATCGCGACTGCAGTCCCACAACAAAGCATGCTGTTGAAACTTGCGATATTTGCCCGTTGCGGCTTCATTTTCACAGCGTTGCTCGACCGCTTCCTTGGCTTCTTTGCGTTGCGACTTCGTCGGTTTCCCGCCTGGGTTTTCACGGCTCAATGCCGCGAGCTCCATCGACAACCAAGCCTTCTTGATCACCGACGGCACTTGGTTGGTGTCGACGCGAACACCAAAGTGCACAGCATCATCGATGATGTTTTTCGCCAGATCAAAATCTTGATCGAAAAGGTGATCGCCGCCCAGAAAACCCAAATGCACGTTTTCTTCGTTGGCGGTTTCCGTTCGCCCGGCCACGTTCTCTGCCATCCGCTCGATGTGTTCTTGCCCAAATGGGCCGTCTTCAAATTGATTGACGCGAAATCGTTCAAAAGAAAGGCTACCGGAGAGAAACGGCATGAATGAGAATCCCAATCAATCGATGAGCGGAAGAAACCAGCCACTCCGTGTCGGCTGTGTCGTTGGCTTATCGTCCAACCTCAGCCTAGAAATTGCCGCGCTATCGCCAGACCATCGCAACACCGCAACCTGCCCAGCCGGAATAACCGGCCGGCGACGACCACTCACGAGACCGGCTTTTCCGCCGACTACTTTTTCGCTGGCGTCGGAGCAACAAACCGAAAACGGTTCATCTTGTCACGCGGATCCTCTTCAACGAAGTCGCGGACCGCTGCCTCGACTTCTTCACGATGTTTGCGTGGCAACTCACTGATAATCGACTTCATCGATTTCTTCTTCAGCTCCATCCAGTCGTCATAGTAGTCCTTCCGAACCTCTTCGATCTTCTCGCTGAGTTTTGCTTGAGCCTTTTCATCCAAACCGAAGTCTTCCGCCAATCCATTGATCATCGCAAACTCGTCGCCGTGCTTGCGTCTCAATCGCTCAATTCTGATCTTCAATGACAGCTTCTCCGATTGCTCCGGCGTGAGGATGGTCTGTGAGCTCATCACCACTTCCTGCAAAACTTCATTTCGCCGCCCAATGTCAAGTCTCTCTTCGCCGTTCCGCAGCTCTTCGGAGGCACTTCGATATTTCCTTTGCACTTCGCTCAACTCCACCCGCTGCTCGGCGGTCAGCCCCAACTTGTCTGCAAGTTCCGTGTCAAAAGACAGACGCATCAGCTCCGTCTGGATCTGCCTGAGCTTGCTCATCTCCTGGAATTGCTCGGGGGAATAGCTTCGAGCGCGAGGTTGGGCAGCTAGCTCGGCCCGCTTCTTCGCAATGTGTTCGGTTAGCTTTGATTGCTGATCCTTGCTGAGTACTTCTTTGGCGTCACGAACCGCCGTGTCCATCAGCTCCTTCATTTCCTCACTTGAGATACGTTCGCCCGGCTTTGCCCGCAACCCTTTCATCGACGCATCGCGATACTTCTGCATCGCAACCAGAATCGTCTTCCGTTGCTCAGGTGACAAACCAATCTCATCGGAGAGCTTTGTGTCATTGACGATCGACTGAAGTTCAAAAAGTCCAAATGCCGTCGGCTTTGCATCCGCTTCTTCCCCCGATCCATTCGAAGCATCTTGAGAATGGACGTAGCCTGGACGCCCCAAAAGGCCAAAACAAACGAGAAAGAAACAACCTGAAGTAATCACCGATACAGAGCGTTTCATTGAAGTCAAACTTTCCTTGTGAGCAACAGAGGAATGAGCCGGCACCCCAATGATCCGGCAGAATGCATTCACGCCAAGAGTCTACCGCAGTCGCGAAGAACAATCTGAGGCCAACATGAAGACGGAGAAAAGATAACGCTCCAGTATACCCGCGTTCCTACTTCGCCACCGCCTACGAACGTCGTCCTATGCCGGGATACACATGGTCTTCAGTGACAACCATGTCCATGCGAATGTCATGGGCTTGAACGGGAACCGCACCGACCATCTGGCATTCAAATGCCAACCCAATCAAACGGGTATCCGATCGGACGTTACCAAGAAGTTTGTCGTAGTAACCCTTGCCGTGCCCAACACGACCTCCATGACGATCAAACGCAACGCCAGGGACCAAGACAACATCTAGATCGCTTGAGCGAACACGGTTAGGGACGAGGTCTCGCAATTCTTCACGGGGCTCGAGGATTTCGTACATGCCTTCGGCAAGCTCATCCATTGACTCCAGACGAAACAGCTCCAATTCGCCGTCCAAACAGAAAGGCACAACAATCCTTTTGCCGCTATCGATGGCCAATGGCAATGCGTGCCGAGTTCTCACTTCGGACCGAACGTCGATGTACCACATCACGCACTCAGCCTCTTGATAGACCGGCAACTGCGTGATGGCGTTTACAATGAGCTGGCTCAGACCGCCCTTGTCCGCTTGCTCTCGCCGTGCCGCTTGTGCCGCCGCACGAATGCCCTGCTTGCGCGCAACCAGCGATTCGTCATCTGAGGTCATTTTCACCAAACCTGATGTCGACGCTCACTCGAAGAAAGTCGCAAACTTTGCGGCGGGTTCATCCCAGCGGTCCGTCTGCTGAGGTTCATAGGTCTGGGTTGGGAAACTGTGGCGAACCAACTGACGAGCTTCGTCAATCGAATGCAACGAACCGCTTCCGATCATCTGCATCAAAATGTTTCCGATCGCGGTCGCTTCAACGGGGCCGGCGACGACTCGGCGTCCGCAAGCGTCAGCTGTCATCTGGCACAGCAATGCATTGAGCGAACCACCACCAACAATGTGAATCGTCTTGATGTGCGATTCGGTCAACGCCTCCAGATGTTGCAGACACATTCGGTACCGAAGCGCGAGACCTTCCAAGGCTCCCCGAAACAAAACCCCGTTGTCTGTCGGAACCCTTTGTCCCGTCCGACCAGCCAACCCGCAAATGGCATCGATCATGTTGTCCGGTGCAACAAGAGCGGGATCGTCCGGATTGACCAACAACGCAAACGGCTCGGCACCAGCGGCGGCCTGAGTCATCTCCGCCCAACTCGGCGCATTGCCCTGACGATCAAGAGCCGCGCGGATTTGCTGGTAAATCCAGAGTCCGCCAATGTTCTGCAACAGTCGGGTGCTTCCTCGGACTCCGCCTTCGTTGGTGAAGTTCAATTCGGAACACAGCGGCGACACGTTTGGCTGTGGGATCTCAACGCCCATCAACGACCAAGTCCCCGAACTGATGTAGCACCAATCAGGCGACGCCGGAGCAAAACCTTCAGCAGGAACGGCCAACACCGCCGACGCCGTGTCGTGAGTTGCTGGCAAAATCACCGGAACGTCGTGCAGCCCGGTGTCCGTCGCCACGCTGGGCTGAACGTTACCGATCGTCGTCCCCGCAGGCGAAGGCTCAGCGAACCAACTGGGAGGCAGTCCGAATCCATCGAGCAACTTAGTCGACCAACTTTGCGTGGCCGGATTGAGCAACTGAGTGGTCGATGCGTTACTGGCTTCAACCGACCGTTCCCCTGACAGCAACCAGTGGAACAGGTCCCCCATCATCAGAAATGACTCGGCGGTTTCGAAAACAGAATCTCCGTTCTGCTTCGCGGCGATCAACTGGCAAAGCGAGTTGATGTCCATGAACTGCATGCCGGTTTCTTGAAAGATCGTGTCCTTAGGAACAATCTCACAAATCTTTTCGGCCATGCCGCGGTGCCGAGCGTCGCGGTAATGCCAAACCGGTCCGGCAATTTGATCGTGACGATCGACAAAGCCAAAGCTGACCCCCCAAGTATCCACGCCAACCGACGCAATGTTGGCCCCCGACCAACTGGACTGGGCCCTCAGCGAGGCGTCTCGCAAACCATCCTGGATGTCCTGCCACAATTGCAGGTGGTTCCAGAGCATCGCATCCTGAACCTTCAGGGGACGGTTCACAAACCGCCCAGTCTCCACCAGCTCCAATCGCCCGTCATTCACTCCGCCGGCAATCACGCGACCGCTGGACGCCCCGAGATCGACCGCCAAATGAACAGGACCGGAGAACTGAACTTCACTGGAGGATGGCTCAGCGGCTGACATGTTGGCTCCTTGGGAAAGCTTGAACGGGCAAAGATTGGACGGCGGTGAAAAGAACGTGGGGCCGCATGCGAAATCGAAAAACGCGGCGAAAAAACGCCTGCATTCCGCAACGATCGCCATTTGACCTGAATTTCGCCGGCTCAAAGGCGCTGCATCAGGCCAAGTGGAGCCGAAACACCGGAAACACCTAAGAACACCGGAAACAATTAGCTCACGCGACGATCTCGTCGATCAGTGCTTCGCGAGCGGGTGGACTGGCGAAACGAGCAGACAACCTAGCGTGATTAGGAAATCCGGGCGAGAAGTCTATAGCCACTTCACGGAGACTTTTTTTTCGCTCTGGCAGCATTTGCTAGCAAAGCAGTCTCGGCGACCTGGGTGACTTAACCCGAACCGGCAACGTCGGTTAGCCAAGTGCAATCACTTTGACTACCAAATCTGAATTTGTTGAGATGGCGTGTGCGACGATCAAAATTGAGGAATCAGATGTTGACCGCCCCACCAATGCACGTAGGCTTAGCCAGACCTCCGCGAGTTCGCCTAGCGTGGAGCCGGACGCGGTCAGCTTGCGGCCACGGGCTGACATCGTTGATGAATTGCCTCAAACCATTGATTTTTGCGACATTTTCGCGAGAGCCGGGTTTTGGATCGATTGCTCACGACGGCTTCACGGGCCGGGTACATGAAGTGCCCGGCCGCGGACGCTCGCTTCTTAAATTGCCGTCAAATTCCCGCTGAGCATAAACCAGACCAAAATTCGTTTGGTTGCCCTTTGCGGATGCAAGATCAATCGTTAAAGTTTCGAAAGTGATCTTCGGCCCGGTGTTGCGTGACGCGTCTGTATTCGTTCTGTCCTCCCTCATTTCCGTCTAACTTTTCTTTCTCGAAGTCCTTCGTGAGCTAAGAGTTACGTTCCTTCCACTCCTCTCGCGGTTCTCTTTCGCGAAGCCAATTCCCTCGAACGGATTCGTTTGTTGGCAATGGGTTTCACGCTTTAGATTCCGTTGCCGGGGTGCATTTTGGAACCGGAACCGCATTTGAAATCTCGATTTCATCGATTTTTCAACTGCTGATAAGCGACAGTTCATTCTGGCAAGCGGTATTCACCGTCGGAGTTCCAACGAACCAATTTCGTCATCTCATTGATGCGGTTTCGACGAATCAAGCTCCAAACAATGTGTGGGCGGATTCCGGGCTGTGTTGGTGTTTTTGTTCTTCCCCGCGAAGGAGCTCCCACTCACGATGGCAACTACGACTCAGCGTCGCCTCGAACCCACCTCGATTCGCAAATTCGGCACCGGCTTGGGCCAGTTCGATTTGCCCGACCTGACCGCCCTGCAAACAGTGTCCTACGCGGCATTCTTGCAAGAAGATGCGGCCAGCAACGCTCGCAAAGATCACGGGCTGGAGTCCGTACTGAGGGAAATTTTCCCGATCGCCAGTTACGACGGGAATACGACGCTGGAGTACCTGTACTACGAGCTGGGGAAACCCCGCTACACAATTCAGGAATGCCGTCAGCTGCGTTTGACCTATGGTCGTCCGCTGCGTATTTGGTTGCGTCTGAATCGCGAAGAGCCCATCGAAGAAGAAGTCTATCTGGGCGACCTGCCAATCATGCTGGGCGGTGGTGAATTCATCATCAACGGTGCTGAGCGTGTTGTCGTGTCGCAGTTGCACCGCAGTCCCGGTGTCGACTTCGTTCTGGAACAAGACACCACGACCGATCGCAAGTTGCCATCGTGCCGCGTGATCCCAGAACGCGGCTCGTGGATCGAAGTCAACGTGACCAAGAAAGATGCGTTGACGGTCCGCATTGACCAAAGCGGCAAATTTGCCGCGACCATGTTGCTGCGTGCAATGGATCCCAAGTACAGCACCGACGCAGATTTGTTGTCGGCTTTCTACGAAACCGGCACCATCAAGGTGAACGGTGGGAAAGACGCGACCAAGATCGAGAACAAGATCGCCGTCGACGATGTGGTTTACCCCAGCGGTCACGAACGTGCCGGCGAAATCATCGTCGAAGCTGGCTACAAGATCACCACCGAACTTTCGGAAACGATCTGCAACGCTGGCGTGACTTCGGTCGAAGCAATGGACCTGCCAAAGGTACCGTTGATCTTCAACACGCTTGCCGACGACAACACCGCCAGCCACGAAGAAGCGTTGCTGCGGATCTATCAGCGTTTGCGTCCCGGCAACCCGCCTCAGCTGGAAAAAGCTCGCACGCTGTTCCAAGAAAAGTTCTACGACGACAACCGTTATCGATTGGGCAAAGTCGGCCGTTTCCGCCTGAACCGCAAGTTGGGTCTCGGCGTCGAAGAAACCGTCATGACGTTGCGTCCTGACGACATGATCGCTGCCATCCGTTACCTGATCGACTTGTTCGACGCGGACAGCGGTGCGGAGATCGACGACATTGACCACTTGGGCAACCGTCGTTTGCGTACCATCGATGAACTCGCCAGCGAAGAACTCCGCAAGGGTTTCTTGAAGCTGCGTCGTACGGTTCAAGAACGCATGAGTGTCAAAGACGCTCAAGACATGACGCCTCGTTCTTTGATCAACCCCAAGAGCGTTTCAGCAGCAATCGACTTCTTCTTCGGTCGTGGCGAACTCTCTCAAGTCGTTGACCAGACGAACCCATTGTCGCAGTTGGCACACGAACGTCGCTTGTCGGCTCTCGGCCCTGGTGGTTTGAACCGGAAACGTGCGGGCTTCGAAGTTCGCGACGTGCACATTTCGCACTACGGTCGTATCTGCCCGATTGAGACTCCCGAAGGTACGAACATTGGTCTGATCAGCTCGTTGGCAATTTATGCTGGCGTCGACGATTACGGATTCCTTTGCACACCTTTCCGCAAAGTCATCGACGGCAAAATCAGCGACGAAACCGTTTGGTTGCGTGCCGATGAGGAAGGCGAATCCTACGTTGCACCTGCTGACACCGAAGTCAAAGACGGTGCCCTGGTTCCCGGCCCCAACATGATCGCTCGTTTCCGCAGTGACTTCGAGATCGTCATGCCGGAGCAAGTGTCCTTCATGGACGTGGCTCCCGCTCAGATGGTCGGTGTCTCTGCTGGCTTGATTCCTTTCCTGGAGCACGATGATGCAAACCGTGCTTTGATGGGATCGAACATGCAGCGGCAAGCCGTGCCATTGTTGGTCACCGAGCCGCCAATTGTCGGCACCGGGATGGAACGCGAAGTTGCAAAGAACAGTGCGATGGTCGTGCGTGCTCGCCGTGCGGGCAAAGTGACCTACGCAGATGCGACTCGTATCGAAATCGGTAGCGATCACTACCCACTGAAAAAGTACCAAGGGCTCAACGAACGAACCTGCCAAAACCAAAAGCCACTCATCACGGTTGGTGACAAGGTCGAAAAAGGCCAAATCATCGCCGACGGTGCAGCCACCCAAAAAGGTGAACTGGCTCTCGGACGAAACGTCTTGGTCGGCTTCATGTCGTTCGACGGATTCAACTACGAGGATGCGATCATCATCAGCGAAGAGCTGGTGCGAAATGACACGTACACCTCGATCCACATCGAAGACTTCGACGTCGAAATTCGCGAAACCAAATTGGGTCGCGAAGAATTCACGCGAGACATCCCGAACGTATCCGAGAAAGCACTTCGTAACTTGGACGACACCGGGATCGTTCAAACGGGAACTTACGTGAAGCCAGGCGATATTCTGGTCGGCAAGGTTTCACCAAAGAGCAAGACGGAACTGACGCCGGAAGAAAAGCTCCTTCACGCGATTTTCGGTCGTGCTGGTGAAGACGTGAAGAACGATTCGTTGGAAGTGCCATCGGGCATCGAAGGCATCGTCATCGACACGCAGAAGTTCAGCCGCCGGATGAGTCTCGGCGAAGACGAGCGAAAGGCGTTCGAACGCGAACTGAAGCAACACGAAACCGAAGGCAATGAAGAAATTGCCAGCACGTTTGAGTCGTTGATTCGTGACATGGAAGAGGCTTCCGGCGTCAAGCTGAAAGACTCGACCGGCACACCTTTGGCCGACGGACAAGATCCTAAGTTTGTTGCTGAACGTGCAACCAGCTTCCGATTGGAACTCGTCCTCGAGCAAATCGAAGACGAAGAGAAACGCAAAGCTGCCGAGAAGGTTCACCAAACTCAATGGCAAAACGTCGAGCAAGCCATCGACGAGCGTGATCGCAAACTGAACAGCATGAAACGCGGCGATGAACTTCGCTCGGGCGTGCTGCAGATGGTCAAGATCTACATCGCGACCAAGCGTACGATCAGCGTCGGTGACAAGATGGCGGGACGTCACGGTAACAAGGGTGTGATCGCCAAGATCCTGCCGATCGAAGACATGCCGTTCTTGCCGGATGGAACTCCAATTCAAATCATGCTCAACCCGCTGGGAGTTCCCAGCCGGATGAACGTGGGTCAGATTTTGGAAACTCACCTGGGTTGGGCGGGAGCCAAGCTTGGATTCCAAGCACTCACGCCAATCTTCGATGGTGCCAGCGAATCGGAAATCAATGACTGCTTGGCGGAAGCCGGTTTGCCAGCTCACGGTAAGATCCGTTTGACCGATGGTCGAACCGGTGAGCCGATGGAGCAGGAAACCACCGTGGGCTACATCTACATGCTGAAGCTTCACCACTTGGTTGACGACAAGGTCCACGCACGCAGCACCGGACCTTACTCGTTGATCACTCAGCAACCTCTTGGCGGAAAGGCTCGCTTCGGCGGTCAACGCTTCGGAGAAATGGAAGTTTGGGCACTCGAAGCATATGGTGCCGCTTACATTCTCCAGGAACTGCTGACGGTGAAATCCGACGATGTCGAAGGTCGAACCAAGATCTATGAATCGATGGTCAAGGGAGAAAACACTCTCGAGGCCGGCACACCTGCCAGCTTCGACGTGTTGACCAACGAAATTCGTGGTCTGGCCCTGAACATGCAACTCGAGAAACGGCCGATCTAAGGAAGCCAATTACCGCCAGCGTTGAGTTGGCGGCTTTGGTTGTTCGGGCCGGCATCACGCCGGCCTGGACGGGGCGAACGCGAGACCTTCCCCGGTTTTGAACTCCCCCGGTTTTCGAACTCAAGCGTCAGAAGAATGACTCACCCCCATCTTCTGACCTTCTTCCCAACATCAATTGCACCAGCAAAAAAGCTAGCAGCGAACTGCTAATAGCTAGGAGCTTCTCAGAATGTCCATTGGCGAAACCAGCAACTACGATCGCATCAACGATTACGCCTCCGTCCGTATCTCGTTGGCGCGACCTCAAGACATCAAAGCATGGTCGTTCGGTGAGGTCAAAAAACCCGAAACGATCAACTATCGAACCTACCGTCCTGAAAAAGACGGTTTGTTCTGCGAACGCATCTTTGGCCCTGAGAAGGACTGGGAATGTGCCTGCGGTAAATACCGTGGAATGAAGTACAAGGGCATGATCTGCGACCGTTGCGGCGTGAAGGTCACCCACAGCCGCGTGCGTCGTAAACGCATGGGCCACATCGAACTGGCCGCTCCGGTTGTTCACATTTGGTTCTTCAAAGCCATGCCATCGCGACTGGGCAACTTGCTCGCGATGAAAACCAGCTCGCTGGAAAAGGTCATCTACTTCCAGGATTACGTGGTCACGGATCCCAAGGACACCGACCTGGAAATGTTGCAACTCCTCACCGAAGAGGAATACCGCGCCGCACGTCAACAGTACGGCTCAGGCAGCTTCCAAGCCGACATGGGTGCGGAAGCCGTTCGCGATCTGCTGAACAAACTCGACTTGGTCACCCTGTCCGATCAACTGCGCGTTGACTTGGCGGAAACCGGCAGCAAGCAAAAGAAGAAAGACCTGATCAACCGACTCAAGATCGTCGAGTCGATCCGCGACAGCGACAACCGTCCCGAGTGGATGGTCCTCGATGTCATTCCGGTCATTCCTCCCGACTTGCGTCCTTTGGTTCTGCTGGACAGCGGAAACTTCGCGACCTCGGACTTGAACGATCTCTATCGCCGGATCATCAACCGCAACAACCGTTTGCGAAAACTGGTCGACCTGAACGCACCGGAAGTCATCATTCGCAACGAAAAGCGAATGCTGCAACAGTCCGTCGATGCGTTGTTCGATAACAACCGTTGCAAGCGTCCCGTGTTGGGATCGTCGAACCGACCGCTGAAATCCTTGACCGACATGATCAAGGGAAAACAAGGACGTTTCCGCGAAAACCTGCTTGGCAAGCGAGTCGATTACTCCGCCCGTTCGGTCATCGTGGTCGGTCCTCGTTTGAAACTGCACCAGTGCGGTTTGCCAAAGAAGATCGCGCTTGAACTGTACCAACCGTTCATCATCCGTCGTCTGAAAGAGCTCGGCCACGCTGACACGATCAAGTCGGCCAAGAAGATGCTCGAACGAAAAGACGAAGAGGTCTGGGATATCCTCGAGCAAGTCATCACGAACCACCCCGTGTTGCTCAACCGAGCACCAACGTTGCACCGGATGGGTATCCAAGCTTTCGAACCAACCTTGGTCGAAGGCAACGCGATCCACCTGCACCCGCTGGTTTGCAAAGGTTTCAACGCTGACTTCGACGGCGACCAGATGGCCGTTCACTTGCCGCTTTCGATCGAAGCCCAAGTGGAAGCTCACACGTTGATGATGAGCACGAACAACGTGTTCGCTCCTTCGAACGGTAAACCCATCATGAGTCCTTCGCAGGACATCGTCATGGGTTGCTACTTCATGACCGTCGAGATGCCCGATCAAAAGGGCGAGGGCATGACGTTCAGCACCTACGAAGAAGTCGACTACGCGTTGGCTCAGGGCATCGTTGGTCTGCACACGCGAATCAAGTTGCGTTTGCCGAAGTATCAGAAACTCAAGACCGACGACGAGAGTGGCGAATACGGCGCGATCATCGACACGACTCCGGGTCGCGTTCGCTTCAACGAAATGCTTCCCGTCGGGATGGATTTCTACAACCGCGCCATGCGTAGCGGTGACTTGGCCAAATCGATCAGTGACTGCTACCAGCGTCTCGGACGCAAAGCAACGATTCACTTGCTCGATGACATGATGCAGACCGGATTCCGTGAATCAACCCGCAGCGGTCTGTCGTTCGCGACGGATGACCTGGTGACCCCGGACACCAAGCTGCAGTTCATCAAGGAAGCCGAAAAAGAGGTCATGAAGCACAAGAAGGCTTATGACCGCGGTCTGATGACGGGCAAGGAACGGTACAACCAAGTTCTCGATGCTTGGACCCACGCTCGCGAAGCCATCACGGCAGACATGATGTCGGCGATGGAAAACGACATCCGGCCCGGCGGTTGGTACATCAACCCCGTTTTCTTGATGTCGCACTCGGGTGCACGGGGTGGTATTGAGCAAATTCGTCAGCTCGCCGGTATGCGTGGTCTGATGGCCAAGCCAACCGGTGAAATCATCGAAACGCCCATCAAGGCAAACTTCCGCGAAGGCCTGTCGGTGCTCGAGTACTTCTCGTCCACACACGGTGCTCGGAAGGGTCTGGCCGATACGGCGTTGAAGACAGCCGACTCCGGTTACCTGACTCGTAAACTCGCCGACGTGGCTCAGAACGTTGTGGTCACCATGCATGACTGCGGCACCACACAGGGCATCACGAAGGGTGTCGTTTACCGTGGTGAAAAGGTCGAAGTTTCACTGGCCGAATCGATCAATGGTCGTGTCAGCCTGAAGTCGATCGTCAACCCGGTCACCGACGAAGTGATTGTGGAAGCGAACCAGATGATCACTCCCGAGATCGCACGCAACATCGAAGCGATGGGCTTGGAAAAAATCCAAGTTCGCACGCCAATGTCTTGTGACGCACCTCTGGGTGTTTGCCGATGCTGCTACGGCATGGACATGTCGACCGGATCGATGGTCGAAGAAGGCATGGCTGTCGGTATCATCGCCGCCCAATCGATTGGTGAGCCCGGTACTCAGTTGACGATGCGTACGTTCCACATCGGTGGTTCGGTGAGCAAGCAAGTCGAAGAGTCGGACATCAAAACCAGCCGTGATGGTGAAGTTCGTTTGACACGAATGAAAGCCGTGACGAACGCCGAAGGTCGCGACATCGTGTTGACCCGGAACGGCCAAATCATGTTGGTCGATGATCGCGGTCGGGAAGTCGAATCGTATGACATCCCAACCGGTGCCATGCTGATGGTCAAAGAAGGCGACAAAGTCACCGCCGGACAAGTCCTCTGCGAATGGAACCCGTACTCAATTCCGATTTTGTCGGAAGTCACCGGTAAGATTCGCTTCGAAGATGTTGTCGAAGGCGAAACGATGCGTCTGGATCGCGAAGCCAGCGGTAACACCCGGATGACAATCATCGACCACAAGGGTGACCTGCACCCGCAGTTGGTCATCGAAGATGAAACCGGTCGTCCGCTTCACGCTCAGTACTTGCCCGAACGTGCAACGATCTCGGTCAAGGAAGGCGAAGAAGTCATCCCCGGTAAGGTCCTTGCTGAAATGCCTCGTGAAACGGGCGGTGTTTCGGACATCACCGGTGGTCTGCCTCGTGTGACCGAGATCTTCGAAGCTCGTAAGCCAAAGGATCCAGCTGTGATCGCGGAAGTCGACGGCGAAGTCGAAATCCTCAGCGAACGCAAACGTGGCAAGCGAACGATTATCGTCCGCAGCGAATCAGGAATCGAACGCGAACACTTGGTTCCTCACGGGAAGCACTTCTTGGTCCACACCGGCGACATCGTGAAGGCTGGTCAAGCACTGGTGGACGGTGCGTTGGTTCCTCACGACATCTTGCGTGTGACCGGGGAAGAAGCCGTTCAGCAATACTTGCTGCACGAAATCCAACAGGTCTATCGCAGCCAGCGTGTGGAAATCAACGACAAGCACGGCGAAATCATCATCGCTCGCATGCTTCGCAAGGTGAAGATCGAGAACGCCGGCGACACCAACCTGTTGCCCGGTAGCGTGATGGACCGATTCCACTTCCGCAAAGCCAACCAGGACTTGCAGAAGTGCATCAAGATCGCCAACCCAGGTGACACGGACTACACCGAAGGCACGATCGTGCCAAAGGAAGCGTTCGAACAAACCAACGCCGAAGTCGAAGCGATGGGCGGAACGCCAGCCAAGGGCAAACGTTGCAAGAGTGCAACGGCCAGCACCCAGTTGCTCGGTATCACCAAGGCCGCCGTTCAGTCGAACTCGTTCATCTCGGCAGCGTCGTTCCAAGAAACCACCAAGGTGCTCACCGAAGCCGCTTTGGCAGGCAAGGTCGACAAGTTGGTCGGTTTGAAAGAGAACGTCATCTTGGGTCACTTGATTCCAGCCGGTACCGGATTCCGCATCTTCCAAGAGTCGGAAGTCAACTACCGCCGCGAAGCACTCGAAGAACTGTCGCAGGCACCTGTCTCGGCACTCGAAGAGTCCTTCCCGTTGCTCGGAGGCGATGGCGAACCCGCCTCGACCACATCGAGCACGACCGAAGGCGAGTGATCTCCTTTTCGAATCGTTAAAAACATCAACCGGGCGTTCTCAAGACGCCCGGTTTTTTCATGCGCTGACGAGTCCTGAGTCCTGAGTCCTGAGTCCTGAGTCCTGAGTCCTGAGTCCTGAGTCCTGAGTCCTGAGTCCTGAGTCCTGAGTCCTGAGTCCTGAGTCCTGAGTCCTGAGTCCCTGAGTCCCTGAGTCCCTGAGTCCCTGAGTCCCTGTGCCCCTGTGCCCCTGTGCCCCTGTGCCCCTGATAAACTAAGTACCCCCACCATCTCCCCAAGCCGATCTTCATCATGCTCGCGTCGCCCCCACGCTCGATCGCCGCCCCATCTACCGCCTGCCTGTTCCTGGCGAGCGTTGCATTGTGCTGGCAGGGAACGACTGCCGCATCGCAACCCAATTTGGTTGTGATCATCGCGGACGATCTTGGTTATGGCGAAACCGGCATGATGGGCAATGCTGAGATTCCAACACCCGCAATCGACGCATTGGCTCGATCAGGAGTTCGCTGCACCAGCGGCTATGTGACCTCGTCGTATTGCAGTCCCTCTCGAGCCGGTTTTTTATCAGGTCGTTACCAATCTCGATTTGGTTACGACCTCAACCCGACCGGAGAACGCAACAATCACCCCAACGCGGGTTTGCCTCCGCAGCAAAAGACCTTCGTTGAGCATCTCCAATCCGCTGGCTATCAAACCTCGCTGATCGGCAAGTGGCACCTCGGCACTCGCCCATCTCAAGTGCCAACATCAAAAGGCTTTGATCGCTTCTTTGGATTCTTGCACGAAGGTCACTTTTACGTCCCCGGTCCACCGTTTGAAAACGTTTGGACGATGCTACGTGACAACACGCTTCCAACCGGACGATTCGAAACCAACCAAAAGACCATTCGCGGCAACTACGCCCGAATCAACGAACCCGACTATGACGCCGGCAATCCGATGCTCGATGGCAGCGAGCCGATCGAACACTGGAACTACCTGACGGATAGCATCACCGACAAAGCGATCGATGCGATCACCCAAACCGCGTCGAAACCATTCGCCATGGTTGTCTCTTACAACGCCGTGCATTCGCCCATGCAAGCGTCACTCGAAGATCATGCCGCGATGGAACTTATCGACGATCCTCAACGGCGAATTTTTGCCGGCATGTTGATCGCCTTGGATCGCGGGGTCGGCCGAATCATTGAGAAGCTCGATCAACAAAAGCTGCGACAAGATACGCTCGTTGTCTTCTTCAGCGACAACGGTGGACCAACAGCGGAACTCACCAGTAGCAACGCGCCACTTCGCGGCGGCAAAGGAAGCCTCTACGAAGGCGGTGTTCGCATCCCGATGATTTGGAGCATGCCTGGAACGATCCCGGCGGGAGCTGAAGAAGACACTCCAATCCTGAGCCTCGACATCGCCGCTTCGTTCTTGCCGTTGGCAGTCGGCGAAGCTTCCCAGCTCGAAACCGATGGCACGAATGTTTTGCCATGGATCGGTAGAGGTACCTTCAAGTTGCCCCGAACGGTTTGGTGGCGGATGCCCCGCGGGGCGCGAGCCCTTCGGCATGGTGATTGGAAATTTGTCCAGGCTCGACAAAATCAACCGATCGAGCTCTTCAACCTTGCCTTGGACCTCAGCGAGTCCAAAGACTTGTCCGACGTGCACCCGAATCGACTGCAAGACTTGCTGGCAGCTTGGGACGCAGTTCAAGCTGAAATGCCACCTGCGAAGACCTTCGACTAACCAAGCAAACAACTTGCGGCGGATATTTTCGAAAGTTGCGCAAATGCTCGGCTGAAATCTTTGTAAATCGGCCAGAGCGTGGAATGACTAGGTGGAGAAAAATGTATGGCCGCTAGCGATCCACCCAGCAACAGCATCGATTCGAACCAGCGTGAGCAACGATACAACCAGTTCGTGGCCTTGCTGACACGCCACGATCTCTCGATCCGCCGATTCATACGATCTCTCCTCGCAAATCGAGATGCGGTCGAAGACGTCGTGCAAGAAACAGCGCTCGAGTGCTGGCGAAAATTTGATGACTTCGCATTGCAAAACTCAGGGCACGAAGACGAGTTTGTCCGATGGGCATGTGTCATCGCTCGCTACAAAGCACTCAGCTGGCAACGAGATCAGGGTCGCGATCGGTTGGTCTTTCGCGACTCAGTGGTGGACGCACTCGCCACCTCGGCGATGACTCGATTGGAACGACGCGAAGACGAACGACAAGCCATGGAGAGATGCCTGGCAAAGCTCGGCCGTTCGCAGAGGCAATTGGTGCTCAGCGTTCACTCGCCCGGCCAGTCGGTCACGTCGATCGCGAAGAAGACAGGCCAAAAGGCACGTCGCTTGTACTACCAACTCAATGTCTTGCGTGCTTCGCTTCAGCGTTGTGTCGAAGAGCAACTGCAACAGGAGCTCCATCATGGATAACGCTTTTCTAAAACTAGTTTATCAAGCAATCGATCAAACCATCTCGCCCGAAGACTTTGATCGACTCCAAGACCTGCTCGAAACAAGTGAGGAAGCGCGGCTTACGTATCTGAACGCCGTCAACGCCTGTGAGTCACTGCACGAAATCGCAGCGACGCCCGTTGCAACTTCGGCAGAATCGACGACCACATTGCCACTGAATCGCTGGCCGAGCGTTTTCGCTTTTCGTTCTTTGATGATCGCCGCGACTGCACTTTTCGTCGTCGGCGGGCTCGCCTATTGGCTGGGACGTCAGAGACTGAATTCACCCCGGATCGTCGACGTCGTGGAGTTGGAATCGGCTGCATCTGAATCACAGATCGCCGGTCACGCAACGCTTCGTCGAGCCGTTGATGTTGAGTGGACCGACTCATCCAAACCCGCCAAAGTCGGTGAGGTGTTGCCCAATGGTCGCTTTCAGTTCGACAGCGGCGTCGCCGAGATTGACTTTTTCTGCGGAGCGACGTTGATCGTGGAAGGTCCCGCGAATTTGGACATCGAATCCGATTGGTCGGTCCGAGTGAATCAGGGCCGGTTGAGAGCAACCGTACCACCAGCCGCCCGTGGTTTTTCGGTCAAGACCGCCGAATCCGAAGTCATTGACTTGGGGACTGAATTCACGATGGATGTCTCGTCGGACATGGCTCAAGTGGAAGTCGTCGACGGAGAAATCATGTTGCGGGGCGGTGGACTGGATGGCCAACATTTGCACACCGGCGAACGACGAACGCTTCACGGTTCGCCATCCGACCAAGCCATCGAAGACATGATCACCGCCACGGATCTGCACCACCGCGACGAATCCGCGATGACGCAAAGGTTCCAAAGGTGGAAAGAATCCATGCTGTCACTACAAAACGACGATCGGCTGATAGCCCTCTTCGCAACTTCAGAACTTGAAGGACGCACGATTCGCAACGGAGCGACCGCCGATGGGACACAAGACGGCTTGTTGGTTGGGCCGGTTGAAGTGGTCGATGGTCGCTTTGGAGCGGCATCTCGGGGAATCAATTTCGATCGCCCAGGGTCTCGAGTTCGGACACGCATTGATGGAGACTTTCAAGCATTCACGTTTGCATGTTGGGTCAAAATTGACAGTCTAGACCAGCGATACAACGCTCTGTTCATGGGCGATGGCTATGAGAATGGTGAACCGCACTGGCAGATTCGCGATGACGGACGCCTGATGTTTTCCGTCATGGTCGATGATTCTCAAAGCGTCAGCTTCTATAACAAACGCGATCAACGTGTTGTAAAAGACGCCGGCTTGCATCGCGTGTACATCACCGAACCGTTCTGGGAGATCGCCAACAGCGGACAGTGGTTCCATTTGGCAGCGGTTTACGATCCGGCATCCCAACGAGTGCAACAGTTTGTGAACGGCAACCGCATCAGCGATGAAGCCATCGATCCGAAATACCGAATCGACACGTTGCGAATCGGCCCAGCGGAGATCGGAAACTGGGGTCAACCATTTCGAGAAACGCCTTGGTTCGCGGTCCGCAACCTGGATGGCTCGATCGACGAGCTAACGATTTACAACGCGGCATTGACTGCTACCGAAATCCAGTCGCTCTACGAGTCCGGTAAACCATTGGGCTACTGAACAGAAGCAGAAGTAATTTGGCTGGTCAGCAACACTTTGAACGAGCCGTTTGAGCGTCAACCCCGGTTGCTATCACCGGAACCAGGGCCAACGCCCAACCGGCTCAAACGATTCAAGAGAAATCTCCCCCTCCCCATCGCCCCACCGAGAAACATGCTTCGATTGATACTCACTTTGTCTCTCGTCTTACTTTCGCAATCCGTTGACTACGCGGGTGAGAAACTGAATGTCCTGTTCATCGCGGTTGACGATTTGCGTCCAGAATTGGGCTGTTATGAATCGCCGATCGCGAAGACACCACACTTGGACCAACTGGCTGCCGACGGACTGCTTTTCAACCGCGCTTATTGCCAACAAGCGATCTGCCGTCCATCGCGAGCGAGTCTGATGACGGGTGCTCGTCCGGACACGACGGGGCTGTATCACAACTACGTCTCGCTTCGTGAGTTGCAGCCAAACATTTTGACGCTACCAGAACACTTCGTCGCAAACGGTTACGACGCGGCCTATTGCGGAAAGATCTTTCACCAAGGCGACACGGATGACGGGCGTTCGTGGAACCGTGAATCGGTCAAGCGACTTGATGGGATCCGAAAACCAAAAGGCGGATACGCGTTACCAGAAAACCTGAAAATGAAGTCCGACAACATGAAAAGCATGTTGGCGAAGTACGGTGAAGCTGCCCGGCGAGGTTTAGCTGCCGGGCCGGCTTATGAAAAGGCGGATGTCGCCGACACGGACTACGTCGACGGTTACAACACCGCGATGGCGATCGCGACGCTGAAGGAAATGACTCAGGACAACGAGACACCCTTTTTCCTTGCGATGGGCTACAAACTGCCGCATTTGAATTGGTGTGCTCCCAGCAAATACTGGGACTTGTACGATGCGAACGACATTCCGATGGCCGTCGAAACCGACGCTCCGGAAAACGGTGCGGCGATGGGGCTGCACGCTTCCTTTGAGCTTCGCACCCGTGCTGGAATTCCCAAAATCGGTCCATTGTCGCCTGAGCTATCTCGCAAGCTCAAACATGCTTACCTGGCTTCGGTCAG
The DNA here is from genome assembly GCF_000196115.1 of Rhodopirellula baltica SH 1. Lineage (NCBI taxonomy): Bacteria > Pseudomonadati > Planctomycetota > Planctomycetia > Pirellulales > Pirellulaceae > Rhodopirellula > Rhodopirellula baltica. The sequence goes on from NC_005027.1 coordinate 2,808,358, forward strand.
CTACGTCGATGCACAGATCGGTAAATTGATTGCCGCTTTGGAAGACGCCGGCGTTCGCGACAATACGGTGATCGTCGTTTGGGGAGACCATGGTTGGCACCTCGGCGACATGGGTGTCTGGGGGAAAGCCACCAACTACGAAATCGCCACGCGAGTCCCGCTGATGATTTGGGCTCCTGACATGAAAGCTCGAGGCGCAACAACCGATGCCTTGGTCGAACTGGTCGACATTTATCCAACGCTCTGCGAACTGGCAGAGATCAATGTGCCGGAACACACCGAAGGCACCAGCTTCAAGCCACTGATGAACAATCCGAACCAACCTTGGAAGAAAGCTGCGTTCAGCCAATACCCCAATCCCGCACTTCGCGAATGGGCCGCCAATCCGCTTTCTCAGGGCATGCGAGAAACATGGTTCGGGCCTCTGATTGAGCAGGTGGAAGAACGGATCATCAACCAGCAGGGAAAGGCATGGGACCGTGAATTGTTCGAGCAACATCTCATGGGCTACACCATGCGAACCGATCGCTACCGTCTGGTCATTTGGAAAGACCATCGCGATCCGAGTGCCAGCCCGATCTACGTCGAACTGTTCGATCACGCGAACGATCCGAACGAGACAAAGAACATCGCCAATGAACAACCCGAATTGACCAGCCAGCTGATGACGCAGTGGAATGCCGGATGGGAGGCAGCACGATGAAATCACAACCACAATGGAATCGATGGACGATCGCTTTGACGCTCGTCGCCCTGGCGACCTTCACGACCAATGTTGGATCAGCGGAGAAAGTCGACTACGAGAACGACATTGCTCCGATCTTCGAAGATCGATGTGTCTATTGTCATGGCGAAGACGAACAGGAGTCTGGGCTTCGCCTTGATTCACGGCCTCACATGATGCGTGGTGGTGACTCGGGTTTGCCAGCTCTGGTTCCCGGTCATCCCGAGAAGAGTTACGTCATGGACGTAATCCGCCATCTCGATGAAGACATGGCGATGCCCCCCGATGACGATCAATTGTCAGAGGAAGAAATTGAAACGATCGCTCGTTGGATTACAGAAGGAGCTGATTGGCCAGGTCAAATGGACGCGGTCTTTGAGAACGAATCCGATCACTGGGCTTTCCAGCCGGTCGTTCGTCCTGACGTTCCGTCTTTCACAAGCAAGGACGCCAAATCGCCTCAACCAATCGACGCTTTCCTCCTATCACGATTGGCCGAAGATGACCTCGCTTATTCAGCCACGGCAGATCCACGTGAGTTGATTCGTCGACTGTCGATCGTTTTGACGGGCCTACCGCCCAGTCCCGAAGAAACGAAGGCCTTTGTCAACCAATTTTCTCGCGATGGCGATCTTGCTTATGAGCAAGCTGTTGATCGGCTACTCCAGTCCCCTCATTTTGGCGAGCGTTGGGCACAACATTGGCTCGATGTGATTCGGTGGGCAGAAACCAATGGATCCGAAGCCAACCTGTATCGGAAAAATGCCTGGGTCTATCGCGACTATGTGGTTCGGTCATTCAACGAAGACAAACCTTACGATCAATTCGTGAAGGAGCAGATCGCCGGCGATTCAATGGGTGCGGGCGAAGCCACCGGATACCTGGTCTCGGGACCACACGTTCCCGCCGCGACCGTCGGGCGTGAACCAACCGCCATTCGGCAAGCACGCGCGGATCGTTTGGATGAGATCATGCAAACCGTTGGTGCCTCCGTGATGGGCGTGACCGTTGGGTGCGCTCGTTGCCACAATCACAAATTTGATCCGGTATCGATCCAAGACTACTACTCGATGACGGCGGTCTTCCAAGACATCGAGTTCGGAAGTCGCCAACCAGAATATTCTTCGGACCACCCGCTCCGCAAACGCGGTCACGAGATCTGGACGCGAATCCAGACCGAACGTGACAAGCTTCGCGAAGACGGCGGCTGGGAAGAAGATTGGGGTGCCTACCGCGAACTCCATTTTCCCGTCGCAACAACCACCGCTGTTCGGATCCGGTTCAAGGCACCGAACCTGGGACTTGATGAACTGGAAGTTCTCGGTCCTCACGGCCTAAATCGTAATCTCGCTGATTCACGCGAAGGAACGATCGTCTCGGGATTCCCTGAAGAAGGCACCGATGGTCGCAACCCCATCGAGCGAGTCAACGACGGCGAGTACGGAACGATGGCTTGGCGGGCAAAACTCGACGCAAAGAAAGAAGAACGCCCTTGGGTCCAATTCAATTTCCAAAGCCCGCAGACGATCAACCGTCTTCGCCTGAGCAACAATCGCGAATACTTCTACGACACCGACTACCTGAACAAAAAACCGTATCTGCCGAAATTCCAGTTTGACATGGATATCATGCAGGACGACGGGACTTGGCAACCGTGGACAGGGACTTGGGCGGTCAATGACAAGCTCCTGAAGAACAACCCTCAGCGAAAAGAAACACTTGCCAACATTCAGAATCTGATCGATCAGCTATCAGAAGAAGGCCCGCAGCCCAGTTTTGTGGGCCGGTTCATCGAGCCTGTTGTGACACACGTGTTGCTGCGAGGCAGCCCGGAGAGTCCTCACGATGAGGTCATGCCAGCGGCACCAGAAATCTTCGACGGAGACCTGGGACTCGACTCCTCAGCATCCGGTCCCCAGCGCAGACTCGAATTCGCGAAGTGGCTGACATCGCCTGAGAATCCGCTGACGGCAAGAGTCATGGTCAACCGAGTGTGGCACCACATTTTTGGAACGGGAATTGTTCCGACCACCAGCGACTTTGGTCGTGCCGGCGCGTCACCAACACATCCGGAATTACTGGATTGGCTTTCCGCTGAATTTGTGTCACCGTCAAACGCAGACGCCCCCGCATGGTCGGTCAAATCGCTGGTGCGAATGTTGGTGATGTCGGAAGCGTTTCGTCAAGCAAGTGCACCAAACGACGAGGGACTCAACCGCGACGCTGGATCAGCTTTGCTCTGGCGATTTCCACCAAGACGCATGGAAGCGGAAGTCATCCGCGATTCGATCTTGATGGCATCCGGTTCAATCGATCTGAAAATCGGCGGCCGCAGCTACCGAATCCACAACGAAAAGGCGACCTACGCGCAGTGGGAAGTGGTGAACAATCACGGACCAAAGACTTGGCGAAGAATGCTGTACCAAGAACGCATGCGACGGGTGGATGATCAAATCTTCACCGCTTTTGACTTTCCCGACTGCGGGCAAGTCCGAGCGAAACGTCCAGTGTCGACGACGCCACTGCAGGCTCTGAACTTGATGAACAGTGATTTCGTGTTGGAACAATCTGACCAGATCGCTGAGCGAGCACTTCGAGAATCTAACAATCAACTCGATGTCGCGATTGACCGTTGCTTCGAACTCCTGCTGGGCCGCTCGCCCACTGAAACCGAGCAAGCAGCTTGCGCGCAGGTCGCTCAAGACGGCAACCTAGCATTGGTTTGCCGAGCCCTCATCAACTCCAACGAACTCGCGTTCCTTCCATAACATCGGACAACTCATCATGACGAATCCTGAGAATATCTCCGCTCACGGTCGGCGTTTGTTGGATCGGCGCAGCTTCCTTGGTACGGCGGGGCTTTCAACCGCTGGTCTTGGGTTAGCCAGCCTCCTGCAATCAGACGGATTGCTCGCATCGGACGTTGGCACCGCCGGAGGCAAAACTCCGATCCGCCCGTCGATCGATCCAAACAATCCATACTTGCCGCGAAAGGCACATTTCGAATCACCGGCAAAGCAAGTGTTGGTGATCTTCTGCCCGGGTGCGGTCAGTCACGTCGACACGTTCGACTACAAACCAGCACTCACCAAACTGCACGGTCAAAAGCCACCCGGCATTCCCGCGGTTACCTTCGAAGGCCCCACCGGGAACATCGCAAAACCGTTTTGGGATTTCAAACCGCGTGGCGAATCCGGAAAGATGGTTTCGGATCTGCTGCCGCACTTGGCGGAACAAGTCGATGACTTCTGCTTTCTGCATTCACTCAACACAGACACGAGTGCCCACCCGCAAGGTGAAAACTTTCTGAACACGGGGTTCACGATGGAAGGGTTCCCATCGTTTGGTTCCTGGGTGACTTACGCTCTTGGAACGGAGAATCAAGAGCTACCCGCGTTCGTCGCAATTAACGATCCTCGAGGACTGGCTCGCAGTGGCAAGAACAACTTCGGTAATGGATTTTTGCCCGCCGCTTTCCAGGGCACTGACTTCAATGCCAAGAATCCTCCGAACAATCTTCACCGCCCAAGCGGACTGACTCCTGATGCGGATGCGGCCACCGTTGATTTGCTTCAACGACTCAACGCGAAGCATTTGGAACTCTACCCAGGTGACGCCAATCTAGCCGGCCGAATCGCAAGCTATGAATTAGCGGGAAAGATGCAAACATCCGTTCCTGATGTGATGGACCTGTCCGGCGAAACTGCCGCGACGTTGAAGGCCTATGGTGTTGAGGGCGGCAGTGAATTGCGTGGTGAGTACGCCAAGAACTGCATCTTAGCTCGCCGCCTCATTGAGAAAGGAGTCCGGGTTGTTCAATTGTTCAATGGCAGTGACCCTGCTGGCGGCAATGGAATCACCAACTGGGATTCGCACTCTAATATTGCAGAGACTCATGCGATGCAAGCTGAGATCATGGACCAACCGACGGCAGCACTCATCGCTGATATGAAACAAAGAGGTTTGCTCGAAAATACGCTGGTCGTGTGGGCAACCGAGTTTGGCCGGATGCCATTCTTGCAATCCAATGGCACGGGACGCGATCACAACCCGGACGCGTTCACGTGCTTCCTCACCGGTGCCGGTGTTAAGAAAGGATTCAGCTACGGCGAAAGCGATGAGTTCGGTTTTAAAGCCTCCGTCAATCCCACCTCCGTCTACGATTTCAACGCGAGCTTATTGCACCTGATGGGCCTGGATCACGAACGACTCACGTATTACCACAATGGATTGGAACGACGGCTGACCAACGTCCACGGAAATGTCATCCACGACGTGCTAGCGTGATGCTCGCCCATCCACTGAGATGGACAATTCGCAATGAAGATCGTGAATGAACTGGATGGTGCGTCTCGGTGGGGGACCACCGAGCTACAAATGGGTCATGCGATTTGTCTCAGTGTAAAACGTGGATCTGCGATGTCACTGACAATGGAAACGTTCCGGCCGATTCGTACTGAGCTTCGATGAATGCGGCTGAGCTACCGGAGGTCGGTGGTGTGACTTCCGAACTCCAACTCCCATCTTCAGTTGCTTTCAACGGCGATGACTCCCAGATCGAAGATCGCAGGTCACGGGTCCGCGACTTCGCCGTCCACAACATCACCTTCGCAGGCACCTGGTCACTTGTTGCGATAATCTTCAATCCATCCGCCGTTTTCTCCGTTCGAGTCTTCCATTCGGGCAAAGCCCTGCCCTCGCACACATAACGATGGAGCGCAGAAACGCCACCCACCATTCTCGGAATGTCATTCAAACCGTGACCGTTGTTGGGAATATTCAGCAGGAGAGTTGGGCCGGAAAGTTCTTCGAAGTAATGCTGAGTTGAATCAGCCGGCCAATATGGATCGTTGCTGCCCAGCAACACCAGCTTTGGCATCGTCAATGATGCACGGTGCTCATAGGGATCCACCAATTGAAGCAACGTCATCCCTTTGGGCGTTCCCATCATCTTTTGAAGACCTCGGCGAGTGTAATCTTCGATCTGCGGAGAATAGGCACCCCACGCATCGATCTGGTGTTTCATTTGCCGGTTCATGTTCAACATGTCAATCACCATCGGCGCAATCGCTTTGACACGTGGATCCGTTGCGCCGACCAAGTACGTCGTCCAACCTCGCTTGCTCGCGCCCGTCACCGTGAAACCATCGATCGACAAACCCCATTCTTCCTTCGTTGCACCAACAACCGCATCCATCGCCGCCGAGGCTGCTCTTGCCATCACCGGTAACAACGGCCAATCGGGATCGTTCGTCTCAAAGAATTTTTGAAACGTGTGAGCGATCAGCGCATCTTCCTTCAGTCCATCAAACATCGGCTGAAACGGAACTTGCTTTAAGATCGCCACCGGTGTTTTCACTTCCAACGCGACGCTCGCCAGCAATGCCGCCTCGCGTGGCACTTCGATCGTGTCGGGGCCGTCCATCCCCCACTCCGCTTTCCACGATCCGCCGCTGATCAACAAGAGTGCGTTGGATTCCTTTGGGTCAACTTCGGGCGGATTCAAGATGTACAGCAAATGCTGCAAAGGGACTCCCTGCCACGTTTGCGAGACCAAATGGATGACCACATAGTCGCACCCCGCGATCTCACCACGTGCGCGAACGTCCCAGCGAAACGAATCATCTCGCTTCAAAACCATTTCCGCCAAACGCTGCGTCGCATCCGATTTGATCGCCTCTGTTTCGAGTGGAGCAATCTCTTCGGCCCGCGACTCACCAACACCGCTCAGAAATGCTCCCAGCACCAACAAACCGGACACCCATTGATTGCTAAACACCGATTGAGACTCGACCGTTTCAAGGATTCCATGCCGTGGATCGTCATCCAATTGGCCGACATGGAGAAAGAGATTGCAAAGACAGATTGCTGAAGGAACAGCGAATCGCGTTCCGGAACATCATCCCATAAAATCACATGTCCAACACGATTGGGTGTTCGGCGGTCGAAGAGAAAAACTGGCGGACGACACGCGTCGGTTGAGAATCAGCTCATATCGAACGATCAAACCGTATTCGCGTTAGACAACCGATATGGCGATGGACGCCACGCTCTGGTCAGAACCCAAATGCTGCTCGCACGTGCACTGCTATGGCACGCACTCCGAACTCAAACCTCAAGGAACCCAAAGTTGAAAACACTGACGAAAGAGTTGTGGATGGAAATTCCCAGTCGCCGCGGAATCGTTTCGATCCATCGTGATGTGGAGCAATTGGTTCGCGAAAGCGGTATTCAGGAGGGCATGGCACTTATCAATGCCATGCATATCACGGCCAGTGTTTTCATCAATGACAATGAATCCGGTTTGCACGCGGACTACGAACGCTGGCTTGAGGAGTTGGTGCCATTCAACGCTGGAACCGATCCCGCATCCGGTGGCTACATGCACAATCGAACCGGCGAAGACAACGCGGACGCACACCACAAACGGCAAATCATGGGACGCGAGGTCGTGGTGGCCATCACCGAGGGCGAACTGCACCTCGGACCGTGGGAGCACATCTTCTACTACGAGTTCGACGGTCGTCGTCGAAAGCGAATCCTCGTCAAAATCATCGGTGAGTGAGTAGGCGCAAACGGCCACGCATGAGCGGGACCAAACAGGCCCGCCTAATCCGTCGCGTCGTCCGGTCCGCGCATAAAAAAACCACGCGACGAGAGTCGCGTGGTTTCGTATTTGGATCGTCGAAGTGGCTTAGCGAGCGCCGGCCAATTCGTCTTTCTTGCGTTCGGCGATGATCTCTTCTTGGATGTTCGAAGGAGTCTGACGGTAGGCCGCCAATTCCATCGTGAACGTTCCTTGACCTTGGGTCATGCTGCGAAGGTCGGTCGCGTAGCCGAAGGTTTCCGCCAAAGGAACTTCCGCCAAGATAACGGTCATGCCTTCGTTGGTATCGTTGCTGGTCATCAGACCACGACGACGAATCACGTCACCGGTCACGGTACCTTGGAACTCTTCAGGAACTTCGATTTCAACGCTCATGATTGGCTCGAGCAACTTCGGAGCGGCTTGCTTGAAGTACTCACGGAAACAACCTTGAGCAGCGGTGTAAAAGGCTTTTTCGCTCGAGTCAACATCGTGATAGCTACCGTCGAGCAACTCAATGCGAGTTCCCACAACGGGGTAATCAGCGATCGGGCCCTTGCCCAGGATGTCGCGGAAGCCTTTTTCGACAGCAGGAATGTACTGCTTCGGAATACGACCACCGACAACCTTTTCTTCGAACTCGAAGCTGTCTTCGCTTTCTGATTCGATCGGGATCAGCTTGCCAACGATGTGAGCGTACTGACCTGAACCACCGGTTTGCTTCTTGTGCTTGTAGTTGAATTCGACTTCGCGAGTCGGACTTTCGCGGTAAGAAACCTTGGGAGCACCGACTTCGATTTCGACTCCATATTCACGACGAATTCGTTCGATGTAAATTTCCAAGTGCAACTCACCCATGCCCGAGATCAAGATCTCGTTGGTTTCTTCATCGGTGTAAACGCTGAACGTTGGGTCTTCCTTGCGGAAGCGTTGCAACGCCTTGCTCATCTTGTCGCCATCGCCACGGTTGAGTGGATTGACGGCGATTTTGATGACGGGCTCAGGCACGTACATCGATTCCAACGTCGCGTAATCACGCTCGCTGCAGTACGTGTCCCCGGAGGCACAATCGATACCCATGACGGCGATGATGTCACCAGGTCCGGCTTCATCAATTTCATCTCGCTTTTCACTGTGCATTCGCACGATTCGGCTGAAGCGTTCTTTTTTCTGCGAACGCTGGTTCGTGTAGGCTTCGCCCTTCTTGATCGTACCTTGGTAGATACGCATGAAGGTCAACTGACCAAACGGATCTTCGACGATCTTGAACGCCATGCCGACGAAAGGCTTGTCCGGATCGGGTGACAGTTCGATCTTCTTTTCTTCATCCGAAGGGTCGCGTCCGTAGATTTCACGATCCAGCGGGCTGGGCAGGTACTGAGTGACCGCGTTGAGCAATGGCTGAACGCCTTTGTTCTTGTAAGCACTGCCCATGTAGACGGGAGTCGCACCATTGAGAACTGCTTCACGCATGACCCGGTAGATCATGTCCTTGGACACTTCTTCTTCGCTCAGCAGCAATTCCATCACTTCGTCGCTGTAGTTGGACAACGAATCCAACATGGCAACGCGTGCTTCTTCTGCTTCGTCTTTCAAGTCAGCAGGAATTTCGCCCGTGACAACCTTTTCGCCTTGGTCGCCTTCGAAGGTGTAAGCAACCATTTCGATCAAGTCGACGACGCCACGGAAGTTCTCTTCCGCACCGATTGGGATTTGCGCGAGGAAGGCATCGGCACCAAGTTTTTCACGAAGCTGTTCAACGACGCGACGTGGGTTGGCACCGGTGCGGTCCATCTTGTTGATGAACGCCAAGCGAGGAATTTGGTATCGCTTCATTTGACGGTCGACGGTGATCGACTGGCTTTGAACGCCACCGACACTGCACAGAACCAAAACCGCACCATCGAGGACACGCAGCGAACGTTCCACTTCGACGGTGAAGTCAACGTGGCCGGGGGTGTCGATCAGATTGATGTGGTAACCGTTGTGCGTCACGCTGGTCGCAGCACTGGTGATCGTGATCCCACGCTCTTTTTCGAGCTCCATGTGATCCATCGTAGCGCCGTCACCGCCACCGCGAACATCTTCGATCTTGTGGATACGTCCGCTGTAAAACAGGATGCGTTCGCTCAGAGTGGTCTTGCCCGAGTCGATGTGGGCACTGATACCAATGTTTCTGACCTTCTCCAAATTCATAATACTTCACCTAAGCTCGACCAATGCGGCGGTTCCAATCTCGCCCGTCGACAACTCTGACATGGATGTCGCAGTAATTCCGGGAGGATTTGGAGGGTGGCCGACGAATCGTCAAAAATTGTTGGGGGGTGTAGACTGGCGAAACCGGGAATCGCCCGGACATTCTTTTCGAATCACCTAAGAAATCGAACGGAAATATCGCAAAGGTGGCCCCGATCGGGAACCCCAAAACGAATCAGGCGCAATCTTTGCTCGGCATTGCGGCCCGATCCCCCCTGACATTGGATTTTTGAAACGATTTTGCCCATCAAATTCGACCGCCCCGCCGTCACGGACTCCGCTCCCGATCTCTCTGAATCGCTTGCCGCTCTCCGAGACAAAGCTCCAATCCTGGCGAAATTCGAAAAAGCTCCCCTGGGAGTCGTCCTAGGCAGTGGCTTGGGGGGACTGGCTGACGCAATCGAGTCGCCCACGATCGTGCCCTACGCGGAAATCCCCGGACTGGCCCCGTCCACCGCGTCAGGCCATCGAGGCGAATTCTTGATCGGACACCTGGCATCTCGCCCTATTATCGCGATGGCGGGACGTCTGCATGTTTACGAAGGCCATTCTCTTCGGGACGTCACCCGGCCGGTCGCATTGATGGCGGGAATTGGAATCAATGAATTGGTCGTCAGCTGTGCCGCCGGCGGATTGAACCCCCAATTCAAAGTCGGCGATCTGGTCCTGCTCAGCGAACACAGCAGCTGGCTAGACGGAAAACTGGGTGCTCCGCCAATCAGCTTCCAACAACCAATCAGCTTCCAACAACCAAACGACTTGCCAAACGAGTCCGATGCTGCCGCGAAATGCTTTCGGCGCAGCTTGAACACCTGCGATCCACAGCTCGACGCGATCGCTCACCAGACCGCTCACGCCAACGGATTCGAACTTCGTCGTGGCATGTATCTGGCGGTCAACGGTCCCAACTACGAAACCCGTGCGGAGTGCCGAATGATGCGGCAACTCGGTGCTGACCTGGTTGGCATGAGCACGGTGCCGGAACTGTTGTGTGCCAATTCAGCCGGAGTCCGAACGCTTGGTATTTCCGTCGTCACCAACCTCGCCTTGCCCGATGCACCCGCGACAGCCGACCACGCGGATGTCCTGGAAGTGTGCGAGCGAGCCGCCAACCGGTTACAACAAATCGTTCGAGCGATTGCCACCCACGGAGCTTGATGTGACGAAGGAACCCCAGCAGCCCGATCATTCGATTGACATTTCTCAGTTGACGGATGCCGAATTACACACCGCTTTGCAATCGATCCCTTGCCAATCCGGCGAAGACGAACCCGCACCGCTGGTCGAGCTAACTGGTTTGAAAAGCCAGCACTCAGCCATGATGCGTTGCGAAACGCCGCTTCGATTTCAAGCTACCGGCAACTTAGGTGATTACGCCTTTGCCTTTTGTCGCGACGCCGACATTCGACTCGACGGAAACGTCGGTCATGGTGCGGGTGACGGGATGAGCGGCGGAGTCGTCTTGATCACCGGCAACGCTGGCTGCGGATTGGGGTCCGCCATGACCGGTGGAACGTTGGCCGTATATGGATCAGCTGGCGATCGAGTCGGCGCAGCGATGCGGGGCGGCAGCATCTTCGTTCGCGGAAACGTTGGCGACGACACCGGGGCAGGTGCACTTGGCGGCACAATCGTAGTGGGTGGCGATGCGGGCAAACGACTCGGCGACGGACTGAACAACGTGACCGTCTTCCTGCGAGGCAAAGCAAAATCGCTCGCCCCGGGAGTGATCGAAGCTCCTTTGCGAAAACGCGAAGAAGTCCGTTTGGGTTTGCTTCTGATGGGAGCCTCCATACGTGGCTCGGCGTCCGAATTTCGACGAATCATCCCCAAAGCACGTTTGGACGCCGAAGAAGCGGGTGCCGGCGAAATTCGTCCCAACTGGCGATAGACAATTTGTTGGCCCGGGTACAGCTGAGCTTCGGAGCAGAACAATTGCCATCAACTGTCTCGACGAGCCCCCGCAACCGCCAAGCCTCGTTGCGAGCGAGTTCACCTTCGAATCGCTCGCGTCACACAGCTTGATTCAACCACCAGCAACAACATCGAGATAGCGATACCCACCGCGATTCTGACGAGCGATCTCTTTCATGAATGAGTTCGCTGGTTCAGGTCCGCTGCCAAACTGAATCGCGTGGATCACCGTCCCCGACTGTTCCGCCCTCCGACGAATGTCCGACATTTGATCTGCACTCATCGTTTGAATTGACGCGTCGGTCAAAAAGAAGATCGCATCGGGTGCCAATCGCAACGCCATCCTCAGCGCCAGTTGATGTTCCGTTCCACCGACGGCAACCGTTCGGTTCACAAACGCTTCGGCTCGTCGGCGAATCCCATCTTCGCCGAATACCAGTCCCGTCGTTTGCCCATCCGGCGAAAACGCTTTGGGACGATCGTTGTAGAAAATGACTTGAAACTGCTGACGCTCACTCAACGTTCTCAAGCTGCGGATCAACTCTTGCTTCGCCGCCCGCAACGGCTTGCCACCTGACGCGGACATGCTTTCGCTGTGGTCGAACACGTAAACAAAGGTGCTGCCGGACCCCGACACTCCGAACACCGACGTTGTCGTTTGGCCCGCACCATCGCCCGCCCGCGACGTCCCTGGAACGAGCTCGCCGGTGCCCAATTGGTCAGCGGTTTTGCCATCGCCAAATTGCAAAACGCCTTCCACTCCGGTTCCTTGCGACTCACCCGCCGCCACACCTCGGCGAGTCATCTCCGCAAACAAGCCATCCAAATCCACCGGCGGAACAAAACCGGCGGGCGGAGCGGATGCGGCCGACGCAGTCGATTGGGACTGCTCCGCATCAGACTGATCGACCGACTTGGAACGCTCGTCCACTTGGCGGTCGGATGCATCCTCCGTCGCGGCATCAGACTCTTCGGAAGAATCTTCGGTGACGTACCGAGTCCGATCGGGCAATCGATACGCCATCGCCATACCGACGCTGGTCGTCGGCTGCTCAATGGTGCCTGCTGACTGAGAACTGACCCATCCGAGAATCGATCCAATTAAGATCAGGTGCACCAAACACGAACCCACCAGCGGCCAAGTCGATACCGCTGGCCGCTGCCACGGAGTGACGGCGGGCGGGTTGTTGCCTGACGGGCCTTTCGCTCCAGCACGGCTGGACTTTCGTCCGCCTGATTGGGGTTCGTTAGAAGGAGAGATGGCCATGGCAGCTCAGGTGTGTTCTTTTCCGTTAATTGTGCCGCTTTGCGCCGTCGAGACCAGACTTTACGCTATGGGGCACGTCGCGGGAGGAAACGAAATTCCATCGGCGATCAATATTCGTTTGTTTTCCCGGAGATCAGTGTAGTGAGTAACGAATCAGGCCGTTTTCTTTTCACCAGTGAATCGGTCAGCATGGGCCACCCCGACAAGCTGGCGGACCGAATTTCCGACAGCATCTTGGATGCACTGTTGGCCCAAGACCCCCACAGCCGTGTCGCTTGCGAAACACTCGTCACCACTGGCTTGGCCGTCATCGCCGGCGAAATCTCGTCCAAGGCCGATGTCGATTACGAAAAGATCGTCCGAGACACCATCGTTGCCGTTGGCTATGACGATCCAGACATCGGGATCGATGGCAAGACCTGCGAAGTCCAAATCCGCTTGGACGCTCAAAGCCCCGACATCGCACAAGGCGTGAACTCCGACGAAGCCTCGGGCAAAGACATCGGCGCCGGTGACCAAGGCCTGATGTTTGGCTATGCCTGCAAAGACACACCTGAATTGATGCCACTGCCGATCGCGCTGTCGCACCGCATCATCAACCGCATCACCGAAGCTCGCTTCAACAAAGAAGTCGACTGGTTGCGTCCCGACAACAAGAGCCAAGTCACGGTCGAATACGATGGCAATCGCCCCGTGCGAATCGAAGCCGTCGTCGTCAGCGCTCAGCATGGCCCCGATGTCTCGCACGACGAAATCGAAAAGTTTGTGATCGAGAACGTCGTCAAACCTTCGATCCCCGCCGAACTGGACAAGGGCGACATCAAGTACCACATCAATCCAACCGGCAAGTTCATCATCGGTGGACCTCACGGCGATTGTGGCTTGACCGGACGCAAAATCATCGTCGACACCTACGGCGGCTGGGGCCGTCACGGTGGTGGTGCCTTCAGTGGTAAGGACTCGACCAAGGTCGACCGCAGTGCCGCTTACATGGCTCGCTACGTTGCCAAGAACATCGTCGCCGCTGGCTTGGCCGAACGCTGCGAAGTTCAATTGGCTTACGCGATCGGCGTGACCGAACCAGTCAGCGTTCACGTTGACACCGAAGGCACTGGCAAAATCGAAGACGCCAAGCTTTGCGAATTGATCCGTGAGCACTTCCCGTTGACCCCGGGCGGAATCATCGATCACTTGCAACTGCGTCGTCCAGTGTTCGTCGAAACCACCGCCGGCGGCCACTTCGGTCGCGATGGCGAAGGCTTCACTTGGGAAAAGACCGACAAAGCCGACGCCTTGGCCGAAGCCGCTGGTGCAACCGCCACCGCTTGAGGTTTCGTCCTTTCAAAGTCGTTGCAACGTCTCCTTGAACCAGCCTATTCGCCGAATCGCGTGGATCACCGACCCGCACTTTGATCATGCCAAGCTTGATGTTTGGCAATCGTGGGTTGCGAAACTGCTGGAACTCGATCCGGACTCGATCCTGATCACGGGCGATTTGTCCGAGGGAGACGACGTTGCCTATCAATTGCGATGCTTGGCCGAATCCCTGGATCGGCCGATTCACTTCGTGCTTGGCAACCACGATTTCTACGGCAAATCGATCGCGTTCACGCGTCGCGATTTGATCGCTTTGTGCCGTGACGTCCCGCAACTGACTTACCTCACCGATCATCCCGCGATGCCGCTCAACGCATCAACGGTTTTGATCGGCGACGACGGATGGGGCGATGCGACACAAGGTGACTACGCCGGCTCGAACGTTCGCCTGAATGACTTCCAACTGATCGAAGACTTTCGCACCAGCCACCCCGATGGCTGGCAAACGCTGCTGATGGCGGAAGGCAAAGCCGCCGCAGAACGTCTGACGGACAAGCTGAACAATCTGTCCGATGAAGTCACGCAAGTCTTGATCGCCACCCACGTCCCACCTTTTCGCGAAGCGTGCTGGTACGAGGGCAAAACGACCGACGACAACTGGGCCCCGTTCTTCGTCTGCGGCCAAGTTGGGCAAGCACTCCGCGAAGCCGCCCAGCAAAACCCCAACCGCAAATACGTGGTCCTGTGTGGCCACACACATCACGACGGCACCGCACAGATCGCTGACAATCTCATCGTCCACACAGGATTCTCGCGCTACGGCAGCTTGGAAATCGAATCGATGCTGACGATCGAGCCGAACTCGATGGAACTCTCTCGCCCTGCCATTTGCTTCCCATAAGAACGTAGCTTGATGGCGCTAGCAAACGTGCTATCCAATCCCCAAACGATCTTCCAGCCCCACCGCGAGCAACGTAAACTCACGACCAAATCGCAACCCACTCGCCCTCGTAGCTCAGCTGGATAGAGCAGCGCATTCCTAACGCGCAGGTCACAGGTTCGAATCCTGTCGGGGGTATCAGGTACTTCATAGAATGCGGAAAACACGGTGTTTTCCGCACTTTGTCACTTCGCGTGAACCTCTGTGAATGCCTCTGAATGGCACTGAGTGTCCCGCTTTCTGTCCCGCTTTTGCTGGGCTCCTTCATCTCGTTTTCCTCGTTCAGAACGTGGGGAAATGGAATGGGTGTCAGTCAATCAATGAGTGACTCTCCCTGTCCTGAAGGGTCCGTCATATTCTCGCCTCTTGATGATCATGTAGTGTCGCATCGCTAGCTCGACCGTGTTTCAGACCCGGCGGAGGTTGCCGATCTTCACGACCTTACGATCGCTGTAGATGACGCAACGCTTGATCGTCGACACGCTGACCTGCAACGCGCCCGCAGCCTGCCGGTTCGTGAATGCGAGGGACCCGCTTTATCGGTCGTTTTTGAACGCCGCAGTTCAATCCGCGTTGGACGGGCGTCCAATCGTTTGGGGACGGAGATCTTTCGATTCGGAGAATAACTCATGTGCTGGCCAAAAACTTGCAGTTGAGGCGACGCTCCTCGCAACGAAAACGGCTTCCTTGATCCTCTTGAGAACCACCGAATGCAATGGACTGAGGTGCTCAAAGACATCAACCCGAAAGCCGCGGAATTGCATGCCGCCGATGTCGATTGACGCGTCGCAGTGAACCGCTTCGCCTGAAATGAAGCGAGTATCTGGATAGTCAATAACAATTGCACTGTCGCTTCAGTCCCTTCTGCGTTTGCATCTATAAGAGATTTGGCAGAACGCATCAAGCAATTCGGCGTCGACTCTGCTCCATGCGGATGCAGCGGTAAACGCCGGGGAATGCGACGCTTGGCCATCTCCGGCACCGGATTCATTTCCCCTGCCAACTCTCGGAAAATTTCCGAATGCATCTTCGATTTGTCCGCGTCCCCCACGCGTCATGCCGCGTGAGATCAGCAATCCGTGGCCGCAACGCACCGAGAAGAGGTTGCAAGTTGACGCGCCGACCCTTCAAAGCTACACTCCCCGAAGCTATTGCGATTGACTCTCAGTAGCACATCGTCAAGCCAGCTAACTTTGCACAGCCAGCCAGACATCCAGCCGCATCATCCGCGGCGAAGATTTCTTAAAGATTCCTGTACAAAGAGACGGCATTGAAGATGATCGTTACGCCCACTCGCGCAGTCCCGCAATCGAACTTTTGGCTGCGGAAGAGATCTGGTTTCACTCTGGTCGAGCTGTTGGTCGTGATCGCCATCATCGGCGTTTTGGTGGGCCTGTTGCTGCCGGCGGTCCAATCCGCGCGTGAAGCCGCACGACGCACGCAGTGTAAAAACAACGTCAAACAGATCGTGCTGGGCATGACGATGTTCGAGCACACGTTCAAACACTACCCGTACTCGCGCACCGGGTCGCTGTGGCGAATCCTGCCGTTTGTCGAGCAACGAGAGTTGGCCGACACCTTCAGTGCCGCAAAACACCCCAATTTCAACGATCCGTCGGCTTCAGAGTTCAAATGGGGCTACAACGGTAGCCTTTCGACAGACTGGAGCAACAAAGACAGACTGGTCGAAGCCGCCGCGACTCAGTTGTCCGTCTTCCAATGCCCCAGCCGAACGGGCTCTGGGACCATCATCGACAGCAATGGGCTCTCCATGGGCGTCGCCGACTACACCACCCCGCGGATCCCTGCACTTCGCCCGGAAGGCCACCCGTTGTATTACCGTGACGGAGAACCACAAATGCAATTCAGCACCGCGATGACGCCAGCGTCTGGTTCTCGCAATCGGAATCCAAACAACAAAGGCGGACGTGCAGCGAGCGTCCTCGATGGTCTTTCCCACACGCTGATGTATTACGAATGCATTGGCTCGCAAGAACTGTTTGTGCGGGGCAAATTGGCCGAGGTGACTGGCGGCCCCAGCATCACTTGGGCGGGTGGCGGCGATGGTGTCAAAATGCGAGCCTACTTGGCCGACAACTTGTTGGCGGACACTTCGAATTCAAACCGTGGAAAGTCCACGTCGTCAAATCCGAATGTCCCTGACATGGCGACTGACTGCACCAAGACATCTGCGTGGGAGGCAACCATCGACACCTGCGGGACGTATCGGTCGATCAACCACACCAATAAAAGCCAACCATTCAGCTTTCACGCCAGCTCCGTGCACATTGGGTTATGCGATGGCTCGTCGAGAACGCTTACCGACACGGTTGACCAAGGTGTGTTTCTCAACCTATTGCTTCGAGACGATCGTCAGCTTCCTGGCGAGTATTGATGAACTGCGGCGAAGTGAGAATCTTTGTTTCGCCATCGGGTCTTTGCTTTTGCCAAATAATTTCTGACGCAGTGCGTGCCAAGCCGCACTCAATGCGGCTAGCCACCGTTGGGCATGATCACCGTCCCACCATTCTTCTGAGCAATTTCCACATCCGTCAATTGCTCATCGAGTTCCTCGATGATGCCCTGCCAATCGGTCGATTCGATCTTGATTGATTCGACAGAACTCTGAGCATCAACTCGAGGATCAATCGAGATCGGTTCTTCCACGTGTTGGTTAATCGCAGTGACCGCGTCGGCCAGCGACATGTTGTCTACCTCAAGGTTGTATGTCGTCACCCCGTTGACCTCTTGCACCGACGTGCGAACTGAACCCGTGATCGGATGCGGATCACAACCGACAAGGAGAGCGACCAACCCAAACACCAAGAGATATTTCATCGGGGTTCCAATTTCAGAACAAAATTTAGTTCATCGGACAACGCCAAGAACTCAATCAAAACTCACCACAGCCAATCCGACTGAGTCTCATCCATCGATGCTCCCACCAGCGAAACGACACTCCGTTTGGGCAGTTCGCCTGCGAGTCATCGCACAGCAAAACAGACCGAACACGACCGCAATGCAGCTTTGTTGATCCGCGATGCAAGCACGACGAAACATTTGCTCATTCCGCCTTGGTTGCTTCCTTCGCCACATAACCCACCGAATAGCTGAGTCCCAAATCGTCGCTGTCTTTCCAACGAATTGACGAGATGAAGGATGTCGCAAAAACGCGGCGTCTGTCTGGCTCGTCCGCGTATTGCACGAGTATGTAGTCATTCCCAACATGCTCAATCCGACAGAACAACTCGCGACGATCGACCGGCAGGCCAAACTTTGGTTCGCCAAAATCCATGTCCGAACGAAGGTCTTCTCGCTTTGTCTCAAGAGTTGCGTTCACTTCTTTCAGACGTTGGTCACGAAGACGTCTCATCGCCTCATGCTTTTGAACAAGCTCATCGAACGCGAGGTCCTTTGAATCCTTTGCGATCTCAAAAGCCTCTTTCGTGTACACCGTGATACGGATCCCCTCGGTCTCGTCAATGACTCGGATCCCTAAACACATTTCAGGCTTCAGAAAACCAGACAACCTCTCGGGCCGCTTGACGTCCTGCGCGTCGGCAGATGTGACAACAATACCGACCAACAAAAACACAGGTAAGAATCGCATCGAATTCTCCACTTATCTAGACAGTGAGTGGGACGTCACCAAAGCGTAGACCCGATACATTCGGTCCTCGCTAGTCCCTCACTATAGCAGTATTTCCCCGAGCAATCATTTCTCTGCGGCCGTTCAAAACACTCGAAAAGCGATTGCAACCCGATCAAGGCGGCAGGAAATTGATCGCCAAGATTACCTTCGGTCACTCAGCCCGATCTGAAATTGATCGAAAGGAGCATTGTGAGTTGCGTCCCCAAATTATTGCTTGCGACGCCCAAAGTCATTTTGTGCACGCCCAGATTGACCGCGGCGATCACCGACACCAAGCCTCACTGATCCATCAGCATGAATTGGATTCTTGGCGACGATCCAGTACGCTGACAAAACAAAACAATTGAAGTTGCAAACGCGGGAGCCAATGGATGGAAAAGTTTGAATTCAATATCAGCATTCCGATCAGCCGCAAAACAAAGTTTGGGATGAAAGGGCTGCTCATCCTCGTCTTACTGGTCGCGGTAGGTTTTGCCGCTTTCCGATTTGGAAATAACCAAGGCCGCGAAAATGGCTATGCCGCCGGTTACGAGGAAGGATGGTCCGAATCGATGGCATCGAAGCTGACCGAGAAAAATTATCGCATTTCGGACTATTCTGAGATGAGTCCGCAGTCTTTTGGGGATCTGATGAAGCTCGCCGAAGAGATCCGACGAGAAGTCGAAACCACGTCGTGGGAACACAACGGAGGCCCCGCAAAGATCGATGGTTACCCACAAGATTTGTCGCTTATAATCAAGCAGACGCAGCGAGGGCACAAAGCAGTCGAACATTTTCTCAACAACCGTCGATCGCAGAGTGAATTCATCGACCCATGAAACACCGCTAAACGACCTCGCCGCATCGCCTGCAATTCGTGCAGAAGCGATCAAAGTTCACGCGTGCTGATACGGCACAGCCAATCTGGCTCGAACCATCACTCGTCGGGAAAGTCGACATACAACTTCTGCAGCATAGTTTCGCCGGTGTTCCATTCCGATTCCCATTCCGCTTCTGGACTCTCAAACATAAAGAGGTAGAGAACATCCCGAGTGTCGTCGGCAATCAAGAAGTAGTGAATGACCGACCCCTCTTTTCTGATTCGGCAGCCAAACACCTTTGCGGGCCCCGCTTCGGCAGGCGGAATGATCCGCAACACAGATTGCTTGTCTCGTATCGCTTCACGGATGTATGACTTAGCAAAATCGGATGCAACCTTGCCGCGTTTTTTACCGACGTTCGGAATCACATTCAGCGTCAGACCGGTTCTGAACTCTCCGGCCCCAAGAATCTTTTCTTTGGTGATGAAGTATCCACGCGTCTCACCTTTGCTTTGAGACAGAAAGTGCCATTGCTGAGGTTTCAATATTCCGACGCGTACTTCGTCGCACCATTGCCAATTAAAATCATCCGGCGGCGAAGGAAGGTCGGGCTTGTCAGCACGCACCGCGGTCGTGAGAAACGCGAAAAAGAAGAGCAAACAAATTCGGAGGTTCAACATTCGAAACGATCCAACTGCATCAGGTTGATAACTTTCCGCGGGATCGCACATACGAACCCTCCGCTTTTAAGACATGGCTCCGTCGGCTTCTTTGAACAGCGTGATCCGGCCCTTGTCGACACCGTTGGATTTCGACTGTTTCCTTGTCACGATCTACGACAAGTGTATCCGGCAGCGGATCAGGCACCAACCAAAATTCAAAGAACGGCCATTCTCGTTTTGATCAACTGGATCGGGAATCAAGAGCACGAATCACGCGAACGTTGACACGAGGCTCGGTTTCAACGCGCGGACCGTTCAGGCAAACGACCAAATTGCGACCCTTCTTCATCAAAGTCGCGAGCAATTGATTCCGCCCGAACCTAACAGGATCGCCAACCCCATATTGGGTAACAAGGAAACCACACGCCCTCGCATCTTCAGCAGAACATGACGACGCACCTCTTTGCCGCATGCAACCTTCGCAAGAGACAAATAGCAATCGCAGACCCAAGAAGCGGAACGGCAAGTCAACCTGCAGAGAGAGAACGGGTCGCTTGGATTGACCAAATGAATCACCCTCATTTTGTCAGGCATTTACTTCGGGGTTCGGCTTCAGCACGAAACTAGGTTTTGAACCTGACCGGTATCGATGCCGCTACATCACAGTCGCTTTTCTGCGAAACACTTGCGAGCGGAGAGACTCGATTCTACTTTCGCCAAAACCTCACCCCTGTCGGGCAGCCAAAATATTCACAGTGCCCGAACGCCTGAATTCGGGCAGCAGATCGCGAAACCCCCACACGTTCCGCACAATCATAAAAAGCGGGCTAACCGAACCATTGATGGGGCAAGGCGTTTTGAGTTGATTCACCTACCTGCAAATAGAACATGCCACAAACCTTTGTGTTCTAAAGTTCATGTGCCCCAGCAGGCAAATCAGCACAATCAGTCGCAACTGAGTCCAAACTGACAAATGACCATCAACATACTTCACGTCGAAGATCGGAAAGAGGAAGCCGAGTTCATCCAGATGATGCTTGGCAGATCGCCTGACTTTGATGTCTTGGTCACTCAGGCCGAATCATTGGCGACCGCACTTTCTGAACTGGCGATCGCCAATTTCGATCTGGTGCTTCTCGATCTCGGGCTACCGGACAATGTTGGAGTCGAAGCTGTTGAGATGATCCGCGATCATTCACCCAGTGTCCCCATTTTCATCCTGAGTGGCGACGAGCGGCAAGCAACGGCGCTCGCTGCGATCCAGGCAGGCGCACAGGACTACTTGCCTAAACAGCACATGGTGGGACAAGTCCTGGCAAGAATGACGCAGCTTTCAATTGCTAGACAAAAACGTCTGCGGCAAGCGGAAGAGGATTCGCTGACCGACGGACTCACAAAGCTTGGCAACCGTCGTGCAAGCGACATCGCCTTCGAGCAGCGACGCATAAGACTAGGAAATGATCACACCATGTTTGGTTTGGTCGTCGTCGACATTGATCGATTCAAGGCGATCAACGATTTGTACGGACACGATGAAGGCGATCAAGTTATTCAGCGTGTTGCCGGCCAGCTTTCGCAAGCATCCGACGAGCACTGGGACCTCCATCGCCATGGCGGAGAAGAGTTCACCGTTTTGTTCCCGGTCGAAGACATGAAAGAACTGTCGACGATAGCGAGTCGCCTCCAAACGTCCTGCAGCTTCTCACACGGCCCGCAAGACCTGATCAAAATCTCGGTGAGCTGTGGAGTCACCGCCGTTCACAGCGATGACTCTTTTCGAACCGCGTTCAAGCGAGCCGATGCCGCACTCTACGCATCCAAGGGACGCGGCCGATGTTGCAGCAGTGTGCACGATGGACAGTCCATTCACCCGATCCTTATTCACACTGACTTTCCTTCGTCAATCGCCATCCACGTGCCTTGCGTGAAGAGCAACATGCCGAACTGAATCCATTCATAACGGATAAGACGCCACCGCCTTCACTCTGTTATGCCGACGACGGGACTCAATCCCGCTCACTCCGCAACGGCTTCTAACGCGAAATCGACCAATGGAGCAGGGTCTTTCAATGAGTGCGGGTGATGCCCCAATTCCGGACGTCGAAGCTCCTGGATCGCACCACCCAGCTCGCGATAGCGTTGGACCAGAATATCGCTGTTTTCGCTCGGCGGAACGACGCTGTCAGCTTCATTGATCATCGCGAAAATTGGCACACCGGCTCGAACGAGCGAGGACAGCCGGTGCAGCGGCCCATCCTCGAACGTCTGCGTTTGATCGTCAGTCATCTGGTAGGCATCGAGACAAGTTTGCCAAGCGTTTGGTGACCCACTGCCCGCCCCTTTGCCCCCGGGCCATGACCGGATATCCATCACGGCATTATCAACATAAATCCCGCTGACTCGCTCAGGATTGACCGCCGCCCATCGCATCACGACCAATCCACCGCGACTCATTCCCTCCAGCAAAGGTTTGGAATGCAGGCCAATACGCTGGCTTAGACGATAGAACCGATCCCAACGCTGGATGGCTTCCTGATTTCCAAACAAGTCGCTGACGTCGCAGTAGCACACGTGCCAGCCTTTCCTCAGCAACGCCAGATCAAGTTGCGGTTCGTGGCCCCAAAAGCGTGCTCTCCAAATCCATGGCGTCCCGGCACCGGTCACCGCGGGGCTCACCAATTTGCATGGAACTCCATCCATCTCGAATTCATGTTGGACAAAACCGTGAAAATCGGCCCTTGTTGTCGGCTTTCCAAGATGCCTCTCCAGCTGCTCGGCGGGTGTTGCCGCGGACGCCTGTGTCGACACCGACGTGTCCGATTCACCTCCTCCATCAGCGTTTACCAAGCTCGCAAAAGGCAAACTCAGCATCAATACAATGCAACATAAATAAGAATGGACGGTGTGCCGAGAACTGGACATGGTCGGGTGTCGATTGAAAAACGCGAAGCAACGAAACGCGGAAAGCGTCAGCTTATTCCGCACGGAACTACCATCATACAAAACCACATACACCAGAATTGGGCATCACAAGAAATCCGCAATTTCTCAGCCCTCCGACAAGAAAACTGATGGTCGATCACACTTCGACACCCGGACAGGTCGCTTGTGAGATCGTCTTCGACAACATTTTAACGGATCGACAGAATCGAGACCGTTTAGCAAGCAATCTCGCTCTTATGTCACGAGGTTCATGGCTTCTATTTCCAATTTCAAATCAGCCACGCATGTGGGTGATTTGCGAATGTACTTTGCACCTATCACCAGACATGCACGTTCAACATCCTGCCCGCTTTGGCCGGAGATCACGATTTTTGGAATCGCACGAATTCGATCGTCATTATTTAGAAAGTCGAACGCATTCAACGCGTTGCCGGTCGGCGTTTCAATGTCGGTGACAATCAAGTCGAACCGGTCCGATGCCAATACTCGCATCACCGAAAACCAATTGAACGCCGCCGTCGGAAAATGCCCCCACGTAGACAACGATCGCACCAGAATCTCGCAGAACTCCGGATCGTCTTCGATCACAAGAACTTTCATAGTCCGCACGCTCGGTAACGATTGAAATGCAACGAGGGACGCAGCACCTGCGTGACGGCGGCTTCGAATACCTCGGCACCATAGGGTTTAAGCAAGAAATACCGTGCACCTGCTGACATTGCCACACGCTCGTCGGTGGGACGAGCCGACGCGATGATGACTGGCGTACCTTTCAGCTGCGGATGAGATTTCATCCAATGAAGCGCTGTTATCCCGTCCAACAACGGCATCCGTACATCCATGCATATCAGACTGGGCAGAAGCGTCTCCGCCTTTCTAATCGCATCTTTGCCATCGTTCGCCGAGTGAACCAAATATCCCATCGCGCGCAAACGCAATTCGACTCCGAATCGGATTGCTTCGTCGTCTTCGACCACCAAGACGGTTGAATCTTCCATCAGTTGCCCCACTGAATCACTAGCTAGTTGCTAATTGAATCGCTGAAACCGATGAAAAAGCAAACAGATGCTATCTGCCGCTTCCTTCGGCTGGCTCAAATCCAAGAGTCAGATGAACTCCACCAACCGCTTTGACAACTGAACACGCAAAAAGCTCGCGCTTACTACGAATGAAGCCTCGCGAGCACGACTTGACCAACTACACCGAAATTGCCCTTTCGGATCGATGCAAAACGCATCTATTGGTCGCCTGTGCCCAACGCGACATCTTCATTGGCTGCTAAAACAACCATCCAATTGACGCTGGCTTGTGCCCATCCCAGCGATGACAACAGACGCTTTGCAAACAACTCACATAGCACCTGACATCAAATTAATTATCGGCTCATAAAAAGCCTCTATTGAAGATATACCACCGCATTGCGAACAATATTGCTGCTGAATGTCGCATTCAACTAATGTTTCGACAATGTGAGGCGACATGCTCGTCACGACCAACACCCAAGCTGCAATTCCCATGCTATTGGTTTCGTAATGAAACCGCAGCAAATTCTCATCCCCGCTATAGTTCCACATTGAGGACAACTTTGCGTTGAGTAAGGAATCCCAAAAACAATCCCCATCACACCCCGCGAGTGAATCGTCCCGCTCAAACTGCACGTTCTGCCTCGCGCTGAGAACACTGTTGATGCTTAAGCAACTAAGTTTTCAGGAACTGACGTAGCCGTCCTCAGCCTGGTTCTCAAGACGAATCAAAGACGTTTTCTAAACGTCGATCTGCCCGAACATTCCTTAACAATTCAAATTTTGAGTGCCGCCTAATCATCGAGTCCAACACCCATCGTGCAGTTCGGTGGCATTCGAACATCTACCTAGCCACGGCATACCTGACCGAGTCCAGAGAAGAACTGCGATCTGATGTTAGGCGTGCTTCCGGGAAGTTGCCTCACACGGGCATTGCTTCGGTCTCAGCAGATTGACAACCTTGGTGATGACGACCAATTTCATCGAGTAGCAAGACAAGGCGTTCAAATTCGATGGGCTTTCGCATCACAGCATAAGCGCCAATCTTAAGAAGCCTTGATTCCGTTCGATCGTCAACCTTGCCGGAAATCAGGATCACGGGAATCGTTGCGAGCAGCGGGTTCTCACGTAGGCCCAGAAGAATTTGCTCACCGTCGACGAACGGAATGTTGTAGTCAAGCAAAATGGCGATGGGATGCAAGCTGAAAGCCATCCGATACCCGTCGAGCCCGTGCTTCGCGGTCCGAACATCGTAACCGTGCCCCGCTAGACGCAAACGAATGCCATGAGAAATGTCTTGTTCATCATCGATCGAGAGAATGACTTTCTCACGTTCCGAGACGTCCAGATAGCTCAAACCAGCATTCGCCGAAGACGATTGCTCACCTGCGAGTTCGAAGAGATACTTTCTTGCATCATTCTTCGTCTGGATATCCATGTTCGGCCTTGATTCGTCGAGATCACGTCTGGCGAGCAGTTTTCGTTGGCGATCGCAGTACTCAAACGTTTGCGACGCCACCTTACAACCATGCAACGATAAAGAACTCCGCAAAGTCTAAAACATCGAAGATTTCCAAAAACCCAGACAAGTTGACGGAACCTCATCTGACTACAACGATCGCCTCAGGTTGAGATGGCCTTGCCATCGCTCAGACGTGTTTCATCCAGTAAGAGTTGCTGCACAACCTGGATCAATTGCCGTCCTTGATAAGGTTTCGCGAGAACTTGGTTCGCACCAGCGATGTAGGCTTCGTTTTCATCGGCAAGACTCGCCGACAGCACTAAAATCGGAGTTGTTGCGAACTTATCATTGTTCCGGAGCTCACGAATGGCGGTGATACCATTCATCCGAGGCATCAGTACGTCCATTACAATCAAATCGGGGCATAGCTTCGCTGCTTGCGCAAGACAATCCATCCCATCGCATGCGAAACCAGTGCTCATTCCAGCGGACGATAGCCACCGCTGAACGGATTCACGGATATCCGGTTCATCATCGACGATCAATACTACAGGCATCTCTTTTCAACCACCTCGGTCATTCCATTGATTTTGCGTTCAATTCAATCGCTTGGCCAATGGTCGATCCATTGACTGTTGATGCTCTAACTATCTCAGTTCGGCACCGTTTCCCTTGACTGGCTCCACTCATCTCTTAATACATCGCGGACGGCTTCGATGTCATCTCGTCCCGAACAGTCAAAGAACGTGACAACGTAATTTGGCAAGGGACCAAACGGACGGTTGCGATTCATCTGCGCGAAATCTCTTTCTGTTCTGGCCATCCAATTCTTCGCATCGCGATGGTTGCCTGAAAAAAGGAGCAACCACCGGTCGTCATTCTGACGGAACAACAAATCCTCGGCCCGGAAAGATCCACAGATAAAACGTTCGAAATCATCACTTTGCCGTTGATCCTGCATACCTGGAATATCCAGTGCCAAAAGGCAAACGGGCCCCATTTCTGATGTTCGACCCTCGGCCATTCTCGTCGCGATGCAGGCGGGGTCTGGTAATGGAAGTGAAAGACGAAATACCGTTCCTTCCCCAACCTCTGAATCGACGTCGATGCTTCCAAAGTTGAGCGTCGCGAGCTTTTGAGCGATGTTCAAACCCAATCCAACGCCGCTGTTTTGCTTCGTACCGTTGTGAGAGGCTTGCTCAAACCTGCCGAAAATCTTTTTGAGTTCGGCTGACTCGATGCCTGGCCCATCATCGACGACCTCAACAAGTGCATCTTCACCATTGGAAGACAATTTTGTGCGAATGCAAACATTGCCGCCCTGAGGGACGAATTTAATCGCGTTCGTAGCCAGGTTTGTGATCACACGAGTGATTTTCTCAGCATCGCAATAGACCTCAATCTCGCCGTCCGCTGCTTCAAGCTGAAGAGACACCTGTTTCGTGTTCGCGCGGTTTGCAACGAGCATATGAACACGTTGAATGATTGAGTCCAACCCGATGGTTCGTCGCGAAAGGTGAAGCAACCCGGCTTCTAACTTACTCTTGTCGAGAAGATCATCCACCATTCCATTGAGATCGTCCGCTCGTCCGAGAATTTTGCTTAGCATCTCGGCTTGTTCTTGATTGACATCACCCACCAAGCCATCGCGAATGATGGCAACATAGTCCTTGATCACTGTCAACGGAGTCCGTAGATCGTGGGATACATTGTCAACGATCTCTTGTGAGGTGGCGTACAACTTCTCGAGCTTTTCGTTCTTTTGAAGAAGCAGCTGTTTCTGCTCCTTTAAATCCTCTTGGCTAACCTTCAATTGATTGACGATCTCACGGGTTTGATTCTCCGCTACCTGCCGATGGATCGCGTGCAGGATGGTTCGGGCCAATGCTTGGCCGTGCAGTTCTCCCTTGACGATGTAGTCCTGCGCCCCGGCATCAATTGCCTCACGCTCGACCTCATCATTGTCGAGACCAGTGAGCGCGATCACCGGAGTTTCGCTACACAAATTGCGTAGCTTGGTGATCGTTTCCGTTCCAGACGAATCAGGAACGGCAAGATCCGCGATGATCAAATCGTGCTTCGTCGAACCCAAAACCTCCAACGCTTTCACCAGCGTTTCCGCCCAAGTGAATTCGAAGTTCGGGCTGGACTTGCTGAGTTGCCGAGCGACCGCTTCCGCGTCGATCGAATCGTCTTCTAGAAGCAATATGCGAATAGGTTGGAGAGATTCCATCAAATGCTCACTCCCTTTCTCGTCGTGCGAGATCGATGAACCGAGACACCTCAAATAGTATCTGTCGAAAGTCAAGCGGCTTCCGAAGAAACGACGATGCTCCCTGTAGCATCGTTCTCCGCTCAGCATCGGCATCTCGAACACCGGTCAAGATGATGACGGGAATGTCTTTTAGCATCGGATTGAATTTCAATACGGAAAGCAAATCTTCACCGCTTCCGTTTGGCATGGCGAGGTCCATCACCACCAATGAGGGTTTCCACTGAGTCACCCTTGCAATGCCTTCCATCCCATAGTGAGCATGGTCGACTTCGACTCGATATGGCCGAAACATGATATCGATCGCAGTTTGAATGTCTGGATCGTCGTCAACACACAGCACCCTTGGCATAAGTGGAGCATGCATTGCACGATTGCAATACCTTTTCAAACGAGTCCCAACATCATCGCGACGTTTGGTTTTCTGCGGCATCGGCGTCATGAGCATCGGATCTTGCCTCCCAATGGATTGGTGTGGATTTGCATAGCGAACCACGCAAAGTTGTGCATTTGAAACGAAAATCGCAGGAAACCGTCTTGTGAAGGACATTTGAAATGTCTCGCAAACGAACGGTTCTGCATTGGCTTTCCGTCCAACGGTTGGCAGTCTCGTACCAACTCGCACGAATGAAACCTAGCATTGGTATTTGCTGGCAATTGCTCGACCTTCATTTATCACCCGTTATTAGTTCTGCATTCTTTTCTCAAACCATCTCCTGTTCGTCGCATGTTGGCTGACCAGTGCCACCCAGCCCAACTGGATCGCAATGGATTCAAATCCAACTTTTTTCCAAATTGGTTCCGACCATTAAGATTCCACATACGGTAAAAGACTATTGGAGACGAGAGTTGTTTCGAAGAAGCGACGAACACCGATAAACAATTGGCCTGCGACCTTCAAAACGCAACCATTCGTCTTCTATTCGTCGGACAAGCAGTGATCTCATCCGATCGGCAATCCACACTTTCATTGGGGGCATGCACATTGAGCATTCAACGAACGGGGCTGCAGAGTGATCGATTTCGCATGAGCCCAGCCGCATTGGAACGGACCTCAATCTCAACCACAGCTGCCGTTGCGGTGATGCTTTTGGCCGGTTCGATACCCAATCGTTGCCTCGCTCAGGTTGAGCGACCGCTTACACAACGACTTCTTAGCGATGACTTCCTTCTCGCGGCGACGATCAAATTGGAATGCACGCCGCTTTCAGTCCAATTTCTGTCAGAACCAGTTTCTTTGGCCGTTGGTGGATCCGATGGTCAAATCTATGTTCATCGCATCCCCGATCTATCAGTCACGTCCAGTCATCAAGCTCACGAGTTAGGTGTTCGATCGTTGGCATTCGTGCCGAAGCAACGAATACTGATGTCGACCTCTTACGGCGAGATTGCGATTCACCGGAAGGATGACGTGCAATGGCTTGCTGACAGAACGAAATCGGTCGAGTCTGTTGCGGAGGTCTTCGCTCGCCCTGGAGTTCACTTCGGGATTTCGTTGGTTGGTTACTCAACACGGTTTTACGTCTCCTCGAAAGACCAACTCGACGTGGTCGATACGGAAAACCAACTGCTACGAACTGGATGCTATTCGGACTGCGGTAAACATCTCTGTTACGGCGATCGTCGAGGCAACATCTTCTTGACGCGTGTTGAGAAGGCAGACGACTGGAGCAGCTACCGAACCCACCGTGTTCATCGACGAACGATCCGCCGAGTGGACTCCGTCCCCGACAGGTCCCAATTCGTATCATGTGGCGAAGACGGACGAGTGGCCATCATTGACCCAAATAGAGATACGGCAGAAACGGTTGTCGCCAACTTGCCGACGAAGTTAGTCAGCTGCACCGGGATCAGCTCCTCAACGGTTGCCGCAGGAGGCACCAACAACAAAATCTATGTCATTGATTTGGCGAGTCGCCGGGTCAATCAAGTTCTAGATGGGCACCGAGGGACGGTTGTCGGACTGGATTCGAGCCGTGGGATGATCGCCAGCATCGGTTATGACTCGAAAGTCATCTTGTGGCGCCGTCGGGACGGTTCAGCTCAACCAATCTTGGGGCTCGCCAAATCGGCACCTGAAGTCGTCGAATAACAGGACGAGCGATCGACAATGTCCGAATGCGACAGCATTTTCTATTTGGATGTTGGCAAAGGTCGACATCGGATTCGTTGTAGACGCGAATTCCGCTTTCACTTTGCAGGGCGGCTGCTTGACTGGTTCGCATTGCAAGCAGCCAACTCACTCGGCAGCAGCAGACGACATTGCCGGCGGATCCGATATTTTCGCGACAACGAGGTACATGACCGGAGCGAGGACAAGAACCACCAGTGTGCTGAGAGCCAGCCCAAACGTGAGGCTGGTCGCCATTGGTGATACCACCTGAGCTTCCTTGGATCGTTCCAACAGAATCGGCATCATCCCGGCACAGGTGGTGACTGAAGTCAGCAACACGGCCCGAAAGCGACGTCGACCGCCATCGATGATCGCTTCGTGAAGTGGCAAACCATCGGCAACGCGACGATTGATGAAGTCGACCAACACAATAGAGTCGTTCACCACCACTCCAGCGAGTGCCACGATCCCAAAGATACTGAATAGTGTCAGATCGATGTTCATCACGATGTGACCGAGTATGGCTCCGATGAAACCAAACGGGATGATCGAAAGGATCAGGATCGCTTGCCAACTCGAATTGAACTGGATCGTTAACAACAGGAACATTGCCCCCAAGACGAACACGAACCCAACCACCAAACTATTGACGGTCTCATCGGTCTGCTCTTGTTGTCCGCCCCACTGCAGCTGAACACCAGGGAACTCCTTTCGGAATTCAGGAACAAAGTTCGCCTTGAGATCGGACACAACATTGAATGCATTGCCGCGAGTTTCGTCGACATCGGCCACCACGGAGATGCTGCGCATTTGGTTGACTCGACTGATTTCGGAATATCCCCGCTGAACATCGACCTCGACAATCTCATTGAGCGGCCTCTCCATGCGATCTGTGCCCCGCACGCGAATATCATTGAAGCTGACCAATGTGTTGCGATCCTCGCGAGGGTAGCGAACTCGCAGAGGCACTTCATGGCGTCCTCGTTGCAGTCGCATCACCTCTTCGCCGTAGTAAGACGCTCGGACGGTCCCCGCCACATCGGCCAGTGAAACGCCCATCGCTTTTGCATCGTCGCGAACCTTGATGCGGTATTCCCATTTGCCTTGGCGAGTGTCCGTTGCGATGTCGGATACGTAGGGGTACTCGCCTAGTTTCGCCTTGCATCGCTCAATCGCAGCGTCCAGCATTGCCAAGTTCTCACCGGTCGCCATCAGCCTCAGTTCAATCGGCAGTGATGCGGGTCCGCGAGGCGTTGCACCAAAGGCAACCGCTTCGGCGCCCGGGAATCGTCCTGACTCTTCTCGCCACATACGAACGATGTCATCACTTGATACAGTTCGTTCACCGATGTCGTTGAGCTGAATGAACAGACCACCAACGTGACCAGCGACACTGCTACCAACTTCATCACCTGACGATCCGACGGTTCGTTGCACCGCTTGAACAAACCCGCCGGGGTCGGCCGTCATCTTTTCGTCAATCGAACGCTGATTGACTTTCCAAATGGCATCTTCCAAACGTTTCGTCGCCGCGTTGGTGATCTCGACGGGAGTTCCGTCAGGATAGGTCACCTGCACGGTGATAAAACCAAAGTCAATTTTGGGCAGCAACAGAAACGGAACCATGCCGGAACGAACAACTCCCACTGACAAAATCAACAGACCGGCGAGCGTTGAGAGCACAACCGCCGGGTTTCTGAGCGACCAACCCAAGATTGGTGTGTAGATGTGATCGATGCACTTGGTCAACAGCTTTGACATCCCCGCATTTGCTTTTTGAAGCAACCACGCCAATGGACGCAAAGGCATTAGCAAGTACGTCACCACATCCAAAAAGCGACTGCGTTTGTGTGACAGGTGCGACGGCAAGATGGTCAAACTTTCGAACATCGAAATGATCAACATCGCCCCGACACACATCGGCAAAACGACGGTCAAGCGTTTGATTCGGCCTTCCATGTACATGATCGGCGCGAACGCTATCACCGTTGTTAGAATCGCCGTGATCACGGATGGCATCACTTCGTACGCACCGTCAATTGCGGCTTGGTGATAGCTCTTTCCCATCTCACGATGTGCATAGATGTTCTCGCCAACCACGATCGCGTCGTCGACGACGATCCCCAATGCGATCAAAAATGCGAACATGGATGTCATGTTGAGTGTTTGTCCGCCGAAGTGCATGTAAATGCATGCACCCAACAACGAAATGGGAATGCCAAGCATCACCCACCACGCCAATCGCATTTCCAGGAACAACGCCAAGACGATGAAGACGAGAACCAGACCCATCCAAGCATTCTTGCTCAACAGATCGAGTCGATTTTTGACGCTGGTGGATCGATCGCGCATCGCAATCAATGAGTAGCCGTTGGGAAGTGCATCGCTGCCATCCGCAACAAACTGTCGAACATCATCTGCCACTTGAATCAGATCATCGGCACTGGTCGTTTCAATCGATACCAATACCGCGGGATACCCATTGACCTCGTTGATGCTTCCTTCAACGGAGAACTCATCACGAACACGTCCAAGATCTCCGACGGTCAAGACCGCGCCACCGGGTTGGCTAACCAGCGGAATTTCTTCGATTCCGGAACCAACCGAACTTTTGTCGCTCCCGCGAAGGAGCACTTCCTGTGATCGGCCGCGAAGGGTTCCTCCGGGAAGCTCCACATTGTTCGCACGCACGATTTGCGCAACGCTTTGCAATGACAGGTTGTATTTGCGAAGCGTGTCCTCAGGAATTTCGATATCAATTTGGTAGTCGGGCGTTCCGACCAAATCCGCGACAGACACCGACGGCAACGCGAGGATTTCTTCGCGAATTTGTTCCGCGACGCGGCGAAGAGCAAGCGCGGCTTCGGCTTTGGCTTCGGCATGATCAAACTGGCGTCCCCGATTCACATCGTCGGAATCCAATTCGTCCTTGCCTGCGAAGTCGGAGAACTCAGGCACCTTCGGGCCCATCACCGCCACTCGAATCGCAGTTACAAAGTTCGTGTTCATCCGGATGTCAGGCTTTTCCGCCAGCTCAGGAAAACTGGGGATTTGCCCGATCAACGTCGTGACTTCCGTGAGCACCCGTTGGGCATCGGCTTGGTTGGCATCTGGGTCGAGTTCCAGTGTGACCGTCCCCATGCCTTCTCGTGCCAACGACGTCATCTCATCGACGCCGTCGACAGTGCGAACCGCTTCTTCGATCTTTTCTAGAATGCCTTCTTCAATCTCGTCAGGGCTGGCACCTGGATATTCGACTGATATCGACAGCACATACAGTTCGAAGTCGGGCCAAAAATCTCGACGCAGTTGCGATAGGCTGAACGCCCCCAACAACAGCACACCAACCATGACGACGTTCATTGCCTGCCAATTGTTGACAGACCAAGCAATCAAAGATTTCATCCGTCAACCCGCAAGCTCGAGTTCGCTTGAATGGGATTTGACGTCGTGTCGCCGATCGGCGGAGAGTCAGATTGCCCTGTCTTGCCTGGCCCGGCTCCTTCGCCGGACGGCGATGGTGGTTGTCCGCCCACCGGCATGCCTTCGACCGGATCGCTGATTGGCGAAACAATGATTCGAGTCGATGCCAATGTGCAAAGATGATCAAGTTCCGGTTGAATTTGAACGACAACGTCATCGCCGGTTCGGCTGACAATCGTAACGGGTACGATTCGTAGCTTTCCATCGACGTTCAGCCATAGTCGATTGCCTGGTCGAACGGCTGATTCCGCTACACGAACGAGGACCTGATTGGGTTGGGTTTCAATCGACACGTCGACGAACATCCCACGGGTCAATTGGCGGCTCGCACTTCCTTCCAGCGAAGACTCAGGCGACTCAACACGGAAAAGACACGGATAAGTCCGTGTGTTGAGATCAATGCCGACTCCATCGAGGCGTTCGAAGACGGCTGACCACTGGTGGGATTCCGATCCGATGACGCTGGAGATTGTCGCCGACACGGCAGAGTTAAAACGGTCCGCATCGGTGACCGCTTTCTCGGCCTGAGCAGGATCGCTCGCCGCCAACGTCGACAAAACGGATCGACTATTCCAGATCCAAAACATTTGATCGGCGGTCAGACTCGCTCGTACCTCGACGGCGGACGTATCTTCAATCGTGATGAACGTGGTTCCCGTTGGCAGAAACGATTGCTCCTCGACTTCTGATGACACAACCCGCCCATCGATTGGTGATTTAATCTCGCAGCGGGAAAGATCCAACCGTGCCCGTTCCAATAGCACCTCCGTGAGCGATCGTTTCTCCGTCACCAACTGCAACTGAGCAGTCAATTCACGCCGACGGTTTTCAAGTTCCACCAACGAAGCATCCGCGGCTAACTCCGCACGCCTAGCCGTATCAACTTCGGAGGCTGATGCGGCCCGTTGGGCGACCAGTGCATTGATTCGTTCGCGTTCTTGGCGAGCGATCTCGAGTTGCTTCTGGGCCAAAGATTGCAACTGCAAAGTGTTCTCAATGCCGACCTGCACCGAGTTTTCTTCGGCGGCTTCTTGTTGTGCCAACGCTTGCAGGCGTTTCACTTCCAACTCGTACTCAGTCGCATCGAGTCGAATTAGCACCTCACCCTGTTTGACCTTTCGACCTGCACGAACGTTCTCAGACAACTCGACCACGCGGCCGGCAACTTCAGAAGCCAATCGCAGCTCTCGCAAGGGAACGACCACACCGTTGACATCGATCACCACGGGGCCGCTGTGAAAACGGATGTCGTCGGTCGCAACGATCGTGACAGGAGACTTGGCCGGCTTGCTACGCTGCGGACGCTGACGTTCACCTAAGAATGTGTAGCCGTAGATCGCGGCTCCCAATACGGCCGCTGAGACGAGCAGATTGACGACAAAGTGGAGCGGTGACGAAGGCCGAGTGTCTCCCAATGCTGGCCCGGCCGACGATTCATTGGAAGCCAAATTTGTCCCGCCCGCCGACCGAGGAAGCTCGGGAGTCGACGCTGAACCGCTGCCGTTCGCAGGTGCCGCCTCGTTCGTCTCCAACTCAAAAGTGGGAGCTGTGTCTGGCTCAAGATCAGTCGATTGACGCGATCCGGACGAACCTGACTGCGGTGATCGAACGTTTGGCAAGTGAGTCATGAATTTCGCGGGAAGGACGGGTAGATCATGGTCGTCAATCAGCCGGAAGCCGGATTTCTCGATCGAATATCGCTTGGACGCCCCTGGAAGCCGGAACGCTCATTTCACAACGACAACCGCGCAGCAAGAAGCGCAGCCACGTACGCCCATTAAAACCCGTTGCCGCGCGCTATGTTCCGCAAAAAAGTCGGTTCAGGTGAGATTTGTCACTCAAATCCACGCCTCCCAGCCTGGAGGCACACCAACGCAAGGGATCTCACCGGCCGGCCGATGACGTTGGAACACTGTTTTCGCTGGATCGTTTGAATACCAAGTGGGCTGCAACTTGCTCTTTAATGGATTGCACCAACGAGCGTGTTTGTGCCTGACCAACGTCGGGCTGATATTCGTTGTCACGCTCGACATTTCCGGCACCGGGACGAATCGCTCTGAATTCGCGACCGTAGTGGCTCGAGATGACGTTTTCGACGATGGTGTTCCGTTCCGTGGAAACCTTCAACGCGATGAAACGATCACCTCGTTGCGAGTGCGTGTCATAAATCACGTTTCGCAAGAGATGGTTGTGATCTGCGATGGATGGAGTTGGCGAAGAACTGGCGACCGCGTCCACGACATAAATGGACTGCTCTCCCGCATCCACGATCACGTTCGACTCCAACCGGTTGTTCGACGATTGGATCAGCGCACCTTGCTTGGTCGCCCCCAGAACAATGTTGTTTCGAATGACATTGTTTTCCGAGGATGACAAGACAAAGATTCCACGGCCATGATTCTCGATGAGGTTGTGCTCCACCAAATTATTTATCGCATCATTCGGAAGACGAATTCCCGCGTACCCGGAGTCCAACAAACTCTTCGCGGTGATCTCATTCCAGGCCACGTAACAATCACGATGACGGCTGAGATTCACGCTGCCATTTTCGATCGATTCGAATCGGTTGTGAACAATTCGGATGCGATCGCAGTTGTTGCTGGCATAACCGGACTTGCCCCTGTTTTCTCGGAACAAGTTGGCTTCCAAGGAGATGTCCGAACAATTTTGAAGCCGAACGATCCCTCCCGCAAACTCAACATGGCGAAAGTGCAGGCGACTGACTCCATCCATCACCACAGTTCGATGCGGATTGCGTAGTGTCAGCCCCGCTATCAAAGCTTCGCTTCCGTTCATTCGCCGCGCATTGAGCAAATATGTGCGTAGCCCACGACCTTCCAAGATCGTTCTACCTGCTCCATCGCCAATGAAGTTGACGCCCGAACGCAAATTGATTGGGCGAGAGAACCGGTAGGTTCCGGAGGGAACATATACCGTATCGATATCGGCCGAATTCGCAGCATGCGAAATAGCGTCGGCCATCGCAATCGACTGATCCGCGTCGGAATCCGCACTCAAACCAAAGTGCGTGGCGTTGATGGACCGAGACGTCTCGAGCACATGATCGCCAACGATCCACTTACTGGACGGGCGATCCTTCCCTCCGGCAACACCGATCTCAGGAACCGGTGGATCATCCGATCGGGCATCCACAGCCGGAAGCAAACCAAGCGTCAAAACCATGCAAAAGAAGACAACGCAATCTCGCATGGTGGACGCCTGAATCAAGAGCGGTGAACGCCGCAGTTCTATTCCGAAACCGACTCAGAAGGAAAGTTCGCGTTCGTACTGACCGTTTGAATATCATCGTGATCATCCAATGCCTCAAGCAAAGCCAACACCTTGCCTGAAACACTCTCGTCTAGATCCACATTGGTGGAGGCGATCTGCGTCACTTCGCTAACTTCGGTGTCCATGCCTGCTTCGTCAAAGGCGACTTCCAGATCGCTGAAGGCTTCGGGACTGCAAGTCACTTGAACTTTGCCATCCTCGTCGACCTCAACGTCATCCGCCCCGTTCTCGAGAGCAAGCTCGGTAACCTTTTCTTCGTCCGCACCTTCGCCAAATACGAAAATACCCTTGCGTTCAAACAGGTAAGAGACACATCCCGTCTTCCCCAGCTCTCCACCGAACTTACCGAACATGGTTCGCAACTCGGGAGCGGTGCGGTTTCGGTTGTCCGTGAGCGCCAAACACATCACAGCGACACCGCCGGGACCGTAGCCCTCGTAGAGGACTTCTTCAACGGCATCGCCATCAAGCTCGCCAGTGCCTCGTTTGATCGCCCGCTCGATGTTGTCCTTGGGCATTGAAACAGCTTTGGCGTCATCGATCGCTTTCCGCAACCGGATGTTAAGCGAAGGATCACCTCCGCCCATCTTCGCCGAAACGATGATTGCTTTGCTGAGCTTGCTCCACATCTTTCCCCGCTGAGCGTCAACGCGCCCTTTGCGGTGCTGGATGTTCGCCCATTTACTATGACCTGCCATGAGTGTGTCCTTCCGGTTTGGATCAATCGTTGTTCACTGGAGTGCGATCGCGTCCATCGGAATCGGACCGATCCTCACTGAGATCAGCGGGGTTTCCGCTTGGTCAATTTACGGTTGGTGGCTTTCTTGCCAGCAGCAGAACTGGAGGAGTCGGTCGAGGCAGATTTGCTGGTGGTTGTCGACTTCTTCTTGGCCGACTTCTTCGGAGCCGCTTCTTTCGCACTACTGCTTGGCTTGGCATTGCTGCCGGACTTCTTCGCAGGCGCCTTCTTGGTTGTCGACGTTTTGGAGGATTTCTCCCCCGCGGACCTAGTCGTCTCAGTCGATTTGGACGCCGTCTTTGAAGCCGATGTCTTGCTGGACTTTTTCGCAGTACCAGATGTCGAGCTTTTGGCCGTACTGGAGGACTTGTCCGTCGTCGCCTTCTTCTTGGTCGACTTGGAACTGGCAGCAGCCTTGGCTTCTGCCTTCTTCGCTTCCGCGGCCAAACGCGCCTGCGACTCGGCAGCCTGTTCAGCAGCTGACTTTTGTTGAACCGAAGACTTGGTCACGCGGCTGCCTTTTTTGGCGCTTCGCTTGACCAAAACAGCCGACTTTGCTTCTGCTTCTTCTGCGGCTTCCGCCTCAGCTTCTTGTTTGGCCGCTTCACGTTCTTCTTTCTTACGAGCTTTCACTCGTTTGATCGCGGCTTCTTTGCTGGTCAACCATTCGTCGAGTTCTTTGGAACTTCCTTTGGCAACCGACTCAAGGAACGTCCGAGCGTTCTTGTCCTTTGGATCCATCAACAGCGCAACGGCTGGTTGATGCATCAAGGCTGCAAACTCAACGCCCTTGCTCTTTGGCACGGCACGTTCGAGACCGGGAACGCGACCATCGGATGCTTCCGCTTGGCTGGCGATACCGGTGACCAACATCACCACCATGGCGGAATAATCGATTGGAATTGAGTGCCCACCGAGTCCGTGCTGAATGATGTAGCTGAGCACGAAGGGAGTCATTGAGGACATGCCTTCGAACTTCGCCACGGCTTTGCCGAGGTTCTCCTTTTTCAGGTGATCCAGATCAAAGCTGTAGAACTCTTCAAAGATCGCTTGAAGAATGGACTTCAGACGTTGGGCGGCTTTGTTCGGATCCGGAAGACTCGACAAAACGGCGGCCAATTCGGTCACCGTGGTGACGCGGACTTCGTTCCAATCGAAATAATCTTGCTCCAACTTCGCCAGGCCTTCGTCGGCCAAATCAGCGGGGCAGTCTTCGAGCAGGCAGGCATACAGCGCGTGTTCGAGGAGAGGACGCGACGGGGTGGCGGGGGCCACGTCGTAGTGTTTTTTCAAAGCTGTCTGCAGCTTTGTAATCAGTTTCGCGCGGTTAGTGGCTGACATCTAAATGCGGTAATCAATCGTTTGAGTGGGGAGTGGCGTCTTCGCCAGAATCATTTTGGTCACGATCGTCGGTCGCGCCTTCTTTTTCTTGCTGAATCCGGGCAAGAATCTCGCTCACCGTCATCGCGTTCTCTTGGCCACGATCGACCTCGAACCGCAACTTGGGCGTGTAACGGGTATCCATTCGGTTGGCAATTTTGCTCTGCAGGAACCCTGCCGAGTTTTGCAGTCCACGCAGTGACAGGTTCTTCTGGGTCTCGTCGCCCATCACGCTGACCTTCACTTTGGCTTCGCGCATATCGGGTGAAACCTCGACCCCGATGACCGTGACATCACGAACACGCGGATCGCGGACTTCGGTCACGATCGCATTCGCGACCACTTCGCGGATCGCTTCGGCGGCTTTGAGCAAACGTCGACTGGACAAAAGACAAACTTCAACAGAGAGGAGCGTGCAAACGCATCAGAAAAAACGTCACGCGAGCCATGATGCCCGCATCGATCGCTGGACTGAATTCATTCCGTGATGGTCGCTGACGACACATCGATGCCATGTGCCGTCAGTTTCCGACTCGAAGATCAATCGAGTTTTCGAGCGACTTCTTCGATCTTGTAAGCTTCCAAAACATCGTCTTGTTTGATGTCGTTGAAGCCTTGAAGACGGATACCGCATTCCATGCCGCGAGGCACTTCCTTGACGTCTTCCTTGATCCGACGAAGCGTGTCGAGTTGGTAGTCACCAATCGTTCGCCCGTCTCGGTTGACTCGAATGCGGCAGTTCCGCTGAATCGAACCCTGTGCGACGTAGCAACCTGCGATCGTGCCAACTCGGCTGATCGAAAAGACTTGTTTGACCAACGCACGGCCGAGTTCGACAACACGTTCTTCCGGTTTCAAACGCCCTTCGATCAATGCACGGATGTCATCGGTCAACTTGTAGATGACGTCGTAGCGACGGATTTCAACACCGCGTTCTTCGGCCAGTGAACGAGCTTTGTCATCGGGAATCACGTTGAAGCCCAAGATGACCGCGTCGGAAGCACTTGCCAGTGTCGCATCGGCGAGCGAGATGCCACCGACACTGCGTTGCAGAACTCGAATCTCCACTTCGGGATGATCGAATTTGCTCAGCTCTTTATCGATTGCTTCCAGCGAACCACGTGCGTCGGCGCGGATGATCAAGTTCAGCTTCACGGTGTCAGCCGATTCGCCAAGCTTGCCGTCTTCCAGCATCTCTTGGAATGAGTCGAAGCTAACCTTGGTCGTAATACCCGACAAGCTCTGACGACTCGATTCACCTTCACGAGCACTCGCGATTTCGCGTGCCTGTGAAATGTCCTTGAGGACGTGGAAACGATCGCCCGCACCAGGAGGCGTGTCCAAACCCATCAAGCTGACAGGCGTACTTGGACCGGCTTCTGTAATCGGTTTGCCAGTCAGCGTGTCTTGCATTGCACGCACCCGACCGTGAGCCGGACCGCAAACCAAGATGTCACCGACTCGAAGTGTACCGTTCTGAACAATCAGTTTTGCAACCACACCGCGGTCACCCTGTTGTTCCGATTCCAAACACACGCCCAACGCCGATCGGTT
Organism: Rhodopirellula baltica SH 1; assembly: GCF_000196115.1. Lineage (NCBI taxonomy): Bacteria > Pseudomonadati > Planctomycetota > Planctomycetia > Pirellulales > Pirellulaceae > Rhodopirellula > Rhodopirellula baltica. The sequence goes on from NC_005027.1 coordinate 2,848,735, forward strand.
CGGGTTGGCCGAGTACTCGTTCAGTTCAGCGATCGTCAACAATGTGTCCAACAACTCGTCCATCCCGGTGCCTTGGGTGGCACTGGTTCGAACGATTTCAACATCACCGCCCCATTCACTGGGCGTGAGTTGATGTTCGGTCAATTGAGTCATGACGCGGTTCGCATCGACCCCTTCGAGATCGATTTTGTTCAACGCAACGACGATTGGCACTTCTGCCGCTTTCGCGTGGCTGATGGCTTCTTCGGTTTGCGGCATGATGCCGTCATCGGCAGCCACCACCAACACGGCGATGTCAGTCACATTCGCACCACGAGCACGCATTTCGGTAAACGCTTCGTGACCAGGTGTATCAACAAACGTTACCGCGCGACCGTCTTTGTCAATCTTGTACGCACGAATGTGCTGGGTGATCCCGCCGGCTTCGCCCTTGACGACATTGATGCCAACCAAGTGATCCAGCAGGCTGGTTTTTCCGTGGTCAACGTGACCGAGGAAGGTCACAACCGGAGGACGAGCGACCAACGTGTCAGGGTCGTCAGCCGTTTCTTCGATTTCGGTGATCAGCTCTTGTTCGAGTGATTCAGCGGCCTTCAACTCGATATCGAGATCGTGTTCGGTCGCAAGCAACTCGGCGGTTTCGAAATCGATGTCCGCATTGATGTTCACCATCATGCCCATACCCATCAGGGTTCGCATCACGTCAGCGACACTCAACCCAGACCCTTCGCAGAAATTGCGAACGGTACACGGCAATTCGATCTGGACCTTTTCTTTCCGAGGTGCAGCGGTGTTGACGCCTTTACGACGAATACGAGGACGCGAACGTCGGTAATGATGACGATCTCCGCCATCGGAACCGACGATCCGCCGACCACCACCGCCACGTTGCCGTTCGGCACGAGCACTGGCCATTCCGGCCAAGCCCTTCTTCTTTGGCTTTTCGTCTTCATCGATGACGCGTTTACCACGTCCCGCGAGTCCAACGGTGCCTTCGGCTGTCTTCTTGCTGCGTTGCTTCTTGTCCGCTTCGTCTTGTTCGAGGCGAGCAAGCGGAGCTTTCATGCCCTGCTTGTGACCCTCAATGACATCGCGGGTCAGCTTGATGTCTGGTTTCTGAGCCGCTGGCCCGGAGCTGCCAGTCGGAGCAGCAGGCTTCGCTGGTGCACTGGGCAATTGAGCCAAGTTGACCTTGATACGAGGTTCGCGTTTCTTTGACTTGCCAGCATCACCGGCTTTGGCGGCTTCTTCCGGACGATTTCGCGAACGATCCAAGGATCGCATTTTTCCGCCAGCAGACGCGGAATCGCGACGCACGGCAGACAGAGGCGTTCCGGGAGTATTGGGAACGACACGGCCAGAGGAATTGTTACCCATCCGTCCCGCGATTCGGCTCGCCAAACCACCGCCCTTGTTGGACGAACCATCGTCATCCGATGAAGCGACTGGTGCGGATTCGCGTTTGGGTGATTCCGGTGCTTTGCGTCCACCGGAGTCCGATTTGGGACCAGGAACGCTTGGGGCTGAGGCAGCCGATTCGGGTTTGGTCGATTGACCATCCGTTTTGGCGCCCATGCCAATTCCGCGTCCGCTTGGTGAAGCCATACCGGTTCCGACTCCGCCAGTCTTTGGCAGACGAATCTCGGGTTTTGGCGAACCATCGGCTGCCGGTGCCTCAGGAGCTTTCGCTTCGGGAGCGGGCGCCAGTTTGGGTGTTCGCACGATCGGTGCGGGTTTGCCAACTGGGCGGCCACCATCGCGAATCGGCTGTGCCGGTGCGTTGGGATTGTCGGCGGCCTCCGCTGGTTTGGAAGGGCGGCCCACGTTGATCGCCGATGGCTTTCGACCGGTCGCACCGCTCAAATCACGAACGGGTGCAACGGGAGCCGTAGGCGTATCCTTCGTTGGGGGTGCAGCTTTTGGCTTTGGTTCAGATTTCGCAGCGGAACCGGCGAGATGACCTCGCACTTGCTGGGCCTCTTCGTCTGAGAGACTGGCCAGCGCGGAACCTTTGCCCGTGATGCCGGCTTTTTTCACCACATCAACGAGTTCTTTGCTGTCGAGATTCAGTTCTTTGGCGAGCGCGTAAATGCGTACTGGCACTGGGTCGGGGTCCTGTCAAATTCGATAGGTGAAGTCCGCTCGCAATTCCTTGCGGGTGCGGCTTCGTGGTTTCGTTCATCAAAATCGCATAAAAAGACCTCCATCGTTGCTACCGCCAGCCGGTGAAAATGCACCAAACTCGCTGAAAACAACGGGGAATTTCATAGCGTTCAAATTGTCCCAAGGACGATTGCAAAGACCAACTTTGCTTCTGTCCCACGTTAGGATAGCGTACGTGGCCCGTTTTTGAAAACGGCTCACTCAACCTTCCTGCTTGTTACCTTCGGCCTCAGACGATTCAACCGCTTCGGCGATCGGCTCTGGCTCTTCGGATTCAGTCTCGCCCTCATCCGCGACTGGCCCACTCACTTCATCAGCGGGTTCGACGGGGGCCTCTTCGGTGGAGGTAGTCTCCGATGTTTCGGTTGCAACTTCAGCAGCTGGCTGATCACCATCGGCTGCTTCTGCGTTCTCCGCATCCGCGGTTTCAGCGGTTGCTTCTTCCGTGCTCTCTTCGGCAGCTGGAGTTTCAGCCTTTGCCAGTGCAGGAGCGTTTTGGTCGGTTCGTTCCTGGTCGCGACGAACGCGTCGTTCTTCCGCGGCGGCTTGTTCTGCCTCTTCCGCTTTGGCTTCCGCCGTTTCGACGATCCGATCGACATCCGCTTCGCTCAAGCCGCTCATTTCCATGAACAGGTCGGGCTCGATCACGGACAAGTCGTCATATGACAAATAACCCTGTTCGACCAACGCCTGAGCGATTTCTTCGGTGATGCCTGGAATCTGGCTAAAACCACCCACCGCTCGTTCGATCTGTTCTTCGAGCTCGGCGTTGGTCATGATTTCAATGTCCCAGCCGCAGAGCTTGCTGGCCAATCGCACGTTTTGGCCACGACGACCAATCGCGAGCGAAAGCTGGTCTTCTTGAACCAACACGATCGCACGACCGATCATGTCGCACAACAAAACTTGATCGACTTCAGCAGGTTGCAAGGCGTTGGGGATCAACACTTCGGGATCGCTGTCATAGCGGACCACGTCGATGTGCTCACCGGCCAACTCTTCGCGAACGGCTTTGATCCGGCTGCCGCGATAGCCCACGCAAACACTGATTGGATCGATTTGCTGATCTTCGCTGCTAACGGCAACCTTGCTTCGGTAGCCAGGTTCACGAGAGATCGACTTGATGGCAATCACGCCGTCGTTCAGTTCGGGAATCTCTTGTTCAAACAAACGTTGTACGAATTGCGGCCGGGTGCGAGACAACACAACGCGAACGCGGTTGCCACCGGATGGACGGACTTCAAATACGATCGCACGAACGCGTTCGTTCGCATGCAGGCTTTCACCAGGAATTTGTTCGCTGCGTGGCAGGATGGCTTCGACGTTGCCCAGGTTGACGGTCGCCACGCCGCCGTCAGCACGCCCAATCATTCCGCTGACGATCTCACCGATCTGATCGCGGTATTCCAACATCAAGGCGTCGCGTTCTGCTTCGCGGACCTTTTGGATGATGACTTGCTTCGCCGTTTGAGCTCCGATGCGACCAATTTGATCGTCACCAAGAGGTTCGCCAGCCAAGGTCGCGGCGATCGCTCCATTGTCGCGACTGATCGATACAATCACATCCGATTCTTCGCCGTACTGCTTCTTTGCCGCGCTTTGTAGAGCCGACTCGATCGCCTGAAACAGCAGTTCTGGATCGATGTTTTTATCGCGATGCAGCGAATCGACGTATCGCAAAATGTCTTGCGGATTCATGGCGAAGAGAAGTCTTGTGACGAAAAGATAAAAAAACAGCCCGGACCGAATCGGCCCGGGCGAACGATTTCCCTGGTGATGAACCGAGACTATCGCTCGGCGGTTGAATTGTCAATCCGAACTGGGGTCAATCCAGCTGCGATTGTGGGGTTGGCTCCTCGGATGAGTCAGCTTCTTCCGTTTGTTCGGATGGCGTTTCGGATTGCTCCGGCGCCGAAGCAGGAGCTTCGGCCGGCGTTTCGTCCGCCGCCTCAGGTGCGCCCCCGTCTGTCGGAGCCTCCGTTTCCTTCGGTTGCTCCGGAGACTCCAAAGCCACCGCTTCGGACAACTTGCCCGATGGTCGCAGTTCGTACTCCTTGCCGTCGATCTCCAACAGAACCACTCGGGCCGATACCGATTTGACGCTGCCTTTCATCGATCCGATCTCAAACGAATCTCCGACTTGCAACTTCAGCGTTTCACCGCGAGTCCGAACGTTCATCCATGCCGTCCAGTCATCGCGTCCCTGAACCAACGCGGTCAAATAAGTCTGAGTCGCATCGTCAAACTTTGGAGGCAGTGGGTCGGGTTCTTTTGGCAGCGGAGGATTCTCAAGCTTGACTGCCAAAGTCTTTTCGATCTGACGGCGTGGATAACCGGTGTCTGTCATTCGAACGACAACCTTCAGCGGCTCGTCGCTGGATGCCGAAGATCCATCGCCTGATTTTTCACCGTCCTCAGGATCCGCAGGCGGGTTGAACGTGAACGTTCCCGAATCAGCTTTGAAGCTGGCCCATTCGGGCAACTCACCTTCCAACTCGTAAGTCACGTCAGTGCCTTCGGGATCATCGACCTTCAACCGGACATCTGTCTTTTCGCCTTTGACGGCAACCAAGGTTGCATCACCGGCATAGACAGGCGGTTGGTTGGGTGGCTGGAAGAAGTTTCGATTCAAGATCGTTTGCCGAGTTTCATCGAGTGACTTGGCAACCCGCCACGATTCGCGTTCCGGAATCTTCGCGTCGATCGCTGCGTTGTTCAGTGAGATCGCATCGATGGTCATCTCAACGTTCAAATCACCCGTTCGCGACGGTCCAAAGTTCAGTTCGCGAATTCGATGCAAGTAATCGCGAGCGTAAAAGTCGTGCAACAACCCGACCAACCCGTTCAACGTCGTTTTGCCAGAAACTCGAAAACCGTACCGATAATAGAGATCGCCAACCGGCGCATCGCTGACAGGGTCAACTCCTGCGTCTCTCAACCCAGCCTCGCGAACCGTGCCCAACAACCACGATTGGTAGATGCTTTGCGCCCGCTCGGGATTGCTGGGCAATGAACGCACCATGTACTCGCCCATCTGGCGATCGGCGTAGGCACCAGCCAACAACTTCTCGTTGAGCGTGTTGGCTTCGTTCTGCAAACCAGCCAAACGGTTGTCACGAAACTTGATCGCATCTCGGTAACGATTGAATCCCCACTGAAATGCAATGACTACGAACAGGCCACCAACGGCCATCGCTAAAAAGCGTTCACGTTGAGTCATGACTGCACCTCCGGTTGAACGTTTACGTCGAGGCTTGCCGACTTCGAAGCGTCCTGCGATCCCTGGTCAGATGAAGGTGCATCGGGATTCGGCGTGGATTCGCCGTCCTCACTCGGCTTGGTAGCAGGTTCTTCTTCGGCGGCCTTCGCAATCCGCTCGTAACGATCCGCGCGAACGCTTTCGGTTTCCACCGAGACTGTTTCGCGAATTTGCCAACGGTAAGCATCTTCGGTGTCAACTTGGCTCGCACCGTCACCAACAACGCGGTGCGATTCATCCCGCAGCGACGACTCCATTTCGTCAATCACATCGGGCGACGTCACCAATCCGGAAACGACCATCCGTCCGCCACCCTGACGGGAATCTGCCTGAGCGGAAACCTGTTTCAGAATCAACTGATCCGATGGCGGCAAGGCTGCGGCCAGACGTTCGATTTCTTCTAGCCAGTTCACATCAGCATCGAGGAACTGATCCACTCTCTCGGTTCGCTGAACGCTCGCGTCTGCCGTTTTGACTTGGTCTCGCATCGTCGCATTCGCGGCTTCCAGGCGTTTGATCTCCGAGTCGCGAGAACTGAGCTGACTCCAAAACATCCACCCCAGCCCCAACACGATGGCAGCGGGGATACCGATCATCGCGGCCATCTTGCCGCGATTGGTGCTCGGCGGGATGTACTGACGTGGATTCGCAAAATCGATCAAGCGATCCGCGTAAGCTTCATCGGCGACCAACAGACCGACTAACGGTGCTAGTCGACCAACTGTCTCGCCGACCGATGGTTCCACCGAGGGATCACAGTCGACAATCTGCAGTGGATTGATCAGCCGTTTTTCGGAAGGCGTGTCCTGCCCTTGGTCCAAGCGAGCGGCGAGCTGATCGAGCTCTTCGCGATGGCGATCGGGTGTTCCCCAAATCGCGATGTCACAAGGCGAACCCGATGCCCCGCAAGCGATCATGCTGCGGCGAAGCTCACCGGCCAACGCGTTGACCCGCGCCGGTGACTGCGAAGGCAATCGGACCGAACGAACAAATGAAACATCACGGCCCCGGAACAAAACGATTTCCGCTTCGTCACCGACCAAGTCAATCAATGCCAAAGTCGACCGAGTCGAATCGTTGGTCTTGTCCCTCAAGATGATTTGATAGAGTGCTGCCGCAGCGATGGGACGCAGTGCGATTCGACCGACGGTCATGCCCGCTTCGCCGATCGCTTTCCGGATTGGATCGAGCTTGCTCGCTCCGGTGGCCGAAACGATCGCTCGCACGCCCTTTTCGGTTCGGCTGGTCGGCAAATAATCCACCGTGGCACTATCGCCAGCGGACGCGAAAGTTCGCACCGCCTGGAACCGGATCATGTCCGGCAGTTCATCGTCCGGAACGGGTGGGAACTCCATCTGACGAAGCTCCGCTGAATCGCGACCAACCGCGACCAAGCACTCCGATTTTTCCAACCCGTGTTCTTGGATCCATTTGCGCAACGTGGATCCCACGCCGGCGGTTTGAATCGGCAAAATCGCGGCATCAACGATTCGAGTCTGCTTGCCGGAGACCTCTCCGACCACAATGCGAATCTGCTGTTCGTCCCAATCGACGGCTACTTTTTTAGTCATGGTGCAATAGTTTACTCAGTTGTTGTTCGGAACCACGATGTTTCCGCCCAGGACCGACAGATCGAACCCGCGACCCAAATGCGTCAGGTCTCGGTAGTGAACCACACGCGGATTGGGTGTGGACGCGTCGATGATGGCCTCGCCTCTGGCGGCCAAACCGGAGCCCGAATCGAACCCAATGACTTGAGCTCGAAAGACGTCGCCGCGAGCGGTTACCAGCGGCAACAACGCTCGCATTTGATCCACGGTGACTAAACCCTCCGTGAGCGGCCAAGTTTCGTGGTTGCGGTCAGAAGTCGTCCCCCCAACGTCCTGAGAGCGTGCTTCGAGAATCGCCGTCATCGTGTCCACATCAACCAATGGAACGCCCATCAACAATTCCGCCGGACACTCGTTCAGATTGATTCGGCCAGGCAAAACGTCGCCGTCTTGCGTCGTCAATTGATCCATCAAAAACGGTAGGAACTCGGCCAGCAAAGTGGGCTCGCCAATCAAAGGCGATGTGTACGTGAATGTTTCACCGTTTCGCTCCAACGAAACTTTCGCGTCGATCAGATCAAGAACCTGATTGAATTCGACAGCGGCACCTCCGGTTAAATCGAAATCGTCCAAGGCTTCGACGGACCACGGCAGCACCGTCCCTTCTGATTCAGAATTTGCGTTGTCAGCGTCCTGCGCCTCGATCCCCTGGGCCGCCAACGCTTCCGCACTCGCGCCACTGGCCACCGATGCGGCAAGCGACGACTCTCCCGAAATCCGATAAGCGACGATGAACGACGCGAACACTTCATCACCAATCGCGGTCATCAATTCTTCGTAGAGGACTTCCAGATCCTCGCCGTTGATATTGACTCTGAATTCGCCATCCATCGTCTTGTTGGCTTCGGCACCATGGACTGTCAAGTAACTGGCCCAACCGAGAACCCCAGGTGTTTCGATGCTGGCCGCATAGCGTTGCTGCTCGTCAGGGTCCAACACGCCGTTGCGATTGCTGTCTGCTCCAAACAACAACTGAGGAGTGACGCCGCGAACGAGCAGCAGTTCCTCCACCGTTTGCACCGGACCGTTTGCCGCCGCATATGGCGTCGCGAGTGATGTGTAGTACTCGTCTTCGCAACCGTTCTCCCGCGGCTCGGTGTCTTCATCGAGCCAGTCCAAAATCGCATCCGCGATCGTGACATCCATGCCTGGCAAAGTCATTAACAATGTCACGGCGATGTTTTCGGTCGACAAATCAGACTCCTCCGACGCGGTCGCATCGCCCAAGATGCCTCCCGCATCGACACTGCCACCGGACAGTCCCGTCAGCATGTTGATAGCATCCGAGTTTTCTTCCAACACGGTCAGTGCGTTGATGTTCAAACGAGCCGACTCGTTCTGCAATCCATATCGAATGCCACCCAGCGTCCCCATCTCGGTTAGTCCGGGCGCCAGCACGGTGAAGTTGCTGGTTGGGTTGCCCAGTGATCCATCCGTGATCGGCACACCCTGGAACATGTTCGGGTTGTTGAACACTCCACCGGCGTCCTCTCGCATCGAAGCGGGTTGAGCCAGGATCAAACGGACCGCTTCAATCCCGGAATCGACCGTCGATCGTGCTTGCACCAGATCGCCCGTCAAATATGCCGTTTCGTCCGCTGCGATCATCAAATCGGTGAACGAGTAAACCGCCATGGTCGCGACCGCAATCACGATCAAGACCAGCACTAAAAAGAACCCTTGGCGGCGAATGTTTCGCCCAACTGGTTTGGTGCACGGGTTCTGGCACTGATGTCCCAAGGACTTATCCGACTTTCGCAATGATTTATTCTGCGACGACATCAGGTGCCTCCGCGGTGCTGGCAGCTTCTTGCTCTTCAAGCAATGCTTCGCCGTCCTCTGGGAACGACATGGGAAGACGAATGACGTGAGTGAACACACGCCCTTCGGTTAAACCAATCGTGGTGGAACTCGCAGTCTCGCCGAACGCCGCACCCGGCGACGCGGGAGGGGCCAATTGCAAACGAACACGAACCGCCAACGGCAAATACCCGGTTTCGTCAGTGCTGTACTGCGGCAACCAATTCACACCGTCGTAGTATTCAAATGCGATCGCGACAACTTCAGGAGCGATCACTTCACCGGTCTGATCCAAACGGGACGATCCACCGGTCAACAACGCCTGCATGCTGATGGCTCGATCCAATTGCCGCCGAACCAAACCACCGCCGGTGGAAGACACGTTCGCGGTTGCGTTCGCATCCGTCGCAGCCAACTTTTGCATCTCGTCTTGAATTCCAAACGAGCCCGCGACCTGAACAAAATAAGTGACCGTTTTGATGTCGCTGGGTCGGTCCAAAAGATCAACGCCGGAGCTGATCGCCAAATCAGGATCGATGGCAGTTTGTTCCAAACTGGGTAAGTGGCTGACATCAATCTGCAACTGAGTTTCATTGCCGATCAAACCAGGCGACTGCAAAACGACTCCGGACGTTATCCCCATGTCCGATTCCAAAGTCGGATCGCCATTGAGCGTATCGGGATCATCCGGTGGCAATGCGTCATCCGCTTCGCCTCCGGAAGCGTCACCGCCGGTAAGGCCAAGACTTTCCAACGGAGCCGCCGCCGCGGACAACACATCCGACAAAGCGTCGGTGGACACTGGGCGAGTGACCAGCGTCATCCGCAAATCATCTTCGATCAGCTGCAATAAAGCTGACGCGAGTTGAGCTTCGCGAAACTGTTGCTCCGCATTGTCCATTTCACGAGCGTAGAAATTGATCGCACCGCTGATCAGCCCCATCAACACAACGCTGAGCGCGAGCGTCAAAAGCATTTCCAGCAAAGTAAAACCGGCTCGTGAAATCACAACCGACTTTCCGCAAGCGAACGACTTGATCGAGCGACGACTATTGGATCGATGCAGATTCAGCACTGGCTTCCTCCTCTCGCAAAGCGGCTTCTTCTTCAGCCATTTCTTTCAATCCCATCAACGGATCGATCATCCATCGAGTCAGTGAATAAGTGGCGAGTGCCGGACCGCCATCGGGATCCAAAGCTTCCACACTCACTCGAACGGCCAACATGCCTTCCATCGGAGCCGGCACAACGTCGATCTGCACCTGAAATGCTGTTGTCGCGTCGGTGTCCATCGCCTCCACTGGCATCGCCGGAGATGCCGCGGGCGTCATTCCGGTGGAAGCCGAAACGAGCAATTCCGACATCTTGCTGGACGCGATCAACCGAGCCTGACTGAGATCGCGAGCTTCCCGTGCCGCGTCCGTTCCCGTCCCAGCGATCTGGGCGAGGATGCCGAGAGAAACGCCCAAGATGGCAAGTGACAACATCATCTCAAGTAGCGAAAATCCGCATCTGAACGTGTCACTCGACCGACGCGGCAAACCGCTGATCATTCGATTTGCGTTCAAGGTGACACCTCGACGCTGGTATCCCCGGTTAATCCACGCAGCAACACAGCGCCCGATCCAGCCTCGATATGACTGAGCGTGATTCTCGCGTTGCTTGTCTGCCCAGTCGGATAGAAGTAGATGGGCGGAAAATCCGAAGAAGCGGTCAGCACGACTTCACCATTCGTATTAGGAACCGTCGCGGTGGTTGATTCGGTCGCGTTGATCAACAACGTCGCCGCTTCCGCGCTGCTCTGTCCGCCGACCGGCGAAGTCAGCACGGTGGTGATCGTCACGCCTTCGGGCATCTGAATGATTCTCGCGTCCGCTTCGACCGGTGTCACCGCGGTAGCGTTTAGTGCCTGCGAAGCCCCCGACAGCAATGCCGACTGGGAACCGGATTGATCGATTGCCTGAGTCCCATCCGCGGCGGAACCCAGCGGCGAAACAATCCAAGCATTCGATTGACTCGCGCCGGATGCGTCGACAAAGCTTGCCTCCGTCGGACGCAACACCATCACTCGCCCGTCTCGCATCGCTCGAACACGCAGCCGAGTCATCTCGGCAGCCAATTGATCCGTCCCGCGAACCAATCTGCGATCCGACAACAACGCACCAGCGGTTGGGATGACCACCGCCGCGATGGCGGCAAACACAGCCATCGCAAGCAACAGTTCCAACAAGGTGAAGGCGGCTCGCGACGCGAACCGAGTGCGCAAATGGCTGTCAGCGCGAGACGAATGCGTCATCGCGATCAGCCTGACACGATGATGTCATCATCCGTGTTGACTTGACCGTCGATTCCGCCGCTGCGAATCTCGAACGTGTTTCCATTCACGCTGTAGGTCAATGCGTTGCCCCAGGCATCCAGAGGGATTTCCGTGATGATCGGAGCAACCCACTTGGCTTTCTTTGCCGAGTCGCTTGGTCCATCGCGGAGTTGCTCCAACGTTTCCGGCAACGAGTTCATCCGGATCTGATACATCTGGATGTTGCTCTTGAGCGAATTGAGCTGGGTTGTCGTCGCGTTGGCATTCGCCTCGGCTTGGGCACCGGTGATGTTGACCAACACGATCCCGCCGATCACGACCAAGATCGAAAGCACCAACAACAGTTCCAGCAACGTGAAGCCGGCACGAGCAGCGGTGCTGCGACGAGAGCGAGGGGAAGTCATTGTCGCGGTTTGGCGACGGGCTCGGTGAGCCACACAGTGGTGATCAGTGAGCATCATGAGTCGAAACATTCTGCAAAGGTGGGATGGGTAGGAAGGGCACCCGCCCGACTGATCGGCTGGCACAGTGGCCGCCCGAGGGCGAGAGCATTCTTCCAAGCGTACATTGAAATGAACCCCAAGCCAGCCCCGAAGTTTCGTGGATCGGGTCAGGTTGAACGATTTGCGACCGATGACTTCGGCCGGACCGCCCCTGAGCAACGCGTCCGCAAGCTCCGCCTGTCATCGAAACAGAGAATCTGCCCAGTGTCAAATTGCGAAAGGGGCGGTTCAGTGGTTTCGGCTCAATGGTCTCGTCCGTCGACATGAACGCAGCGCATTCGCAAGCGGAATTCGGTTCCGTTAGACGCAACGTGAACTGGATTCAAACCGAAGCCAGCCCTGGAGAAATGGCATCGTCGGCATCCCACCAATCCGGGTTCGGGAACATCCCCTGAACTGACCCGTGATGGATCGGCATCGAGCGGTGGACTCTATTTGGGCAGTCCGACGAGTCCTTTTGGGGGCTCTCGGTCGTTTGGTTTGCAACGGTCGCAGTGACAAATTGATCGGATTTCTGAACAGTTTCTCGCCGCCGAGTTGACAATCCAATTATCTTCAGACGTCCGGCAGGCCCCCACTGCGCTCCGATTTCGACCACAATCGGTGCGTGAGAACCTGTCTAGAACGACATTTTCAAGCTTTTCATCTGATTATTTCGATTCGCTTCGCTGTCACGGTGACCGTGGCTGGATCCCTTCATTCTTTGAGTTTCTCATGACGCTTCGACGCTTTCATTCTTTGTTGGGCACCGCTGCTTCAGACGCTTCCTCGGTATCCGATAGACGGACCAAGGGGCAACGTACCGGTAAATCCCGCCGTGCCCGGAGTGAGCGACGAAGCAAATGGCAGACCGCCGACCGCCGACTGAACCACGAAACGCTCGAAAAACGAGAACTCCTCGCCGCGGAAGTCGTTGCCATTCGCCCAGATGCGGGCGTATTGATTTCGGACGGAGACACGCTTCGCAATACTCCCCGCGAAATCAACTTGCTTTTCAACGGCAACGCAAATTTGGTGGAAAGCACCATCAATGGGAATGTGCGTCTGGTACGTGCCGGCGGCGATGGAACCTTTGGTGACGGCAACGAAGTCGAGATCAGCCTCGGTTACCTGGGGCTCGAAACGCCAGGTGACAATTCACTTGAAGGTCGCCAACGCATCGTCATGCGTCCCGCCAGCAACGCGATCCACAACGCCACCGATCCATCGGCATCATTGCCCGATGACACCTACCGCATCGAGATCACAGCGAGCCTGGAAAGCGAAGAAGCGGGCGGCAATGTGGCCTTCAACGGAGGAGTTGACTTTGCTTCCACCTTCACGTTGGACCGCGCAGCGCAGGTGACCTCCGTCGTTCCTCAACCAATTCAACGCAACGCTGACGGTTCACTTACACATCTTCATGACCGAATCGATGTCTACTTCGATGACCAACGACTCGATCTGAACGATGCCGAAAATGAAGTCTTTTATCGGCTGCTCAATGCAAACGACGGTTCCTTCGCTGCCAATCCAACCGACGCAACGTATTATCCAGACCAAAACCGCGTCGAATTGTCGTTCGCCCCAGGTGTTCTTAGTAATGGCAACTTTCGTTTGGACGTGGGTACCAGCAAAGACACACCTGTCCTGCAAACGTCATTCACTGCCCTGAATGACGTCAACAGTTCAATGGACACGGCCACGCAGATCGACAATTCTTCTGGGAACGTCACGGAGGGCATCTACCGAATCTCAGGCGAAATTGAGCCACAATCGTTTGTTCCTCAACCACGGTACCCAGGTGGACTCGACTACCCAGGCCATCGGAATGTCCAAGTTCAGAATCACTACAAACCAAATGATTCTGGAGCGGGAGATCTCCAACCGCCGTTCCCACCATTTCCCAACCAATTGACGTCGCCGATTGGCACACAGGAAGACGCTCCCAACCTTTTCTCTGAAAAGGTCGTGACTTATTCATTCCCGTCGCAATTTCCAGCGAATGCAATCGGCGACATCTATCAAAACCTAATCACACCCGAGCAAAAAGAGATCACTCGGGGCATCTTGGAAATCTATGCCCAACAACTTGGCTATGAGTTTATCGAACAGGACTCAGGCGGAGCCCTGACGATTGGTCGTGGAGATTTGCGTGCCGCGGACCCGGACTCTACTTCTGGAGTCGGTGGGACTGCCGGTCTAGGCAGCTCCCGTGGAATTGTTCTCGACTTTGAAGACTTCGACAACATCAGCACGTTTGGAGACGGCTTCACTGGAACGATGTTCCATGAAGTAGGGCATGCATTGGGACTGGGGCACACCTACGAACAGCACGCCACGATGGGAATTGCACCAATCTCCGATACGGAACCCGGAGACGCAGATCTGGTCCAACTCCAACGAGTTGCACCTCCTGTCAGCACGGACGTGGATGTCTATCGATTCAACCTCGCCTCGGCTGGACGAGTGCAGATCGAAACATTCGCCGAGCGCCTATCGACGCCGAGTCTCCTCAATACTCATCTACGTCTTTTCAAGCGAGATCCGCTTCACCCCGACCGCTCCACCGAGATCGCTGGCAACTACAGTTTCTTTGGCAGCGATTCCTACGTTGATGTTGAACTGGAAGCCGGAGAATACTTTGTCGGCGTCTCGAGTGCGGGCAACGACCAATACAACCCAGCGTCCCCCGACAGTGGATTTGGCGGTTCAACGTTTGGTGAATATGGTCTGCAACTGACGTTTGAACCATCGTTGGTTGCTGGCCAACAACTTCGAGATGTCAGCGGCACCCCAATCGATGGCGATGCGGACGGGCAAAGCGGCGGAACGCATTCCTTCTGGTTCCAGGCCACAGAAACTACCGACACCATTTTTGTCGATAAGCTTTCGGCCGCTGGCGGTGACGGTAGTCTGACAATTCCTTACGACACAATCGACGCCGCCTTGGCGGACGCCGAGAATCGCAACGACGAAGTAGTCGTGGAGGATCTATCAGCAACGAACTTTGCCGAACTGAACGGGCAAACATTGTCCGTCGCCATCGCTGGCGTCACGTCGATATTCACGTTCGGGACGTCGGGCACCAACCCGATCAATTTGTCGGCTGCCACCGATGCGGCCGATGCTGCTTCCATCATTGCAGGCCGAATCAACACGGTAGCAGGAACGGCGATTGCGTCTAGCGCCGGTGCAACACTCTCGGTCGCAGCAGAAAATACCTTGTCTCTGGACGACGCACCTTCCCTGGAGATGGTACCAAAGGTCATTCGCATCGTCGGCAATGCAGTCGACTCAGGAGTCACTGGAACATTTACGACCGATGACCCGTTGGTGAACGACTTGGATGGGTTGACACCCTACTTGGTTGGAGTCGACCCAAATGCCAATGTATTGGAAGACGGCTCACAATTTCGCGTGCCTCGCAACACCACTGTGATGATTGATGCGGGTGTGCTCCTTAAGATGCGAGCTGCAAACATCGACATCGGAACCGTTGCAAGTACAGACACCAATCGTTCCGGCGGAGCCATCCAGCTACTTGGAACGCCAACCGTCCCGGTCTACATGCGGTCATACCACGACGACACGGCCGGTGGGGAGAGCGACGGAAACGACGCGTTTGCACCAACAAGCGGTGACTTCGGAGGCATCGTGATCCGCGATGACTCAGACCTTGAAAGCCGTGGTATTTTCCTCAACTCCATCAACTATGCCGATATCAAACAGGGCGGCGGCAAAGTCTTTGTGAATTCAGTCGAGTCAAACTTTGCTCCCATTCACATACTCAATGCAAGGCCGACGGTTACCTTCAGCACCATTACCGAAAGTGCTGATGTTGCCATGTTGGCCACACCTGACAGTTTCGAGGATTCTCTGAATCGGATCGGTCCTGATATTTCGGGAAACTACCTCCAAGACAACGGATCAAATGGCCTGCTGGTCTTCATCCAAACAGATGGTTCTGGTCGCGTACTTGACAAGATGACCGTGTCAGGGCGTTTCGATGACACTGACATCCCCCACATCATCAATGAAAGCCTGATCATTCAGGGCAATCCTGGCGGTCCGGAAATCATCTCCGGTGTGTTGCATGCCCGACCATCCGGTCGATTGGTCATCGATCCGGGCTTGATCATCAAACTTGATGGGGCCCGGATTGAAGCCGAGCGTGGTCAATCCAATCTGATCGCAGAAGGAACCGAGAACGAACCGATCATCTTCACGTCCGTGCTGGATGATCGCTTCGGTGGAAGTGGGGCATTCGATCTCAACCGCAATCCAGGTAGCACCGGCTCGCCTGGGGATTGGGCTGGGATCATCTTCAGCGAGGCGTCCTCCGGAAGCATTGACCACGCCCTGATCTCTTATGGCGGTGGCGATGCAGAAGTCCCCGGTGTCGCGGGCGGACTATCGAATTTCAACGTCATCGAAGTTCATCAAGCGCTCGTGAGAATTGCAAACAGCGAAATCACCCTTAACGCAGACGGAAATGCGCCGAACACTCGCGCAGGCATCGGTGCCAACAGCCCAGCGACCATCTATGTGCGTGGTGCTCAACCCGCCATCATCGGAAACGAAATCACCGACAACGCTGGCCCTGCCATCAGCATCAACGTCAATGCGCTCCGACACGAGTACATTGCTGATCCAGGTCGGCAAACGGGACTCAACGATCAGTTCAAAGAGTTTGATGACAATCGCGGTCCCCTTATTCGGATCAACGAACTTGAGAACAACGCGGTCAACGGTCTTGACATCCGCAACAATCCAACCCCAATCAACCGCTTTGATGCTTCAGGTTTTAGAGACCCAAGTTTCAATGTTGCCAGCGTCCTAAATGACTCCAACATCACGACTGAGATCATTTGGGACGACACCGACATCGTTCACGTGGTCAACGGCGAACTGTCCAGTGGCAATTTGTCGACTTACGGCGGCATCCGAATGCTCAGTAGCGTGTCGGAAAGTTTGGTCGTGAAAGTCAATGGTTCGGGATCGGGCTTCACAGCCACAGGATCCCCCCTGGACATCAACGATCGCATCGGTGGAACGATTCACGTCATTGGTCAACCTGGTTACCCCGTCATCATCACCGACATCAACGATGACTCGGTCGGTGCTGGATACAACCCGTCGGGCGACATCATTTTCGACACGGGAAATAATGGCCCAAGCAACGGCACCTCCGGCTCATGGCGTGGCTTTGTTTTCGATGAGTTCAGCAACGATCGAAACGTCGCGTTGATCGGAGAACTCGAGCCCGCTTTGACTAGTGGCAACGAACTGAACGATCGCCCCAGCGGCAACCGCGCCCAGGACCTGGGTACCCTAGCGCCCGACATGAAGAGTGGCGACGAAAACCGTCGACTTGGATTTGAGGTCATGGGCTACATCAGTCCCGATGCGCCAGATGACGTGGACGTTTATAGCTTCAGTGCCACTGGCGGTACGGAAGTCTGGATCGACCTCGACCGAACCGGTTCAGCGCTGAATGGCGTGGTGGAACTGATTGACAACCTTGGCAACGTATTGGCAGCAAGTTCGGACCCCGATCTGTTCACCAGCGGAAGTGTTGCTGCGAATCCATTGACGAAGAACGTCAACCTGGGTGGAGACACCTACACGTTGAATCATAAAGATCCCGGGATGCGGATCGAACTGCCAGGAACTGGCGCAGGACAGTACTTCGTTCGCGTCCGATCGTTTGAAGGCGTGACAGCAGGTGGTTACCGCTTGCAGATCCGCATGCAGCAGATCGACGAGTTCCCTGGATCAACCGTCCGCTTTGCGGACATTCGATACGCAACGAGCGCGATTGATGTCCAAGGACTTCCAAGCAACAGCTTTTTGACGGGCGACGCGGCAGAAGTTGGCGATGCTGCTGCCGAATTTAGTGGCGGACAAGCGCTGATCAATCTGCTCCGAAGTGATTCGGTGGCCATCTCGATTGCGGGCGAAATTGGAAACGCGGCAGACGTCGACGTCTACGAAGTCGACTTGACCCATATGGCACAGCCTTCTCCCGAGGCGTCGACGATCGCTCTCGTATTCGACATTGACTACGCGGATCAAGTCTCCGGACTGGATTCCACCATCGCTGTTTTCAACAGCAACAATGAGCTGATCTACATCGGTCGCGAATCAAACATTGATGACGACCGGCCCGACCCAAGTGCTGCTGACGGACGAGGTCTCGACGATCTTTCGCGAGGCACAGTCGGCGATCGGGACCCCTACATTGGTCCAGTGAATTTGACACCCGGCAGCGTTTATTACGTGGCCGTGATGAGTGACCAGATGGTTCCAACATCGGCCGCGGTTCAGTTTTACACGGCCAATCCGAATGGCGGGCCAGATGCGCGTCTCACGAGACTCGAACCCGTCAACTCCGTTCAGCGAATCGTCGAAGACCACATCGGTTTCAGCGGATACACCAGTAACGCTGACGACCGCGACACCTCAATTAACGAGGAAGTGCGCATCCTCCCGACCACACCCGCCATCTTTAATATCGACTCAACTGTCGAATTGGAAACCCACATTGGCGAATTGGCACTGAGCGATGTTCCGTTGTTCATGATCACCGATCGTGTGACACAGTTGTCGAATGGTTCGGACGACAACTTCTACCTGGCTGATCCTTTTAATGGTGGGAACGCCTACCGGAACTACTTCCCTGCGAACAATATCAACCTGAATGCCGGCGACAATGACATTCAGGACATCGTCATTCGTAGCGATGGACGCATGTTTGGCTATGCAAGACTTGACGGAAACGATGGATCGGTCGGCACGCTTGTTGAGATCGATCCAAACACAGGGGCGATCATCGCCAGTCAAAACGATGGAATCTTGGGAGTTGGCCCAACCCCGAACACATCGACCATCGACGATGACGCTGGCGGCCATGGAGCCCGCGCTCAAGAGTTCATGGATTCTGACGACGTCGATGCATTGACATTTGAGCGTGTTGGTTCCACGAACAATGTTCCTGATTACTTGACCTACTACTCAGTCAGAGAAACCGCAACGCGAGGCACAGGTACGAGTGCGACCCACTTCACGACCTCGAGACTTTATCTGGGTCGAGAGAATGGCGATGCGTCGCCACGCACTGCTGCGAACGGCCCCGACTATGGCTTCCAGGGCGAAATTCAACCGGCTGGAATCACGACGGCCACCGCTCAGTTCTCGTTCCGAAATCCGGATACCCCTGCGAGCACAACCGTCCTGATTCGTTCCAAGTTGCCAGGTGAGAACGGAAACATTGACATCCGTTTCCGCCAAGATGTCGATGCAAACACGGAAGTTGCGAACGTTGTCAATAACATGCACAACTCGTCCGATTCAATCATCACCATTGACTTGGACGTCACCGGTGATCCTGATATCACCGGCGCCCCCACGGCGCAACAGATTGTCGACCTGATCAACAATGATGCCGATGCAAGTCAAATTGTGATGGCGGTCATTGCCGGCGGTTCGGGAGCGAATGGAGATGGGGCGAATGGAACACAGGCTATTCAGATTTCTGCAGGTCCAACAACCACAGGCGTAGGAACGCCGATGGCTCGCGTCACTGGCCTTTCATTTAGTTCACGTTTTGGTTCGAGTGGCCTGTATGGCGTGACGGAAGACGGAGACTTCATCTCAATCGACGAATCAACTGGAGAAGCAACGATTCTCTATCAAGACTCGTCGCTTAGTTTCGCGGGACTCGCATTGGGGCCCGAAAATGTTGAGGACGGCAGATACAGTCAAATGCTGTTCGCGACAACCACAACGGGCCAACTGATCGCGTTTGACCCTGAAGACACCCTGGGCAGAGGAACCGCTGACGTTGGCGGATTCGAAGCGAAAGATACTCCGGCCCCCATCTTTGCTGGCAATGCGACATCGATATCCATCACTCGCGATGTTGATGGCACCACGCAGAGCCTGAGCGGATCGGCCGTGGGTGTCGCCTTCAGCCCATCGGACTTCAACCTTTGGCACCCGACGATGCGACGTGGCAGCGATGCGGGACACGGAGTCAACGAAGCATCAGACGGAAGCCGATCCGGCAACACAACCCGGCATGCGATCTCGGGCGATCTTGCAACCGGTGACGAGAACCCCACCGAAGCGAATGGCGGTGCCAGTTGGTATTTCGGATTGGAAACTTGGGACAGCTCGCCAGCGAACGGCTCCAACAAATACCTCAATCCCGCTGGAGGCAACAACCAGTTCGGTATCACCGAAGTGCAACATGCAGACTTGTCCAGCAACCCCTCGCTGAACAACTCGTATGATCTTCCTGGAGGTGCTCGAGGACTGCTCGACTCTGGCACGTTCGATCTGACGGGAGTGAGTTCAGAGGATCGTCCAACTTTGTACTTCAACTACTTCTTGGAAACCCAGGATGCCGCTGGAGTCCACTCGGAACAAGACCCGACGTTCCGTGACAGCGCTCGCGTTTATGCACGAAGCGATCAAAGCAACGGTTGGGAACTGGTCGCGACCAATAACAGCACGCTGACAGACGTCGGCGATCACGACGCCGAACTGCCTGAGCACCTTTCGCACCTTTCGAATCCTCACGATTCGTCGAGCGTCAACCCAGCGGCACAAACGAAACGTACCGTCCAAGAACTGCACGAGAACAGCAACATTTGGCGACAGGCCCGAATTGACCTGTCGACGTTTGCGGGGGACACCAACGTGCAACTCCGCTTCGGTTTCAGCACCACCGGTGACTCATTGGATGGCCTGGAAGGTGATCAATTTGGAATCTACGACGAATCTGACAGCACGCTTGCTCGCGACAACAATCGAGAAGGTTTTTACATCGACGATATCATCGTCGGCTTCGCTGAGCGTGGGGAAATGGTCACAGCGGCACCGAGCAATTCGGCTGCAAACGCTTTCACCAATCTTGCTGCCAATTCGAGAACCGATCTGGATGCGACCGAACTGGCACGCCGCCCTCAACTGAACGGCGAGTACCAATTGGAAATCCGTCGCACGGACTACGGCGAAGGATTTTTGTATGGTTTGAACGGCAATGAACCAGACGTCATAGAGCGAAATGACATCATTTACCTGAACGGCGTCGGCGGTGGCGACTACGCCGATGCGTTTGGTGAAAACGGGGCAATCGTGATCCTCGATACGTTCGACACCAACGCTCGCCATACAATGGAGAGTGGCGGAACCCTGTTGCTTGCTGACCAAAATCGCGAACGCACACAGGGTGTTTTCCTTCTCGAAAGCAACATCATCCGCGATTCATCCGTGGTTGGCGTGCATGTGCAGCCTGGCAGAACGGCCGGTGACGGAAACGGGGTCACTTATCCGGGAGCACTGAAGAATTTCGAAATCGAAGACTCCACCTCGTTGATCCCAGGCGTTGTGATCCTCAACAACGTTATTGTCGGTGGGAATGGCATCCAATTCGACGGTCCTGATAGCACGGATCCTCAACAACCTCTTCCATACGGGAGAATCATCAACAACACGATCGTTGGCGATGGCAGTGGCACAGGACTGACGGTCACAAGTAATGCCAGCCCAATCGTGCTGAACAATATCTTCGCGGACTTGGCTGTGGCCATTGCCACGGTCAACCAAGACGACGGAATCGAGATCGAGAACAATCTGTTCCACGGGAACGGTGCCAACGGCACTGAGGGCACCAACTCCATTCTCTCCGCCACCCCATTGTTTGCGGCCGGCACTCCCGCCCAAGCAATTCTCGAATCGAATTTCTACTTGGCAGCGGGATCCGTTGCCCTGGACGATTCTGAAGATGCCAACGAGCGTTCGTTGCACTCACAATTTAAAGCCTTGTTGGGAATCCCACCGTCTCCTGTACTTACCCCAGATCGTGATGCTCTGGGTCAAGTCCGTGCCAACTCGGGTGGTACCACCGCAGGGACCGTCGACCTTGGAGCGATCGACCGCGTGGACAGTCGGCGACCATTCGCGACGCTGCTGATTCCGACGGACAACGACAACGCCGGCCAGGACACGGATCCAACCGCAACCAATTTGCGACTGACTGATCCTGTGTTAGATGCATTCTCCATCTTGCTGTCCGATGGTGAGAATATCTTCTCGAAATTCGAAGGCACCGGAATCGATCCAGCAACTGTCAACGCAGCGAGCGTGGTGGTCCGTCGCAATGGACGAGACTTGACAGAAGGAGAAGACTTCACTCTAGGTTTCAACGCTTCTTCTGGTGAATTGCGACTGACACCAGTATCGAATTTGTGGGAGCCAAGCAGCGTCTACGAAATCCGGCTAGACAACACGTTCATCGCGGACCGTGCAGGGAACTTACTGCGTCCAAATCGTCAAAATGGAACCACCCGTTTCACGATTATCTTGCCAACCGTTCAGCTCGACTTTGGTGATGCACCCGCGAGCTACGGGACCAACATTGTCAACGATGGTGCCCGTCATGCGGTAATCGATAAAGGCGACTTGCGATTGGGTTCACGCATCGACGACGAAGCCGAATCTTGGCGGGCCAGTGGCCAGCTTGACGATAACCGAAGCAACATCACCTTCACTTCGAATGCTGCCCCGGGAACGTTCACCATCACCACCGTCGGCGTTGGTGTGGAATCGCTCGGCATTGATCAGCTGCCACTCCCTGGCGATATCTTGCAAGTCACTGAACTACTCGGTGACCAAGCGACATTCGAATTTGTTTTAGAAGGCACTGCTCCGTCGGGCGACAACATAGCCGTCCAATTTGATCCTCTGGGGACAACCGACGAGCTGGGCGTGACATTGAGCGATGCCATCGCAAAGGTCTTCGTCGACTTTGGTGCTGATGTTGAGTTTGACTTCCAAACGAGCGACTCTGTTGCGGGCACCCCGACCACGATCACTCTGTCGAAATTCGATGACGAAGACGGGATTGGAATATCTCAACTTCAAACAGCAGGTGATCCGGGGGCAAACCCTCCACTTGCTGCAAACAACCACTACGTTTTCGTCGATCCGTCAGTGGTATCAGAAGAGACCTTTACCGATCCAAGCCAGGTCTCCGGCTACCTCAACCCAGCTGATCCGCGTGGAACGACGATCGTCATCAATGCGACGTCCGACGGCTTCGTCGACGCATGGATTGATTTCGATGGAAATGGAGTCTTCGCTGCCTCGACAGAAACGATCCTGGACTCGGTGCCCGTAACAGCGGGTGAAAATACATTCACCATCTTCACCCCAAATGATGCGACCGAGGGTGTGACCTGGGCTCGTTTCCGCTTGTCACCAGAAGGCAATGCGACACCAACTGGCTTGGTAATCGGTGGTGAGGTCGAAGATTATCAAGTCAGCATTGTCAATGTTGATTTGCCTCAACCGGTCAATGACAGCTATGTCGTTGACGAGGACGAAGTTTTGGACTCGTCGACCTTGGGTTCGAATCCATCTGTGTTCGGCAACGACACGTTTGATGCGGCTCAATTCATGCCGATCACTGCCGTGGTTGTGGATGGTCCGTCCTATGGCACATTGACCCTGGACCCGATGACCGGTGAGTTTGTCTACGACTCCTTCGAAGACTTCGCTGGCATCGACACCTTCACCTATCGCCTCTACGACCAAGCGACCGGTGCTGCCGCCCCAGCAATCGACGGAATGGGAGCACCGATCGGTTACGGAACAGTCACCATCAATGTGCAACCTGTCAATGATGTGCCTTCTGTCGAGAACCTGACATTGCTCGCGTTGGAAGACACGACGCGCACCTTCACAGCGGAACAACTCAAAGCCAGCGCATTTGGCGACGGAAATCGTGAATTCACATTGACACTCCCTGATGGTTCGACTCAGTCGGCCCCATGGGACGAGTCAATCCAAACGTTCAATGTCATCTCGCTGCAAACCACGGTGGCAGGAGTTGTCACCGACATTGACTGGACCACACCAATCCCCGCCGATGGTTTCAAGACCCCACGCGGCCGGATCATTCCGACCTGGGAAGCAGTAAACGGGTTCTTAGAAACCATCGAGTACTTGGCCGACACGGACTTAAACCAAGACAACGCGAATGGCAATTCGCTGTTGCGTGATGAATTCCAATTCACCATCGAAGACGACGGAGTGCTGGTCAATCCTGGCGCGGACTTGGTAGATCCAGCGGACGATACCGTGTTCACGGGTGCCAAGCTCACAGCCCAGGCGACGGCGGAGATCGACGTCAAACCAAAGAACGACGCTCCCGTCGCAGCGGAGGATGTGATCAGCGAAAACAATGCGGATTGGAACGCATTCTTTATCGGACCTGATCCGATGAATCCCGTGGCTCCCGTCCCAGTTCCGACTGAAGACCAAACTTTGGTCATTCCGCAGGCTTACCTGATCGCAAATGACAAGGAAGCTCGTGACTCGGCAGCTGACGAGAATGACAATACCAACGATGCGGGACTGACCGTGACCGCAGTGAGTGCCACCAGTGCACTTGGTGGAACGGTTTCGATCGACAGCAACACCGGCGACATCATCTACACGCCCGCGCTGAACACCTACGGTGAAGACTCCTTCACCTACACGGTGACTGACAGCGGCATCACCTTTGATTTGGGCCCCGAGGGGATGCCCGGATCGATGAATGAAGTCGATGACTTCCTCACGCACACCGCCACCGTGCGGATTCTGATCAAACCGGTGAACGACACGCCTCAAGCGGACGACCTGTCACTGGACCTTTTGGAATACCGTGAGGACGAAGATGTCACCGGCAACGCGAATCCGGTGGCCAAAACCGACGGAACCGGGTTCAAGAACTTCTCCAAGGACGACCTGCTTCGCCTCGGTAGCGCGGGCTCGGCTCTTGAAGTCACCCCGCCAACTGATTTTCCAGCGGACTTCGATGAGGATGCACAGGATTTGCGAGTCATCAAGATCGGCTTGCCTGGTGCCGCGGGAGCTTCCGTCGATGCTCGCTTGCTGACTTACGACGCGGTCACCGGTTTGGCACCGGTTCAAACTTTGGCCACAGCAAACGGAATGTTGACGCTGACGTTCAGCTTGGTCGCCGATCCAATGAACCCAGGTATGTACATCGCTGACAGTGGCGAGTTTGTCAGTGGTTCCTACGAACCCAACGTGGACTACAACGAAGAAACACCGTTTGACACCACGGACCTGTTCACCTACTTCGTGGAAGACTTCTCTGAGATCCCAGTTCCTGGTGCGGACAACTTCCCAGGCGAGTCACCCGAGAGCGTTGGTCACGGTAGCCTGACCAGCGCCGCCGCCACCGTCACGGTCACAACTCACGCGACCAACGACACGCCTGAGTTCCCAGTCTTTGATACGGTGACCTTCGCCGAAGACATCAACGACGCTGGCAATGCCTTCAACACCGTCTTCTATGACATCTACGGGGAAGCCGTCATCGCGTCGGCTGATCCGGCGGTCCACAACCTCCCGCAGGCCATCTTCGTCAGCCGCGATACCGCAGAAGACGAGCGTGGAAACAACAGCGGAGCGGCGCCGACGCAGTCGCTGACCTACAGCTACAACACGCTGTATGAACCGGCCGGCATGTTTGAATCCGCACCAGTGCTCGACGAGTACGGGGTGTTGACGCTAACACCACGTGCCGATGCCTATGGCTATGCCCTGTACGAAGTCACGATGACAGACAACGGGCAGTCCTACGATCCAGCCACTGGCATGTTGGTCGACGACTTCCGTAGCGTGACTCGCACGTTGACCGTGCACATCACACCGGTCAATGACGCTCCCGTCACCGAAGATCGAGCATTGGAAGTCATGGAGGTCGAGGAATTCTCGTCGCCGGATGACATGCCGACCGGCGCGGTCGCTTCCATCGACTTGACTCCGGATCAGTTCCTGGGTTCCACCACCGAGAATCCAGAACTTGCCGAGCAAAGTGACTTCACCGATGACATCGACGCGGTCGATGAATTCGATGAAGAAGAGCAAAGCCTGCGAGTTGTCAAGTTCACCGTCACGTTGGCCAACGGTTCCACCGCAGACGTCGACGCCGAAAACAACAACGGCGTCGAACTGACGCTGGCAACAGGCCGCATCACGTTCAACTTCGATGACATCGCAGACGGCGGTGCTTACACCGGCGGTACTTACTTCCCGAACGTGGATTACAACGAGGAAAGCCCGTTCGCACCGAATGAACAGTTTACCTACGTCGTCGAAGACTTCGGTGTGACCACCATTCCAGGTTCGACGGATGTCACCGGAACCACCGAGCAAGTCGACTACACCAACGATGGTGGGTCGCCACCGCAGGGACTGAACAATCGTTCGACACCGCGAACGATGACGCTGACCACGCGGGCTCAGAACGATGTCCCTGAGTTCCCCGTGTTTGGTGAAGTGACCTTCGCCGAAGACATCAACGATGCTGGCGACGCGTTCAACACGGTGTTCTACGATATCTATGGGGAAGCCGTGATCGCGTCGGCCGACCCTGCCGTTCACAACCTGCCACAAGCGATCCACGTCAGTCGCGTGACAGCGGAAGACGAACGTGGAAATGACAGCGGTGCTCTACCAACTCAATCATTGAGTTTCAGTTTCACCACGCTCTACGAACCAGCCGGAATGTTCGAGACCACACCAACTCTGGATGAGTATGGTGTGCTGATGTTGACTCCACGAGCTGACGCGTATGGCTATGCGGTGTTCGTTGTCACTCTGACGGACGATGGTGGCAGCTACAATCTCCCCAACGATCCACGCAGCATCAATCGCACACTGACGGTGCACATCACACCAGTCAACGATGCTCCTGTGACGGTTGACCGATCTCTCGAGGTGGACGAAGTCGAGGAGTTTGCTTCGCCAGACGATGCGTCAACGGGTGACGTCGCGTCGATTGACCTGACCCCCGACCAGTTCCTCGGTGGCTCCACCGAAAACCCCGAACTGGCCGAGCAAAGTGACTTCACGGATGACATCGACGCGGTCGACGAATTCGATGAAGAGGAACAAAACCTCCGAGTTGTTGAGTTCACCGTCACGCTGGCCGATGGCTCCACCGTGGTCGTCGATGCTGAAAACAACAACGGCGTCGAACTGACTCTGGCCACTGGCCGAATCACGTTCCACTTCGACGATATCAGCGTGGGCGGCGCCTACACCGGCGGCGTTTACTATCCGAACGTGGACTACAACGAGGAAAGTCCCTTCGCTGCCAACGAGCAGTTCACTTACGTCATCGAAGACTTCGGAACCACTTCGATCCCAGGATCGCAATACATAAATGGTGGTGCTGCCGACGAAGTCGACTACACCAACGATGGCGCCGCACCTCCCGTTGGCCTGAACAATCGTTCGACACCTCGCACAATGACGCTGACCACGCGAGCACAAAACGACGCACCTGAGTTCCCCGTCTTCAGCACGGTGACCTTCCCCGAAGACATCAATGACGCGGGCGACACGTTCAACACCGTCTTCTACGATATTTACGGCGAAGCCATCATTGCGTCGGCCGATCCAGCCGTTCACAACCTCCCACAGGCCATCTTCGTCAGTCGAGCAACCGCGGAAGACGAACGTGGAAACGGCAGCGGTGCAGTCGCGACTCAGTCGTTGACCTACACCTACAGCACCCTGTACGAACCAGCCGGTATGTTTGAATCTGCACCGGTGCTCGACGAGTACGGAGTGTTGACGCTGACGCCTCGTGCCGATGCGTATGGCTACGCGGTCTACACGGTCACCATGACCGACGATGGACAGTCTTACGATCCAAACAACGGCATGTTGGTCGATGACTTCCGCAGCATCACGCGAACGCTGACGGTACACATCACACCTGTCAACGACGCACCGGTCACGGTTGACCGCGAGTTGGAAGTCTCTGAAGCCGAAGAATTCGCCAACGGATCCGGCCTCCCGACCGGCGACGTTGCCTCGATCGACCTGACCCCAGACCAATTCCTCGGTGGAACCACCGAGAATCCTGAACTGGCAGAACAAAGCGACTTCACCGATGACGTCGACGCTGTCGATGAGTTCGATGAAGAGGAACAAAGCCTCCGAGTCGTTGAGTTCACCGTCACCTTGGCCGATGGTTCCACCGTGGTCGTCGATGCTGAAAACAACAACGGCGTCGAACTGACTCTGGCCACTGGCCGAATCACGTTCAACTTCGACGACATCAGCGTGGGCGGCGCCTACACCGGCGGCGTTTATTACCCCAACGTCGACTACAACGAGGAAAGCCCGTTCGCTGCCAACGAACAGTTCACTTACGTCGTCGAAGACTTCGGAACGACATCGATCCCAGGATCGCAATTCATCAACGGTGGTGCTGCTGACGAAGTCGACTACACCAACGACGGTGCCACGCCTCCAGTTGGCCTGAACAACCGTTCGGCACCGCAAACGATGACGCTCACCACACGAGCGAAAAACGACGCCCCTGAGTTCCCCGTGTTCGACACGGTGACCTTCGCTGAGGACATCAACGACACAGGAGATTCGTTCAACACCGTCTTCTACGATGTTTACGCAGGCAACTTGGTCGCCAACTACGACCCTGCCGACCCAATGCGTCCGCAAGCGATCTTTGTTAGTCGTGACACAGCGTTCGACGAACGTGGTGATGGGCTTGGTTTTGCCCCCACACAATCATTGACCTATACATTCACGTCCCTGGCAAGTTCTTCACCCGCTGGCATGTTTGAAACCTTGCCGACGATGGATGATTTCGGCGTGTTGACCCTGACCCCGCGAGCCGATGCTTACGGTTGGGCGGTCTTCGAGATCACTGCGACCGACGATGGATCCGACTACGACGCTGCCGCAGGACTGGTCAGTTCACCTCGCAGCGTCACTCGCACGTTGACCATCAACATCACACCAGTCAACGACGCACCTGTGAGTGTCGATCGAGATCTGGAAGTCACCGAAGTCGAAGAATTTTCTTCGCCGAATGACCTTCCTACTGGTGCGGTCGCTCGTCTGCCGTTGTCGCCAGCGGACTTCCTGGGCGGAACCACGGAAAATCCAACGCTTGCGAAAGCCAGCGACTTCTCCGACGACTCCGTCAGCTTCGAAGAGTTTGACGAAGACGAACAAGGCCTTCGAGTCGTCGAGTTCACCGTCTCGCTTGTCGACGGCAGTCCGCTAACCGTCAATGCTGGAAACTATGTGAACGGAACTCCAATTTCGCTGTTCAGCGGAACGATCTTGTTCGAGTTCGATGCTGCAACGGGTGCGTTTGTTCAAGGGGAATACTTCCCCAATGTCGATGTCAACGATCAACTGCCATTCGAACCGACGGAAGTCTTCCAGTATGTCGTTGAAGACTTCGGCCCGACATCGATTCCTGGTAGTGACCGGCCAGATCCGGATGCCACTGGGTCCATCGACTACACGACCGTCGGTGGAGTCGGTTCGAACAATCGTTCTCAGCCTCGCGACATGACGCTGACCGTCCGTGCGGTCAACGATGTGCCAGACTTCCCTGTGTTCGACACCGTCACCTTTGCGGAAGACATCAACGACGCTGGCGGGGCCTTTAACACCGTCTTCTATGACATCTACGGCGGGCAAGTCATCAGCAGCAACAACCCGTTGGTGCATGGGTTGCCGCAAGCGATCCATCCTGGACGCGTTACCGCACTGGATGAACGTTCGGTCCAAGAACTCCAGTACAGTATCAGCGTGATCTCATCACCGGCAGGCATGTTCGCCAGCGACCCCGTCCTGGACCGCTTTGGAGTGTTGCAATTGCAACCCAATGCGGATGCCTACGGCTATGCAGTGTTCGCACTGACCATGACCGACGACGGACAATCCTACATCTCCGGTTCGATGCAAGATGACCCTCGCAGCATCACGCGGACGCTGACGGTCAACATCACCCCCGTCAATGACCAACCGGTCGCTTACGATCGGGAATTGACCGTCAATGAGGTCGAAGAGTACTTCCCAATCACTGGCCAACCAACCAATCGCGTTGCCGTTCTTGATCTGACTCCAGAGACGTTCTTGGAAGGCAATCCAAGTGACGCTCAGACAGCAGACTTTGCCGATGGCGTCGTCACGACGAACGAGTTTGACGAAGACGAACAAGACCTCCGGGTCGTTCAGTTCACCGTCACGAATTCCAGTGGCACGCCAACGGTCGTCGATCGAGAC
The DNA here is from genome assembly GCF_000196115.1 of Rhodopirellula baltica SH 1. Taxonomy (NCBI): domain Bacteria; kingdom Pseudomonadati; phylum Planctomycetota; class Planctomycetia; order Pirellulales; family Pirellulaceae; genus Rhodopirellula; species Rhodopirellula baltica. The sequence goes on from NC_005027.1 coordinate 2,878,510, forward strand.
AACCTGAATGGACAGGTGATTTCTCTCGCAACCGGCACCGTCAGGTTCGACTTTGACGCCTCGGGCGCATTCATTGGCGGCGAGTACCAACCAAACGTCGACTACAACCAAGAAGACCCGTTCTTGGACTTCGAGCGATTCAACTACATCGTCGAAGACTTCGGCGAAACTTCGATCCCAGGTTCTGACTACATCAATGGTCAGATGGCGCCGCCTGTTGCTGGATTCCAGCAATCGGATTACACGACCGTTGGTGGTGTTGGATCGAACAACCGATCGGAATCACGTCGTGTGACGATTCGAACCATCCAGGTCAACGACGCTCCGCGAGTCGAATTCCGCGAAGTCGTCGACATTCGCGAACGCGATGACAACCGTGGGACAAGCCTCACCGATTGGGCGACACGACGCGATCCGGCCGAAACCACTGCGTTGGATGAATTCGATCGCCAAGACGTCTTCTTCACGTTCAAGCAGTACATCAGCCAAAGCGTGCCTGACTTGTTCCGTCCTGGCTTCACCCCTGAAGTTTCTGACGACGGAACGTTGACGGTTTACCCATCGCCAGATGCGGTTGGAACGGGCGTTTTTGTGATCACCGCAACGGACCGCGTATCGGACACCGATCCGTTCACGCCGAAGTCGACGGAATTGACAGTCACGGTCAACGTTCGCCCAGTCAACGATCAACCTCGTTTGTCTGACATTGCACCAACAGGCCAAACTGGATCCATCGACAACGCCTACGAGATCACCTCGGACGGCACGTTGATCGTCACAATGAAAGAAGACAACACGGCCAACGACGGAACCACCGGCACGCCGTACTCGATTCCACTGCGAGCGACTGGCGGACGTCCGGGCTTGCTGGATATCTACACCCCCGGCCCCGAAAACGAATCGGACGGTACGTTAGGTGGAAACCAAACGGTTGCGTTGGTGCCATTCACGACGCTGCCGACGACTCTTGGTGGTTCGGTGACATACGTCCCTGAAAATGGTTCGACACCAGCCTCGCTGGAGTACACGCCGCCGACCAATGTCAACTCGTTGAACAACCTGCCCGACTCGTTCACCTACCAGGTCATTGATGATGGCACGAACTTCAACATTCGTGACCAAATCCTCGACACGTCACCTCTGACACGCACAGGCCGCATTCAGTTTGTTCTGAATCCAGTCAATGATCGCCCGGTGTTCGACATTGCACAAACGGTCATCAATGTTAGCGAAGACGCGAACATGTTCGTCCGCAATGACTTTGCATTCAACGTCTTCGGCGGCCCCACGCCAACTGCCAATGACGAGTTCAGCTTAACCGCTGCTCAAACGGTATCGTTCAATCGCATCGAACCGGTCAATGTGTCAGCAACCCAAGCGGCTCAAGCTTTCACGACGCTTCCAACGATCGTGCCTGCTGGCCACTTGACGTTCCAAGCCGCTCCCGGCGTGTTCGGTGAATTCGTGTTTGACATCTATGGTCAAGACAATGGTCAAGGACCGAACTTTGGACGTGGCGATTTGAATGAGTCATTGGCTCAACGAATCACCATCAACGTTCTTGCCGTCAACGACGCACCCATCCCTGCTAATGGAACGGGCGACACAATCACGATCGCGACTCGCGAAGACAACACGTTGGCCATCCCAGTCGACGGTGTGATCAACGGTTCTTTGCTTGGCAACTTCATCGCTGGTCCTGATTCGCCAGTCGATGGACTACCAGACGAAAACGATTCGCAAACGCTGTCCGCGGTCAACGTGCCATTGCAAACCGCAATGGGCGGCACTTTGACCCCATCGCCAAACGGCGTGGGTGCAACGTCTTACGTTTACACGCCACCGTTGAACTTTGTCGGCACTGACCAGTTCGTCTACGAAGTCAGCGACGGCGACGCATCGCGAACGACATCGGCGACCATTTCGCTAGTGGTGACTCCGGTCAACGACGCACCAATCATTTCGCCGTTGGCACCGATCGTCGTGGAAGAAAGTGCCGGCACGGTTACCCTTCCGGATTGGCTCGGCACCGTCTTGGTTGGACCTCCCGGAACGGGATCTGGCGGGCGAGCGGCAGATGAATTCGACGGCACCGGAACCACGGCACCTCAGACAATCACCGAATACCGGTTTGCCTATGTCAGTGGTGATTCGGACTTGCTCGCCACATCGACTGGCAATCCAACCGGGTTGCAGATCTTGTCGGATGGTTCGCTGCAGTTCACGACCTCGGACGAGAACAGCGGCTCGGCAACCTACGAATTGGTGGCCTTCGACAGTGGTCCCAACGACTCGGTCAATGGTGACGTTCGGGAAAGTGCACCGGTTCAGTTCACGCTGACCATTGCCGATGTGAACGATCTGCCGACCTTCACCGCCGGTCCCGCGGTGACTGTCCTGGAAGACAGTGGAACTTATTCGCAACCATGGGCGACGGATATCTCCGCCGGTCCTGGAAACGAAGGCAACCAAACGGTCGCGTTCCTGGTTCAAGTTCCAGCAGAAGATCAAGATTTGTTCACCGTGCTACCGTCGATCGACGCAAACGGAGTGCTGACGTTCAGCGTGGCTCCTGATGCTGCGGGCAACACTGACGTCACGGTGACATTGCAAGACTTCGAAAACGGTGTTTTCGCTGGCAGTTCCCAGCCCGTCACTTTGTCGATCACGATCACTGACCAACCCGACCTTCCAGTCGCGGTCGATGACTCATTCACGACCACCGAAGACGCGGTGCTGTTCTTCACGATTGAGGATCTGCTGGCCAACGACAGCGATCCTGACCTGAGCGACATCCTTAGCTTTGTGGAATTACAAACCACAACCGCGTTGGGTGCCGTCGTCAATGTCAATCAAACGACCGGCGAAATCTCATACACGCCGATGGGTTCGGAAACGATTCAGTCGCTCCGTCCAGGGGAAACGGCAACGGACACGTTCCAGTACGGATTGCAAGATGACAGCGGCGTAACCAGCGTCGTGACCGCGAATGTCACGTTGACCATTCAAGGTCGCAACGACGCGCCGGTTGCCGTCGACGACCGGGTGTTCATCGAATCCGTTGGCACCACCGTGTTGGACCAGATGCGAGATCCATTGTTCAATGATTCGGACATCGATGGAACGCTCGACCGTTCTTCACTGACGATTGTGGTCGAACCTCAGTTCGGAACACTGTCGGACGACAACGGTGTGTTGACGTATCTGCCCGGACCACTGTTTGCTGGCGTGGACACGTTCACCTACACGATCGCCGATGACCTTGGTCAAGCCAGTGCTCAAGCTACAGTTGAACTCCAAGGACGACCAACCGCTTCGGACATCTCCGCGGGAACATCCGTTGGACGAACCGGGGCGATTGACATCTCAGACAGTTTCAACACAGCGTTTGATTTGGATCTGACGTCGATTTTGATCACGACTCAGCCCACCAACGGGACCGCGGAAGTGATCGATGGCAAGATCATGTACACGCCGAACACCGACTACGTCGGACCGGACTTCTTGATCTTCACCGTCGCTGACATCAACGGAAACCGAAGTGCACCGACTCGCATGAACCTGAACACGGTCATGAGTCGTCTGCAAAACCCGGTCAGCTTCTCTGACGTCAACCGAAACGGCGAAGTCACCGCGTTGGACGCCTTGTTGATCATCAACCGATTGAATGAAGTCAGCGGTAGTTCCAGCGGTGAAAACATTCCAGTCACCGATGCTGACTTCGGCATCGGCACCAACAATGGTGTGAACGAACAGTTCTACTATGACCAAAGTGGTGATGGATTCATTTCTTCGCTGGATGCACTGCGGGTGATCAATGAGATCAACGCTCAGGGTCAGTCCGGATTCGGTGAACCGACTGACGTTCTGGCAAGCGACTTCAGCACATCGGCCGGTTTGGGTGCATCCACATCGTTGGCTGCTGAGGCCGTTGACTCAGGACCATCGAAAATGGTCGGGTCCTCATCGTCCAACGCGGAAGTGGATCTGATTGACTTGATCGCGAATGAGCAATCCAAACGCGACGGCGAAGAAGCCGATTCTTTGGAATCGAATTTGGATGCCGCCGTGCGAGAATTGTTCTAAGTCACTCTGACGGATTCGGGCATCGTTGGGACCTGTCTCGACGATGCCCGCGGCTTTAAGCTGGTTTGCATGAACGAAGCCATTCCTGCACCGAGCGATCTCCTTCTTCCCGACGATCCGACGCAGTCACTCGATGTGATTGCGGTCGGGGCTCACCCGGACGACGTTGAGTCGGCCTGCGGTGGAACGCTCGCGAAAATGGTCCACCAGGGCTATCGCGTCGGCATCATCGATTTAACCGATGGTGAACCGACACCTCATTGCCCCGACGTCGAGACTCGAATGGCGGAGTCGGTCCGAGCCGCCGAGTGCCTGGGGGTTCACGCTCGAATTCAACTGAACCTACCCAATCGAATCTTGATGGATGGTTTTGTTGCAAGGATTGCGCTTGCTCGGCAATTCCGACGGTTTCGACCTCGGATCGTGATTGGGTTTGGCCAGAAAACGCCGATGGCGTCACCGGATCACTGGCAAGCGATGCAGATCACCGATGCGGCCGTGTTTTACAGCCGATTGTGTCGTTGGGACGAACACTTCGATGGAGTGCCCGTTCACGCGGTCGCTCGCCAGCTGTACTTCCGTTTGGCGTTTGAACCGGATGTGATGCCCGGCGAGTCCCATCATCTGATCGTCGACATCGGCGATTGTCTGGAACAGAAGCTGGCTTCGATCACTGCCTACGACAGTCAATTCGCCCACAAACCCAAGATCGCCGAGCGGGTGCGTGCGGCGGCATTGGTCACCGGGTCACAAGCGGGATGTTGGGCCGGAGAAGCGTTCGCCTCGGCTCATCCCTATTCGGTCAGCGATCTGGTCAAGACGGTGATGAATTTGTAGTCGGATTGCGCTGAACATGGACTTCGGCGGCTGGTGCTGTTCGATTCAGCGGTGGTTTGTCACAATCGCGACCTCGGATGGTGAACCCCGCGTCGCGAAAATGGGTCGTGGGTAACGCCGAAGCCCTCGCTCCCCACACCGACAACTGCTTTCATGACGCGTCGTCTGCTCGTTACCGCTGCATTGCCCTACGCCAACGGCCCGATCCACATCGGCCACTTGGTGGAATACCTGCAAACCGACATTTGGGTACGGTTTCAGAAATTGCGAGGCAATCGTTGTTTGTACATTTGCGCCGACGACACACACGGCACCGCGATCATGATCCGTGCCCGCGGAGAAGGCCGTTCTGAAATTGAATTGATCGAGGAAACGAGCGAAGCTCACCAACGCGATTTCGCGGGCTTTGGAATTGAATTCGACCACTACGGCAGCACCAACAGCGAAGAAAACCGGACGCTTTGCCATCAAATTTGGAAATCACTTCGAGACGCGGATCTGGTCGTCGAGCGGAGTGTGGAGCAACTCTACGACCCGGAAGCCGAGACATTCCTGGCCGATCGTTTCGTTCGTGGCACATGTCCCAAATGCGGTACGCCCAACCAAGCAGGCGACAACTGCAATTGCGGACACACTTACAGTCCCACCGAACTGATCGATCCCGTCAGCACACTCAGCGGTGCCACACCGATCATCAAAGAAGCCGAACACCTGTTCGTGGAATTGGAAAAACTGCACGACTTCCTCTCCGAATGGGTGTCCAACTCGGGTGCGTTGCAACCAGAAACCGCCAACTACTTGAAAGGTCATTTCCTGGCCGATGAGCTTCGCGACTGGGACATCAGTCGACCCGCTCCATACTTCGGATTCGAAATTCCCGATGCACCAGGTAATTACTGGTACGTATGGTTCGACGCTCCAATCGGATACATCGCCAGCACGCAGCAGTGGTGCGACGCCAACGGTGAAGACTTGGCCGATTGGTGGAAAAGCGATGACTGCGAAGTCCATCACTTCATCGGCAAGGACATCACTTACTTCCACACGCTGTTTTGGCCGGGCATGCTCAAGACCGCCGGCTTCTCACTGCCTACCAAGGTCCACATTCATGGATTCCTGAATGTGAACGGCAAGAAGATGTCCAAGAGCGATGGAACGTTCGTGAAAGCTGAAACTTTCCTGAAACACATCGATCCATCCGCACTGCGATATTTCTACGCCACCAAGTTGTCTTCGCGAGTGGAAGATTTGGACCTAGGAGTGGATGAGTTCGTCGAGAAGGTGAACTCTGACCTGGTCGGCAAAGTCGTCAACCTCGCCAGCCGTGTTGGCAAATTTGCCAGCCGCACGGGATTGGCACCATCGTATCCCGAGGATGGTGGGCTGTTCCAAGCCGCAGCCGCGAAAGGTGACGAGATTGCCTCCGCCTATGAAGACGGTGAATTTTCCAAAGCGATGCGTTTGATCATGGAATTGGCCGACGCGGCAAACCCGTTTGTCGAACATGCCAAACCATGGGAAATGAACAAAGCCCCGGAACGACAAGACGAACTGCGAGACGTTTGTACGGTCGCATTGAATCTGTTCCGACAATTGGCCGTTTACCTGGCCCCTGTCCTTCCCGAACTGGCAAAAAAATGTGGTGACTTGCTCGGAGAACCGATCACGTCATGGGAACAAAGCCAAACGCCACTGGTCGACCGTGGCGTCAACAAATTTCAACGTATGATGGACCGTGTTAAAACTGAGGATCTCGAAGCGATGATGGAAGAAAGCAAAGACGAAGCAGCTCAAGAAACGGGTGCCGCTGCCACCAACCCGTTCAACGACAGTGATCAACCACTCAAGGATGAACCACTCGCCGATGAAATCACGATCGACGATTTTATGAAGGTCGACTTGCGTGTCGCTCGAGTGCTTTCCGCGGAACATGTGCCAGAAGCCAACAAGCTTTTGAAGTTGACCTTGGGTTTGGGCGGCGATGAAACCCGTCAAGTTTTCGCCGGAATCAAAGCCGCGTACGACCCCGAAAAGCTGGTTGGTCGATTAGTCGTGATGGTCGCTAACCTCAAACCACGAAAGATGCGTTTTGGTTTGAGCGAAGGCATGGTCACCGCAGCGGGCCCCGGCGGCGAAGAAGTCTTCGTCCTTGGAATCGACGAAGGCGCACTGCCTGGTCAACGAGTCCACTGACCCCAGTGTGGCATAGGTTTCCAGCCTGTGAAAAAGAACGCACCAAGCAAGCGGCTACTCCCCTCAACCATCACCCTCACTCTGAGGAGGCCGTGCAGTTTTTAAAACTGTTGTATTGCCATGCTTTTATCATCACCTTCCCCTTGGGAGGGTCGAGCAAAGCGAGGGGAGGGCTCGGCATTGAATCCAGCGAGTAACCCTCCCCGGCCCGAAACGGTCCGCCCCTCCCAACGGTAGGGTGAAGTAAAACTGCACGACCTTCGCGAGGGTGAGCGAAGCGAGTCGAAGGACGAAGCAACGCCGCACGACCTCCGTCACTGAAACGCCTTGCCCCTTTTGAGACCGACAACCAGTGAAAATTTCCGCGATGAAAATTCTCATTGTGCATTGTCATTTCGAACGAGGCGGCGTGACCCAGGTGGTGGACAACCATGTTCACTGTCTTCAAGGGTCGGACGAAATTGACGAGGTCGCCCTTGTCAGCGGACCTCGACAATCGGGGTTGCAGGAAACGACACGCTCGTCGGCTTCCATTTGGCGCATTGCGTCACTGGAATACGATTCACTTCGCGACACGTCACTGAATGTTGATGAGCAAGCTCAAAACGATAAACAAGCCCAGCACACCGCTCGAGAAATTGATGAACGATGCCGTCAGGCGGGTTGGACTCGTCAAGAGACCGTCGTCCACTGGCACAACCACAGTCTCGGCAAGAACGCGGCATCGCCGTTGGTGATCAAACATCTCGCAGATTTTGGCTACTCATGTTTGCTGCAAATTCACGACTTTGCCGAGGACCAGCGTCCTCAAAATTGGGCTTACCTGAAACAGTCCCATGGTTGCGAGAAAGCGAGCGAACTCGACGCGATCCTCTATCCACATGGGGACCGGCTTTCCTACGCAACGCTGACGACAGGTGATGCCGAAACGTTGGTGCAATTTGGAATCCATCGTTCTCGCGTCGATGTCTTGCCCAACAGCGTCCGTCTTCCCACTGATGAGCTGCCTGAATTCGAAGTCGCAACTCACAAAGTTCAGCGTGCATTTGATTTGCCCGCCGACTTTCGTTGGATGTTGTATCCCGTCCGCGGCATTCGACGAAAAAACCTTGGCGAGTTCTTGTTGATGTGCCAATTAGCTGGTCGCCCCACGATCGGTGCAATGACATTGATGCCAGACACTCCGATGGAAAAGAGGTCTTACGAGAGATGGCAAGCTGTCGCTGAGCGGTGCGTCGAGAACGTCGTTTTCAATGCCGCACACCACGAGGACATTCAGTTCGTCGACAATTTATCGGCCGCGAGCGTTGTCGTGTCGTCCAGTGTGGCGGAAGGGTTCGGGATGGTCTTTCTCGAACCATGGCTAGCATCTCGAAGCGTTGTTGCAAGAAATCTACCGGGCGTGACCGGTGACTTCATCAACCACGGAATGCGTTTGGAGCACCTCTACGATGCGGTCCAAATTCCCGGATCGCACTCATGGCTCACCGAGGCGAATCGCCAGTTCCAAAATGCGAAGACAGACGCTTGGAAAGATGTTCGCCGAGACGTTGAAACCGCGCTATCGCCTTCCGCGTCGGACCAATCAATCAGCGATGCGAATGAGTGGATCGACTTCGCTCGACTAACACCAGCGATGCAGATCGAAGTGCTCGTGCGTTTCAACACCGACTCCGGATTTGCAAAGGAAGTTCGCGATCGGAATGCGGCACTGTGCGATGCATTGGTGACCGACGCCCGTCCCGAAATAATCGACTACAACCGAAACATTGTTGCCGCGAACTTCGGACCGGAAAACCAGAAGCAGCAATTGCTGAACGCGTATCGAAAAGCGATCAGCAACGAAAGCATTCCGGGGACCGGAGTTCAGAACGACCAAACCATGTTGGAGTTGGTCGAAAATTCGCGGCCGTTTTATCCGTGCCGCGTTGAACAACTGGACTGAACGACTCAGCGACGTGAGTTGCTGGTGCGGCCTGCCATTTGTTTGCCCTTGGGTCGAACCAAGAACACCTTTGGATCATCGACGATGAACGAAGTACTCCATCGACGTCCATCATCCGCACTGCAGATGTTGTAGAAGAACGTCCGCATGCGTTCGGCTTCGTAACCGTACGGGAATTGACTGGTGATGTAGTCTTCTTCCGTCAGATCTTCCACACCTGGCGATGCGTAGTAGTGCACCATGCCATCAGGCGTGACGCTGATTCCCATCGTCCACCAACCGGTCGTCGTGATCTGTGGTCCGCGGAAGTCAGCTCCTCGTTGGTTGCTACGAACTCGCAGGTAAGCGTAGTCCTCGCTACGACTTCTGCTATCTGCCTTGCTCTCAAACTCGATGAACATTCCGGGCCAGTAAATTTCGTTGCCCATCTCTTTGCGTTTGAGTTTGAAGAAGCCGGTCTCTTGCTCGATCATTGCCGTCGTTTCGAGAGCCAAACGGAAACCAAAGTGTGGTCCGCTGCGTTTTTCCCACTCAACCACTGGCGGCAAGAACACTCGAGTTGTGACGCTGGGCACCTCAGAAACATCGATGCGACGCTTGAGTCGATACTGAACGTTGGCGATAAAGTCATCTTGGTGCATCGTGCCGCTGGCATTCCCAGGGATGCCAGTGAACTTGCTCCGCATCAGCAGGGCGCCTTTGCTGCCGGGCAATCCGCCCGCAGGAGTGGCAACTCGCTCGACCACGTCCGGATGGCCGCGTTTGATGCCTTCGTACCAACGGCCATTGGTGCTTTTCCCCATCGGAGCACGTTGATTTTCATCAATGTCTTCCGTGCTCTTTGGGTTGTTCGGCACATACCGCCAAGATTCGTCTTCGAAGTCATCGGCCACGCCAACGAGCTCAATGCCCGTCCCGGGAACGACCGGCCGTTGTGCGTTGGCGTCTCCACCGCACACACTTACCAAAGCTGCGACTCCTGCGACGAAGGCGGATCGCCAACGGCGTGCCACCGGCTCCTGATTTTCCACCGGCTCCACAGTTCGCAGTGCGAAATGGCCGACCCAACGGTTGGTGTTGCTCTGCATTGCTACTTCCGTCACTTCCGTTCCCAAAGGATTGAAATGGACATGGATCGCGGCCTGAACGACGGTGTCGTGGGCGAAACGATGATCCATGACGGAGGCCCCCCTCCAATCGGAACAATCGGCAAATTTTGACCGCCACTCCAATCGATCCGGTTCAGGCTGGGAAAGTTTTGCGGCGGGTCACTCCGATCAATCGGGATTGCCAGGGACTCCAAACGTCACAATCGTTCCCACCCTCACAAACCATCTCGTGCAACGATGGACTGCTCCAGAACGCCGGATTCCGAGACCGAATTGCTCGAAATTCGCAGGAACGGGACTATGGTTGTTTGTGTCGGAGGGACGCACTCTGCACCATGACTTACCCAAATATTAAGCGTCCCCCCGTGCGAGGCGGGGTCGGTTCTTCGGAGCCGGCCTCGCCTTTTTTCGTGGACCTCGGATGAAAGTGTCCGGCGAACGGCGAGAAGCCAGGCGAAACGCTCAAATGCTCGCACATTCGGGATTTTCGTTGACGGGAGACGGTGAGTCGGTGAATAATAAGAATCCGCGAAACATTCGTGTTTCGATCCTTTTCGGCCGTGCTCTTCTCACCGAAGGTGTTCCGTTGCGACACGTCACAACGACCTCGTCCCCATCCAATTCAACTGGCCCCATCGCTGCCGCTGCGCATTTGAATTCAGCGCACTCGGTTCCAGATGCAAAAGGTCAGGTTTACAACCATCAACGCGCCAGACAAATTTGGATTCTGTGCGTGGTCATGGTGCTGTGTTGGCTGTTCAGCGGAATCGCATCGGGCCAGAAATACGAGGTGATCGACTCGCCGGCGGCTCAGCTGAGTCCCGAACAAATTGCTGGCTACGAGCGTGCGACCAAAACTTTGTCGTCAACGCGAAAGAAAGAGCAACTGACGGATGACGTCCTGAGGGGCGCGACGATTTATGTGGAGCACGTCGTTCCTTACCAGATCGTCCGCAAAGAAAACCTGAACAAAATGGGTCCAATGCTGGCTTCGCTTGAGAAGTCCCTCACCAACGCTCAACGCATCAATAATCCTGGCAAGACTGAATTGCTGAAGAGGATCTACAACGGAATGAACAAGGTTGCGACAGGCAACCACATTCCTGCCGCTCGTATAAATGCGATCTTGGTCTTGGGACGACTTGATAGCAATCCTTACGATGGAGCGACGGGTCGTCCGCCAGTGCCATTGGCCGCGGGTTTTGCACCTCTGTTTAACACGCTTGTCGGACTGTACGAAAACGAAGAGGAAGTCGACGGCGTTCGTGCGGCCGCTTTGCAAGCTTTGCATCGAACTGCGATGTACGGATTCTCTTCGCTGAAGGATGCACCGAAAGCCAAGCTGACGCAGCTGATGACGGATTTGCTCGATGCACCGGCCCCCGAAGGTCGTGACCCTAAAGCACATGCTTACTTGCAGCGATCGGCGGTCGACATTCTGCATTACATCGGCACACCTGACGACACATCGCTCGGCAAGCAGTTGATTTCGATCAGCACCGACGAAGAAAAGCCCGACCTGATCGCGCTGTATTCGGCCGCTCAGTTGGGCGACATGACGACCCAACTCAAAGGACAAGTCGCCGACACAGACGGCGTTTTAAAAAGCTGGTCGCGACGAGCTTTCGACACCGTGGAGTCAGAACTGAAACGATTGCAGGCACGCGATCGGAATACCACGATGACAGTGAAGCAGCCGCCCAATCCTGAAACATTCCTGGGCGTCAAAGAAGAGAAGAAAAAGAAGAAGGACAAAAGCCGCGCCGGCGGGAGCATGATGGGCGGTGGAATGGGTATGGGGATGGACATGGATATGGGAATGGGGATGGATTCGATGATGGAAGGGGGAATGGACATGGACATGGGAATGGGCTCCGACATGATGATGGAAGGAGGCATGGGAATGGGCATGGGAATGGGAATGATGGGCGGAATGCCGGCCGCGAAACCCCAGCCACCCGAAGTCTCACTTTCCCGCCGACGAATCACGTACGTCCTGCAACAAATCATGCAAGGTGCCGTTGGATCACCCGAAGCTGAGATCCCGAAGAACCCCCGCGGTTTGATCGCGGCTGCTTCGGACGAAGACAAAAAAGTCTTGACGTCATGGGTCGATGACATTCGCCCGATTGCAGAAGCCATCAATGACGATCAACTGGACGACAAAAAGAAGTGGTTGGACTCCCTCGAAGAGCAACGCGTCTCCCTGGCAAAATTGGCGGGTGTCGAGCTAACAGATGAGGATGAAGAAGGTGACAATTTCGATGGTATCCTCGGCGGCGGATTGCCAGGCATGGGCGGGGGTGGACTACCCTCCGAACAGCCAGCCGGTGCCGGACTTCCAAATGGTGCACCTGCGGGAGCAGCAGGTGACGCCGGTTTGCCAGTGGGCGGTGGTTTGCCGGTGAACTGAGCGAACCCCGACGATAGAAAAGAAACCCAACGCGAGGTTGATAGCAATGTGCTCATCAACCTCGTGTCGTTATGGGGTAGGCCACTGATTGACAGACAACGGTGTCTGCCAATCATGAGGAGCCTACTCTCAGTAACACGCAAAGCTTTGCGAACCGAAACGACCACCTCGTCGATGTCTGATGACATCCATATCGGGTCGGCTCAATCATGACGATGCGAGTGTCTCAAGGTCCGGAGACGGCATCTCAATCGCTGCCCGTCATTCGCAACCACCGCTTCGCATGCTTCTCCTCTTCACACTCTCTTTTCCGACAATGGATTTGGAACATGAATCGCACCACTGAAAATCTGGGCGCAAACCGCACTTGGAACCTCGCCTACGCCACATTCACCGGATTGACCGTGGCAGTCTTAGGATTGTCGTTCACTTCCCAGTCTCGTGCAGAGGAGTGGAAACAATGGCGAGGTCCAGACGGTAACAATCACGCCGCGGCAGATGCGGACGCTCCCGTTCGATGGGATTTGGAACGCGGCGAAAACGTTGTTTGGAAAACTGCGATTCCGGGTCGTGGGCATTCGACGCCGATCGTTGTAGGCGAGCACATCTTCCTGACCACGGCGGTGGCAGAGGACGAGACACAACGGCTCATGAAATGCAATCGATCGGATGGACGAATGGTCGATAATTGGATGATTCATCGCGGAACATTGCCGGACCGGATTCACTCGAACAATTCCTATGCCTCGCCGAGCGCAGCCTCGGATGGACAGAACGTCTACGTTTCGTTTCACACCGACGACGCGATCGTGGTGACATCGCTCAGTCTGGATGGCAAACGAAATTGGCAGAAGAAAGTTGCCGACTTTCGTCCCTCGCGTTTTCAGTTTGGCTACGGGGCCAGCCCCATCCTGGTGGACGATTTGTTGATCGTCGCAGCGGAATATGACGGTGCCGACAGCTGCCTTGCTGCTCTCGATACGCGAACGGGTCGGATCGCTTGGCGAGTCGAACGCCCCTCCAACCTAAATTTTGCGACTCCGATTGCGACCACAATCGGCGGTCAGCACATGGTGCTGCTGTCTGGTGCCGACATGATCAACGCCTATGATCCCGCCACGGGCAAAGAGTTGTGGCGTGTCGACACGGCCACCGCCGCGATCTGCGGCACGGTGGTTTGGGACGATCGTCGAGTGCTGACCAGCGGCGGTAACCCTGGCTCCGGCACCTGGTGCATTCTCGGTGACGGCAGTTCCAACAACGTGCAGTGGGAAAACAATGTGAAGTGCTATGAACAGTCGTTGTTGACCATTCCCAACTACGTCTTCGCCGTGGCCGACACGGGCGTCGCCTACTGTTGGCGGACAATGGACGGGAAACAAATGTGGCGCTCGCGATTGTTTGGTGGTGGAATCAGCGCATCACCCGTCTTGGTGAACAATCGAATTTACGTTGGGTCGGAAGAAGGAAAGATTTTCGTCTTCAAAGCCAGCCCGGACCGCTTTGATTTAGTAGCCGAGAACAACACGGGGGATTCTATCTTCGCGACACCTGTTCCGGTCGATGATCGCCTGCTCATTCGTACGGGCGTGGGCAAAGGTGCTCAGCGTCAGGAGTACTTGATCGCGGTGGGCGTTCGCTAGCGTCAATTGCCTCCCGGCGCGACTGCGTCAGTCTGCCCCGTCAGAGTGATTTGGCAGACTTTTCCGATCAGGCAAATTTTTCTAAAGAAATTACCTGGAACGGTCGATGGACTGGCTATGCCACATTCCGATCCACACGACCGCATTGCTCCGATTGGACAAGTCCAGATCGCTCGCTCGTTGACGCGGTGCTTGTTGATTTGCGTGCTCGCCAGCACGAGCGGTTGCGTGGCATTGGGCGTTCCCAGCAAACGAATGCACGATCCCGACGACCATGGTGGGTTGCTTGGTGATTGGCGTCGCGGGCGTCCCCACACGGCCGCTCAGCACACTCAAAGCCTGATCGAGGATGGAGCGGTCGTCGTCCCCACGGACGGACACGGGGTCATGTGCGCGAGCACCGGGCCAATGCATCAGGGAGATGTTGGTCAGGTTGGTTCAGGCGTGATTGACGGAGTCATGCCTTTGGACCTGGATCCGGTCACCGGTGGCGTTCATGCTGAACCGGAAAAGCCACCCGAGGTGCCTTGGCCGCGTTTTCATCCGGTGCCGACTCGTCCGGTCTTTGGCGGCGGCTTGGTTGCCGATCCGCACGCGGGAATCTAGGCTTGGCGGCTGTATTCGTTGAGACCTGTTCCGTCCGCCCATCCTGACGCCGATCCGCCATCCATGACGCCTCTGCAAAGCCTGTTTGAATCCCTTCGTGGTCAAAACCGCAAAGCCTTGATGCCGTTCCTGACGACTGGCGACCCAAACATCGATACGACGGAAGCGGTGATCGCGGCAGCACGCCAAGCCGGGGCAGATTTATGCGAAGTCGGTGTCCCCTACAGCGACCCGATTGCGGATGGCCCGGTCATCCAAGCGTCTTACCAACGAGCACTCGACGCAGGATTCAAACTTCAACACGTTTGGGATCTGGGTCAACGTCTGACCGAAAATCCCAAAGTCAAAGCGATGCCGCGTGTCACGATGGTCAGCTACTCGATCATCTACCGAATTGGCATGGCCAAGTACGTCGACCAGGCAATGCAAGCCGGGTACTGCGGCGCGATCGTGCCTGATTTGTTGGTCGAAGAAGCAGAGGATCTGAGCAAAATCTGCCGTGAGAAGGGATTTGATCTGATCCAACTGGTTACACCGACCACAACCCGAGACCGCCAATGCCGCATCGCGGAATTGTCCAGCGGATTTCTGTACTACGTTTCCGTGACCGGGATCACCGGTGAGCGAACCGCCTTGCCGACCAACTTGGTGGACAACGTCGGATGGCTGCGTGAGCAAACTGAATTGCCCATCTGCATCGGTTTTGGAATCAGCGGTCCGGAAACGGCCGCACAACTCGCACCTGTTTCTGATGGCCTGATCGTCGGCTCAGCCATCGTCCGGCGTGTCGCCGACGCGGTCGAAAAGGCGAAGAGCTCCGGAGCTGATCCGGTCAAGACGGCCGCAGAAGAGGCCGGTGATTTCTGCCATTCATTGCGACAGGCAATCGACGCGGCATAACACTCGCGATTTCACCATCCGCGAAGAATGCGGATTGGCGACGAGTGGTCGGGAAGTGCTCAAGCCGGATGCAAACGAAACCTGCTTCAGCGATTTGGTGCTCGCCATTGAACCGGACGATCAGCCGTTGAAAAACTTGGCTGATTCGCGGCTGCTTGAACTGACGTGGCCGAATTCATCCCACCATTGGTCTGAACTGCGACGTTGCCTTGAAACGAGTCCTGAGGCGATTGGACGGGCGCCGAGGCGGTGTTCCACTGCAACACTTGAACAGCGGGCGGAGCCGAGGGCATCAATTGACTGACAGGCAATTGCCCGGGCAACGAAATCGAACCAACATTCATTTGCGGTGCGACATTGTTCGCTCCCATCATGTTCGTTGACGGATACGAGTTCGGGTATGCGTTCGCGGCCTGCGGGACATAGCCCGGAGGCGGAGGAGCTCCGGTCAGGTCGATCACCGGCATGCCACCGCTGCGAACTCCACTGGAAGCATCCGATGGCGCTGGCATCATAGGATTCGATTGAACCGCGTTGGTTTCCACCCACTGTTGGCTCGCGTTTTGAGCGGCGGGTGTCATCGAGCCCGGCATCGTTCCGCCCGCCTGCGCGATACCGGACCCAATCGAGTCGTTGGAGTTGTGACTCATCGGAATCACGCTGCCGGGAGTTGTGTTGTAGGTTCCCGAGGGTGCGTAGTTAGCTGCTGCTGCGGGTGTTCCGCTGACTTGGCCATACGACCCCGTCGCGGGTGGTGGAACGCGGGCGGAGGCACCGAACGGGCCAAGCGTTGGCAGCGTCGGGTTTTGAACCGGAGCTTGGCCGGGCTGAAGCATGCTGATCGGGGCACCGTTGGTCCCGTTGGTTTGCTGGCAACCGGTCAACAGACCGAGCGCGGTGACCGCCGAAAGGCCGGCACAGGTCCGCCCGATAGTTTTCTTCGCCATCCAATTGAGTCGCATCTTGGAACGCCCGATTGCGTGTCATCTGCTTATGAAAAACGGCAAGGCGGACGCATGTCGTCGCTTGCCGCATCGGGCTTTAACAAATTCGCGATCTTTTTCGAAAGACCGGAATCACAATCGAGCGTCCTTCATCGGATGCCGCAATTAACTCATGAAAGAGCAAAAATCGCACGGAATTACGAGCGATTGGACTGTTGAGATTCCGTTTCCTCGCGGGGCACAATTTTGGCTTTTGGTTTTTCCGTGACCGTTCCGGGCACCAACCACGGGCCGCGACTGTTTTCTTGAATCAACCGCATCAGCTCGTCACTGTCGATCGCTTCGACCTCCAGCAATCGCTGCGTGACCGCCTCCAAGACGTCACGACGCTGTTCCA
This sequence comes from Rhodopirellula baltica SH 1, assembly GCF_000196115.1. NCBI lineage: Bacteria > Pseudomonadati > Planctomycetota > Planctomycetia > Pirellulales > Pirellulaceae > Rhodopirellula > Rhodopirellula baltica. The sequence continues at coordinate 2,895,583 of NC_005027.1, forward strand.
AAATCTCTCGCGTATGCACCAGCATGTCATCGACAATGCGTGAAACTTCTTTGTCAATCATCTTGGCCATCTCATCGCTGTGCATGATTTGGTATTCGCCACCACCGGATCCAGCGAGGAATGGGCTGCGCGTGTTGCGGCGAAGATTGATTCGCCCCAAACGGCTCATTCCATAGTCCATCACCATGCTGCGGGCCGTTTCGGTGCAGCGTTCCAAGTCGTTCTGCGCTCCGGTGCTGATGTCTTGGAAGATCATTTCCTCGGCCAAGGTTCCGGCCAACATGACTTTCATTTGGCTCTCCAGTTCGCTCTTGGTCATCAAGAAACGCTCTGACTCGGGACGCTGCATCATGTAACCGAGCGCCGCCAAACCTCGAGGAATAATACTGACCTTGTGCACTGGATCCGTGTTGGGAAGTGCCGCAGCGACGAGTGCGTGACCGGACTCGTGATAAGCCACGCGAATTTTTTCGTCCTCATTCATCACCCGATTTTTCTTTTCCAACCCAGCGGTGACACGCTCAACCGCCTCGTTGAACTCCTCCATCGCCACAGCGGGTTTGCCATTCCGAGCGGCCAGCAAAGCAGCTTCGTTGACCAGGTTGGCCAAGTCGGCCCCCACGAAACCGCTGGTGATCGACGCGATGCCTTTCAGCTCCACTGTCTCATCGAGTTTGACGTTCTTGACGTGAACGGCGAGGATTTCTTCGCGTCCTGCAACATCGGGACGATCGACCAAGACATGACGATCGAAACGCCCAGGACGCAGCAACGCTGGGTCCAGGGTTTCTGGACGGTTCGTAGCCGCAACGACAATGACGCCCGAATTGGAATCAAACCCATCCATTTCGACCAGCAAAGCATTTAGCGTTTGCTCGCGTTCATCGTGTCCACCAACAACGCTGCCGCTTCGGCTTTTACCGAGTGCGTCCAATTCGTCGATGAAGATGATGCATGGTGCGCGATTGACGGCTTGGGTGAACATGTCACGTACTCGAGCAGCACCGACGCCGACAAACATTTCGACAAAGTCACTGCCTGACAGACTGAAGAACGGCACACCGGCTTCACCCGCGATCGCTTTGGCCAGCAATGTTTTACCGGTGCCGGGAGGTCCGACCAACAAGACACCTTTGGGAATTCGGCCGCCGAGGCTTTGATACTTTTCGCTGTTTTTTAGAAAGTCAACGACTTCGCGAACTTCATCGACCGCCTCTTCGATGCCAGCGACGTCCTCAAACGTGGTCGGCAAGTCGTCTTCGCTGTAGAGTTTGCCGCGGCTTCTTGAGAATGACATCGGCGAACCAACGCCGCCCATTCGTTTAAGCATCACGATGCCGAGCGCGACCAATACCCCGATCATCAACAACTCAGGCCAATGATTTTCCAGGAAGCGGCTGGGGCGATCGTTGTCCCATTTGACGCCCGATTGCACGAGCAAATCTTCCAACTCGGCCGCGATTAGATCGTTGGGATATCCGCGAATCGTCAGAAAGGTGACCTCTTCTGCTGGTTCCTTCTCGCTCGGATGGTTCTTCACAAACGACTTGAAGTGGACCTTCCCGGTGATTCGATCGTCCGCGACGAAGATGTTGTCGAGCCGACTGAATTCGTGCCAAACGTCTTCCTTCGTGCTGCTGGGAACGACGATCTTCGGCACCGGAATGTCGTTGGCCGGATCACCGCTGATCAATGCTGATGAGGATCTCGAAATTACCGAGGACTCCGGTCGCGATTCGCCGTCCACGTTCGCTGCTGCGTCACCGGATTCCGAAGCAGATCGCTGGGCCTCGAGCATCTCTTGGCGTTCGGCCGACATCGCCAGCAATTCTTTCAAATGCGGGTAGGCCAAACGTCGGCGATTGTCACTGAAGAGGAACGCGCTCAGCACGACTGCGCCGGTGACCGCCAGCAAAACCAACCAAACATTTCCTCCGCCTCGATTCTCGGACGATCCACCGCGTTTCGACTTGGGTTCGTTGCTCATTGCGTTCCAATTGTCTTTGTTTCGTTGATAACGGCTAATTCAGCCACGGTTCCACTATTTCTTCTGCTCGTCGACTTCCCAAGGCACCACTTCCCGCGCGGCATGAAAATATGGCTTCGCGACGCGTCTGGGTGACTTATTCGGATTGTTCTGGCAGGTCCGTTCCCCCATGATACGGCCCCTGACACCCTGGACAATCATTCCCGTGACATCGCCCCAGCCCATCTCCTCAGAAACGGAACCAACAGTGCCGGCCGAATCCATCTCCGCGGACTCGGTCCCCGATTTCCGTTCGACCAATCGCCCCGTCAGTCGCGTCGCGGTGCTGGGAGCAACGGGAAGCATCGGCGTGGCGGCATTGGACGTGATCGAAAACCTGAATCGATGTGACCCAGATTTCGCCTGGGAAGTCTCGAGCATGTCCGGACACTCCCAGATCGATCCGCTGATTGAATTGGCAGGAGGCTGCCACACGCCACCGAAATGCGTGGTCGTTTCGGATGCTGAAATGGAAGCTCAAGCCGCCAAAGCCCTGAGAACAGCATCCACACAAACCAGTTCACGACTGACGGAGCGTTGTCGGTTGGACGTTGGGCCGGACGCATTGGTTCGAGCCGCCACGGAAAATGACGTTGATGTGGTGGTTGCCGCCATCGTCGGACGGGCCGGTTTGGAATCGACGTTGGCGGCCGTCCACGCGGGAAAACGAGTCGCTTTGGCAAACAAGGAAACCCTCGTCGTGGCTGGCCCGGTCGTCACGCGAGCGGCAGCGAACAACGGCGCTCAGTTGCTGCCGGTGGACAGCGAACACTCTGCGATTTTTCAGTGTTTGGCTGAATCACGGGCTCGCCAGAGCCAATATGCCACGGCGAAACAATCAATCCAGCCAGAATCCGTGAGGGCAACGGATCCGCCGAGCTCAACGACTGATTCCCCGGCAAAGACACATTGGCCGGGCGTCCGGCGGCTCATCTTGACCGCCAGCGGAGGCCCCTTTCGCGACTGGACGACTGCCCAAATGCGAGAGGCGACGATCGAACAAGCTCTCGCTCATCCGACTTGGAAAATGGGTGCGAAAATCACGATCGATTCAGCCTCGATGATGAACAAGGCCCTCGAGGTGATCGAAGCCAAATGGCTATTCGACGTGCCGGCGGACAAAATCGAAGTCGTCGTTCATCCGCAGTCGCTAATTCATTCGCTCGTCGAATTCGAAGACGGCAGTTTGATCGCCCAGGTCAGCCCGCCCGACATGCGAATTCCGATTCAATACGCCCTAACATACCCTCGCCGATTGCCTTGCCCCGCACCCGAGCTCGATCGTTCTCAGGCCTGGGACATGTCCCTTTGTCCCGCCGATCCCGACCGTTTTCCCGCTTTGGCACTCGGTTTTGAAGTCGCCCGCGTCGGCGGCACGGCCGGAGCGGTGGTCAACGCCGCCAACGAAACCGCAGTCGACCTGTTCCTGCACGGCCAAATTCGCTTTACTGACATCCCTGAAATTTGCCGCCGAACCCTTCTGGATCACGACCACGAATCTTCGCCCACACTCGAACGGCTGTTAAAATTGGACGTTTGGGCACGTGCTCGAGCCCGGGAATTGGCTCAAATTTGATGTCGTCACCTTCGGAAAGACGGGTTCGATGAACCTGTTTGCCCGACCAACCATATCTTCAACGTGGATTTGCCGGGCTGGCATCCCTCGTTCAACTCTCTTTCACCCCCGTCGAATTCATGTCGTTGCCTGTTGATTGGTCCCTCTTGCCCTCCTTGTTGGCGGCCACCGAAGACACCGGCGGCGTCATCGCTTGGTTGCAAACCACTTGGCTGTGGACCCAAGTCGCCCTCGGAATTGGCTTGGTCATCTTCGTCCACGAACTCGGACACTTTCTCGCGGCCAAAACATTTGGCGTGAAATGCGAAAAGTTCTACGTCGGATTCGACGTGCCAATCTCGATTGGCCCGATCAAGTTCCCTCGAACGCTCGGCAAGTTCACCTACGGCGAAACCGAATACGGGATCGGCATTCTGCCACTGGGCGGATACGTGAAGATGTTGGGTCAGGACGATGACCCGCGAAAAGCGGAAGAGGAAGCCAAACGCATCCGACAAAGCGGGGAAGCTTCCGACGCCGAAGAGAAACTCGATCCACGAAGTTATCCGGCCAAGCCCGTTTGGCAACGAATGATCATTATCAGTGCCGGCGTGGTAATGAACGTGATCACCGGTGTGTTGTTTGCCGCCTTCGCTTTCTTCAACGGTGTTGGCTACACGCCGGCAGTTGTCGGTGGCGTGACTCCTGGCGGCCCCGCTTGGCAAGCAGGCGTGCAACCGGGTGGAAAGGTCGTTGCAGTTGGTTCTCTCGAAGATGATTCGCAATTGCCATTCAGCGAAATGCAATTGAAGATCATGGAGGCCGGCATCGAGTCGTCCGAGACCGCTGTTCCAGTTCGATTGCAATACGGAGACGACACTCGCGAATACCAATTGGTAACGCAGGCCAGCCCGATCGAACCCGATCGACGGATGATCGGCATCCAAAGTCCAACCGGCGACACGCTGTTTTCTGAACTGCCTGCGATGCCAAACTCAGTCGCCGCCGATGTGGTGACCGAAGAGGATGCGGGGGCCAAAGTGGTTGGCTTTGATGAGCAAACGCTGGATTCATCAGCAACCATGCCCATCACGCCTCTGTTGACTCGCATTCACACCGCACCGTCACAGCCAATTGAAATTCGATTGGTACGCACCGACGAATCCGAACATTCGCTGACCCTGCCGCCTCAAAAGGCGAAAGACTTCGGAATCCAATTTAAAATTGGACCGATCAAAGCGTTGATGCAAAACGGTCCCGCCGAATTGGCCGGGATGAAGGTCGGCGACCAAATCATTTCCGTGGGAGATGACACGGAAGTCGACGCCTATCAGATGGTGCTCGCGGATGTTCAGTACGACGAACCGGTGAACATCACCGTGCAGCGTGGTGAAGGCGACTCCCGCGAGGAGATTGAATTGACGCTTACACCCCAGCGTATCGAACAAACGATGACGCCGGTCTCAGCGTTCGGCGAGATGATGTCAGTCGATTCACTCGGTTTTGCCTACGAGCCAACCGCTGTGACATCGGAAGTGATTTCTGGCACCGAAGGATCCGCGGCGGACGGAAACGAAACCATTCAGGTCGGAGACGAACTCCGCGAAATCCGCGTGCAGTTTGCCAGCGCCAAGGATCGCGAATCAATCGAAGATGAGTTGTCTGAGACCGCGATGGAAGCCCTGACTGAGGGCTGGGAAATTGGCCCCACGAAGCCGCTTGGCAACTTGATGGAAACAATTCAATTGTTGCCCAACGGGACCAAGATCATTGCCACCGCGATTCGTCCGCCCAATGGCACCGTGGTGGAGCAAACATTGACGGTTCGTCAATCTGATCGATTCTGGTACGAACGCGGATTGAATTTCACTCCCGTCGAATCCATTCGCAAAGCGGATTCTTTGGGGATGGCACTTGCTTTGGGCGTGAGCGAAGCCAAACGCCGTATGGCAGATGTTGGACGCTTCCTCAGCATGCTTGTTCGAGGAAAGGTGAAAGCCAAGTTTGTTGGTGGTCCAATCCGGATCGCACAAATGGCCAGCCACCAAGCCGAGAAGGGTTTGTCCGCTCAATTGATGTTCTTGACGATGTTGAGCATGAACCTGGCGATCCTCAACTTCTTACCGATTCCGGCGCTCGATGGTGGCCACATGGTCTTCCTGACCGCCGAGTTGATCCGTGGGAAGAAGGTCGACGAAGCGATGGAAATGCGTCTGACTTTTGTCGGCGTCTTGGCATTGCTGGCACTGATGATCTTTGTCTTCACCAACGACATCCTGAACCTTTTGTAGCTCCGAAGCATCTCGGGCTGTTAACTCAGTCGACTTTCGATTCTTCATGTGAGCCGTTTGGGCGTTAGCCCGGTTCTGTGGTGGTGGAACCGAGGCGACCGCTGAAACGGCTCAGTAAACCAAGAGCCCGATTGCCGCTGAGGTCTTCTTGATCTGACCGCCATCGATGATGTGAAAGGGATGCGGTGAATGACGATTTGGGCGAACCACGCGACTACCTGAAGTTACACTTCTTGGTGTTCGTGTGGGGCTTCACAGGCGCCATGGGCGAATTGATTCATTTGCCTGCTGTGGAAATCGTGCTGTTTCGAAGTGCGATTGCTTCGGTCGTTCTGGGCTGGATGGTCCGAAAGTCTTGGCGTGTATCGATCCAGCAAGCTGTCGCGATGCTGGCGACCGGATGTTTGATTGGCGCCCACTGGGTGCTGTTCTTCTTGGCCGTGAAAGTGGCCAACGTTTCGGTCTGCATGGTTGGGATCGCAACGGTTTCGCTGTGGACCGCGTTGCTTGAGCCATTGATGATCCGCGGTCGAAAACTTCGCCGCATGGATTTGATCTTTGGCGTTTGCGTGATCGCCGCCGTGGCCGTCATCTTTCAAAGCGAACTGCAATACGCGGGCGGATTTCTGATCGCAATCGTTGCAGCGTTTGCCGCTGCCGTGTTCTCGATCCTGAATGGGCGGTTTGCCGTCACGACTCCGCATCGAGTCATTTCGCTGTATGAGATGATCGGTGCATGCGCATTCTGTACCGCGTGCTTGCCGTTGTCTGCGTTCTACCTGAGTGAAGGCCAAGGTCTCGATCTGGTGCCCTCGCTGAGCGATTTCGGATGGCTACTGGTCTTGGCCGTGGTTTGTACGGTCTACGCCTACAGTGAGTACGTTTCGCTTCTCAAACGCCTCTCTGTTTTCACCATCAACTTTGCGAACAATCTCGAACCCGTCTACGGAATGATTCTCGGAGCGATCCTGTTCGGCGATTATCGGACGTTGGGCGTGGGCTTCTACTTCGGTGCAACTGCGATCGCATTCTTGGTGCTCGCACACACCGGCTGGTCACGTCGAAAACGATTGCCAATTGGATGAGTGCAGCACCGTCGGGCTTGGGTTAAAATGAGGATCTCTTCTCTTCCTCGTTGACTCCCACCCAAGTTTTGCATCCCCATGTACGCAAACGCATCTCAGTCACTCGCTCAATCGTCGACTCGCAGGTTTCTGCTCGGATGCTCCGCCTTGCTGGTTTCGGCGTTGCTTGCCGTTCCCGCTTCAGCACAACGAAACAAACGCGGCGAAGATCCGGCCCTCAAACCGCGACCGGTCAAACTCAAAACCAAAGACAACATCGAGCTGACCGCGTTCTACTTCCCGTCCGCGGAAGGCAAAGAAGCAATTCCGGTGCTGTTGATTCACGAGTGGAAAGGGCAGGGATCTCCTTATCAAAAACTCTGCATGGCAATGCGGTCGGCCGGTTTGGCGGTTCTGTTGGTTGAGTACCGTGGCCATGGGAACAGTCGGCAGTACACGGCCCCCAACGGTGAGAAGGAAGATTTCAACATCGCCAGAATGGGCAAACGCGACATCCAAGCGATCATCCAATATGACCTGGAAGAAGCCAAGCAATTTCTCAAGCAAGAGAACAACGAAGGTCGACTCAACCTCAACGCATTGGCCGTTGTCGGTATCCAAGAAGGTGCGATCATGGCCTCACATTGGGCAGTTCGCGACTGGGGATTTCCAAGTGTAGGGCGACTGAAACAAGGGCAAGACGTCAAAGCACTGGTTTATGTTTCGCCCGTGAAAAACTTCAACGGCCTGACAATCGATTCCACCTTGCGTGATCGAAATGTCGGCGTGCTGCCAACGATGATTGTCGCTGGCAGAGAAAGCCCGGAAGCCGACGAAGCGGAACGATTGGGCGGACGTATTACCGCACTTCGTAAGCGATTGAAGATCGATGGGTTGGAAGTCAAACTCGAAAGCACCAGCTTGAGCGGCCCAGCATTGATCAACGAGGTTCCTTCCACCGCGTCAGACATCGTCAAGTTCATCAAGGCCAACGTGCCGGTCAGTGAAAGCGAAAACGAATGGATCGAGCGTTGATTTCGGTTTGATCAACTTCGTCAGTTTCAAAAGAACATGCCCAGCGTTCCGCCTCGTGCGATTCGCTGGGCTTTTTTGTTTCTCACTGCTTCTTTCGCGGTCAACAGAAAACTATTTGGACGAGCGACTCGGAAACACGGGGGCACCCGCGGCGACCGTCTGCACACTCCAGAGCGTTCCCCCCGCCGTCACGAAGAGAGTTTTCAAGTCGTCACCACCGAAGGCGCAATTGGTTGTCTCGTCACGCGGTATGCGCAAGTAGTCGAGTAGTTTGCCCTCTTGCGAAAACACATAAATGCCGGCCGTAGGCTGTTCTGCGGTCTCCTGCGGAAGATGAGGTTCGTTCAATCCTGCCGCAACGTACAAACGCCCTTGTTGATCCAATTTCATTCCGTCGGGGCCACGAGTCGTTCCCCAATCGTGGACCAATGTCTGACTGCTCAGATCAACGCTTCCATTCGCCTTCAAATCAAATCGCCATAGCTTTCTTGCGCCGCCCAAACCGTTGTTGTTGTCCGCAACAAACAGGGATCGATCGTCTGCCGTGACCACCAACCCGTTCGGCCGATCGACTTCGTGAGCAATGATTCGCGAAACCGTTCCATCGGGATCGATCCGGTAAACACCCTCGACGTGCTTGCCGGATTCATCCACCAATTCCATGTTCGACCGGTCGCCATACTGTGGGTCGGTGAAGTAAATCCGGCCAACAGAATCGATGGAGAGGTCATTGGGCTGGTTGAATTTCATCCCATCAAAACCATCCGCCAGCACGGTTTTGCTGCCGTCCAATTCCAGCCGAACGATACGACGTCGCACGGCTTCGCAAACGACCAAACGTCCCTCTCGATCGAACATCAATCCGTTCGAACCGGAATCCGTTTGATACACCAATGTTTCGCCATTCGGGCTTCGCAGGTTGATGTTCCCTTCGCCGCTGGTGAACAGCCCTTTCTCAGGGTGCCAGGCTGGACCTTCCCCCGCGCCGTGTTCCTGCAGCAACATCGGCGTTCCCGCAAAAACCGAAGTAGCCCGCGGGGATACGTAGTCGTTTTCCTCACCGACCACGGCACTGGCCGAGCCCCAAGTCACGCCCATTGCCAAGCCCAACTTTGCCAACCGATACCAACTTCGAAGACGTACTTTCAACTTCGTTTCCTTCATGAATTCATAGTCCAAGATTCTTGTCGACGTTGCCAAGAATAGCCCAATTTCGACACAACGACTCAGGGCTTTACCAAACCAAAGCTTCCTCGCCCCGATTCCACCCTCGATTCGACGTCCTCTCGCAAACGATCCGAGTCTGCTTCCCAGTACAACTCACGCTGCTTATCACTCATCTGCGTCAACGGACTGATGATTCGAAAACCGGTTGCACGGGATTCGTCAGATGTCGCCCACCATGGACTCGGTGGAAAATCCGGATCCTCATCCCACCAATCTTCTGTGCTACGAAGCATGGAATCGCATTGGCAATCTTTGGCATCCGAGTTGAAATTCCCGCCGATGGCAACGTGCCCACGGAACAGGCCGGTCGTCGCCGTGTCCTCGATCACCCATTCCGAAACATTGCCCTGCATATCGTGCAGCCCCAAAGAGCTCGCGGCTTTCGAACCAGTGAGAAGGACATCGACCGCTTCGGTGTTCTCAAAGTGAACCGCAACATCATCGACCAATCGTTCCGTTTTCTGACCTGAAACGCAGGCGTGCTGCCATTCACTTCGTAGCGGCAACCGATAGTCCACCTCGCAAACCAAACTCAACCATTTCGTGTACTGCCGGGCAGCGAATTGGCTGGTGGTTGGCACCGGTGAATCAGAGGCACCAGCAAATTCAAAGTTGATTGAGTAGTCGTAAACGTCCGTTGGAGCGGTCACGCCATCCACCTCGTCAAAGCCCGGCCGCTGGTAACCCTTTCGAAAGGCGGCTTTCTTGTGAGCGTAGTACAGTTGTCGATACGGCATGTACTGCTCCATCGTGATTTCCAGTTTCCCCATCCAAAACGGTTCGATCGCCACGGTCTGCACCTTCGGATCTAACGCGACTTTTGGCGGGACCAACGTCGCTTCCGATTGCTTGACGCCAGATGCATCGACCCACGGTGTTGGAGAAGGTGGCTTCAAATCAATCGTGCCGCCGGCAACCGGTACCATTTCGATTTCAACGTTTGTCCCCGGTATTCGCTGCGTATAGACGACCATGAATCCCCGGTCTGTCTTGACGGAGCGTTCATCCGTCGGACATTTGGATTGCACTCTCGATTCAGGACCTCGAGCTTCTGCCACCAAAGGGCAAGACGCGAGCACAAGTAAGATCAAGACGAAACGGTTCCTAATCAACATCGCTGCACGCAAAGAAAGCGGTCGGAAAGGATCCATTCTACCGTCCTTTGAATCACCGCCCACGGATGGACAGTGCAACTAACATCCGCGTTGCACTCTCGAACTCAAAATGGGCGAACCGATCTAGACTCAGGTGCCCCGAAAACACGAAAGAAGAGCTTGTCCCATTTCATCGATTGGAAAAGGATTTTCCATGGACGAGCCTACCCCATCGACTTTCGCGTCCGTGCGTGACGGATTTGCCGCCATCCGTGAACTGATCCTTGTTCTAGCGATGCTGGCGTTGTTCCTCACTCCCACCACCGTTCGCGATATTTTGCAGGATGCAGGCATTCGATCGTTTGCTGGCGTTGAGTTCGATGAGAAGACGTTGACCGAAGTCGAAAATGCGGAGTCACGAGTGATCGAACTCGAAAACCAATTGGCGCTCGCGCAATCGCAATTGGAATCGATCGCCCAAATTTCGCCCAATCGAGTCGATCCGCGTTTGGGTTCTGTTTCACGTCTGCTCGCCAACGCGCAACAGAGTGCGTCGAAAATGAGCGACAGTTTGGAAGAAGCCAAAGGCAAACAAATTGAACTTTGGCAGCGTTCCGGACGTCCACCACGCAATCACGGTCGGGACGAAACCTCCACCCCGGAACAACCCGAAATCGAGCAGGCCTTGGTCGCTCCCGAAGAACTGTTCAATCGCTGAACAGACAGGGCTCGCGTCGTCGTTCAGCCTCGCGTGAAGCCTATGCGTCGTCGCTTCGCAGTTGATCGAACAACTTCGCTCTCGCCAATCGCCAATCTCGCTCCACCGTCGCCACGCTGATTTCGAGAACCTTGGCGACTTCTTCGTTTGTCAGCCCGGAAAAGAACCTCAGTTCAACGACTTCACGTTGGCGAGGCGACGTCGCTTCCAACCCTTCCAACGCGGATTCCAAATCCTCGTATTGGCAACGGTTGTTGGCTTCAAAGTTGTCCAGCACCACGTCCAACGAAGCTCGTTGGTAGTCACCGCCGCGTTTGTTGGTCCGACGACGCCGCGCGTGATCGATCAAAATTTGTCGCATCGCCCGGTTGGCCATTCCGAACATGTACCGGCGGTCGGAAACGTTTTTCAGTGCCTCGGTGTCCAACAACCGCACACAGGCCTCGTTCACCAGAGCTGTCGCCTGCAACGTGTGATCGGGACGCTCGCCACGCATCAATGCACCGGCCATGTCTCGCAGTTCAGACTGCAACGTCACAAACAACTTTTCGCGGGCTTCCTCGTCGCCATCCTTGACCTGCTGCAACAGCATCGAGACTTCGGTTTCAGGTTGGCTCACGAGACAAGTCTCCAAGGAAAACACGGCGGCATCGGCAACCGTGATCGTTGTCGCTCAATGACGGTCCGAGAAAACGGAAAGCATACCCGCTTTTCGCCCCTTCAAGGTCACCGCTCGATGTCACCGCTAGGGGTCACCGGTCGATCGCTTCCAAAACGCGACGTCGAACCGCCGGCGCGAGGTTGCTGTTGCGGACTTCGTCTTCGATCTGGTCACGCGTGCCTTGGTAGCGAAGCGGAGCCGGATGCAGGTTTGGCAAATCCAAACTCACTGAAACTTGATCGCCGTTCTGACTCACCGACACACTCTCGTTGCTTCCCGCATAAGCGGATGTTGAAACAGAGGCTGTCGTCCGCCCGGGAAAAGCCCACTGACTCATACGCGGCATCGATTGATTGAACTGCGACTGGCCGGAATTGCCAATCGGAGTCATCTGACTTCGACGCAAAACCAACACGTGCATCCGAGCCAATTTTGGTGCGTCATCGCGTTCAATAACAGGCATCCCGTCAACGGACATCAGCACGTCACCCCGCTTGAGCCGAAAAGGAGCGTCTTTGACATCTCCAACACGCTCCACCACCAAACCATGACCAGGTGCGATCATCGGACAGTGCATTCGCAACAATTCAGGCACGGGAGCAAACTGGACCTTCCACTCTGGATGAAGAGAATCAGCGGCGTCGATTTTCTCCGGTGGAGCTCCAATCGCTGGCTGATCGGCATGCGAGGCTTGCAAAGCGAAAACGGATAACCCGAGACAAAGAGCGGAAGCAAGGAGGAGACGTTTCATGAGAACACCTAGAGAGTTGGTGATGAGTTGAATGTTAGATCGGACTTCATCTGAGGTCACTGAGAAAGGAGCGTCGGATCCTCCGACGTTCGTTGATTTCGAGAGTGTCAAAAAAAGGGAAAGTCGTTGGTTGCTGCCCGCGAGTTCAGCAGGCATCCAAGCGTCTTGAGTATATGAGTCGAAGGGCGAATCCCGATCATTCCCACATTCCAAACTCCGCCCTCCCTCTAAGAAGGTCGTTCAGTTTATCGAGGCCGCGTTTTAGCGGGTTTCAGCATTTGAGAACCTCTCCCGAAACGAAGTTTTGGGGGAGGTCGAGCGACGCCGTTCAGGCGTACGTGAGGGAGGGGGCCGAGCATGGTAAACAGTGCGGATTGCCCTCCCCCGGAAATCTCGCTGAACGCTCGCTTCCCGACCCCTCCCGCTGCACGGGCGGGGTTCTCAAGGCATTGCAAGCACAGCATTTAAAAGCTGCACGACCTCTGGGAGGGTCGAGGAAAGCGCGAAGCACAACTCAACTTCCAGCTCAACGATTCCAGTATCGGGTGCGGCTGTTTGACCAAGCTCGGGTGCGGTTGCCAAAGCCGGTCGATGTGCTGCCGCCATAAACCTGGCCTCGTTGCATGCCGGTGTTTCGAACCCCAGTGTTGCCACCGGTGTAGATCCGACCGTTTCCTTGCGAAGTCACACCACCGTGGCTGACGTGTGTTCCGTTGCGACCGATGGTCATGTTCAGGTTGTGCCCGATCCCGCCGACTCCTTTGCCGCCCACGCCAATCGAATTTGACAGCGAGATGCCGTTGGGTCCGGCTCCCACGCCAAAGCCATGACCGAAGTTGGTGCCATTCTTGGAACTGCTCTTTGACTTGGCGAATTTCCATTGGCCATTCGCAGATGCCCCCGCACTCGCTCCGCCATTGAGGAAATCAACATACGATCCAGCACTCTGTGCCGAAGCGGGTTGGCATGTGGCTGCGACGAACAGGAGAGCAGCGATACCGGAGAGGACTTTGAAGTTGACGATCTTGGACATGGTTTTTCTCGCAAGCAGAAGTGTTCAGGAAGTGATTTGTGCGGCTGACTTGCCGCCTCACCAACACTTGCGAGATCCCCTCTCCGATCCCCTCACAAAATTCAAAACTTTTCCCAAGACGCCGAAAACATCGTGATTTGGGCCTCAATCCGCGTCGAACACCGTCACTTTCAAATCATCCAGCCAGACTTCGCCCTCGCCGGCAGAAACAATCTGAACCTCCATCGGGATGCTCGTCAGCGTCGGATCCGGCGACCGCCCGAAGTAAATCTCGGTCTCGAATTTCCGCCAATCGTAAGTTCCCTCGGCCAAATCCAAGGTCACCGGAACCTGCGATCCATCGATGATCACTCGGACGGCATTCTCGTTCAGCTCTTTCGCTTTGGCCCAAACGGAAACAACACACCTCGAATTTTCAGGGATGGGGAAAACCTGTTTCGTTCGCCCGCCTGTTGGCTGCGTTTCACCGTCAGTCCGCATCGCTACCTCGCGGGATGGTGACCGATCACCAACGATCCGCATCGAATACTCACCCGAGTGAGCCTGAGACGACGTGACACTGGCCAGTGACCGATATCCCGGATCGTTGACCCAGGCGATGCCACGATCATTGGACCAGTAATTCCATCCACCTTGTTCGAAACCACCATTGAGCAGCGATGCTCGGTAAGGCGTCGGCGTCTCACCGTCCGCGATCAGCACCTTGGTTGCTCGCGGCAGTTTGTTGATCTCTTTGATCCAGTCCGACAATTGCCTCATCTCCTCCTTCGGCTGCGACGTCTTTGCCCATTCCTTCAGCCGGTCATACAACGGCCGCACCGCGCCGAGCACCTCGCAACCGGGCTGCGTTTCCAAAGCCGCTTGGACTGATTCGGCCGCTTCGGAATACTTCCGCAGAAACGCTTGCGTTCGCCCAATGCCCAACAAACAGGCCGCCTGGTGTTCGCTCAGTGTCGAAAGCTTCGATGCCTGCTTGTAGAGACCGAGAGCTTCTTCGTACTGCCCCGAAAGATCTTTGCAGGCAGCGATTCCGTAGGCCGCCCACAAGTGATGTGGATCCAACTGATTGGCTCTTTCGAAATCTTCCACCGCGAGATTCAATCGTTCGGCCGACAGATGAATGATCCCGCGCGCCGCCAACGCGTGAGCCAGCAGGGGCGGCGATAGCTGATTGACTTGCCCTGATTCGAAGAGCTCGTCCAACACCGCTTCGGCCACATCGTTTTGCTGACGCGTCAGATGAATGGACGCCAGCAACAATGGGTACACGGGTTGATCGGGATGCTGCTCAGACATTTCCTCGGCGAACTGAATCGCATCGGATCGTCCCCGCAAATCTTCCGCTGCAATCAACGCGGAATCGACCACGGGAACCAATGCTAAAGACTGCCGGCAAGTTTCCAACAACACGTCCACGGCGAGTTGATTTTGGTCGATCGCAGACAGGGTCATGCCATAGACCCATCCCACCCAAGGCTGTTTCTCGCCGAGCCGGAAAGCATTCTCTGCATCCTGCATGCTCCATAACAGAAGGTCTTCGATCCGTTCTTCCCGGATGGACGGATCGACCGATTCATCGTCTCGCAGTAAATCCGCTTGCATCCGGTACAGCGCAGCACGGTCGGCGTAGCCAAAGCAATTGTCGGGATTGATTGCGATGCAACGTCCAAAGGTTTGAATGGCCAACGAATAGCTCTGCCAAGTCAGTTCAGGCTGCTGGATCGAGGAAAAGTACTGAAGATGGCCGAGAGTCAACTGCGTCCAATAGTGATTCGGACGCAGCGACGCCGAACGCTGAAACAACTGGCGTCCGCCTTCGACGGCATCGAGATTTTTGTAGTCTTTGAACACCACTCGAAACGATGGGTCCATGGCGGAAAGCAAACACATGATTCCGATCTTTTGAGCATCCGCTGCGTTGCGAGCCGTCCCCAGCTCTTCACCTTTGACCCACTTGCCATCGCCCAATCGAAAATTCGCGATCCCGCGGTACCAACGCACAGCCTCCGATTGCCGAAACAGTTCTACGCGTTCGCTCACGACCTTGGCGGCCTGAGCCTCTGCGATGCCGGCTTTGGTCTGCATCGCGGTCCAGGCTTTCCACAAGCGTTCACTCGAATCCGATTCACCATCGGAGTGTTTCATCACTCCAAACAATCGAGTCCCAATCGTCTTGACCAGCATCCCATCCAGGATGATCCACTGTTGGTAGGCGTCCCAAAGAAGCTGATCCCTTTGATTTGCCGACAGATCCTCGTGAGGCAGATAGTTCCACCAATCTCGTTGCTCCCAAATGCCAAGAGCCTTCAGCGCGTTCGACGCCGCCATGATCCCCTGTGTGTCACGGCTCATGATTCCAAATTCTTCGGCTTGTTCCGACAGGTCGTAAAACGAAACCAATCGCTGCAGACGCTTCGCTTTGGCAACAATCCTCTCGCGATCTTGGCTGAACTCCGATTCTTCCTCCAGCGTTTTGGATGCTCGGCGCAAGATTCCCAACGCCGATTCGTAGCGACCAAATTCGATCTCGCTGGCAGCAACCTGCCAATCCGAGTCGACCGAATTGCGAATCTCATTCAACCGCTTCGCATTCGCGATGGTCAGTTCCAATTCCTTTTGGTTGCGTTCGCTTTCGACCTTCAGACGTTGCGAACTTTGGTAGCTCCATACCGCCGCTCCCGCGATCGAGCCGAACATCAACAACAACATTGCGACCGCACCGCTGGTGGCGAGCGTTCGATGTTTTCGCCCCCAACGTCCAATCCGTACCGGCAGTGGATCTTCAAACACCGACACGGGTTCGTCACCCAACCAGCGTTCGACATCCGCCGCCAATGCGGCCACCGTCGTGTATCGATCTGCCGGCCGTTTCGCCATCGCTTTCATGCAAATCGCTTGCAACGATTCCGAAACACTTGCATCGCGGCGACGTGGCGGTGTGACCTCTTCTTGCCGAACACGCTGAAGGATTTGGCTGACCGAATCGTCTTGATGAGGCGGTGAGCCAGTCAGGATCTGGTACAGCGTCGCTCCCAGCAAATACACATCCGTTTGGCATCCAACCAGCGACACATCGCCGTTCGCCTGCTCGGGACTCATGTACTGCGGCGTTCCCACGGTCCCGCCCGCTCGCGTGTGGCTGGAGTCACTTTCAGCTTTGGTGGAAGCGTCTGGTATCGCATCGGCATTGTCGCGGGACGCAATCGCCAAACCATCATCGAGTTGCTTCGCCAATCCCCAATCGACCACCAACGTTTCACCGTAGGGACCAATCATGATGTTGGCGGGTTTGATATCGCGATGAATGATACGCCGACTGTGCGCATACTCGATCGTGTTGCAGACATCGACGAATCGATTCAGGATTGTCCGCAACGACCGAGCTTTCTCGCCGTCTCTTCCACTCGATGAATCTTCCGACTCTTCTTTGAGCGAATCACGATATTCGCGGATCACTTGGCGAAGTGTTTGCCCCTCGATGAAGCGCATCGCATAGAACGGGCGCCCATCCTTCCAAGTCCCCATCGCATAAACGGGCACGATACCGGGGTGTTCCAACCGGCCAGTGATCTCGGCTTCGCGAAGAAAGCGGGCATTGGCTTCTTCGTGCCCATTCCATTGCGGCCGGATCTGCTTGATCGCGACCTCTCGGTCGAGTTGCCGATCGTGAGCGACCAACACTTCGCCCAGCCCGCCTTCATCGTGTCGGGACAGAATCCGGAATCGAGCCGACTCGTTGACAGCGGCATATTCCTCGGGGATGTCGCCCGACGCATCGTGATCCGCTTCACCGAACGCCTGCATCAATGGCGATGCCGGCATGAACTTGGACCTCAAAAATTCATCGTCCTGAGCCGCTTCGTCGGCCGCAATCAGGTTGCGAACTTTCCGCAACAACTCCGCGTCACCATCGCACCGCTGCCGCAGATACGCCTCTCGATCCACTGCGGGCAGATCAATGGCGTCCAAGAAAATGTCTTCTGCGTTGGATGACGGGTCATCTGGCAAAACGGTCACCTCGTTCGTTCAACATCGATTGTGTGGAGCGTCAATCTCTTTCGAAAAACGCGAATCCGCCTCGCGAAGCTTACTCGAACACCGACGGTCGACGGCTTCGGTTTAGGCGTCTTTTCACGATGGAAACAAAAAAACCGAAAAACGATGAGGGGTTAGCAAAGGGTTTCTCGCAAGGTTCCGGTGAAGACAACAACGTCCTTCCGAACAACTCTTGAAACTCTCTCACTGAGGAACCCAGCCATGTCCACTCGTCTCTTAGCCATCGCAGTCGCAGCCGCTTGCTTGATGACCGCAGAAGCCAACGCTCAAGTCACCGCCAGCAGCTACTCCAACGGCGGCACCGCTATCTCAACCGCCAGCGGCCGCGGAAATACTCGATTAAATGCCAGTTCCTACGCCACCAATGGCGGCTACGCTCGAGCCGACATGCGAGGCAGCGGTCGCAACGGTGGCTTCGCCAGCGGCAACAGCACCGCTTACGCCAACGGCGGTGTCGCAATCAGCCAAGGCCGCTCGCACGCCAACGGCTGGGCAGCCCGGTCACACGCGAATTCACGTGCGGTCACTCACGGTGGATTCTCGAGAAGCAGCAGCACTGCCAAAGCACGCGGCAACTGGTCCAACGCCCGAGCCAATTCGAACGCCAATTCATGGTTCGGCCAGTACAGCAACAGTCGAGCACGGGCGGTCGACAACCGCTATGTCCCGCAGCCCTACACTCCGCCAATCCAAAACGCGGTCATGCCTTGGTGAGCTTCCACGTCTGAGCGAAACCTCCATGAAGAAAACGACAACGGAACTCGCCGGCTTGGTTGCCCGGCGGGTTCCGATCGTTTGTTGGCGGAAGTATGTTGGCCAGGGCAACTCACCCCTTTGTCGAAACGGAAATTCCATGCCCGAATCGTTGCTTCCCCTGGATCGTTTGATGACCACCCTGCGGACACGTGCCGCGGAACGTCCCGAGGGCTCGTACACCACCAAATTGATGAACGGTGGCGCCGAGGCGATCGGTCGAAAAATTCGCGAAGAAGCCGAAGAGCTGATCGAAGCGGCGGACGAACCAGACGAAGCTGGCCGCCAACACGCCATCTACGAAGCCGGCGACCTGATCTATCACGCGATGGTTCTGATGGCCTGGCGTGGAATTGAACTGGACGAAGTCGCCGCCGAACTGGCTCGCCGCGAAGGCACGTCTGGTCTGGTCGAAAAAGCCTCCCGTCCCGCGAAAAAGGACTCCGGCACCGCCGATTCGTAGTGCCGAATACGCTGGGATCCAAACAGACACCTGCCAAAAATCAGGTTCAGCGATTACTCTTTTCGCCTCACTGACTTTTTGGTTCTCGATCTTTTTTGGTTCCCATGACGACTTTGGCCCCCCTCGGAAGCGGCTCTGACCCCGACAGTTTCTTGCGTTTGGGGATCCCCAGCAAAGGCCGACTCAGCGAATTGGCGACCGGACTGCTGAACCAAGCTGGACTGAGCTTTCGCCGCCAAAACCGAGGCCTGTTTGCCCGAGTCAGCGGATTGCCAATCGATTTGATCTTCTTGCGAACCGATGACATCCCGACGCTGTGTGCAGAAGGTGCCATCGACATGGGGATCACCGGCAGCGACCTGATCGAAGAAGCCGGAGCCAATGTCGAGCAACGCATGGCGTTTGGCGTCGGGCGATGTCGACTGGCGTTCTGCGTCCCCGACGACGAAGACTACACCGACGCGGCTCAGCTCAATGGCAAACGGATCGCGACCAGCTTTCCCCACGTCACCGAACAGTACCTGGCCACCAAAAATGCGAAAGCACATCTGGTGTCGCTGTCCGGCAGCGTCGAAGCGATGATCCGTTTGGGCGTCGCGGACGCGATTGTTGATTTGGTTGAAACTGGCAGCACGTTGGCAGCCAACCGACTTCGGATTCTGGAAGAAATCGGCCACTACGAAACCGTGCTGATTCAAAACGGAACGCATCGCTGCAAAGAGGTCGCCGACCGTTTGGTTTCCCGATTGGAAGGCGTTGTTCTCGCTCGAGACTATTCCCTGGTCGAATACAACATCCCGCGATCACGAGTGAGCGAAGCGGAAAAGATCACCCCCGGATTCAACTCGCCAACGATCAATTCACTCGAAGACAAAGACTGGTGTGCTGTTCAAGTCATGGTCCGACGCGGCGAAGTCGTCGAAGTCATGGAACGTCTCAAAGAGATCGGCGCGTCCGGCATCTTTGAAATGACGATCAACAACTGTCGCTTGTAGGGCAAACGAGCGGAACCGTTGTCCTCAACAGTTCCGTCAGGCCAAATCCAAACGCCAAACCGCGTCCCAACCCAGACGCAGCGTGTCACACCGTTCGCTCAACGCGGCGCAACGACGTTACCGCGTCATGCAAAGAGGTCGTGCAGTTGATCGAGGCCGCGTTTTAGCGGGTTTCAGCACTTGAGAACCTCTCCCGAAACGCAGTTTCGGGGGAGGTCGAGCGACGCCGTTCAGGCGTACGCGAGGGAGGGGGCCGAGCATGGGAAGCAGCGCGTATTGCCCTCCCCCGGAAATCTCGCTGAACGCTCGCTTTCCGCCCACTCCCGCTGCGCGGGCGGGGTTCTAAGCAAGTCGGCAGGAATGATCGGTTAGAACCTCACTTAGGCGAGTCTCTCTGAGACTCGCAAATGACAGCGTCTCGGAGAGACGCCGCTACGTGATCAAGCCCGATGACTCCCACTCACGTGCTTGCAGGTTGAAGGGCACAGCACTTCAAACCTGCACGACCTCCAAACGCTTGAGACAAACGTTCTCCTCTGACTGCTCGTTAAAGCATCTGCCGCAAGATCTGCCCGGTCAGACTGTCGTTGACCGACGCCACTTCGTCACGAGTCCCACTGGCGACGATTTGGCCGCCATTCTCGGCAGCACCAGGACCAACTTCGATGATCTGATCCGCGGCCGCCATCAGCATGGGATGGTGCTCGATCACGACCAACGAATGCCCTTCGTCAATCAACGCATCAAAGCACTTGAGCAATCGTCGGATGTCGTCGAAGTGCAATCCCGTCGTCGGCTCGTCCATCAAGAACAACGTCCGCCGTTTGCTCGATCCCGCCAGGAACGCTGCCAACTTCAAACGTTGGGCCTCGCCGCTGGAAAGCGTGGTTGCGGGTTGCCCCAAGGCGACATAATCCAGCCCCACGTCAATCAACCGCTTCAGTTTGTTCTGCACCTTCGGCATTTCGCGAAAGAATTCGGATGCTTCGCGAACGGTCATCTCCAACACGTCCGCAATCGTGCAATCGCGATAGCGGACTTGCAGCACCTCGTCTCGATATCGTCGCCCGCGACACTCGCCGCATCGCATCGAGACATCCGCGAGAAACTGCATGTCGATCGTTTGCACGCCCGCTCCCTCGCACGCCGAACATTGCCCCGCCGATGAATTGAAACTGAAGTGCCCCGGTTTGAAGTTCCGAATCTTCGCATCCACCGTCTCAGCGAACGCTTGCCGAATCGGATCAAACGCTTTCGCAAACGTGACCGGACAACTGCGCGGGCTGCGGCTGATCGGAGATTGATCGACCAACAAACAATCATCGATTGCGTTTTCACCACGCAAGGACTGAAACGGAAGCGTGTTGGCGACGATGTCAGCGGACGGCACTTCGCCACGACGTTCCGCCAATCGCGTCGACACGGCTCCGAACAAAGTGTCGTGGATCAACGAACTTTTTCCGCTTCCTGATCGCCCGGTGACGACCGTCAAACATCCCAGCGGAAACTCAACATCAATGTCCCTGAGGTTGTGACCGCTCGCGCCAGATAGCTTCAATGAACCGGTGGGGGCGCGGCCATCGGTCAAATCAAGTTGGATCGAACGCTTGCGGTTCTTGCCAAGATACCGCCCCGTCAAACTGTCCTTGGCCTTCACCAGCTGCTTCGGCGTGCCTTCGAAAGTCACCAAGCCTCCGCCCACGCCCGCCCCCGGACCGATCTCGATCACTCGATCGGCGAGTTGGATCAGCGTGTCGTTGTGTTCCACCGCGACCACGGTGTTACCACGGTCGCGAAGCTGAGTGATTGCATCGACCAATTGCTCCACGTCGATTGGATGCAAACCGGCCGTCGGTTCGTCGAGCACATACAACATGCCAACCAAGGTGCTGCCCAAAGCCAACGTCAATGCGATCCGCTGGGTCTCACCACCGGACAACGTTCGCAGCGTTCGATTGAGCTGCAGATAACCGAGTCCAACCTGGTCCAG
The DNA here is from genome assembly GCF_000196115.1 of Rhodopirellula baltica SH 1. NCBI lineage: Bacteria > Pseudomonadati > Planctomycetota > Planctomycetia > Pirellulales > Pirellulaceae > Rhodopirellula > Rhodopirellula baltica. Next base: position 2,917,295 of record NC_005027.1, read on the forward strand.
GTAACGCAACCGATCGCGAATCTGCCGGACCGGCTCGCTGGCGATCGTGTGTCGACGTTGCTGGTCGGCGATCAACAATTCAGCTTGTGTCTGATAGCCAACCAATCTTTCCCCGACGATTTCACCCTCAGTGGTTGCATCGGTCGCTGTGGCGTTCTCAGCATCCGCACCAAACCAGTCACTGAAAAACTGGTCCAGCTCGTCACAACGCATCGCCAACATTTCGGAGACATTGTGCCCGCCAACTTTGTAGGCCAGCGACTCGGGTTTCAACCGATCGCCACCGCATGCCGGGCAAGTCCGATAGCTGCGGTACCTCGATGCAAACACTCGAATGTGCATCTTGTACTTCTTGCGGTCCAACCAAGCGAAGAAGCCATTCAAACCACCGAACTTGCGTTCGCGGACGCCTTCATGGATCAACTTCAGATGTTTCTTCTTCAGGCTTGAGAAGGGCACATCGACCGGCAAGTCATAATCGTCCGCGAGTGCCAGCAGCTCTTCCAATTCGTGTTGATACGAAGGTGCATTCCAAGGTGCAATCGCGCCTTCGCGAATCGACTTGGACTTGTCGGGGACAATCCGGTCCATGTCGATTCCGATGACATCGCCGAACCCTTCGCACTCCGGACACGCTCCCATCGGATGATTGAAGTTGAACGCCCGTGGGACCGGGTCCGGATATTCGATGTCGCAGTGATCGCAGCGTTGTCGATCGCTGGCCACTCGCTGCAATATCTCCCGTCCGTCGATTGATTGGGTCGGTAACCCTTTGAACCGATCTTCCGCGTCGGACTGGAACAGCACGACCGCGCGACCGTTGCCTTCCGTCATCGCGGTTTCCAATGACTCCGTCCAGCGAGACATTTCCGACGAGGAGGAAAGCCGGTCAACGACCACCGTCGCCGTCACCCCTTTCGATCCAATCCGCTTGGCCATCTTGCTGCGGTCTTCATCGGACAACTGGAACGTTTCGCCTTTCAGAATTAAACGCACGAAACCTTCTTGCTGCAGCCCGAGCAAAATTTCGGACGCGGCTTTCCGATCCGGCAACCAGAGTTCGAATCCCACGATGGCCCGCTGAACTTTTGCTGCCGGGTCGCTGAGCTGGGCCGCGACACTTTGCGGGCTGTCGATCACGACTGGTTGGCCACACTGGTAACACACCAATTCCGATGCACGGGCGAACAGCAGTCGCAGGTGCTCGGCAATCTCGGTCGACGTGGCCACGGTGCTGCGGTTCGTCTTCACCGCCGAGGCTCGAGTCACCGCGATCGCGGGCGGAATCCCGGAAATACTGTCGCAATCCGGCTTGTCGAGCTGGTTGAGATACTGCCGCGTGTACGCCGAAAAACTCTCGATGTAGCTGCGTTGACCCTCGGCATACAGCGTGTCCAGAGCCAACGAAGTCTTTCCACTGCCGGAAAGCCCGCAAATCACGACCAATTCCCCGCGAGGAATATCAACATCAACATCACGCAAATTGTGAACACGGCACCCGCGAACCGAGATCGGTTGTCGTGTCACCGGGGTCTTTGTTGTCGAACTTTGCGTTTGTCCCATGATGCATCCATTCACAATTGAATTAAAATGTCTCCTCCCCCCAGACTGCCCACCATCCCCGAAAGCACGAGACCCGTTCGAGTATGTCATTTCGCAAATTTCTCGCGACCCCAACCCCACGCGTTTTCACGGGTTTGCTCGCTCTGTGCCTGACGGTGTCGCTGGCGCCACAGGCAGTGTCGGCACAAGAAAAGGACTCCGCGGCCACAACGAAGTCGGACGACTCCAAATCCGAGGACAAACCAGCCGAGAAAAAAACGGAAAAGAAGGCTGAGGAAGCCTCCAAAGACACCAAAGATGCGAAAGCCACCGAGAAAAAAAACGACAAGCCAGCCGATTCGAAGGCGGACGAGTCGAACGAAGAAAAGATGACCGACAAGGCGGCAGACGCCCCGAAACAAGAAGCCGCAGAACCATCCGAAGAACAACCGTCCGAGCCCAAACCTGATCCGACTTGGGTCGAAAAGGGTGTTTGGACCTTGCCACCCACCGATGGCCCGGCCGCTGTCGACTTCCAACTGATTGGCGAATACGCCGGCGACGTTTCCATTCAAACCGAAACCAAAACCGACGACTCGGACGCCTCCGCCGAAGCCACCAATCAACGATTCGGAATCCAGATTCGAGCCCTCGGTTCGGGCGAGTTCGAAGCCCTCGCGTACGAAGGTGGACTTCCCGGCGATGAGAAATTCGACGAGGCAACCCAACTCCGGCTGATCGGACGCCGCAACGGTGAAATCCTGGTCCTGTCCGGTGGTCCCTGGGCATTGTTCGCTGGTCCCGAGAAATGTCGCTTGATCAATTTCGAAGGTGACTCACTCGGTGAATTGCCCCGCGTGATTCGAACCAGCCCCACGATGGGTGCTCAACCGCCAAAGGATGCACTCGTGCTCTTCAATGGCGAGAACACAGATCAATTCACAAAGGCTCGGATCGCTGACGAAGGCTTGCTCGCTCAGGGTGCCAACGTCAATTGGTTGCTCAACGACTTTGACCTGCACTTGGAATTCCGAATTCCACACATGCCTGGTAAACAAGGTCAACAACGCGGCAACAGCGGCGTCTATTTGCAAAGCCGCTACGAGTGTCAGATCCTCGATTCGTTTGGTACCGATCGAGTCTTCAATGGCCTGGGTGCACTCTACCGGTTCAAGCCACCGCGTTTGAACATGGCGTTCCCACCACTCACTTGGCAGACCTATGACATCCGCTTCACCGCCGCACGGTTTGGGGCCAATGATAAGAAGCTACGTCCCGCTCACGTGACCTCGTGGGTCAACGGTGTGAAAGTCCAAGACAACGTCGCTTTGCCCGGTCCAACCGGTGCCGGCAAAGCAGAGGAAGCGATTCCATTGCCAACGTTGCTGCAAGACCACTCCGACCCGGTCCGTTTCCGCAACGTCTGGGTACTGGACCGAGGGATCGCCACCAGCGACTCGTTCCCACCGAAATCTGATAATTAGGGCGAAATAGACTCGTTCGTCGCCTCTCCCATGAGAGGGCGATGCCGTTCTAGGATGCCGTGCTCCCAAGGTTGAAATCACCCTCCCTGAACACGGAGGTTGTGCGTTTTTCATATCGCTTGTTGTCGGCATTCCACATGTCGCACCTCTCCCGAAACGAAGTTTGTGGAGAGGTCGAGCGACGCCGTTTAGGGGTACGCGAGGGTGAGGGCTGGGCATGGAAAACGGCACAGTCTCTACCAGAGCAAGACGATCAAAAAGACGCCGACGACAACGGCACCAATTGGTCGCCGCAAGACGGCGAATTAATTGAGCTCCGTGCCAACATCGCATGGGGGGGAGCCGATAGATTAACGAGCAAGTTCACTCTCCTTCGCTCGCCCGTTGATCGATCAGCACCATGTCCGTTTTGAACCGCAGATCATTCCGCTATCCAATCGCATTCTTGCTTTTCGCGTGCCTCTGCGTCGCCGGTTTTTTTGCCGGTTATCGAACTGGCTTCTCAAGTGGTTACTCGTCCGGACGAGCCAAGTATCAATCCGAAGACCCCTATCCAGTGGTCTACCAGGTGGGTGATCTCATTCGAGCCACTCGCGACGCTGGGGTCTCGCCAGACACACCTCTCGACTTTTCGACGTTGATGCGAGTAACTCAATCGATGGTTTTTCCGGCTGAGTGGGAGCAACTTGGTGGCAATTGCTCCATGGCATCGTTTCCTTCGTTGGAACTGCTGGTGATCGATGCGACATCCGGTGTCCACGCCAGAACCAAGGAGTTGTTCGAGGACATGGACTCGCTCAAACCTGCGATCGCGGAGAAAGAACAAGAACGCCTGCAATTGAAGCGGATGCAGCAGGAGCAAGTCAGCAAGGCTCTCGAACCAGTCAGCAAACGTCTCGGCGAAACATTGGTGCCGATTGACGGCGATGTCAAACTAACGGGCAAGTGGGATGTCAAAATCGTCGCACCAGACGGGAAGCCCGCTACCAACCAATACACGTTCATTGATCAAGAAACCTTTGAAGCGGAATCTTCCGATCCGTTTTTCAAGTCTGGCAAACAATGGTTCTCGGTATCCGATGGAGCCATGGTTGCGATTGGAGCCGGATTTCATGCGGCGATGAACAGCGACGATGCACTCATCCTTGTTCCAACCAATGATCCAACAACGTATCTTCGGTTGACTCGTACAGACATCTAAAACCAAGACACGATTGCATCGCCCATGCCGTCCCTGGATCAATTCCGAAAACGAGTGCTGAGTGACAGCTTGTTCTCACCTTGCGGCATGGCCGCCGCGATCCAACGTCTCAGTTTTGTCCAAGCCGATCCGATTCGTTGCCCAGCCCGGGCTCAGGATCTGATCCTGCGTCATCGTGTCAAAAACTACCGGGCGGGAGACTTGGAACGTCACTACCCGAATCTCGATTTGGAGGAATGCTATCTGTTCGCCTACGGGTTTCTCTCGAAAGACCTTTGGCGACTGGTGCACCCGAAAACGGACAAGGAACTGACTGACGAACATCGCAAAACGCTCGACCTGATTCGGCAACACGGTCCGATGCATTCCAAAGACCTGGAATCACACATCGGTGGCGAACGAGTCAAAAATTACTGGGGCGGATTCTCTCGGTCAGCGAGGATGGTCATGGAATCCCTGCACAATCGCGGTGCACTCCGCGTCGCCAACCGGAACAACGGCATCCGCGTCTACGAAGTCGCCGATGAGTTTGAACCGACGCTATCCCGAGAGGAACGGTTGCGAGAAATCATGCTTGCAACGTTACAAGCGATGGGTGCAACGACACGTCGCTTTCTGCTCAGCGAACTATCTCACTTCAAATACTTGGTCGAAAACGTCGCTGATCGGCGAAGGTGTCTGCAAAGACTGATCGACGCCGGTCGAATTCGCGTGGACACGATCGATGAGGTCGAATACCTGTCGCTGGACTCTGGTCGACGCGGAAGGATGAAAACGGATACCGTTCGGGTCCTGGCACCGTTCGATCCGATTGTTCGAGACCGAACGCGTTTCGAGCACTTTTGGAATTGGACCTACCGTTTCGAAGCCTACACTCCTCAGCAAAAACGGAAACTGGGCTACTATGCCATGCCGGTTCTCTGGCGAGATCAAATCATTGGTTGGGCAAACGCCATCGTCGAAGCAGGCCGCCTGAAAGTTGACTTTGGTTATGTGGATCGCCGTCCAAAAGATCGAGCCTTCCGTCTGGCCGCAGAGTCGGAAGTCAATCGACTGGCGGAGTTTCTAGGACTCGATCAAAGCGTTCAGGAAGTAACACTTGGCTAAAGTAAGAACATTTTTGAGCGAACCGTTTGAATGAGTGTGAACCCTTATCAGACACCGTCGACTCCACCGCCGGAATCGGAGCCAACCGATCGACCTGAAATCGCCAGAGATGAATGCCCACTTTGCCGGACAAAAAACCAAATCAGCTCTGTATTGTTCTCATTGCAATACGAATGCAAAGGTTGCGGAACGCGAATGTTCGTCGAGATGCCGGAAGGACACGAATGGATTCGCTCTCTCATTGTCGCCACACTGTCGCTCAGCCTCTTGGCCCCTGCGTTGTTCGGTCGGATAGAGATCGGTCACTTTTTTCCGGTTGTGTTTGTCGGCATGTTGGCCGCTGGCACAACCGCTCGCTACAAGTTTGGCGTGCTGAGTGTTTACCGTGGAGGCTGGTATCAAAGACAAGTGAAACGGAAGTCACTGCCGATACCACCCCAGAAAGAGCAACGCACCAAAGAGTCGCCGAGTTCTGAAATGAATTGATCCAAAAACGCTGAGTCGCTGTTGAAGTCACAACGCGAACTACGCGTCAAGGCGAAGTTAGATCAAGGCGAAGTAAGATCACGACAAAGAGCGATCACGACGGCTTTGCTTTCTCGCGACCACTGCGATCGCACTCAGCCCGGCGACTAAGGAAAAAATACAAGCGACCACACCAGTTGTCGAAAGGCCGCTCACCCACCCTTCCTCATCATCTTCCTCCGGACCGTAGCTGAGCGGTGGTGCATCGAGGTACTTCTTCCGGAACTCCACATCGACATCCATATCAGCTGCGATCCATGCCGCTTCATCGGCAGAAATGCGAATAAACAAATTGTTGCCTTTCTCTATCTCTTGAAACAACAGCTCCTCGACTTGCTCCAGCTCGACATCTTTCTGCATTGAAATCGTCGCCTCCGCTTTGTCTCGATATGCAACGGTTGCATCCGGGTCATCCACCTTCATGGATGCTCTCAGATAGGCTCGGGTCGCCAGCATTTTCGCGTCATCGTTGCTAAAGTCCGCCAGCAACAAGTCGCCGAGTGCTTCCAGCAACACAGGCGAATCGGCGTTTCCAAATCGCATCATTCCCATGACGCCTCTGGCAGCGGCTTGAATCTCCTCCAACCTCACGTCCTCCGCCGCTTTTCGGGATTCCAGCACAAAAGCAGTGAAGCCAAGTGGTCCTTCACCAACGGAGGTGGACAAAGGTAACTGCGGTGATTCACTTTGCCTTTCAATCAGATACTCGACCAGAAGCTGCTGATAGATTTCACGACCAAAGTGGGCATCCGAATTGATCGCAATGGCGCTGCGAATGTGCTTCAAGCCTTCCTCCAGTCGCCCCGCATGAATGTAGAACGTCCCTAGATTGGCTTCCGATTCGTAGCGACCTTGGTTCGGCCATCGCTCCATCTTCTCAAGAATCGTTTCAATGGCTTTGTCGTGATTGCCAAGTTTGTCGTGAGCGACCGCCACATCGTCCAGGTCCGAAGGTAGCTGTTGGTTCGCTGGCTTCGCCATTCGATCGGCGATCCTCCATTCGTAGTAGGCGTCCGAATGGCGAACAAAATACCCAGCAATCAATTCATTCGCACCGGGAAACAGCTCGCGTTCCATTGCCAATGTGTCGTAGTCCCACAAACAGGCGGACAATTGACGTGGGAAGAATGCTGAGAAGACAGCGACGAATAGCACGAATTTTCGCATGTGATTGGCTCCTGATACGATTAAGCCTACACGATCAGAAACGCGACTGTTGCTCGATCACTCAACCACCCAATCGATGCTGGAAAGAAGCGGGGCTGATCCAGCAAGTTTCCGCCACTCGGCCTGGTTGCTTCCTCCGATCAACACTGTGACTTCGCTGGTGGCCATGGTCAGAAGCTCAGGAAGTTCGAGCACCCTGCTGACGTTCAGCAAATCCGGTGAATCTCGATTGGATATCGGAAGATTCAGCAATTTCAACTTGGCAATGGAGTCCGACCAAACGGAGGCATGCAACGCGATGAACGCCGAATCGTTCGTCCCACTCAAGGTCCATGGACCGGCCAAATTGAAATCTTCTCGGTGTCCGCTCAGTGCTTTCAACGCACTGACGACGTCATAAATTTGCATTCCGGCAACAGTTTGTCCCAACAGCATGAATCGGCGACGGATGTGTGTCCGCTCTCGCTCATCACGCGACCATTCGGTCGGCCCAACTCCACGAGGCGCAATCAAAACCGTAGGACGTCCCGATTCAATCATCTCGTTCCAAACATCCTGAGAAGGTTCCATGTTCGGATAGCGTTGCGGGTCGACCACGGCCAGTCCGGACGTGGCACGATCCCAACCCGCTTGATCCAACACAACCACATCGACGGGCGACGCTGTTGTGGCCTGCTTCTTTTCGGTCGTTTTCTTCTCCACTTTGGTAGGACGCACGATGATTAGTGGCAGACAATACGGGGCTTGACTGTCGTACTGGGCAAAGATGACCTCAGCATCGTCGCGTGTGAGTTGCTCGAAGTTGGTCAACGTTTGTTTTGTCGAAACATCATCTGGCCAACCAGCGAATGTCAACTCATGAAGCAGCTTTTTCCAACTCTCACTCAACGTTGCCAGCTCTTGAGGTGTTGAAGGCGATTTGTTGAGCGTTGCTTTGGGAACAAAGGTTTCGTGAATCGTTGTCACGCGTTCGTCCATGGGCAGTTCATCAAACACCTTGAGTTGCTTGGTGTCGAACAGCTTTGTTGCCACCGTATCAACGAGTGACTCATCGTTTTTCAGATGACGATTCATCCATCGAAACGCATGAATCCGTAGCTCTTGGGTGTCGTGGTGCGGACCGGAAGTGATCTGCAAACCCAGATTTTCCTCCGCCCCATACAGCTCATAGATCTTTCGAACCTTGGCGTGCACATCCACGACGCCCTCCAGTGGAAAGATCGAATCGCGATCGGTGTTTGAGATCAGCAGCGGTCGTGGAGCAACCAACGCGGCGACCATTGGAAAATCCCAACGATGCGTATTGACCATGTACATGCAATCGCAGTGCCCACTGACGCAGCCATCAACCACATGGTTGTGAAGACTGGTGATCCCAGCGACCGGCACTGCCGCTTGGATGCGTTCGTCAATCGCAGACAACCACCATGAGTAGGCTCCGCCGCCGCTTCGGCCCGTCACGCCAATCCGATCGGGATCGACATCGGCTCGAGCTTGAAGCAGATCGATTGCTCGCGTGCTGTTCCAAGCTTCGACGCCTGCGGGTGTGTAACCGCGATTGTTCCACCACCACATTTTCTCTCGGTAAGTGCCGTGATGAATCCCTTCGAACTCACCAAGCTGAATGGTGTCGATGACCAAACACACATAGCCGTTGCGAGCGAACCAGGCGCCGTGGTGTTGATAATAAACTTTGTTTCCGTAACTGATGCCGTCTTCCACAACGCGTCCGTGACCACAAACGTACAGAACCGCGGGCAGGGGCTCGTCCACTTCTGCGGGCCGATACAAATTTGCGGTCACGTACAGTCCTGGCATCGACTGAAAATGCAGCTTTTCCACGACGACGTCACCCTTGCGAACTTCGCCCGTCACGGTCGTATGCAATTCGCCTCGCTTGGGCATCGGGTTCAATCCCAACATGTCCAGCAGTTGCTGACGATACATTTCTCGCGTACTCGTCCAGTCCTCCAAATTTTCGATGTCCGCGAGTGATCGATCCGTCAACAAACGAGTTTGCTGCTCGAAGTAATCAGCCACCAATCGATCACCGTCGGGCGAGACCGCCGGGGTGTCATCGGCACGAGAGCACGGAGAAAGAACCAAAAGCACCAGAATCAGAATCGGTGCAGCGAATGGCAGATAAAGCGTGCGCATGAGTGAATCTCAATCGCGAAGAAGGTGGGATATGGGGCAGGGGAGCATCCAGTCGATTTCAAAACCGCTCGGTTGCTCAGCCCCATTGTAGGTGGTTCACGACTGCCTGTGCTTCACCCGTGGCGATCCATCAACTCTTCTTCAAAAAGCCAATGTTATCGCGGTCGCTCACGCCCGGCGATTGTATTGATCGACTTGTTCGTTCAGCGTCCACAGGTCGTACAGCCAACCGACGCCAAACAGCCCACCGGTGAGCAAATAGATAACGCCGGTGATCCACTTTTCGAGATAGAAACGGTGGATGCCGAAGAGACCCAAAAACGTCAGCAGAATCCAGGCCATGGTGTAGTCCACCGGGCCCGACGTGAAGCGTCTTTGAGCACGCCGATCCATCCTTGGAATCAAGAACAAATCAATCAGCCAGCCAATCCCGGCTAGACCCAGGGTAAAAAACCAAATCGTTCCTGTGATCTGCTTCCCGTAATAGAAACGGTGTGCTCCAAAGAAGCCAAAGATCCAGACGATGTACCCGATCACAATGGAATGCGTTTCGGGCGACGGCATGTAACCTTGCGAGGAAGGCGCTGAGGGCTGTGGGTGGTTGTGTGTCGTCGACATGGCACTTCGCTGCATTCGGATGTTCGCATCGCAAAAAATTCGCGATGGCTGAGGCACTTACCCCATAGCGGGCTGTTGATTCAATGAGCCGTACCGCGCTAGCGGCGGTTAGTCAGACGCCAACCGGGGCGAACGCCCATCGGCTGATTGTCGTCATTCGGTAGACGACTAAATCAACAGGCTGTTAGGGCACCATTTACGAGTGCATGTGGCGCGCCATTTTGCGAAGCACACAACGATCGCTGCTTTATCAGCAATCCTTCGTCGAAAACTGTGCCCGTACCATGCCAGCGAACACCACCGGTCTTCTAGGATTCCAACGAGCGACCTTGCCCGGATCGTTCCGCTTTGGCTTCTGATCGGCTGCGTTGTTGCATGTAGAGCTTGATCGGAACTTCGCCGAACGGCAGGTGATCCCGCATCCAACCAATCAGGTAGCGTTGGTAGTCGTGGGTCAAAGCCTTGGGATCACTGCACATCACAACGACCGTTGGTGGTTCGGTCGAAACCTGCGTGGCATAGAAGATCTTCGGTCGACGGCCTTGGTACATCGCGGGCGGATGCTGCTCGATCGCCGCTCGCAAAATTCGGTTCAGTTCGCCCGTCGACACTCGGCTTTGGGCTTGTTTGTAAAGCATCGCGGCGTGGTTCATCACCGCTTTGACATTGCGTCCGGTTTGTCCAGTGATGAACGCAATCGGTGCGTAGGACAGCGTGGTGAATTGGTGACGCAGGTATTTGACCCAACGTTCGGTTGGAACCTCTTTGTCAACCTTGTCCCATTTGTTGACCACAAAGATCACCGGTTTGTGATGCTCCATGATGTAGCCAACAAGTTGCTTGTCGACCTTGCTGGTCTTTTCCAAGGCGTCAAAGAACATCAGCACAACGTCGGCGCGTCGGACGCTGCGTTGAGCGCGGTGGGTTCCGTAGAAATCCAAGTCCGTTCGTATGGATTTGCGTTTTCGCAAACCAGGTGTATCGATCGCCAGAAACGTTTGTCCATCGATTTCGAATCGCACGTCCACGCTGTCTCGCGTGGTACCGGCCACCTCGCTGACGATCATCCGATCGGATTCGGCGAGCGTGTTGACAAAGGTGCTCTTCCCGACGTTCCGACGGCCAACGATCGCGATCTTCATCGAAGATTCAGGGGCGACCAAATCCTCATCTTTCTCCGGCAGTCGATCCACGATGACTTGGATCAAGTCATCACGGTGTCGGTTTTGTGTGGTGCTGACCGTGATCAGGTGACCTCGTCCGAGGCGTCGAAATTCATCCGCATGAATGTCCTGGTGCTCTTGGTCGGCCTTGTTGGCAACCAAGATCACAGGTCGTTCCACACCACGCAGGCGTTCGACAACTTCCTCATCGAGTGGCATCAATCCGGTCTGAACATCGACGACCAGCAAAATCACGTCGGCCGAAGCGATGGCCATGTCGATTTGCCGCCGTACGTCGCTGGTCAGGTCGTCGGCATCTTCGACCCCCATGCCGCCCGTATCGATTAGTTCAAAGAACTGATCGTCAGACTCGATCAGTGTGGTCATGCGATCGCGAGTCACACCTTCGAAGTTATCGACGATGGCGAGCCGACGGCGAGCGAGCCAGTTGAACAGGCTGCTCTTGCCGACATTGGGGCGGCCGACGATGGCGACTTGAGGGACAGGCATGACAAAAATCGAACAGAGGGTAAAAGGAACGACGAATCGGTGGTAACCTGCCAATGGTAAGCTGCGTCGAGCATTTCAAGAATCCCTTCCTTGCTCGAACTTCCCCGCAATGACCGTTTTTTTGACGCGAAAACGCCTCTCCAGTTGCTCATGACCTCCTCAGAAAACGACCTCGACCCCGGCGAAACTCACGAAGCCGCCGGAGAACTGCTGGCTCACCTGCAGCGGGTTGGCATTCGTTTTATTCCCCAACCCAAGGCGGAATCGGTCGAATCGTGGAAATCACGCTGGATCCAGGATGCTGCCTCATCTGAATCACCATCGCCCGTCGCAGCAGCGTCCAGCCCGCAACCATCTCCTCAAGCATCCGCCGCTGGCTCGTCGATCGGGCCCGAGGTCAAAACGCCTCCGCGAGCCCCCGAAGGCAGGCTGCAACCGGTCGAATCCTTCTCCGCATGCGACGATCCCTACCCCGGGACCAGCTTGCCGATTGCGGAACGCGAAAACCAGTTGACGAATTTGGCATCGGTTGTCGCCGGATGCACCAAATGCACCTTGCTGGCCAAGTGCCGGACCCAAACCGTCTTTGGCGAAGGAAATCCAGCCGCGAGATTCGCGTTCTTTGGCGAAGCTCCCGGAGCCGACGAGGATCGATTGGGACGGCCGTTCATCGGGAAGGCTGGGCAATTGCTCGACAAAATGGTTCAGGCCTGCAAGCTTCAGCGGGAAGACATCTATCTGCTGAACACGGTCAAGTGCCGACCGCCTGAGAACCGAAACCCCGAGCCGACCGAATTGGCGAATTGCCGCGAATACTTTGAGCAACAACTTCAAATCCTGCGTCCCGAATACATCGTGTGTCTCGGTGCGGTTAGTGCTCATTCACTGCTGAAGACCAAGCTTTCCATTGGTCGACTTCGGCAACGCTTTCACCAATACCACGAAAGCAAAGTGTTGGTGATCTATCACCCGGCGTACTTGCTGAGAAATCCAGACGCAAAAAAAGCAGCCTGGGCCGATCTGCAGATGCTGATGCGAGACGCGGGTTTAGCCTGATTCCGCTGCCGAACTGAACCAGCAGCTGAAATCATTCAGCATAAAATCGGTTTCGTTCCGATGCGGTCGAGCTGTTTGTTTAGTCGTCTACCGCATGACAACAATTAGCCGATGGGCATTCGTACCGGTTGGCATCTGATTAACCGCCACTAACGCGGTACGGCTCATTGAATCAACAGCCCGCTATCAACCAACGGCGACAGCGTTGTCTTCCGGTGTTGCATCCATCCAGCTGTCGTCTTCTTCATCTTCCTCTTCCGCTTCGCTCGGCATGCTGGCTCGCAGTTCCAACAACTCCTCGCGAATGGTGTTGAACTGCATCGCCAAGGTCGACCAATGATCATCGTTTCGGAAGGTGATGCTTCGACCTTCTTTGCCGTCGATCAAGTTTTGCATTTCTCGACGCATGCTAAAAATCGGTCCGGCAAATCGGTTGCTGACTTTCAAAACGTCGTAGATCATCAATGGTCCCAAAACCAACAAGCCGGGGACCCAGTACATCGCTTCATCAGTCAACGAGAAGAACAGATCCGCGGTGTTCACACCGGGATGGATCATCGACTGAGTGAAAAATTGAATGACAACAAAATAGGTGACGCATGCGGTTCCGTAGAGAACGGCACGCAAGATCAACGCTACTTGGACGTCTTTGTCGATCAACAGTTGTTGACGCAACGGACGGGTGGGTCGCTTGGCTTTCACGGGGCAATCCAATTCAGTTAGCGATGGCGTCGGACGAGTTCTGCAAACTGTTACTCGTCTCGGTGACCAAAATGCTGATACCCACCGAAGCGGTCACGATAATCAGTGACAGCATCACGGCGTATTCAACAGCGGTCGGGCCATCTTCTTCGAGCAAAAATCGCTGGATCGATCGCAAGAAGGGTCTTTGGGACATGGAAATGACTTCATACGGTTACAAATCATGGCGGCAGGATCACGCTCCTACTCTGTCGAAAACCTAGCCCGGCATTGTCATGTGAGCCGGGCATATCGAATGGGTTTGCCCCCGAAGTGGAAATTCATGCCGATCGTTCGGTTTGTAACGCTTGCGCCGTATTCTCTAGAGCGAAGAGCGAAAACTGAGCCCCTCAGGCGAGGAATCCATGGGTTTAGACACTTTGCCAATCGCAAGCTGCCGCGAGAATCACCTCCCTAACCAAATTACGGCTGCGACGTGGACAAACGACGTTTCTTGGCGAAGTATCCTGTGAAGCTTCAGTTTGATCCCAGTTTGGTACCTCGCCGCCCTAGGTCTTTGAAAGATGCGATTTCGATCGATCCCGCTTTCACGTGTTTTGGCTCCCGCGTTCAGTTTTCGATTCTCCACCGCGATGGTTTGTTTGGCCGTCGCATTGGCAGGATTGCTGACCGCGGTCGCACCGAGCACCGCGTCCGCACAACCGTTGCCCAACCCAAAACACAGCGACCCGACGGACAAGTTCCATCCATTGGAACCATGGTTGCCGACGCCGAACGTTTATCGAACCGCTTCGGGTGCTCCCGGTTCTCAGTACTGGCAACAACGGGCCGACTACAAAATTGACGTCTCACTGAACGATGAGAATCAATCGCTCAGCGGCACCTGCGAGATCACCTATCACAACCAATCGCCTGACACGCTGGACTACCTTTGGGTCCAACTCGATCAAAACCGATTCAACAACGATTCGGTTGCCATCACCAGCAAGTCGGCTCCCGGGATCGGCTCGCAAGCCACTTTCAAGTTCGTCGAAACCATGTTGGCTCAACAAGCCTTCGATGGCGGCTACAAAATCAGTTCCGTGACCGACGGAAAAGGTGGCGAGATCGATCACCTGATCGTCGACACGATGATGCGAGTGGATTTGGCCAAGCCATTGCCGCCGGGCAAGTCGACCCAACTGAAAATCGAATACAGCTACAACATTGTTGATGCGACAGTCATTCGAGCTCGCGGTGGCTACGAGTTCTTCGAAAAGGACAAGAACTACATCTACGAAATCGCTCAGTGGTTCCCACGGATGGCCGCCTACACCGACTACACCGGATGGCAACATCATCAGTTCTTGGGTTCAGGCGAATTCACATTGGAACTGGGTGACTACGACGTCCGGATTGATGTTCCAGCGGACATGGTGGTTGCTTCCACGGGAACGCTTAAAAACACAGACGACGTTCTCAAACCGGAATGGAAGACGCGTTTGGCAAAGATGAAGAAGGGCGAAGACCTCGAATTCATCGTCACCCCAGAAGAAGCCAAAGAGAACGAAAAATCCAAATCCAAAGAACGTGCGACTTGGAATTTCACCGCCAAGAATGTTCGCGATTTCGCGTTCGCTGCCAGTCGCAAATTCATCTGGGATGCGATGCCCGTCAAAGTCGGCGACCAGACCGTTCTAGCAATGTCTTATTATCCCAACGAAGCCGAACCGTTGTGGAGCCAATACAGCAGCGAATCAATCGCCCACACATTGGAAGTCTACGGCCGCTATTCCTTTGAATACCCGTACGAAGTGGCCATCAGCGTCAACGGGCCTGTATACGGGATGGAATACCCGATGATCTGCTTCAACGGCCCGCGTCCCGAGGACGACGGTACGTACAGCAAAGCGACCAAGTACGGTTTGATCAGCGTCATCATTCACGAAGTCGGCCACAACTTCTTCCCAATGATCGTCAACAGTGACGAGCGTCAGTGGACGTGGATGGACGAAGGCCTCAACACGTTCCTTCAGTACCTGACCGAACAAGAGTGGGAAGACAACTACCCATCGCGTCGCGGCCCACCGGAAAAGATCGTCCCTTACATGCGGGGCAGCAACCAACGTCCGATCATGACCAGCAGCGATGAAATCCTGCAGTTCGGCTCCAACGCATACGGAAAACCCGCGACAGCTCTGAACATCCTTCGCGAAACCGTCTTGGGACGAGAACGATTCGATTTTGCGTTCTCGCAATATGCGAATCGGTGGAAATTCAAACGGCCAACGCCAAGTGATTTCTTCCGCACCATGGAAGACGCTTCCGGCACCGATTTGGATTGGTTCTGGCGAGGTTGGTTCTACAGCACCGATCACGTTGACGTTGCGATCGAAGGCATCGAACTGTATTTGATCGACAGCGGCGATCCAGACGAAGCCGCCGAGCGAAAACGCAAAAAGAAAGATGCTCGTGAAGATTCAATCTCTGATGAACGCAACCGCGAGTTGCCACTTCGCCGCCGCATCGAATGGCGTCCCGGCTTGAAGGATTTCTACAACGCGCCGGACTACGACGAAGACAAGGTCGAGGAAAACGATCGCAAGAACTATCAAAAGTTCTTGGACAAACTCGATGACGAACAACGTGCCATGCTTCGCCGGACCACTCGGTTCTACGTGGTGCACCTGTCCAACAAGGGCGGATTGGTGATGCCGGTGCCAATGCGAATCCACTACGCAGACAGCACCTCCGAAGACGTTCAGCTACCAGCCGAAATCTGGCGAGTGAACAGCAAGGAAGTGAAGCGGTTGTTCCTGAGCGAAAAAGAAATCGTTCGTTTGGAGATCGATCCAAAGCGAGAAATCGCGGACACCGACGGCGGAAACAATCATTGGCCTCCAAAGTTGGAACCTAGCCGTTTCAAGCTTTATCAATCCGGAAAATCCAGCAACCCGATGCGAAAGGCCGCCGAAAAAGAAAAGGCCGCCGAAAAGCAGAAGGCAGAGGAAGAAAAGAAGAAAGCCGCTTCCGCAGATAAACCCTCTGACGAAGCTTCCAAGAAATCAGACGAAGGCAAGAAGCCAAAGGGCGAAGGCGAAAAAGACGAACCAGCAAAACCCAAGAAGAAGGATGAAGCTGCCGAGGCTGAGCCCAAGGCAGCCAAAGACAAGAAAGAAAACGAAGCCGAAGCAGATTCGCCGGAGGCCACCGACGAATGATTGCGTTTGTCACTTCTTGTTGGCTGGTACTCAGTGGGATGCTATTGCATCCCACTCAGGAAACCTTGTGCGAACTGCAGTGGAATCCTGAAACCGAGCGAATCGAAATTGCGTTTCGACTATCGCTCGCCGATGAAGAACGCTTGATAAAGGAAGCAAATTCGACGCTTTCAAAATCAGGCGAACACAGTCCTGAGACGGCAACCGGCGAGAAATCACGCGTTGACCTGAAACCTCAACAGTTGGCATTTGGCAGACACATGACGTTTGCCAATGACGACGCGTGTCTTCCTGCTCCGAAGCTTGAAAACGCCGCGAAATATCGCTGGGTGGGACGCCGAGAAGAAGGCATCCACGTCTGGTGGTTCGCGGAATACGAGGTTTCAAAACCGAAGGATGGCAAAGTCGTACCGCCCAGTCACGTGCGATGCGATTTGTTCGTCGACACCGCTCGAAACACGGTGCATCCTGGTGGGCATGGACCTCACGACGCGTTTCAGAACACGTTTGTGATCTTGGGCCATCCAGTTCCAGTTTCCGCGGTCATCACACCGCGGGAACCGGTCGCTGAATTGAAGTGGCCTGACTGACGAGTCGGGCGTGGGCGAACCAGCCCGCCCGACAAAAGAATCGCACAGCGGCCTCAGGCGGCCATGCGAGCACTTTGAGTCGAAACACTCGACGTTTTGCGAACGCTGGCGACTTCTTGTGCCAGCACTTCTTCGGCGAGCGATTGATAGTCAATTGCCCCATTGCTTTCGCTGGAATAATCGAAGATCGATTGTCCAAAACTGGGAGCTTCTGCCAAGCGAATATTGCGACGAATTCGAGTGTCAAAGAACTTGGCACCGGAGAAGAATTCGCGACCATCTTTGGATGCGGCGAAGAACTCATCGATGTCGGTGCTGACTTCCGCGGCCAAACGCGTGTTGGCGTCATACATGCACAAAACGACTCCGCTGAGTCGCAACTTGTTGTTCATCCGGCGAGAAACGACTTCGATCGTACGAAGCAATTTGGACAAACCGTGCAGCGCCAAAAAGTGTGGCTGCAGCGGCAAGAACACTTCTTCAACCGCGACCAATGCATTCAACGTGAGCACACCCAGGCTCGGTGGGCAATCCAAAACCAAGTAGTCAAATTCTTCTTCATCGTCGGCGAGCTTGTCGCTGAGAATCATCTCGCGACCGACTTCACCGGCCAGTTCCATTTCTGCGGCGGCCAAGTCCAAGTTGGATGGCACAACGAAGAGGTTTTCACCGACTTGTTGGCGGGCTTCCGACAGCGAAACATCGCTGCACAGAACCTCGTACATCGAAGGCACGCTTCCGTCGATGGCGGTGATCCCAAGGTGCAATGACGCGTGGGCTTGGGGATCCAAATCCATCACACAGACGCGACGACCGGATCGAGCGAGAGCGGCGGCCAAATTGACGCTGCTGGTCGTTTTGCCCACACCACCTTTTTGGTTGATGACAGCGATTGATCGCATGATGGCAATGCTCCTGAGTTACAAATGGTTAGTGTCGTGCGTGTGGATGGATCCGATCCAAATCTGACAACCAATCAAGCCGTGCGAAGATCACTACGCAGTTCTTGGTATGCCAGTAGGACTTCATACAAATCTGAGTCGATTCGCACCACATCATCTGCGAAATCCATCAGCCAAGTTCGGTTGCTTTGGGCGGCGTCGATCAGCAATCGAGCCACTTGCGAAAGCGGAAGAGAAACGGTTTTGGACGTTCCTAAACCAGCCATTCGGTCCAGTTCCATTTCGCGGCGAGCTTGTTTCAGGTCGGTGGAATCCGTTTTCGATTGGTGACGAGCGGTAAGGGATGTCACAGAGAGTCATTCCATTGACGAGAGTTTCGGTTGGCATGGCCGCGAAGATTGGCAACCCGATGGTCAGGATGTAACAAGCCGAGCGGGTTCGACGCCAGGGCGTCGCGTGAAAGAACTATCGACTGTGCCGATTAGGTAACTTGAGAAAAATTTGCGGGCAAATCGAGGAGCTTGAACCCGATCTCAAAAACGCTGGCAAATTGCTCCACTTTCCCTTGCGAAATCGCTTGGCCGGCGGCTGGACTAGTCCATTTGGATTGCTCCACCAACGGATTTTCCTAGTTGAATGAAGCGGTCGTTAGCGATCATGATGGTGGCTCCCCCTGAATCCCCCCTCGATGGACTTCTGCGATGCCCACCCAGCCCCAACCGCCATCAAGAACCCGGCCGAATTCGAAGACCCAGACGCCTTCGAGAACAACGGGTAACGCAGACGGATCACAGGCCATCGATTCCGACCAACCGAATGGGTCCATTCGGCAATCCATCATGGGTTGGTGTTTCAAGCCAATGCCGGTGATGACATTGGCCGCCGAAGCAAAGAAGATCGGCTACGTCGCGTTGGAAGGCGTGGGCGCCGAACACTACCCAGCGATCAAAGAAATGGGTCTGGAGATTTCACTCGTTGGTAGCCACGGTTTTCAAAAAGGCCCTCTTGATCCGGCCAACCACAAAGCCGTCGAAGAATCGCTTCGCAAGGGAATCGACCTGGCCGTGAAGTACGGTGCGCCATCGGTCATCACATTCACTGGCATGCAAACACCGGGAATCACGGACGAAGCCGCATTTCAGAATTGCGTGGACTGTTGGAAGAGGGTGACTCCCTACGCGGAGCAAAATGGCATTCAAATCGTGTTGGAACATCTTAATAGCGTGGACGATTCCCATCCGATGAAAGGTCACCCCGGGTACTGGGGCGACGACATTCATCGGTGCGTGGATTTGATCCGAGCGGTCGATTCACCGGCAATGAAACTGCTGTTCGACATCTACCACGTGCAAATCATGCATGGGGACGTGATCCGTCATCTACGCCGCTATCACGAATTTGTGGGGCATTATCACACCGCCGGCAATCCGGGCCGCGGAGAGCTGGATTTTAACCAGGAAATCAACTATCCACCTATCATCAGGGCGATTCGCGAGACCGGTTATACTGGCTACCTCGCCCAAGAATTCATTCCCACGCACCCGGACCCGATCGCCTCTCTCAGCCAAGCCTTCACGTTGTGTAATACCTGATTCTTGGACTCCCGCCGCCGAACGTTCCCAATCGATCTTCGGTACGCATTTTCGAACATGTCCGAAAACACTCCCCCCAACGACCGACCGATCGATGCTTCGATCGACGACGCGATTCCGGAATCGGACCGCGACGCGGCGGAGGGTGACGCATTGACCCGACCGGGGTTGCCAACTGCGGAATCGGACGATTCAGACGATCACGGGGACAATCGAGCAAGCGATTCAATCTTTGACCAAGTCCGTCATTGCCATCCGAATCCGGTCGCAGCAAACGACCTTCTCGACGACCTACATTTCGCGACCCTGGGTTTGCGGACGTTTGAAAGCCGGTTGCACATCATCCGCACCGCAACCAAACGTAGTGCCGGTGCTCTCGCATCGGTTCAGGTCAGCAAACCGTCGACAATCAATGAATGCCACTTAGCACGAGTCATCACATCGGCCTACCGAGTGATGGACCCGCGTTATCGAATCGACCGACATCAACAAGTTCAACTCGGCCGCATCCTTCCATTCGAAATGGAAAGCGTGTCGCACACATCGTTTTCACAAGAAACGATCTTTGCGGCGAACGACCAGGCATCGCCGATCCAAGACAATGTGCTGATTCCTGGCCAGCCTCCCAATTCGGGCAACCGATTGGCTGACGTGGTGATTGATGCCAGCGATGCACAAACGATCGCAATGACCGCGGATGAAACATCGCACTGGGTTCAGCCCTCCGTCGAACGTTCGTTGCTAGAAGATTTGCCGCCGCGCAATGAAAACGAACTGGTTCTCGAAGAGATGCGTTCTCATCGCGGCGCATGGAAACGATGGATGACGGAAGTTCGGACACTGGTGGGGCTTTCGATCCTTTGCCTGTCTGCGACGTTCTATTTGGCGTATTGGTTGGGAGCTCGAAAAGCCAATCAGTCCACCTTGGCCACGCAACCAGCAGAGCCAATCGGTTCCGTTCCTGTCGAACTTCCTACGACGCAGTTGGACGTGCCAACCACTGAAGAACTGAAAGACGTCGATACGCCGGACGAGTTTCCCGATGCCACCGCACCACCCGAGCAAATGATTGCGGTGGCTCCTGACGTTGAAACGACAGAAAATCAACCCGAACCAAACGTTGATACAGAGCTTGCCGAGACCACTCGCGATGACGCGGTTGAACCGATGACTCCCAGCGGCCCTGCGGTCGCTGAACTCGCATCCGAAATGACTGATGACACGGACGATGCAGCGGAATCGGTTGCGGAGACTCCGGCTGTTACCGAGATGGCGATGGCGGAAACGCTCGAAGCGACCAACAATGTCGACATTCCGGAAGACGTAGCCGGTGCTCCCGTGACACCCACGCCCGAACCCGAGAAGGCGCGGTTCACAGAGATTGAGATCAGCGAAGCAACCCAGGAATTGTGGGACGAAACAGAACGGGCGACTCGGCGGTTTCGACTGACCGAGGCGGCTGGCTTGATTGATCAGTGGGAATTGATTGCGGAACTCGCGGGCAACGGTTCTCTGGAGCACCTCGCGGCCATGCACTTGAGTTTGCGTGCCAGTTGGTTGGTCGAGCCATTTGAAACAACGCACCGCCGTGCCCAAGATCTAGTCGCCCACACCGCCATCGCAACGACACCCTCGTCAGAAACCGTCTCCGAAGCGTCTCAGGAGCCCTGGTCCGATCCGGTCGTGCGTAAGCTCGTTGAAAGTTGGCGGGATTGTCGACAAACGATATCGACCACTGACCACCTCAATCATTTGCTGCTTCAGGCCAACGCGTTGCTGGATCAATTGATCCTGAACAACAAGAATCAGTGGTGCGCTTCGTTTGGATTTGACGTGGAGAAGCTGGTCCCATTCGCAACGGACGAGCAATCGCAAAACGAGCTGAACGATCTGCTGGCTTCCATCAAAACGATGCCCACCGAGATGGAACTGGATCGCATGAGACAATCCGAAACGTCGGCCGGCGTTTTGGGTCGCACCCTTTGTTTGCAACTACGACGCTGGGACGACGGAGTTCCATTGATGTGCAAAGCCTCGGATTCTCGATTGGCATCGTTGGCGAAAGCCGAGATGCTGTGGCGAGAAGATTCAGATAACTTGTCCGACGGCGAGGCCGCAGAAGCACGAGGCAAACTCGGTGTACGTTGGTCAAAAATCGCGAGCCGCTATGATGGCCGCGACGCCGCTTCCATTCGTTTGCACGCCTTGGAACTGCTAGACGGCTTGGAATCGTTTGCAAACGATCGATCAGAAATCAGCGAGTTGCTTCCAAGTTATGTGACGGCCAGCCTGTCGGAAGCCGCTGCCGCTCAAAGCTTGTCTGCGCCGGTTCGTTTATCTCGATTGCGATAGCCGACTCAGCCGCCCTGAAATCCTTCGACGGAGACCGCCATGACCGACGGCATCGAATCACTCTTGCCGCCCGCCGTCGCGATCATCCTGGCCCTGCTCACTCGCCGAGTCCTGTTTCCTCTCGCGATCGGCATTTTCGTCGGCACTTGGTTGCTGGCTTCCAAAGAAGACGGTGGCGTAGCTAGCACACTCATTCAATCGTCGAAGCAGTTCTTCTTCACGATCGATCAATCCGTTCGCGATTGGGACCACCTTCACGTTCTCGCCTTCACATTGCTTCTCGGCGGAATGGTGGGTGTTTTGGAATCAGCGGGAAGCATGGCACGGATGATCTCCGGGTGGACCCGCCGTGTGTCAACTCGCCGAGGCGGTCAAACATTGATTGGCTTCACCGGCTTGCTGATATTCTTTGATGACTACGCCAACACGTTGCTAGTTGGTGGCACCATGCGGACCACGGCGGAACGCTATGGCATATCGAGAGCCAAGCTGGCTTATTTGGTTGACTCCACCGCTGCTCCTGTTGCTGGCCTAACCCTCGTGAGCACATGGGTCGCGACCGAACTGAGTTACCTGCAGACTGGATTGACCGACGCGGGGATCGAAACGACGAACATGACATTCTCGGTTTTCTTGCATAGCCTTCCCTATCGCTTCTATCCGCTTTTGGCGTTGTGGTTTGTCTTCGTCATCGCCCGATCGGGAAGAGATTTCGGTCCGATGTGGGCGGAAGAAAACACCGCCTCTCGCAAGCCAATCCATCCTTACCGCTGGACATCTTCGACATCCTGGCGAGACACCTTCGCGGCGGTCATGCCAATTGTGATTTGCTTGATCGTCATCAGCGGAGTGCTCGTCTGGACCGGATTGCAAACTCCCATCGAAGGCGAGATGTCGACCTGGCAAACCTTTGGCCACGTTATTGGCAATGGCAACTCTTACTTGGCGCTTGTTGCCGGTGGCGCCGCGGGCCTCATCGTCGCCGGAACACTTGCAATGCTGCTGAGCAAAGTGTCATGGGAACTGGTCGCGATGGGCACCGCGCAAGGCATGTTTCAAATGCTGCCGGCGATGGCAGTGCTTTGGTTGGCGTGGGGGCTTTCCTCACTCACCGCGACGGAACAACTCAACACCGGCGGTTATCTTGCATCCATTCTGGACACACGTCTTCCCGTGGAATGGCTCCCCACGTGCGTGTTCCTGCTGGCGGCGTTCATCGCCTTTTCCACCGGAACCAGTTGGGGCACGATGGCGATTTTAACTCCACTGTCTGTTGCCTTGTCCGTCAACTTGCAAGAAGCCGCGTTGGCAGCATCGGATACGGTGGCGATGGCGGGGTTGCAATCAACCACGACGGCTTCCCTCGCCATGTCGCCAATCTGTCTAGCGACGTTCAGCAGCGTGCTTGCCGGTGCCATCTTTGGCGATCACTGTTCACCGCTATCTGACACAACGGTGCTGTCCAGTCGTGCTTGTGACTGCAATCACGTGCTGCACGTGCGAACGCAAATGCCTTACGCGTTGGTAGTCGGCGTCACCTGCATTTTGTTTGGAACGCTACCGGCATCGTGGGGCATTTCACCTTGGATCAGTTTACTGGTCTCCGCCGCAGTGCTCTGGTTGATCGTTCGCGTGCTCGGCAAACCTCCCCAAACCGCAGCACCCTAGTCGAGTTTGCTGGTTCTGCCAGATATCCCGATCCTAATTTGGCACGACGCCTCCCTCTTCGGCGTTCGATTGAGCCTGCCCGTTGGATTGCCGATGAAAGAGTAGTGAAGTGCTCACTCGTATAGCGCTTCCTCTCATTTGCGTGGCAGGTTTCTCAACGAAGTGAATAGTTCGTCGACCATGGGTATTGCTGACGATCGCGGATTGACGAAAGCGGCAATCTTGCTGATGAGCCTTCCCACGAAGGTCGCGGCAAAGGTCCTCGGTCAACTTCCGCCGCGATTGATCGAAACGATCAGCATCAAAATCGCCCAAATCGACTCGGTTGGTGGTGACGAACAAGAAGTCGTGATCGCTGAGTTTTTGACCAGCAAAGCGAGCTCAATCTACGCCAGCCCGGGTGGATTGGAACGAGCCAAGGAACTGATCAAAGAAGCCCTTGGGCGAGACGCCGGCGAACTGATCGGCAATCTTCAGCAAACGATCGAAGCGATGCCTTTTGGCTTCGTCAAAAAGGTCGATACACAGACGCTGCTGCAGTTTATCGGCGAAGAACACCCGCAAACGATCGCCTTGTTGCTGTCTCACGTGCCGTCGTCCTATGCGGCGGAAGTGCTTGCGGGGCTAGACCCCGTGAAACAGCTAGAAGTCATTCGCCGTATCGCATCGATCGGCCGCACCAGTCCGACGGCAGTTTCTGAACTGGAACGTGGGTTGGAACTTCGCCTCAGCAACATGGTCAACCAGCAACACAGCAACACTGGTGGTGTCGAAAGCGTCGCTGAGATCCTCAACGTGGTCGAACGTGCAATCGAACGGACCATCATGGAATCTCTGGGTCGTGAAGATCCGGAGTTGTCAGAAGACATCCGACGATTGATGTTTGTCTTCGAAGACATTTCCAAGCTGGGCGACCGCGACATCCAAGCGTTGCTGAAGAATGTCGAAACCGCTCAGTGGGCGATGGCATTGAAGGGTGCCAGCGAAGCTTTGCAGCAGAAAGTGCTGCGAAACATGAGTTCACGCGCAGCCGAGAACTTGCAGGAAGAAATGGGCTATCTGGGCAGCGTTCGGATCAGCGAAGTCGAAGCCGTCCAACAAAAGATCGTCGATATCGTCCGACATCTCGAAGACACCGGCGAAATCTCACGCCCAACCGGCGAAGCCGAAGAAGAGTACGTTACCTAACGCTCCGGCTCAATCATGCCGGAAAGCTCGCTCAGAACCGGGCTTTCCTTCGCGGCAAGCCCATTTTGCCTTGATACAAAACGGTTGCTTTCCCCCGGGATGCTGCGCCCCGTCAGAAAAAACGGGTTCACCTCACCAAAACGGTTGAAGCATTTGACCGATGCGGTCCGATACTCCTTGTACCATGGATTGGGAGGGTGGAACGATCGGTGCCATATCGTTCCAGCAATGATAGGGCCATGGTGAGGCAGGGAGGGCTTCACCATGGCCCTTCCCTTTGCCCCATTAAGTTTCACGCGATTCGTTTCACAACAGAGTAGCGTTGTACGCTCGCATCATGCGACGACCTACAGTCGACGAATCCGAATGTTTCGATACGAAACTTCATCGTTGTGATCCTGCAAACAGATGTGTCCGTTGGTCGGTTCACCGAAACCTTCCCATTTGCCGAACTTGGATTTGGCAACTCGCTCGTTCCAGTCATCGCTGCCTTTGACGAACTCGCTGTACAACACGCCGTTGACCTCGATTTGACACTTCGCGGGAGTGATCAACACTCGCAAGTGATTCCATTCACCGGCCGGTTTGGTCGAGTCAGTTTCGGATGGATACAGCTGGTACAGCCATCCGCACTTTTGCGGATCGTGTCCACCTTTGTGATCTTGGATCTGAATTTCAGGCCCGGTGTAGTAAGGCGGCTTCTTGGTTTCGACCACATGAAACATCACGCCGCTGTTGGCTGCGGGTGTCACTTTGAAATCAAGTTCCAACTCAAAAGCGTCAAACTTTTCTTTCGTGATCAGGTTTTCACCACGAGCGGCATCGCCCTGATCCTTGTGTGAAATGCAAGTCAGAGCATTGCCCTCGATCTTCCAACCGCTCGTCACCGAATCACGGTTGTATTCACGCCAGGCATCCAGATTACTGCCGTCAAACAGTGTTTCCCACTTTCCGGTGGGAGCAGCGGTGTCATCCGCCTTTGCGGCGTGTGAATTAGCCAAAAGTGTCGAAACACACAGGGTGACAGCAGCAAAGATATACGTTTTCATCAGCAATTCGCAGGTGGGAAAGTGGGGTGGGGACATTGGCGGGAATATCCGCCGAGCTGCCAAACAGAACAGCTGGCGAAGATTTTACTCGCTAACAGCGTCCGATGTGGGTTTCGATACAGAGTCTTCCGCCGGCACGCGAAAGAACTGCAATTCGATCGGAGTTTGTATCGTTTCCGATGCGGAATCATCGCCGTCGTCGTCCCCTGCGACGTCGAGCCGGGTCAGCGCCGCCGTCAGTGTTTGTGCGCCTCCGCCTTCGAAATAATCGATGCGTATCGGATGCAAACCCGCGCCGGCTCGCACCAATCGGCTGACCGTCATCGGCGGATGGTTGCCATCGTGGTCCAAGAAAAGTTTGTCGTGGAGGAAGACTCGACTGCCATCGTCGGAGGTGATTTGAAATCGATACAAACCCTCTTCCGGCACGCGAAACATCGCGTTGATCGATAAAGCAAAATCGTCGCGCTGATCACCCTGAATCTCTTCCAAGTTCAGCGAATCGACTTGCCCTGTTCTCTCAACTTCCATCGTTTCGAACTCGGGCAACTTTTTGAACTTCCCCAAATACATGCGGTAGTCCAGCCCCGGTTCGAGGGTTTCCACTTCGACACCTTTCAACCGAGGTACCGGAATGGTCTGCATCGAAACCGGTATCGCTGATCCGCGTCTGCTCGCCAGCAACTCAACCTCTTCTGATTCTCTGAGCACTCGATCCAAAGCCAACGTGTATTGAGCCGCATTGCGAACACGAGTCCCCGCCACCATCTCAATCACATCGCCGGCGAGTATCCCAGCTTCCGCGGCTGGCGAACCTTCTTCAACCGCGGCAACAACGGCCGCTTCGGCAAGTGGATTGAGCGAGACGCCCACCCACCGATCGTGTCGTAGTTCCGGTTCAACGATACGAACAATCAACTTGCGAACGCGGTCGATTGGAATGGCAAATCCTGCGTTTTGTTCTTCCGGGTTCACGCGGGATACGATCCCGATGATCTTGCCTTCCATATTCACCAACGGACCGCCCGAGTTGCCACGGTTGCTTGCAGCGTCGAACCGCAAGTAGTCATCTCGAGCGAGCAAGTTGTAATTCGTCGCAATCAATGCGTTTGGCATGTCCAGGTATGTCTTCTTGGAACTGACGATTCCCGATGTGATTGTGATTCCGCGACCACCGGGGTTTCCAGCCACGACGACCGCTTCGCCATTGTGGACATCGTTGCTGCGTCCCAGTGGAACGATTGGCAAGTGTCCCTTCACGTGCAATAGGCGAACGATGGCCATGTCCTTTTCGGGCATTCTGCCGACAACTTCAAATTTGCCCGCAACCTTGCCCAGCACCGCGTAGCCGGTGTCACTCGACAGTACGTGGTCATTGGTTAGCACATACCCGGACGATTCAATGATGGTTCCACTGCCCGAATTAAAACCGCCAGACTTCTCGTCCCTTAAAAACAATCCGACCACCGCGGGCTCCACCTTGTCGATGACATCCACCAACGGAGACCAGCGTGGAGATCGCGGGTCGAGTCTCGTTGGCTCGTCAGCCAAGACCGATTGCGAAAACGTTGGCCAGATCAAAGATGCACAGAAAACGATCGAAAAAAGTCGCATTAGTTTTTCGCGGCGCAGGTCGGTAAGAATCAAAAGCAACAACCTACCGATATTTCCAACGACTCGCGATCCACCATGATCGCACCCCACACAGTACCGCTTCACAAAGATGGAACGGCGAAGCAAACGAAACGCCGACACCCGGATTCTCAGGTGGACGTTGTCGTCTCAACGACGGGCAAACTGGGTGACGCCACCGCGATAGGCCTCTCGGTGTGCTCCAATTCAGCCGCCGAACCGCAGTCTGACTTCACCGCGGCGGGTTGGTCGGAACGCATCGCTTTTCCATAGGTCGATACGAACTTGGACGGATCGTCGATCATCTCGGTGGTCATGCGGTGGTGATGGTAGTGCATCGCGCACTTGAGCACGTAGAAGAAATAGATCTCTGGAGTCGCGAACCTCCTGCGGACCGCCGCCAAGATCTGACGCCGGTAAGTCCGGCGCAATTCGGCATCAGGGACCTTCCACATCAACCTGATGAACATGGCGACGAAGCCGACTGTGAAGATGGCACGTTGCTTGCGACGCTGCCACCGATGCTTTTCGAAATAGCTTGTGTTCAACGCACGAAACTGAAATCGATCGCGAACGAACAATTGGTCCAAACGATCGAAGTAGACATCCGGTTCGTATGCGTTTCGCATCGTTTCCAAGTACCCGCGAAGCAACTCGTCTCGCGTCATACTCTTGGGAATGACGTTGGTGCCAAAGTGATGCTCGTCGGCAAGGTCCAAACGCCCCTCTTCCAATAGCCGAGCATGCAGCGGCGTTTTGGGAATCGCGTGCAGGAGTCCAACCATGGCGTGTGCGATCCGCGAATCCTTTAAAAACTTTTGCTGAGTCTCGAAAATCGCCGACGTGTCGTTGTCAAAACCAACGATCAATCCGCACCAAACTTCCATTCCGAAGTCCTGGATGCGATGAACCTTTTCCAGCATCGTGCCGCCGCGACTGCGGACGTTTTGATACTTCTTGGTTTCTTTCAGTGATTCCTCGTCCGGGCTTTCCAATCCGATGAACACGGATTGAATGTTGGCTTCCGCCATCAACTCCATCAGTTCATCATCTTCGCACAAATCCAAAGACGCTTCGGTGCTGAACACGATGGGATAACCGTGGCGTTGTTGCCAAGCCGCGACTTCGCGGAGAACCGGTTTGATCGCCTTCTTGTTTCCGATGAGATTGTCGTCCACGATAAAAACGATATGCATCCCTTGGGTAAGCAAGCTGTCCAGTTCGGCGGTCACTTGCGACGCTTGTTTGATGCGAGGGCGACGACCAAACGTGACGATGATGTCACAGAACTCGCATTGAAACGGACATCCGCGAGAGATCTGAAGGCTGCCGACGAGGTAATGCTTGTTCTTCAGCAGATCGTGACGTGGTGTGGGGACCGTCGTCATCTCCGTCTTGTCGGTTTGTTCATACCGCTGGCCGCAATCACCTTCCTGCCACTCTCTTAGGAAACGCGGCCAAGTGACTTCTGCTTCACCGATAAAGACGACGTCCACCCGATCGCCGAAGTAGTCCTCTTCGACCGTTACCCATGGTCCACCGATGACAACAAAGCAACCACGATCCTTCAACTCGGTGACGATCGAATCCATTCGGAAACGCTGAACGCTCATGCCCGTCATCGCGATGAGATCGAACGTTTGAAGCTCGTCAAAATCCAGTGGCTCGACATTCTCGTCAAACAGAACGACTTCATGCTCCGGCGGTGTCAGCGCGGCCAGCAACGGAAGACTTGCCACGGGCATGTTTGCCTTCTTGCCAAACAAAGGCTGCGAATACTCCAGCCCCCAATACGAAACTTCAAAGGCGGGGTTGATGATCGCGATCCGTGACATATTCGCACCTGTGAGTTTTGCGTGAGTTGCCAACCGAACATCAGCATACCGCAGAACCCACCATCAGGGGGTGCGAATCACTTTCTTTGGAACACGCCTGTGCAAGGGTCTACTCCGCGCCCCAACCGTCGTTGGAATCAACCTGACACAGAATGCACCTTCACGAGCACTCCTCGCTTCCCGACCAACGACCATGTATCAGCACGACTGGATCATCGATTTGGCCGACCGACTGTCTGACGGTCCCGATGGCGGTCCCATCGCACGGCGGGTCGTGGGAATCGGTGCAGCGGCGGTGGTTTGCTTTTATGGACTGCGATGCTGCCTTCTCCAGCGAGCGACCACGATCAACCTTTCCCGCGGCGGGCAAATGTCCCCGATGTTCTGGAGAGAATACATCGGCACGCCCGCGATCACGTTTGGAGTGTTGCTGATCTGCATCGGGCTGTTCATTCACTTCCGATGGTACTGGGGCAATCACAAACGACTGCAGTACTACTACGAGATCCCGACGGCAATCTCGATCGTCTTCTTCATCATTGCGATGACCGTCCACCTGTGGACCGTTTGGCGGTGGACGTGAGCTTGGTCCGAATCGCGTGAGGCGAAAGAAGTCCAAGCACCAGAGTCGAACCGTTGTCCTCAACTGTTCCGTCGGGCAGCCCTCCATGGCCAAGCCCTTTTGCAACCAAAATCGGTCTTTACGGACGAGGGCCTCGTCCGGGGCGATGTAGCGTGATGGCGACGTGCGACAGATGACCGACACGAAAAAAGCGACCCTCAATGATTGAAGGTCGCTTTTGTGGAGTCTTGTTTGGAACTGGCTAGGCTCAGACGGCGGCCATTGATGTGCCCATCGTTTGGCCGGGGGCTGGTAGGTTGCTGGAACCTTCCAAGAAGATGTCGATCGCACGAGCGGCACCACGGCCTTCGTTGATCGCCCAAACCACCAAGCTTTGACCACGTCGGCAGTCACCTGCGGCAAACACGCCGTCGATGTTGGTCGCGTACTTGCCATGTTCTGCTTGGAAGTTGCTGCGAGCGTCCGTCTCGAGGCCGAGCGATTCCGCAACGGTTTGCTCTGGTCCCAAGAAACCCATCGCCAACAAGATCAGTTGGGCAGGCCATTCTTTCTCGCTGCCTTCGACTTCGGCCATTTGCCAGCCGCCTTCGTCATTCTTTGTCCATTCGACATTGACGGTCTTGATGCCTTTCAGCTTACCTTCGTCGTCGACCAGATACTCTTTGCTGAGGATCTGATACTCACGAGGGTCCTTGCCAAACTTCGCTTCGGCTTCTTCATGTCCGTAATCGACACGGAAGATACGAGGCCATTCAGGCCACGGGTTGTCATCGGCGCGTTCAGCAGGTGGTTGGGGCAGCAGTTCAAAGTTGACCATGCTGCGACAACCATGACGAAGGCTGGTTCCGATGCAGTCGGTCCCGGTGTCACCCCCACCGATCACGATCACATCCTTGCCCTCGGCACTGATGAATTCGGCTCCCAAATTATCACTGTGAACCCGCTGCTTTGTGTTTGAGGTGAGGAAGTCCATCGCGAAATGAACGCCCTTGGCTTCGCGGCCCGGGATCGGCAAATCACGCGGCTTGGTCGCACCACAAGCCAACAACACAGCATCGAACTCGCTCTGCAATTCCTTGGGCGAGACGTCTACGCCGACATTCACTCCGGTTTTGAACGTCACACCTTCTTCGGTCATTTTGTCGACGCGACGTTGAACGGCTTTCTTCGACAACTTCATGTTGGGAATGCCGTACTGCAACAAACCACCGATGCGATCGGCGCGTTCGTAGACGGTGACCAAATGGCCCGCTTTGTTCAGTTGGTCTGCGGCAGTCAAACCAGCAGGCCCGCTGCCGATGACAGCGACCTTTTTGCCAGTGCGTTGTTCAGGCGGCTCGGCAACGATCCAGCCTTCTTCCCAGGCACGGTCGACGATTGCGTTTTCGATGTTCTTGATCGTCACGGGCGGGTTGGTGATTCCCAACACGCACGATCCCTCACAGGGTGCCGGACAAACACGACCGGTGAATTCAGGGAAGTTGTTGGTCTTGTGCAGACGCTCGATCGCTTCCTTCCAACGGTTGTTGTAAACCAGGTCGTTCCACTCAGGAATCAAGTTGTCGATCGGACATCCGGTGGCAGACTGACAAAATGGAACACCGCAGTCCATGCAACGAGCGCCCTGGCGCTGCAGGTGCTCGGTCTTGGGTTCGGTGTAGATCTCGTCGTAGTCGTTGATTCGAATGACCGGCAGACGCCAGGCAACTTTTTCGCGATCGAATTCCTTGAATCCAGTGGGCTTGCCCATGGCAGAG
The DNA here is from genome assembly GCF_000196115.1 of Rhodopirellula baltica SH 1. Lineage (NCBI taxonomy): Bacteria > Pseudomonadati > Planctomycetota > Planctomycetia > Pirellulales > Pirellulaceae > Rhodopirellula > Rhodopirellula baltica. The sequence goes on from NC_005027.1 coordinate 2,948,875, forward strand.
TCCTCAAAATGGGGTGATGTGTACGGTTGATGTGGGGTGGGTTTTCGCGGCGAAGGCCACGCGTGCCGGGCGAAGCGAACCGCTTCGCCCGATCGATGTCAGTCGCTTTTGATCAAGCGATGTCCGCCGTCATTTTCAGACGCTGACCGCGTCTTTCTCGGCAGCCATTTCGGCCAGCACGCGTTTGTAGTCAATCGGCATGACTTTGACGCATTGCGATACAAACTTGTCAAAGTCGGCCAAGGCTTCCGCAGCCAACGCACTCTTGGTGTACTCGTGATGCTTTTCGATCATGCCTTTGACATCCGCGAGTTCCGCTTCGTCTTCGATCTTTTCCAGCTCAACGGTCGCCAAGTTGCAATGAAGGTTGAAGTCACCCTTGCGGTCCCAGATGTAAGCGATCCCACCTGACATCCCCGCCGCAAAGTTGCGTCCGGTTTCGCCAAGGCACACCACCCGTCCACCGGTCATGTATTCACAACCGTGGTCACCGACACCCTCGACAACGGTGCGAGCACCACTGTTTCGGACGCAGAAACGTTCTGCCGCGCGGCCACTGAAGTAAGCTTCGCCGCTGGTCGCACCGTACAAGCAAACGTTGCCGACGATGATCTCGTTGGCAGCTTCGAAGGTGCTTTCGCGAGGCGGGTAGACCATGATGCGTCCGCCCGACAAGCCCTTGCCGACGTAGTCATTGGCGTCGCCTTCCAGTTCAATCGTGACACCGTGAGCGAGGAACGCACCGAGGCTTTGTCCCGCTGAACCAGTTAGATCGATGTGGATGGTGTCGTCGGGCAAACCCGCTTGGCCGTGCCGTTTCGCGATCTCGTGCGACAAGATCGTCCCGACAGTCCGGTTGATGTTGATGATCGGCGACGTGATGCGAACGGATTCGCCGTTTTCGATCGCAGGCATCGCTTCGGCGACCAACTTGGTCATGTCGAGCGATTTTTCCAAACCATGATCTTGGCCACGTGTGCAGATCACTTCGACCTTGTCGTGAGGACGCTGCGCGGGGCTGAGGACCGATGTCAAATCCAATCCATCGCTCTTCCAGTGCTTGATCGCGTCGTCGGTCGACAACACATCGCTGCGGCCGACCATTTCGTCGATCGTGCGGAAGCCAAGTCGTGCCATGATCCGGCGAGCTTCCTCGGCGACCATGAACAAGTAGTTCACAACGTGCTCGGGTTTGCCCGAGAACATCTTGCGGAGTTCGGGATCTTGAGTCGCGATGCCGACCGGGCAAGTGTTCAAGTGACACTTCCGCATCATGATGCAGCCCAGAGTGATCAACGGCGCGGTTGAGAAACCAAACTCTTCGGCTCCGAGCAAGGCAGCGATGACGACGTCGCGTCCGGTTTTCAAACCACCATCGGTTTGCAACACAACGCGGCTACGCAAATCGTTGAGCACCAAGACTTGGTGTGTTTCAGCGATCCCGAGTTCCCACGGCAATCCGGCGTGCTTGATGCTGGTCAGTGGCGATGCCCCCGTTCCGCCGGTGTCACCGGAGATAAGGATGTGGTCGGCGTGAGCCTTGGCAACACCCGATGCAATCACACCAACGCCCACTTCGCTGACCAACTTCACGCTGACGCGTGCCGCTGGGTTGCTGTTCTTCAAATCGTGAATCAGCTGAGCCAAATCCTCGATCGAATAGATGTCGTGGTGAGGCGGAGGACTGATCAGTCCCACACCCGGCGTGCTGTAGCGAATGTTGGCGATGTAGTTGTCGACTTTCTTGCCGGGCAACTCGCCGCCTTCGCCAGGTTTTGCACCCTGTGAGACTTTGATTTGCAACTCATCCGCGTTGGTCAAGTATTCGATCGTGACACCGAAGCGTCCCGATGCGATTTGCTTGATTGCGGATCGCTTGGTGTCGCCATTGGGCAGTGGTAGGAAGCGTTTTGGATCTTCGCCGCCTTCACCGGTGTTGCTCTTGCCGCCCAAACGGTTCATCGCGATGGCGAGCGTTTCGTGCGATTCGGCGCTGATGCTGCCGAGGCTCATCGCACCGGTGCAGAATCGTTTGACGATGTCCTTGGCCGATTGAACTTCGTCCAACGGCAACGCCGGTCCGCCGACGCCTTCTTTGAAGTCCAGCAAACCACGCAGTGTGCAACGGGTTCGGTTGTCCTCGTTGATTTCGTGCGAGAACTTCCAGTACGCGTCTTCATTGTTGTTGCGAGCAGCGATTTGAAGCGAACTGATCGCTTGAGGACTCCAAGCGTGCTTTTCACCTTCAGCACGCCAGTGGAATTCGCCCAGGTTTGGCAACTGAGTCAGGCGATCGGATTCCTTGTCGGGGAAACCGAGTTTGTGACGACGCAGCGTTTCTTCAGCGATGACGTCGAACGTCACCCCTTGGATACGGCTGGCGGTGCCAACGAAGCAGCGTTTGATGACTTCATCGCGGAGCCCCAAGGCTTCGAAGATTTGTGCACCTTTGTAGCTTTGCAGGGTACTGATGCCCATCTTGGCCATGACCTTGAGCATGCCCTTGGCGACACCCTTGCGATATGCGGCAACGATCTTGTCATCATCCAAGGTGGGTGACATCAGTCCGTCGCGGTGTGCCTGCCACAACGCTTCGAATGCGAGGTACGGGTTGATCGCATCAGCACCGTAACCGATCAGCAAGCAGTGGTGATGCACTTCGCGAGCTTCACCGGTTTCGACCGCGATCCCCACACGAGTCCGCTTGGCTTTGGCGACCAAGTGATGGTGAACCGCACCGGTGGCCAACAGCATGCTGACGGGCACACGATCGTGAGAAACATCGCGGTCGCTAAGGACGATGATTTGCAGACCTTCGTCGACAGCGGCTTCGGCTTCGGCACAAATCCGATCCAGAGTCTTCGTCAGACCAGCCTTGCCTTCGGAACGATCGAACGTTGTGTCGATCACGCGGCTGTGCCAACGTTCATGGTCGACGTGCTTGAGGGCGGCGACTTCTTCGTTGGTCAAAATCGGATGGTCAATCAGCAACCGGTGACAGTGCTCCGGAGTTGCGGCAAGCAAGTTTTGCTCGGGACCGATGTAGCATTCCAGCGACATGATGACTTCTTCGCGAATCGAGTCGATTGCGGGGTTGGTCACCTGAGCAAACAGTTGTTTGAAGTAGTCATAGATCATCCGTGGTTTGTCGGACAAACATGCTAGCGCCGAGTCATTGCCCATCGATCCGACAGGGTCACGCAGTTGCTCGACCAACGGACGAAGCATGAAGTTCATCGTTTCGGCGGTGTAACCAAACGCTTGCATGCGTGGCAGCAAGGTGTCGCCGTCGAACCCGTGACCTTCGGCTTCAGGGTGCAAGTCGGCCAAGCGAATGCGTTGTTGCTTGAGCCATTTGCCGTACGGCTTTTTGCGAGCGAAGTCGGCCTTGAGTTCTTCATCAGGGATCAAACGTCCGGCTTCGAAGTCGATCAAGAACATCTTGCCGGGTTGCAAGCGACCTTTTTCGCGAACGATCGATGGGTCGACTGGCAACACGCCCACTTCGCTGGCCATGATCACACGGTCGTCGTGCGTGATGTAGTAGCGGCTTGGACGCAATCCGTTTCGGTCGAGCGTTGCGCCAATGCACTTTCCGTCGGTGAAAGCGATCGAAGCGGGGCCGTCCCAAGGTTCCATCATGCAACTGAAGTACTCGTAGAAAGCACGCTTTTCTTCGGGCATCGTTTCGTGCTTTTGCCAAGCTTCGGGAACCATCATCATGATGGCTTCTTGCAGCGTGCGGCCGTTCATCAACAAGAACTCAAGCACGTTGTCGAACGTTCCCGAGTCGCTCAAGTGCGGCTCGACAACCGGGAACAACTTCTTCAGTTCGTCGCCATAAATCTCGCTGGCGGCCGTGCCTTCACGAGCACGCATCCAGTTCGCGTTGCCGCGAAGCGTGTTGATTTCGCCGTTGTGGCTCATGAAACGAAGTGGCTGAGCACGGTCCCAACTGGGGAACGTGTTGGTCGAGAAACGACTGTGGACCATCGCCAAGTGCGTCTCGAAATCTTCGTCACGGAGATCGGGGAAGTAAGGCATCACTTGGGCCGGCGTGAGCATGCCCTTGTAAATGATGACCTTGGTCGACAACGAACAGACGTAGAACATCAACGCTTGCTTGATCTTCGTACCGCCGCGCAGTTCGTGACTGGCTTGCTTGCGGATCAAGTAAAGCTGACGCTCGAATTCTTCGTTGGTGATTCCGTCTGCGGCACCGACGAACAACTGTTCAATCACAGGTTCGCTTTGACGAGCGGTCGGGCCAACGTCGGCAGCATCCGTCTCTTGCGGCACATCACGCCAGCCGATCAATTTCTGACCGGTTTCTTCGATCAATCGAGCGATCGTGTCCTTGCAGACCTTTCGCTCGGCTTCGTCGGTTGGCAAGAAGATCAAACCAGCCGAGAACTTGCCTTCTTCGGGCAGTTCCACACCGAGATCTGCTTTGGCAACCTTTTGCAAAAACTTATGGGGCAGTCCACACATGATTCCCGAACCGTCACCGGTGTTGGGTTCACATCCGCACGCACCGCGGTGGTCCATATTTTGCAGAATCGTGTCGGCATCGATCACGATTTGATGACTGGGTGCCCCTTTGATATGGGCAACAAACCCAACGCCACACGCATCCTTCTCGTGCTCAGGGTCGTACAGTCCTTGGGCCGGCGGCAGGTGAAACAAAGGTTGCTTGGTCATAACTGAAACAACTTGGGGGATGAGGGGATGTGTGGACTATGAAGGGGCGTTTGAGTCTGAGTCGCGGATCATGCGACGACCGAGACCGCCCGGTCTTTGGTTTGATTTTTCTTTCGATCTGCTTTTGCAGCTTCTGATTTGGTTCTCAGTTCAGGCTCCATCTCCCGCCCCAGAAGAAGTGATCCCAACTCGATTGCCGCGCGACTGAGTTTGCTGCTGCGGCGAAAGATGATCCCGAGTGGCCGGACCATCTGAATTTCGGGACAAGCGACCACGCGTAATGTCCCGTTGGCTGTCTCGCGTCGGACCGCCGCTTCGGGAACGATCCCCAAACCTCGGTTCGCTTGAATGGCACGCACCATCGAGTCCGCGTTGTCAAACTCCATCTGAGTCACAACCGAGATTCCGGCTCGTTTCAAACACTGGTCGATGGCCTGACGCAGCACCAACCCTCTCTCAAAGCCAACCATCTCCATGCCACTCAGTTCTGAAGCGGAGACTTCGGTTCGCTTGGCGAAAGGATGGTCGTCGGAACAAACCAAACGCATCGGCTCGGATTGCCAGGGAATGGTGCCCAAGGCTTTTGTGCTGCGAGGGAAACTCACCAAGCCAAATTCGACGCCGCCATCAAGCACCATTTGCACGACACGTTGGCTGCTTCCGAACTCGGTTCGAACTTTGACGTCGGGATGCTGAGTCTCGAAAACCTTGGTGGCTTCGGGCATGTAGCTCAGACCGACCGAATAGATCGCACCAACGGTGACACTGCCGGTCAATCGCTCGCCTCGGAACCGGACACGCTGTTCCAGTTCGTTGTATTGGCGGATCACGTCGCGGACGCCGCACAGATAAATCTCGCCCGCTTCTGTCAAACCCAATGGTCGACTTGAGCGATCAATCAGACACGCACCAACGGATTCTTCCAATCCGCTGATGGCTTGACTGACCGCGCTCTGAGTCAATCCGCAATCAACCGCCGCTTTGGAAAAGCTACGGTGATCTGCGACACGACAGAACAATTCAAGCGTACGAAACTGCAACGACAACCTGCTGTATTAAATTTCCTTATGATGCACCCAGCCACTCTTAGCCGGATTGATGACGGAGAATAGCCACGGATGCAAATTTGGTCAAGCGTTCAGCCGATCCGGGCCGTTTCGCTCGGTCAACGAAAAAGCCCGGCAGCTGTTTTGGACCGCAATTGCCGGGCTTTTCTGAATTATTTGGGCTGGTTCCAGACCTGATCAAGGGCAGCACAAAATCCGCCAAATCGGGCGGGTGGAACCTGATCAACCGGTCTGGAACGTCATCAACCGGACTACTTATCGGCCCAATAATCGATGACGACCACTTTTTCGAGGTGAGGCTTCAGCACTTCAACAAATGCCTTGTGCGCGGGGTGCGGCAGGTACGCCTCGCGATCTTTCTCGCTGCTGAAGGTCACCAAAAAGCAATGAGTCAGACCGTCGTTGAGACCCTCAGGCGAATTATTGGTGCCGTATTCGAAATCCGCGATCTCAGGGATTTCATTCGGCAAATTGCGAAACGCGTCGACGACCTTTTGGACGTCTGCTTCTGAACTGGCGTCTTTGAACCCGAACATCACCACGTGACGGAGCATTTTTTTGGACACTTCTTCCTCAGCTCCCGTTGCTGACAACTGCATGACCGCGGCGGCGACACAACAAATTCCTAAACCTAACAACAAACGCATGACACTCTCTCGATGGTAGCGGTAACGGACGAAAGCCCCATTGTCGCGTGTTCGATGACGGTCAGCTAGTCGTGCAAGCCACGGCGAGGACGCTTGATCGTGCTTCCACTGTTGGGTTGCAAATTTTTACTTGTTGACTCCTGACGTCATGCGTAAAACGACTTCGGCACATGCATGGAAGCATTGACATCACATCCCACGTTTTCTTGTGGATCCGTCATGCTTCTCTCTCGTCCATCTCGACGCTGCGACTCAGGACGCTTCGCGTTCACTCTCGTCGAACTATTGGTGGTCATCGCCATCATTGGTGTCTTGGTCGCATTGCTTCTTCCAGCGGTTCAGTCCGCACGCGAGGCGGCTCGACGAATGAGCTGCGGCAACAACATGAAGCAAATCGGATTGGGGCTGCACAACTACCACGCGGCTTTCAACCAGTTGCCGATTCACGGCGTCGGACCAACCGATGAAAATGACAACACCGCCGGTCGTGGAAGCGCGAATGACGGCACGGGATTCACACGAATGGAGCTGACCTATTTGGTTGGTTTGCTGCCGTACGTTGAACAACAATCCATTTGGTCAATGATCAGCAACCCGTTGATCGAAGCGGATGGCGATATCTGGCCCGCCTTCGGACCACGTCCTTGGACGATCCAATACCCGCCATGGGCAACCGAGATCCCAACCTATCGGTGCCCGAGCGACCCCGGATTTGGATTGCCAGGACTCGGCCGCACGAATTACGCAGCCTGCACCGGCGATGGCTTTTATGAAGCCGAGCATGGGGTGACGGTTTGGAACACGAGTGCGAACCGATGGGAATACAACGAACGTTTGGCAATGCAACGCGCTCAATGCGGACTCCGCGGTGCCTTCGTGCCTCGCAAGTCGATGCGTTTTCGGGATTTCACCGATGGTCTCAGCAACACCATCGCGATCGGTGAAATCGCAACAGGCTTGGACGATCGCGATAACCGCACGATCGGATTTACCAACGCGAAAGGCGGGTTCTTTCAAATCGCAAACAACCCGAAGCGATGTTTTGACCTCGGGTTCATCGATCCCGAACGTCCAAACTTCTGGACCGCAGATGCTCGCGTTTATGCACCGGTATCACAACGCGGCCTGCGGTGGGCGGATTTCCACACGCTTCAGTCGCAATTCAACACCATTCTCGGGCCCAACTCAGAAGTCTGCTTGGTCGGGCATTCCGATACCTATGGCATCGCGCCACCAAGCAGCTATCACATCGGCGGAGTTCACGTCGCCATGTCCGATGGCGCGGTGAAGTTCATCACCGACTCCATCGAAGCCGGCAATTCTCGCGTCCCATGCGTTTACTGCAAAGCGTTGTCTGGGCAAACCGACAGCCCAACAGCCGCTGGATCGGAAAGCCCCTATGGTTTGTGGGGCTCACTGGGAACACGCGCCGCACGCGAAATCATCAACGGCGAGTTCTAACGCGACGTCGAAGTTGCAAAAGAATTTGCGGTCCCGCAAACGCGTTCCACTGGACACCAGACTGCGACGATGCCCAGATTCCGTTAGCGAACGCGTCGCATGTAAGTGATGAATTTGCGATCGAGCTGCTCCAGGGTCATATCCATCGAGCTTTCGAAATCTTCGATTCGTTCTCGAGGCGTTCTTTCGTCGAGAGGTTTGGATTCGCTGAGTTTTTGTAAATACGACACAAACTCTTTCCGTTGCGTCTTCAACAAAAAATACGTCAACGCCCAAGATTCGCCGTAAGCGTCTTCCGCCGTTGAAACGGAACGGAACCGTGAATCGTCCGACAAAAGTGTCGCGAGTGAATCATCCGGTCGCGAAGAAAGGTAGCGTCGAAATCGCCCTAGGTTGACCGCGTTGACTCGCCCGATCCCACGCCAACCACGCGGGTTGCTGAAGTCCGGCGATTCAAAAAACATTGCCAATCCTTCGCTGACCCACATCGGATTATCAGCGAACCGAGTTTGCAACCCGCAGTTGTAGGCCAACTGGTGTGTCGCTTCGTGAATGATCGTCGCAATGTTTCGTTCCAAGTTTGGCACTCGGAACGTTGTCATTCGGTTGCTCTCCAAATGGTAATAACCGATGACGCTCTTCGCCGTGTCGCCAATCTCCTGGCTCGCGTACTTCAAAAACTCATTGTGATTCGCAAGCACCAACGCGACCAAGGGGTAACGCGGCTCTTCGAGATCAACGTGTTGATTTTTCCAGTACGTAAAAAAACCACGGTGCAGCTGTTCAAACAAAACACCGCAATCTCTCGCATAGGCTTCGTTACCTTGGTGAAGCAGCAAATAATTCGCTGTCCGGTAAACCTGAAAACCATCTGGTAACTCGTCCAACATTCGACGAGCCATGGTCTCTTGATCAATTGGCGGTCCTGCCGGTTGCTCAGTTCTTTGAACGATCATGTCCGGCTGAATCGTCCACAACCGCCCAGCGTCACAGCGAGCCAATACACCACCGTCGGCAGCCTCAACCAAAATTTCGGCATCGATGGTTTGTTCTTGTTCGGTCGAATCATCCGCACCGCCGTTGAACGTGATGATATCCGCGTGCGTGAACGGATCGGCGGAACCAACCCAAATCATCAGCATTGCAAATAGGATCAATACGGTGCGTCTTGCCACGACAAACAAATCCAACGAGAACGAAGACCAAAGCGAATCCAGCTACCGAGTCACGGCAAGCGAATCCACAAAAAAATGGCGACGGGTTACTCACCCGTCACCATTGTAGACCATCCAAATCATGTCAACGAATCGCCTGCCCTCGTTCGATCATCAGTCGCAGGATGCAATCCGCCGGGCCCGTCAATCCTCGTCAAAAACCAAGCCCGGTCGGCCGTGACTACTTTCGAAAATAGTCGGCAAAGTCATCCGCTTCGGTTGGCTGCGTTGCCGCTTTGCGAACCGGTCGTGGAATTCGACGCAAGCCTTCTGGTTCGCCGCCATCAAACGAAGTCTGGCGAACCTTGACTCGACGCTTGCTGAGACTGGCCGAATCATCTTCGAACGGGTTCCGCATTTCGTCGAACAACGATCCCGCACGTCCTTTTGAATTGCGATTCGGGGTCGCCTCCGCGGGAACCGGTTTTGGAATCGCGGGCAAGCCAGGATTCGATTTTCGAATGGTTGTCTTCGGTCCGTCTGTGAGTGGTTGAGGTGCGGGGGTTGGAATCCCTTGCACGCTTGGTTTTCGCTGAACATACGGTGTCATCTCGTTCACGCTTGGGCTCGACATGTGTGGCATCCCGCGAGATTCCATCACGATGGGAGCTTCGATCACTTGATGATGGCCGTACGAATGCACTTCGTGGCTATGCATCGCACCCGCTGAAGATTCGCAGTGACTGCAGGTCTGACATCCGGATTCGCATCCGCGATGACAACGTTTTCCGTGCACCAAGAACGCACCGACTTCAAAGACGCGTTCCACGCCACAAGCGGCGAGGTCCAATGTCTGATAGATCGGATTGCATTTCTGAACTTTGTGACGCCCGAGGAATCCGCCGCTATCCGGTTTGTTGCAGCTGGAGCATCCTGCGGACTCGCAACCACAGGTCACGTCGAAACCGCAACTGGGCTCGCTAGCGAAGAACGGTGTTACGCCGCGAAGAGGTTCCGCCCCACACTCTGGTTCCACACCGCAGGAGCACTCGGTTTCACAACCACAAGAAGCACTCAAATGTGCACGCAACGCGGGGAACGCAAGCGGAGCTTCACATCCGCAAGCCGGTTCGAAACCGCAGGTTGGCTCGCTGCCACAGGTAGGCGAGTCCAGACCACAGGCTGGTTCGCCACAACTGCAAGACTGTGCCGCTACGTCGCTGACACCAACACACACCATGGCGGCAACCATTGCCAATGCGGCAAAGAAACGGACAGCGGCAATTCGCCGTCCAGGCTGCAAACAAGTTGTGACACACAAATCAGACGCACGTCGATTTTTCGAAAGGGTCCAAGACATCAGCTACTTTCTCCGTCGAACTTTGGATGACTGACATCGCTTATCGACGAGGAATGATCGTCAGGACTAAAACTATCCGAACGACAGGCAAAAACACCTCAAACCGCGCACCTTACCAACGCGTTAAAGATTGACTTCACCGGGGTTGAAGCCTCAATAGCGAGGAACCGACGAATCGATCTGCTGTGACCATTGATCGATTCCGCCTGCCAAGTTCTGAACCTTCTCAAATCCTTGCGATTGCAAGAACTGAGTCACCTGCATACTGCGTCCACCGTGGTGACACTGAACGACGATGTGATCTTGGCGATGTTCGTCGAGCTCTGACAAGCGTTGCTGGATCTCGCTCATCGGCAACAGTTTCGAACCTTCGATGCGAGCCGTTTCATACTCGGCTGTTTCACGCACGTCCAGCAAAACGAACTCGTCACCGCGGGTTCGCATCGCGTCCAAATCGGAAACCGTGATTTCAAGTGGCAAGGCAGAATCGTTTGACATGGATCATGGTCTCAAGGAATAGAAATGAAATCGCCTACATGGCAACGTGCAGCCGAAGCCGACAACTCATATTGTGCACGCTGTCGCTTCGACGCGAATGGGTAACAATGAAGTTCAATCGCGGAACGCGGCACTCGACGCATCAGCGGGCATCCGCCAATCACCTCGGGGCGACAAGCTGACCGAACCGATCTTCGGTCCATCCGGAACACAGTTGCGTTTGAATTGATTTTGAAAGAACCGCCGAACAAACGTTTTCGCTGTCGCCTCAATCAGCTCAGCGGAATGCGGCAAATCGAATTTCGTTTGCTCCGCCATAAAACACATTTTCGCGACGTCACAGCCACCACGAACGAAGTGATACAGAAAGAAGTCATGCAGTTCGTATGGGCCGATCGAAGCCTCAGTGTTTTGCCGGATCTCACCATCTTCGGTGGGCGGTAATAGTTCGGGCGAGATCGGCGTGTCGGCGATCCGATGCAAGGTCTCGTGCAAGGACGAACGATACCGATGGTCGGCGGCGTACTGCACGAGGTAACGCACCAACGTCTTCGGAACCGATGCGTTCACGTTGTACATGGACATGTGATCGCCGTTGTAAGTGCTCCATCCTAGAGCCTGCTCGGACAGGTCACCGGTTCCAAGCACAAATCCGCGACTCATCAACAACATCGTTCGGAGGCGCGCCTGGACGTTCTCAAATTTTAAGTCGGTCGCGTTGACGTCAACCTTTTGTAGCCGTGACTGCAGGTCATCAATTTTGGTTGAAACGTCAATCGCCAACCCCAAGGGTGAATGCCCAATATCCAGGAACGTTCGCAACGCGAGCGGTCGGATATCAATGCTTTCCGACGTCACCCCTAGCCCTTCGACCAATTGCGTCGCGCTGTCGTTGGTGTGCTGGGTCGTGCCGAATCCAGGCATGATGATCGCATCGATCACCTTTCGATCTCGCTTCAGTTGATCCACCGCCGAAACCGCGACTAGCAATGCCAAGGTGCTATCGAGCCCACCGGAGATCCCGATTGTTAGTGGTAGATCAGCTGGCAATTGCTGCAACCGTTTGACCAATCCCGCGGTTTGAATCGCAAGAATCTCCCCACACCGCTCTTCTCGTTTAGACAAATCGTCTGGCACAAATGGATGCGGATCCACTCGCCGGAGCAATCGATTGAAGTCTGACTGATCGCTGTGCGTCGCATCCTTCTCATTGCCCTTTCCGGTTCGCAACAACGTGGTAGACGATGACTGTTTCTTCGAACCTGCCCATGCCACATCGATCGTTCGGTAAGGCCGAGGCAGCGAGGCCTGAAAATCATCGAACGAACCGACCACGCGTCGATCATGGTCGAGTCGTTGCAAGTCGACATCGCGAATCAACTGGGTTTGCACTGGCAAGTCTTCGTCATCGGTGTCGCCAATCCGTCGAGACTCTCCGATCAAAGCCCCGTTTTCGGCGATCAAACAATGTCCACCGAAAACCAAATCACTCGTTGACTCACCACCACCCGCCGAAGAGTAGGCATAGGCCGCGATCAAACGCCCCGATTGACTGACAACCAAATCTCGACGCCATTGAGCTTTGCCAATCAATTCGTTGCTGGCGGACAAATTGACGACCACGTTTGCACCAGCGATCGCCGCATGACTGCTCGGTGGAACTGGCACCCAAAGATCTTCGCAAATTTCCACCCCAAGCGTCGCGGCACCATCTTGAAACAACAAATCAGTGCCAAAGGGGATGTCTTGCCGATCAATCCGAACGGTCGCGGGATCGGTAGCCGAAGCTGCTCGAAAATGCCTCGCTTCATAAAATTCGCGATAGTTGGGCAAGAACGTCTTGGGCACCAATCCGCGGATCACCCCACCACGCACTAGTGCAGCGACATTCATGACGCTGGTTCCCACCCGCAGTGGCAAACCAACGATGATCGCGGCGTCGCAGGAATGGGAATGCGTGACGATCGTCCGAAGCGCGTCCAGACTCGCATCCAACAACGTCTGCGTCGCGAATAAATCGCCGCACGTGTATGCGGACAATCCGAGTTCCGGGAACAGTATCAAATCGGGATCAGATTGCTGAACAACAGCATCCATCGCCTGAATCGTTTCCGCCGCATTTGCTGCGGGATCGGCCACAACGACTTTCGGTGACACCGCCGCGATTCGGTAAAAACCATGCTGCCGTCGCTGCTTTGGAAACGTCAATTCGTTCGATGAAGTCAAAGCGAGTTAGTCTCGTATTCCGGGGACGTGGCAACAACGCAAAGCATGCTCAACCGACCAACACATGCTCGTCGGAGCGATATTGCACAATTAGGGCGGGCCGTGAATCCATGACCAGGAAGCCTGGCCATCTGCATCGGGCTCGTTCCCAAAGGTGCTGTCGAACCAGTATAGCAAGCAACGATCTAGGAATTCCGAGATCGGAACCACTGGACGCAGCCTTTCATCAACATCGCGAATCGCTCGACGGGGACACGACGGATGTGCCCGTGCCGATCCACCTGCAGGACCGTCTCAGATTCCAAATCCATCGCGGAAAGAAACCCACCGCCGAAACAATACGTGTCCATGCAAACCAGGTGGGTGTGCCGCAGAACTTCACCGGTCGGCTGGGGCGTGTGCCCGACGAAAACGCGTTTCCCGCTGTGATGAGGTGCGGGCAGACTCGCGGGCAGATGCGTCCAATATGTCAACTCGTCGCTCTGTGACTCGACATCGCAACTCGGGTCGTACATCGCGTGCACGAAAATTTCTTGATCCGTCTCGTAACTGGGAAGCAACGCCTCAAAAAACGCGAGGTGATCTTTGGGGATTTTGCCCGTTGAACCACCGTAACTGGTCACCGTTGCTTTGCCGCCGCTGCGAAGCCACATCGCATCGTCCAAGCCTCGGGAAACCACGCTTTGCAGCATCCATTCATGGTTACCACGCAGGGGAATCACTTTGCACGCCGACTGCAATTCGATCAATTGATCGATGACATCGCGAGAATCGGGGCCTCGGTCGATGTAGTCGCCGAGGAAAATCAGCTCATCATCGGCGGTAGGCGCGAGCTCCTGGATCATTGACCGGAGGGCTTTGGCGCAACCGTGGACGTCGCCGATCACATACCGAGCCATTCAATTCACACCCGGGTCGAAACCCTGTTGCTCAGAAGGGAAGGGCACGTCCGGCGTCAAATCCTTCATGATCGCTTGGCCGCAACGACGCACCAATTTTTCCCAGACTTCTTCGCAGGGACCAAAAATGGAATCCGTGTCGGCGGGAGTGATTAACCAACCGCCTTCTTCCAACTCGCTTTCCAATTGCATTGGCCCCCATCCCGAATAGCCAACCACATAACGCAACTTGGCGTCGTCTCGCCGAGCCAGCAATCTCAAGTGGTCTTCATCCGATGTCACCCAAGCCGGAACGTCCGCCCACTGGATCGACATCGAACCCCATGGTTCGGCTGGATGATCGTGCAGCTGTGTCTTGGATCCTGCGGGATCATTTTCGGCCCCTTCGCCGATATCCACTCCACACGGATCGCCAATACCGGCAATGTTGTGCAGGGCCAAAACGGGTCCATTGACTGGACCGCCCAGATAAATCTGGTCGGGGTGTATTTGAAGAGACTCGTTCGTTTTGTTCGGGTCGCTGGCATCGCCCAAGGATGCCGACTCAGCCTGCGATGCAAGCAATGAACTCATGTCCGGACCGCTGGATGCCTGCCACGACGGATCGCTCATTTCAATCACATCGCCAAAACGCTGAGGTCCCGCGCGGTTAATGACCACGCCAAATGCACCTTCGTGCGTGTGCCGAATGATCAGCACGACAGATCGGAAAAAATTACCGTCATGCAAATATGGCGACGCGATCAAGAAACAACCGGTGCAATTCTGGGACGTTTTCATCTCAAGCCCGGGTCAAGGACCGGCAACTGCGTGGATAAGGAACGGTTGAGTAGGACGAGGCAAATGCCTTCTGCCGGAACGGCCCGCTGGGTGCAACGCACAAGCCGGATGCCACGCCCAAAAGGTACTTGAGTCTTCATTCCCGCTGATTGCTAAATTCAGGACTGGTCTCGGTACTGATCGCGCCAAAGGCACCCACCCCAGGACAAACCTACGCCAAAACCGACCAAAACATTGGTTGCATTCCGAACCAGTTCGTCGCGTTGTCGCATCCGATCGATCAGAATGGGCAACGTGCAAGATACCGTATTCCCGACATCCGCCAAATCGACCGGCAATCTCTCCGGAGAGATCTCCATTCGCTTGCGAAGTTGGTCCAACATTTTCCAAGTGGCCTGATGGAAGAGATAGTGGCCGATTTCGTCATCCGACAATCCGTTTTCCGTCAGGATTTCATCCACCAACCTTGGGATCGCTTCGACCGTGAAGTTGATCAGGCTGGGGCCATCCATATACAGACGACTCTTCCAACGCTTGCGGTGGCGAGGCGGGATAGCGTCCTCGGCCGGGCGACTTCCGCCGTTGCCCACAATCAACATGTCCGCGCCACTGCCGTCGCTGCCGAATTGATATCCCCATAGAGAGGGTTGGTCGGCGGACGTGATCAAAGTCGCCGCAGCGGCGTCACCGAAAATGGTCCGCAAACTGCGATCATTCTCATCGATGTATTTACTGTAAGTTTCCGCCGTCACGAGCAGAACTTTTTTCGCAACGCCGGTCCGGATCAATCCGTCGGCCATGGCGGTGCCGTACACAAACCCGCTGCAACCGAGATTGAAATCGATCGCGCCGCATTGGGTTCGCAGCCCCAACCGATCCTGCAGCAAGCATGCGGTGGTCGGCAGCGGATAATCCGGAGTCTGGGTGCACAGCAATACGAAATCGATCGACGACCGATCCAAGTTTTCGCGTTCAAACAATTGCTCGCACGCCTGAACCGCCAAATCTGCCGCTGTCTCGTCCGGCTTGGCGATGTGCCGCTGGTGAATGCCCGTTTTTTCCGAGATCAAGTCGAGATCCCACGAGGGGAACTGTTCCTTCAGCGTCGCATTGTCTTCCACATGTTCCGGAAGATGCACCGAGATGGGACCAATCTGGGCGTGGGGCACGTTCGTCTCGGCGAAGAGGCTAAAGAAAACTGGCGTGGGTCATTCGAGTGAACGCGGAAGCGTACCAGCCATTCCGCATCAACGGCAACTCGCAAACGAGGATCCACCCCAATGGGCATAAAAAAACCACGCCCGTGATGTCCGGGCGTGGTCTTGAAGAGCGGCTGATCGGATTCGAACCGACGACAATCACGTTGGCAACGTGATGCTCTGCCAACTGAGCTACAGCCGCGTTTCAGTTGTGTGGGGCACAGTATAGGAACCATCGGATTTGTCGCAAGTCGACTTGAAAGGTTTTTTAACCGCTTGTCGATCATCGCCGGAAAACACTACACTTTGCCGCTGCATGAAACGGCCCCTGAAGCAGGTGGCCCCCCGGTCGAAGCGTCCGATCACCCCGGCCTATTCGATTTCGCTTCCCGAAGTAATCGAGAGCCAGTTCCGGTTCGATCGATTCGTTTTTCTAACACAAGGTTCAAAATCAGGATGTCCACGTCTTTCGACACCGATTCAACGCCCGCCGAAGACGCGGCTGCTCCCGTCAAAGACCCGCTGCAGTTGAACATGGAGGTTACGAAACCTCATGCCTGTTTGCGGGAGGTTGTTGTCACCATCCCTCGTGGCGAAGTGGATCGCTACATGAAGGACGCGTACGACGAACTCGTTCCGGAAGCCCAGGTTCCTGGATTCCGTGCCGGCCGCGCGCCACGCAAGTTGGTTGAAAAACAATTCAAAGATCGCATCGAAGATCGAGTCAAAGGCTCGCTGTTGATGGACAGCCTCGCCAAAGTCACCGAAGATGCTGAGTTCTCAGCGATCGGTGAACCTGACTTCGATTACGAGTCGATCGAATTGCCTGAAAAAGGCGAATTCAAATATCAATTCAGCATCGAAGTGCGACCTGAATTCGAAACTCCAGACTGGAAGAAACTGGAACTGAAAAAACCCGTCGAAACGATCTCTGAAGAAGACGTCGACGCAGCTCTTCAACGAGTCCTTTCACGCTACGCTTCTTTGGAAGCCAGCGACGCACCAGCCGAGATCGGCGATCGCTTGTTGATCACCGGCAAATTTGTTGACGGCGAAAAAACCATCTCCGAGATGGACGAAGAACGCGTCACGTTGGCCAATCGCCTCAGCCTCTCCGATGCGGTTTGCGAAAACTTCGGCGAACTGATGAAGGATTGCAAAGAAGGTGATGTCGTGACCGGCAAGGTCAAACTCGGCGAAGGTCACGCCAACGAAGAAATGCAAGGCAAAGAAGTCGACGCTACTTTCACGGTCGTCGAGGTCTTGAAAGAGCAACTTCCAGAACTGACTTCCGAATTCCTCGATGAATTGGGCGAGTTCGAAACCGAAGATGAACTTCGCGAATTCGTTCGTGCATCATTGGAACGACAAGCCAACTTCCGCACCGAACAAGCGATGCGGGGCAGCATCATCGAAAAACTGCTGGCTTCGGCAGACTTCGAATTGCCACCAACCTTGGTTCGTCGCCAAATGAAACGAGAACTCGACCGCAAGGTTCTTGAGTTCCGTCGCAGCGGCTTCGACGACGACATGATTCGTCGTTTCGTCAACGCCAGCAAGCAGAACATGCAACAGGGCACCGAGTCCTCGCTGCGTGAGCACTTCATCCTTGAGCAAATCGCCGACGAAGAGAAAATCGACGCGGAACCTCAAGAATACGAAACGGAAATCCAGCTGATCGCTGAGCAAAGCGATTCGTCGCCACGTCGCGTCCGTGCTCGTCTGGAAAAGACCGGTCAAATGGATGCTCTTCGTAACCAAATCGTCGAACGCAAGGTCATTGAACTGATCTCCGAAGCGGCAACGGTTACCGAAGAACCTGTCGAAAAAGAAGCCGAAGAGAAGAACGAAGAGTTCGCCATCGATCACGAAGTGCTGCCAACCAAGGATCACGACGCGATCCCAGCAGCCAAGTACGATGACAACACGCCGAAGGGCGCCGAAACTGAAGACAAGCAGGAAAAAGACAAGGACTGATTCCAAGTCCCTTTTCCAAGCGCATCAACGCCCGGTCGCCAATCGCGATCGGGCGTTTTTTCGTGCGTCACCCGTGAACGCGAATGACGTCAGATCGCCGGAGAGCCTGTTGCTTTTCTCCAGGCGGTGACTTTATGCAAATTGATCCGCCCGGTCCGTTCGCGTTGATCACACACGTCCCCACGAACACCCCAGCAATCAGGACGCACGCCTTCGCTCATCAGCGACCGCATCTCCGGCAGCCGCAGTGATCCGGCCAAGGCGATCCAAACGCTGTGCTCGCTCGCCATGTTTGCCAACGCCCTCAGCCGATCGATCGACAAATGGTCCGTCAATGTTCGGCCGTCTTTACCGAAAGTATCGATCAACAATCGATGACGCCCTGATTCGATCACGATGTCGAGCACTCGCTCCACGGAGATTGTGTCGGCGACAAGATGGTCCGCGTATGCGACCGGCACCAATTCAACCGATTGTGGCAGTCGGACCGACTCCCAAAGCTCCATCAGTTTCTTTGCGGTGGAGCAACCGCTAGGGCCGACCTTTGCAAAAGAGAACTCCGGCGGAACGAGCGAAGATAAGTCGGCCCCCGTGTCGGACTCACCCAACGCCGCCGATAACCGCACGGTGCAATCCGCGGGGGCACCATCAACGAATTCGCTGACGGCTGACTTCCAAACACACGGGTCACATGCGGCCAAAGCACCCCGTGAAGGCTCTTTGAAGTCAAGGATATCGACGCCCCCGGAGACGGCCACACGGGCCTCCCCCAGATCCCGCACACTGACCAGCAATTTGGAAACGCTCCCGCTCGCCTTCCCCGAACAGGTCGAACGAGCTTCGGTTCTAGCAAGCACCAATCTTTGGCGGGGTGAAGTCGACTCCACTTCGATTCCTTCGGGGCATTCTGATCCAAGCCACCGCTACATCCGATCGACCCGAAGCGGCTGGCAAGCTACAGTCTTCGTCAAAGCAAAACGCAAGAAACAAGTGTCAGGCACCTTTTAGGCGATGCCCGCAACAGGCCGCTCCGAAAAAAGATCTCCGACACTTGTTTCTCAAACGTTCCGAAACAGCGTTTCAGGAACGCAACTTACGTGAAATCAACGTCGCCCAACAAGACACCGGATTTGCCGCGGTGAATTACGACTCCATCGAGACGCCTTCGCAGTTCGCAGAATTTTGCGAAGCCATTGCGGACGAACCCGTGATCGGTTTTGACACAGAATTCGTGTCCGAGGACTGCTACCGCCCCGAATTGTGCCTGGTCCAGGTCGCCGCGGGCAAACATTTGGCGGTGATCGATCCTTACACCGTCGGCGACACAAAGCCCTTTTGGGACATCCTGACCGACGACCAGATCGAACCTGGCAGCCGAGTCGTCATCGCTCATGCGGCTCGAGAAGAAATTCGATTCGCGTATCGGTATTCGGGCCGACCGATCGCGGGATTGTTCGACACTCAATTGGCCGCAGGATTTGTCGGGATCGAATACCCCGCTTCGCTGGCGACACTGGTTCAAAAATTGGTCGGGCAAACGCTTCCCAAAGGCGAGACCCGAACGAACTGGCGACATCGACCTCTGACCAAGGATCAGCTGACTTACGCGTTGCACGATGTGACGACGCTGGCGGAAATGCACTCCAAGCTGATCGCCGATGTCAAAGCTCTCGATCGCGTTTCGTGGCTCGACGAAGAAACCGATCGCCTGCAAAAGAAGGTCATCGACGCCGAAGAAAGTGAGAACTGGCAGCGCGTCAGTGGCAGCTCCGGTCTGAAACCGCGTCAACTTGAAATCATCCGACACCTTTGGCGTTGGCGTGAAGAGATCGCTCGCACCAAAAACCGATTGCCTCGCCGGGTGATGCGAGACGACCTGATGGTCGAACTCGCCAAGAAGGGTTCACCCGACACGAAAAAGATTCGCAACATCCGTGGCATGGAACGTCGTGGGTACAACGATCAATACGATGAAATTGGGGCTGCCATTGCGGCGGCTTTGGACGTCCCTGACGAACATTTGCCCCGTCGAACGCGCGGACGTTCTCGGAGTGCTTCGCCGATGCTGAGCCAGTTTCTCTCGACCTCGATCGCTTGCATTAGCCGCCAGCAAAAATTGGCACCTGCGATCGTCGGTAATTCAGATGACGTCAAAGAACTGTTGTCTTACGAGTTGGATCCTCGTCGCGGAACACCCACGCCATCATTGCTCAAAGGTTGGCGTGGCGACATCGTTGGCACCGCATTTCGAAAGATCCTTCGCGGCGAACTAGCCATTCGCGTCGCGGACACCAGCGAGCAACAACCGCTCGAATTCGTTGAGTGCGAAGGCTCGAACCAGCCCGACGAGTGAGCTTCGGTACCAGATGGACCGAAACGGCGGACTCCGGTCACTACTCGTGCTTGTGATGTTGCGGGTCGCGATCGTGATGACGCTGGTTGATGTGAACGTGCAACTGAGGATGGTTTTGAAACAACCAATCCCAACCCGACTCAGTGATTGCTGCGTCGTCCAGGTACAACGATTCCAAGTGTGGAAGCTGGACGATCACCTTCAGGCCTTCATCTGAAAGTGGCACACCGATTAGGTGCAGCCCTCTCAACGATTTCACTTCCAGCAATGCACGGCCGATATCGTTTCCCAACAAAGTCGACCCGACTCGCAATTGGCGCAGCTTTGGCAACTCCGAGAGTGAACGGATCCCCTTTTCGGTCAATCTGCTGTGCGGCAGGTTCAAAAACCAAATCGATTTTCGTTCGAGCAAAGGCTTCAAGCCTTCGTCGGTGATCGGCGAAAGCCGCAATCGCAAATGCCGGAGTTCAGGAATTTTCGCGATCGTGACCATCCCTTCGTCGGTGATCACGCCTTCATCGATCAACACCGTGTCCAACTTGGGAAGCTCTGACACCTGAGGTTCGTCCGACTCGCCTTCTGATGAAGAAAGAGAGCTGCTAGGTGGCAATGGGGCAGAGTCTGAGGACGACTCATCCGTTGCCGTTTCATCCACAGACGACTGTTCATCTGCGAGCAAATTTTGCCGTCGCTGCTCGGCTGCTTTTTCCAGTTCTTCAAACGGAATCAGAAGCAACTTTTCGTCGTTGATCTCATACGTTGTCGTGTGCAGCTGAATCGACGCACCACTCAGAATTTGCTCGATCTGCTGGGCGTAAAGCTCTTCCGGCTCAGGAGGTTTTGCCGGTGGCTTGGGCGGTTCGATCGGTCGAGTGGCCCACCATGCCAGCCCGAAGATTGCAACGACAGCAATGCTCACGCCGAGTTTGGTGGGCGTGCAGAGTGCAATCAACCGTTCCTTGAGGCTGAGTCGCTTGGGCGGCTGTTCCTCGTCGTCCGTTTCAACGACATCGCCCAATTCATCTTCGTCATTGTCAGGCGGAGACTCAGCGCCGGATTCGCCCGTGACCGCGGCAGCAGCGGATTCATCTTCGGGCGAATCGTTTTCTTCCTCTCGGTCGTCGTCTGGTATTTCGTTCGATGACATGAGGAAGATTTGTATCCTGGCACCGGAGCGCCGATGAACGACGCTCCGGTGCGCAGCTAAGTTTCGTCGAGAAGCAAAACGCTGAGACGATTGACCCAGTAACCGTCGCAGCGAGTACAAATGCTTCCGCCCGAGTGAACGGACGAAGAAATCATTCCCGCAAACGATTCCTTGTCAACGAAACTTATGTCTGGATGGTAAAGCTCATCTTTTGGATGGGCGAAGGTGGGACGGCGGTGGGAATGTCTTTGCCGTTGAAAGTGGGGTACCACCGACGACAAATGAGTGTCAACGCCGAATTGTCGTTTGATTCAAAAAATTCACACCCCCCGCAGTTTCACGAGACGTTTCCCCTGACGCGTTTCGGCCGTTGGGCCCGGAAAAGACGACCAATGGGCCACTCGGTTGCCGCACCGATGCGACCATCGGTATACCGCACCACCGGCGTAAATCTTCGGCATTTGTTTGCGTGGATTCGTCGGCGTGGTCATCCATTCGATTCAAGATCAATCCGGCGATCGGTATCCCAGCGGATTCGGCCGCACGGGAGGTAGAGATCACATGATGCAAAACCCCCAATCGGTCAGGAGCCACCAAGAGCAACTCAAACGAGTGGCCATTCTGATCGCTCCAACGCTTCATCTCGATCGCCAGATCCACGTTCAGCCAATCGTCGCTGATGGGACTGAACAAACCACCGGCTCCCTCAATCATGACGACGTCGAAATCGCCGTCGCACCAAATCGCCAAACCATCTCGCAATTGTCGCGTATCAACCTTCACCCCTTCTCTCGCGGCCGATTGCGGTGGCGACAAAGCAGCAAGGAAACGTTGCGGGCAAACCGCGTCAATGTTTTTGGGGCGTCCTGCCGCTTGCCATAGCGTTGCCGCATCGACACTATAGCGCTGGCCATCGGCGCGCAACTCGCAACCACTGGCCACCGGTTTGTAAACACCAACCCGTTGCCCGCATTCCCGCATCCGCTCAACCGTTTTCGCGGTGCAGTACGTTTTGCCAACCTCGGTATCGGTTCCCGTAACGAAATAGAGACTTGCCATGAGTTCTTCGGTCAAATTGTCGTTGATTCAAATGCGTGATGCGGGGTCGAAAGACAAGTCGATCGATGCATCGATTGGATGGATTGAAAAAGCCGCCGCCGAAGGTGCCCAAATCGTCTGTTTGCAGGAACTGTTTGCCACATGTTACCCATGCCAGAGCGAAGACCACGATAACTTTGATCTGGCGGAATCGATTCCGGGACCGACGACCGAAGCCCTGCAACCGGTGGCGGAACGATTGGGTATTGTGATCGTTGCCCCACTGTTCGAACGCCGAGCACCAGGCGTTTATCACAACAGTGCCGTGGTCATTGACGCCGATGGAAGCATCGCGGGCGTGTATCGCAAGATGCACATTCCTGACGACCCGTTGTACTACGAGAAGTTCTATTTCATACCCGGCGACTTAGGATTCAAAGTCATTCCGACCCGCTTCGCCAAACTGGGTGTGGGAATTTGCTGGGACCAGTGGTTTCCAGAAGCGGCTCGCCTGTTCGCTCTCGCGGGCGCCGAGATTTTGCTCTATCCAACCGCGATTGGCTGGATCGACGAAGAGAAAGAGGAATTCGGCGAAGGCCAGCGTGATGCGTGGATGACCGCGATGCGGGCTCATGCGATCGCCAATGGAATCTACCTGGGAGCCCCCAACCGCGTCGGGATTGAAGGTCGTGTCGAGTTTTGGGGATCGTCTTTCATCGCCTCACCGCGAGGAGAGATTCTCTCGCAGGGCGATTGCTCAAGCGATCAAATCGTCTCGGCCGATTGTCAGTTTGCGGACATCGATGTCGTTCGAACGCATTGGCCGTTCCTTCGTGATCGTCGCATCGATGCGTACGGTGATCTAACGAAACGCTGGATCGACTGAGCCACTCGAACCTGTGCACATTCTCATGCACATTGACATTGCCGCTGAGCCGACATCGTCACTTTGGCAAAGTATGTCGCGTGGTGATGTCCTGCATTGCCGCGTGAATTTTTCCGTTGCTAGCCAACACGCTGGTTGTTTCCAACGGCAGCGTGTCGCCGGTCGCGGTCGTAATCTTTCCACCTGCTTCGGTGATGAAGAGTGCACCAGCGGCGAAATCCCACGGTGACAATTTGTATTCGAAGAATGCGTCAAACCCGCCGCAGCCAACTTGGCAAAGATCCAGCGACGCGGTGCCAAAGCGTCGGATGCCATGAATTTCATTTTCGAAACATTCGGCAATCGCATTCAAAGTGGCTCGCATCATGTCGCCGCGGTCGTAATAGAAACCGCAACCAATCATGGATTGATTCAGCGAACTTGATTCACTCACCCGAACTTGGGTTCCATTCTCAAAGGCACCTTGCCCCTGAACCGCGGTGAACAAATCTTCGCGAATTGGGTTGTAGACGGCCCCGACGATTGGAACTCCTGATTCGTAGTAAGCAATCGAAACCGCGAAATGCGGCAAGTGATGTGCAAAGTTGTTTGTGCCATCGAGCGGATCGATGACCCACAAATGCTCAGCGTTGGCATCGCCGCCTTTGAGATCTTCTTCGCCCAACAATTCATGATCGGGGTAGGACTCACGGATGATCGCTGCCACCGCTTGTTCGCTTTCCAAATCAGCGTCGCTGACCAAATCGTAGGTTTTCCCACCGTCGGTGGACTTGTCCCGCATCGTCACGCCATTCTCGAAATATCGACGAAGAATTTCGCCGCCGTTCTTCGCAGCCTTGACTGCGGTTTGGAGTAGTTCAGACCGCCTCAAATCGTTCTCGGACATTTTTCGTACCTTCGGTCAATTGGGAGAGGCGGTAGTTTGTTATCGTGAAGGAGTCATCCCATGACTCTCCATTCGATTTGCCCAACGAGGATGTTCGTCGTGAAAATCTTTTCGACCGCTCGTGTGTTCGTTTGCTGTTTTGTGATTGGTACCGGTGGGATTGCCAAGGGGGACGATCGAACAACGTCGCCGTCCGTCGATGCCAAGAAAACCACTGCTGCGAAGATCAGTCCGGACGCGGATGAAGCGGCCACTCCCGACGCCGAACCCGCTGAAGAAGAGAAAGCGAAAGTGCTTTCGATTGGTTCGTTGGCTCCCTCCCTCGACATTGAGCACTGGTTTGGTGACTCGCCTTCGCCAATGTCAGAATTTGAGCCGGGCAAAGTTTACGTGGTTGAGTTCTGGGCGACCTGGTGCGGACCGTGCCTTCACAGCATGCCACACCTTGCCGAACTGCAAAGCAAGTACGAAGACCAAGGTGTTCGCGTGGTGAGCGTCAGCAATGAAGATCTAGAAACTGTCACCAGCTTCCTGGAACGCCCTGTCAGCCCGGAGATCCTTGGCCTTCCAGAACCCAAAGAAGAAGCTGACGAGGACGCAACTGAACCTGATGAAGATGAGTCGACCGAAGAAGAAGCCGAACGAATTACCTTCGGCGAATTGACGTCTGCTTACAGCCTGACCACCGACCCAGACAAATCAGTTGACGAAGACTACATGAAAGCCGCCGCTCAAAACGGCATCCCCACCGCGTTCATCGTCGGCAAGGACGGTCACGTGGAATGGATCGGACATCCAATGTCGATGGATGGCCCTTTGGAAGCGGTTGTCAATGACAAATGGGATCGAGGTCCAGCCAAAGAAAAATTCGAGCGCAAACAAAAAGTCGATCTAGCATTACGCGAGATCTTCATGGCGTATCGCACCGAGCATTACGAAACCACGTCGCGACTATTACAAGAACACGCCGATCTTTTCCAGGGCACAGGGTATGAATCGATACTCAAGTCAATTTGGTTCCCAACGGCACTTGCAACCCAGCAAAACGAGATCGCGTTGAAATTGATCGAAGAGAAGATTGAATCCAATCCAGACGATGTTGTCGCCATCAATCGCTGGGCATGGGAAGTCTACGAGGCCTTCGAGTCAGGATGGGATAATAGCGATAAGATTTTGATGACGACCACGAATGCTCTGGAGTCTGCTTTGGCTTCGGAAGAAAACGAGTCAAACGATGCATTGTGGCCCGCGTACGACACCGTTGCTCACCTGAAGGCATTGGCGAAAGACAAAGACTCGGCAATCGAGTGGCAGCAGCGCGCGATCGAGACCGCACCTGATGATGAAAAAGACAAACTAAAGGCGTACCTGCGAGAACTGACTGGCGAAGCGTCAGACGCTGATGGCGATTCAAAACCGGCGGACGAAGACAATGAAGACTGATCGTTCCATTGGTTGATCGCCAAAAGATCGCCCTGCTGGCAACCTTTCTGCTGATGGTTGCGTCGCTTCGCAATGCTTTGTATCCAGCAGAGCAGTGGCTGCAGCACACTCCCACGGTGTTGATGCTGCTGGGTCTACTGTGGTCAACCGGTAACGCTAGATTGTCGCGAATCGCATTTGGTTGTGCGATCGCGTTCATTGTTCTGCATATCATCGGGGCCCGCTGGATTTACTCCAACGTGCCCTACGATGCTTGGTGGGAATTTCTGACCGGATCCTCGCTTTCGGACCAATTCGGTTGGCAACGCAACCACTACGACCGATTGGTCCATTTTGCATCGGGATGCTTTGGCGTCCCGGTGGCATTTGATTGGCTGAAGCAAACCTGGGATACATCGCACCCCAAAGTCACACTGCCCAAACGCTGGGGATGGTTTTTGTCGCTATGCGTTGTGATGGCCGTGGGGGCCGCCTACGAAGTGTTGGAATGGCAGATAGCGATGTTTTTCTCGCCTGATCAAGCGGAAGCCTACAATGGCCAGCAGGGTGACCTTTGGGACGCTCAAAAGGATCTCTGCCTAGCTGGAATCGGTGGACTGGCGGCCATCGGAATCCACTGGATCTGGTCGGAAATACGCCGCGACTGAATCTGTCATCTTGACGGAACCGGTCGCGGGGCGTCGTAATGGGACAATGCAACGAGACATTGATAGCCAGCGACTTCACGACGACCTCCGCGGATTGGTTTCCGGTGACGTATTGTGCGACGCAGTGTCGACACAACTGTACGCATCCGACGCCAGTATCTACCAAATTCGGCCGCTCGCTGTCGTGCGGCCACGTTCTGTGGCTGACGTGTCCGCGACCGTTCAATACGCTTGCGAAAATGACTTGCCGATTCATCCACGTGGCAGCGGTAGCGGTGTATCCGGAGAATCAGTTGGCCCCGGCATCGTCGTGGACATGTCCGCTCACATGAAGCGGATCTCTCCATCGGACGATGGGATGCAGGTCACCGTTCAGAGTGGAGCGACTCTGTCGAGCGTCAATCGCTTCTTAAAAGGACATCGGCGATGGTTTGGTCCCGATCCCGCCACGCGATCGATCACCACCATGGGCGGTGTCATCGCGACCAATGCCTCGGGCAGTCATTACCTCCGCAGCGGCTCGGCACGCGACACCGTTTTGTCGTTGCGAATGATTGCCGCGGATGGACGTCTGGTCGAACTTTCTCAGCATGCCCCAACGCCGGCCAGCGACGATGAAACGCTAACCGATGGTGGAAACCATGATGCGATTCGAGACCCGAACGCGTCGCTGTTGGATCGATCCGGTGAAGCAGGATTCGTCAACCGAGTCTCCCGTGGCCTAGTCGAGATCCGCAACCGGTTCAACTACCACATCGACTCCAATGCATTCGCTTCGCCCGCCAGCGGTGGGTATCGACTCGACGATCTTTACGATTCCAATAACAGGGTCGATCTGGCGAAATTCTTCAGTGGATCTCAAGGCACGTTGGGCTTGATGGTCGACGCCACCGTTCGCACCGAAGCGATCCCGGCGCACCGCGGCGTGGTGCTGTTCTTCTTCCACCGACTCGATTCAGCCACGCGTGCCGCCGTGTCGGCCCTCGAACATGGACCAATCGCATGCGATGTCATGGACCGCCGCCTCCTTCAAATTGCTCGCGAAGGTGAAAAGCGGTTTGCGGACTTGGTGCCTCGCGAAGCGGAAGCCGCAATGCTGGTTGAGATCCAAGGTGAATCGCTTGGAGATCTTTATGATCGACTCGCCATTTTGCGACAATCAATCTCCAGTGGCCACGATGCGGCATTTCAATCCGAAGACACCATCCGAGATGAAATTCGCGATCTTTATTGGACGTTGTTTCGACGGGTGATTCCGCGACAGTATCGAGTGCGTGGCACGCAGATGCCGTTGCCATTTGTCGAGGACATCCATTCACCACCGGAGCAATTGCCGGAGATGGTGGTTGCCGTTCAGAACGTTCTCAAGCGTCATCAAACCACCGCGACCATCTTTGCTCATGCCGGTCACGGTCAACTGCATGTTCGCCCCATGCTGGATTTGCAGAAGGAAGAAGATCGACGAAAGATCCGTCCTCTCAGCGAAGAAATTGCCAGTGTTGTTTGGGACCGCGGTGGACAAATCGGAGTCGAACACGCCGCCGGACTCAGCCGCTCTTACTTGATGCCAAAGCAATCGGGCGAACTTTGGCAAGCGATGGGGCAAGTCAAACGATTGTTCGACCCGTATCACCGTTTCAATCCTGGCAAGCTATTCGGTGCCGTGCTGCAAAAGCCCGATGAGAACCTGCGACCGCTGGATCAAACGATTGAGATCGTCGCCTCCGGACGCAGTGTGATTCCATCGTCTCTGCCGATGACAACCGAAAGCGCAACCGACGAAATGAATGCGTCTTCGTCCGCCAAAGCGACGGACGGGCTTGCACAGGATGGATCCAAGACGAAACCATCTTCGGACGCGGTACCGCCGGACGACCAATCGTCGGATGATCCTCAGCCGACCAAATGGGTTGCGTCCATGATGCCGCACCAACCGGCACCTCAATTGGAAGTCCTTCAACACTGGCCCGGTGGCGCTCCCATCACGACGACCACGCGCGCCTGCAACGGGTGTGCTCGCTGCCGTGCTGACGCCTCGGATGAACGCCAGTGTCCCATGTTCCGGATCACTTCGATCGAAGAAGCCTCTCCGCGAGCGAAGGCCAATCTGCTTCGAGGAGTCCTGAGCGGACAACTGCCCGTTTCAGAACTCACTGGAGAACGAGCCAAAGCCGTCGCGGACTTGTGCTTCAATTGTCACTCTTGTCGCGTGGAGTGCCCCGCGTCGGTCAACATTCCAAAGGTTGTCGGCGAAATCAAAGCTCAGTACGTCGCCACGAACGGTTTGACACTGTCGGATTGGTTGATCGGCCGCATCGACATGTTGGCTGCACTCGGATCACGTGTCGCATGGCTTTCCAACTGGATGCTTCGGCGACGATCACTTCGATGGTTTGCTGAACGAGCCCTTGGCTTGTCCGCTTCTCGTGAAATTCCATTGCTAGCCAGTGAATCGTTCGTCCGATACGCCGTGCGAAGACGATGGCACCGAGCCTCGCCGGCCGGCGGATTGAAAGTGGTCTACTTCGTCGACCATTTCGCGAATTATCACGATCCGGAAATTGGTCGTGCTTTGGCTGAAATCCTTCAACACAATCGCATTGGGTTTTATGTTCCGACGGGCCAAAGCTTGAGCGGGATGGGACGCATCACCGCGGGCGACCTGAAAGGTGCCCGAAGAGTCGCCAAACGCAACGTTCGCTTGTTGGCCGATGCGGTCAGGCAAGGCTACACGGTCCTGGCGACGGAACCGGCTGCTGCCTTGTGCTTGAAACACGAATACCCAAACCTGCTCGACACCGAAGACGCTCACCTGGTCGCCGAACACAGCTTTGAAGCATGTCATTACCTGTGGTCACTGCACCAAGAAAAGCGTCTGACATTGGAGTTCGAACCCGTTCGGCACCGCATGCTGTATCACCAACCGTGCCACAGTCGAGTTTTGCACAGCGACACCGCGGCAGCCAACTTGATGCGATTGATTCCAGAACTCGAAGTGGACGTTGTCGCGAAGGGGTGCAGCGGAATGGCTGGGACATGGGGACTGCAGCGTAAGAATTACCGCAATAGTTTACGGATTGGATGGCCGATGGTTTCCACGGTTCGCAAGGCGACCACCAGCGCGCCTACAACCGAATGCAGTGCGTGCAAATTGCAAATGGAACACGGCGGTGACTACGAAGCCATTCATCCGCTGAAGTTACTGGCGCATTCGTATGGCCGATTACCCGCGTTGAACTTGCGGGGAAAAACTCCAAACTCAGGAGGTGTCCGAGCATGAACGAGCCGCGATCGATCGAAGTTTTGCTGTTCGCCGGTGCCAGCGAGGCCGCCGATGGTGCGGATCGTGTGATCGTCCAATCGCACGAGAACACCACCGCCAGTGATTTGATGAAGCAACTCGCCGACCAGTATGCCGCTTTGGCACCATTGGCTCAAAGATCACGATTGGCGATCGATCAAAAGTACGTGTCGCCCAGTCACGTGATTCAGCCAGGTGCGGAAGTCGCTTTGATTCCACCGGTCAGTGGCGGTTGATCGTGCCTGTCCAACCCACCACCGACGAGAAATCCGGTTCCGTTCACGTCTGTTTGACGGACAAACCTTTGGAACCCATGGTTGCCGCGACGTCCTCCGAAGAACCTTGGCTGGCACACCCCGACGCGGGTGCGATGCTTTGGTTCCATGGAGTGACTCGCCGCAAAACGGTACAGGGCGATCGCGTTACCGTCACGAAAGAACTTTCGTACACGGCCCATCGCGAAATGGCGGTCAAGCAACTCAGAGAGCTTGCTCACGACGCCGTGCGGGAATTCACCTTGCACCGGGTCGTGATTTGGCACCGCCTGGGCGTTGTCCCGATCGGACAAGCCAGCGTGATCGTCGGATGCAGCAGTTCCCACCGAGTCGCCTCGCTCGATGCGGTTGCCACCATCATGGATCGCTTGAAAAAAGAAGTTCCGATTTGGAAACAGGAACGATTTGAATCAGGCGACCGCCAATGGATTCACCCGTCACCCACGACGGACGATCCAACGACTCATTGATGTTCGACGAAAACACCCACCGGGCATTTTCGCGAAACATCACTTCTGACGGCGTTCAGTCGCGAGGTGGACGAACGTCCTTCGTAGCCCCCGCACCTGTTTGTGACGCGCGGCGATTTTCTCGCTGAATCGCGTCATAAACTTCTTGGCGGTGCACTGGAATCGCTTGTGGAGCTTCAATCCCCAGACGCACTTTGTCGCCTCGGATATCAACGATGGTTACGACCACATCGTCACCAATCATGATGCTTTCGTCGCGGTGTCGGGAAAGGACGAGCATGGTGTCCTCGGCTTAAGTTGTCGGAGTGGGAGAGCTTTCGAATCAATTCGTCAGGAATTTCAATGTGTTCACGGCGGCAGTCCATTGCCGAGAGTTGTTGCATTCCATCGCAAAGTTTCGGACGAGGTTCACCTGATGAAACAACACCCGTTGTTTCGCCTCGCGTACACCACTCATCGACCCACCGCATGGAATAGTTCACGCATCGGTCAGAAGGTCGGCACGTGCCGGTCGTGCCGATTCGACTTGGTACCCCGTTTGCAACGCCCACCGATCCCCAACACCGGATCCGGACACGAATTGACTGTTGCAGGTTCACTCCGTGCGTTTTCCGAGACCCCAGACCACTCGGGCGGACTCAATTGCCGCTTGGTCATCGCTGTACCGCATGCCAACGAAAAATGGCGAGCACAGTGAGCGCTCGCCATTCGTGTTTGTTTCAGATGCGTCGTGCCGGCTCAGGCGGCCCGTACTTGCGACGTCGGCAGTGGCTTGGCCGATTCAGCCGCCACGGTTGGCAATGGCTGACGCATGGGGCGATCGTCGTTTGTGATGACTTGACAACCCAAGCGGCGATCCAAATTCAACATCAAAGGAGCACGCAGGTTGGTCGTCAGTTTCCCGACGTGTCCGGCGACGGTGGTCATCACGTAGACTTCGGAACCTGATGTCAGGTGCAGGCTCGACAGATCACGGCGACCAATGTGGACGCGATAATCGGGGAAGAACGCACGTGGGCTGATCACGGCCAACGCTCGATCACCACGGGCAGCACTTTGCAGCCACGCAACCGAAGCGTTGTCAGGATCTGGAATGAGCGCCCACTGATGAAGCGATTCCATTCCGATCAAACCTTGCGGGAACAAAAACAACTGATCGGCGTTGAGTTCCAACGTGCCGAAGCGATGACTGTCGATCCGCATGACTTGATTCCACTCGTCGAATTTTTTGGTATCCGGGACCGGTCCTGTCCCAGACGGTTCCATCGGGTTCTCCGTCGATACTTTCATCGACCACCTGACGATACCAGTTCACTGAACAATCGAAAAAAAGCGGAAATTCGCTGCAGCCGTCACAACCGGAATTCCCAGCCATCAACGTGGCAGCCGTGCTCGCCTCGAGCCAGTTGACTACAAGTAGTTCAGAACGGTGATACCCGACGTTTGCCCAACGAATCGCATGGAAGCTTCCAACGCGACCTGACGAGCCTGCAATTCGCTGATCACGACCGCCAAGTCGGCGTCCATCGCATCGGACAGTTGCGATTGAAGCAATACGTTTTCGTTTTCCACCGCGGTGCGTGAGTCCTGAAGAGCGGAATGCCAAACCCCAACGCGGCCACGAGTTCGCGTGCTGTCGTCGAGGTCTTCATCCAAGCGAGCTTGAAGACGGCCAATTTCCGAGATATCCCCGTCACGAACCGCTTGCTCAAGCCGCAACAGCGTGTCGATCGCTCCGCCGGCATCACGAGGCAGGTAATCACGACCATTCAGCACCGCGAAACTGCCGTCGAATTCGCCTTCGGCGGCCGTTGCATCTTCGGGAATCCATCCCAAATAGGTCCCGGCATCGCTTAAACCCGGTTGCGTGACGCGGATCGGGTCGGCCCCCGGAGGCGCCGTCAATCGCAAACCATTCCCGACGTCGTTCAACGTGATCTGAACGCGAAGTGTGTCTTGGTTGTCTGGATGGTTGCGGACTAAATCGATGATCTCACCCACCGTTGCCACATCTTCCAACTCCAACTCCAGCTCGACGCCATCGGGTCGAGTGATCACCAAATCAGGACCGGCTGGATTGAAATTCAATCCCCTTCCGCGCGCCAAATCACTGATCAGAGTGTCCTCGGTGGCAGTCCGAATCCCCAATTCCGACGCCGCCGTCCCGCCATTCTCGCCAACGCTGTAATCGACTCCCGAACGCAACGCGTGCAACTCGATCCTGCCCTGCGTTTCGTTCAGCACAGCTCTGACTTCGGCATCGCTTCGGTTGATTGCGATGACAACGTCACCGATCGTTTCAGCATCAGAAAAATCGATGTTGAATCGTTCGTTTCCGCGATCGATGACCAGTCCGTCGGACAAATCGAGGCCTACGCCATTGTTAAGGTCGGCCAACGGAGTTCCCGCGGTCACTTGGGGCGACAAGCGGTCGCCAATCAATGGTGGAGCGTGAAAACCTTCCGGGTTGGAGATCAACAAATCCGACGCCAGACGACTTCCGGGTGCATCTTTAATCGCCAAAGTCCCGGGCAAACCGTCCGCATACTGAACGGTGATCGAATCCGCCCCCAGAGTCACCGACAACGATCGCCCGTCCAAATCCGCCGAACGCATGATGTCAGCGACGTCCCCAATGGTCGCCGCCTGACGAAGATCGAGTTCCACGAAATTGTCGCCGTCTGAAACAGTCAACACGCCGGCCTGCACGCCCGCGCCCTGTTTCATGTCGATCAAACGAGTATCAGCGTTGAGAGCCGCCCCCAACGAGCTTCCCTCGATGAAGGGTTCCCCCAGTCCAATCGCGGATGCGGCGGTGACAGTGAACTCGGTCCGAGTTCCATCGCCGAGTTTGGTTTGCCCAATTGCCTGGTTGCCGTTGAATCGAACCGTTCCGCTGATGTGTTCCAATGCCGATTCGGTTTGCAAAACGCCGCCGAGCAATTGGTGGTCGGTGAACATGCCGTTTCCGGCACTGACAATTTGCTCCATCTGCTGACGAATCGTCATCGCCAACGCCTCACGTTGGTCATCAGACAAAACGCTCTGTGCGGCCTCCACGGCGGCACCACGCGCTTCGATAATGGCGGTGTCGACTTTGTTAAGCGTCACGTCTGCGGATTGGTAAAATGCCTCGGCGGCACTCGCGTTGCGAACCAACTGATCCGTTCGTGAAACTCCTCGCTGCAGTCCGATCGCCCGCGAAGCTGCCGCTGGATCATCGCTGATGCTCAACACTCGACGGCCAGTGCTAAGCTGATCGTACTGGCGTTGGATCGCCAATTGGTCGCTGTTGAGCTGGAACATCAACCGCTGGTTCTGCAGCGGCGTGCTCGTACGGTTGGTTGCGACGGGAAGTAGTGACATGTTTCAACGATGCGATATGGTTCGAAGACACCGTCCGAAAGCACGAGGAAAGTATTTTCGGTATCGTTGTAATCGGCACGATCGACATCTCGACTGTAGATCAATCCATTCGCGATCGTCGCCGGCGCCGCTAAAGAGCCGGTATCGATGACAACGGACCGAGAAAGAACATGATTTTCATCAGCACCATGCAGTTGACTCGGACCCTGGAACGGGGGGAGTTCTACTGCCCAACCTGCGAATCGATCCAGGGTTACCGTCATCGTACGAAACGCACGTTTCTGACCCTGTATTTCATCCCGGTCATTCCGATCAGCGCCCCCGAACCGTTCATCCAGTGCGACAACTGCAAATCGCCCTGGGATCTGAGCGTTCTGCACATCGACCAACGCACGCACGAACAAGTTCGCGAAAATCAGTTTCGCAACGAGGCAATTCGGTCCTGCGTTTTGATGACGTTGGAAGACGAAGAAATCTCCGAACCCGAGATTCAGTCATTACTTCGAATCAGCCGAGTGATTCTGGAAAACCCGATCTCCCGAGAAGAACTGGGGCGGCTGTGTTCGGTCGCCATGCATTCGGGAATTGAAACGCAAAACTATGTCATGACCGTTTCCAAACGCTGGAACATGCAACAGCGTTTGCTCGCTCTACAGGCTATGTTCCTAGCGGCCTCGTCCTGCGAGGAAGAAGTCTCCGATGCCAAAATTCGTCAACTCGGTCGCCTAAAAGATCTACTCGAGCTAACCGAAACCGAATTTGAAGCGGTCATCGAAGATTCGCTGATGTACGCAGGCGTTTGACCGCGTTCATTGGCAATCCGATCGCACCCGTCGCATGGTTTGAAGAAAGCGAACGAAACCGGCCAACAGAACGACCGCACCGATCCCGATCGCGCCATATCCCGCGATCAATAATTCGCGAGACTCGCCGAAGAACTTGATCAGCGTTCCCCCGGTTCCCACCATCATCAACGACGTCCGCAAATACGCCAGCAACGTCCGCTCGTTAGCAAGATCCGTTCGGATCACCGCCAAGTCGTTCCGTTTGCGTGCGAGCAGATCGCCGGTTGATTCAGATGTCGATTCGGTGCCGGGTTCGCTCATATTTAAAAAAGCCGGTTGAGTCCGTTCAACGCCGCGACTCGATACGCTTCGGCCATGGTTGGATAGTTGAACGTCGTTTCGATGAAGTAATCGATCGTGTTCTGCCTTCCCGGTTGATTCATGATCGCCTGGCCAATGTGAATGATCTCCGACGCGTTGGCACCAAAGCAGTGCACGCCAAGGATCTCTTTGGTTTCGCGATGAAACAATAGCTTCAACATGCCGGTGGTTTCACCGGTGATCTGAGCACGGGCCAGCGAGCGAAATTGTGCTTGGCCAACTTCATAGGGAACGCACCGCTCGGTCAATTCACGTTCAGTCGAACCGACCGAGCTGATTTCGGGGCTGGTGTAGATGCCTGTTGGAATGTCGTTGAGCCGTAAATTGCCATCCACTCGCCCCAACAAATGCATTCCCGCGGCGCGGCCTTGCGTGTAAGCGGCACTGGCTAGCGAAGGAATTCCAATGACATCGCCGACGGCGTAGATGTGCGGCAAGCAAGTTTGAAAATGCTCGTCGACGACAATTTGGCCGCGACTGTTTGCTTCGATCGGAAGGTTCTTCAGCCCCAAGTCATCTGTGTTGCCTTGGCGACCATTCGCCCACAGGAACACATCGGTCTTGAGCACTTTGCCACTTTTCAGTCGCAAGATCACGCCATCGTCCAGGCCTTCGATGCTTTCCATTGTCTCGTTGTGGCGAATGATGACGCCCTGATCACGCAAATGATACGACAACGCATCAATGATTTCGTCGTCCAGGAACTCCAACAACTTGTCTCGCGTGTTGATCAAATTGACTTTGATCCCCAGGTTGCGAAACATCGAAGCGTATTCAGTTCCAATCACGCCGGCGCCATACACCGTGATTGATGTTGGCTTGTCCTTCATTTCCAGAATCGTGTCGCTATCGAAAATTCTGGGATGTGAAAAGTCAACGCCTTTGGGACGGTAAGGTCGCGATCCGGTTGAGATCACGAATGCGGCCGCGGTGATCAATTCCCCGTTGTCGATCGTGATCGTGTGCTCGTCGACAAAGCGTGCTTGTCCGCGAGAGATCGGGACCGAGTTGCGATCATAAAACGATTGCCGCATGGTGACTTGACGGCCGATGATCGCCTGCGTACCACGGTTGAGCTGTTCCATGCTCGGGCTGGCCGCGAATCCCATTTCTCGCATCACAGGATTCTTCAGCGATTTCATGGTGCTGGTCACTGCGTATCGCAGGGCCTTGCTGGGGATTGTCCCCCAGTGGGTGCAACCACCACCAATTTGCCGATAGCGTTCCGCAACACCAACACGCAATCCACCTTTCGCAGCTTGCATGGCGGCACCTTCGCCGCCCGGTCCGGTGCCAATGACAAATAAATCAAAATCAAATTTGTCAGGTGCGGGCTTGGCGGCTGGCTTCGCTTCGGGGGCAGGCAAATTGATATCCGGTGTTTCGTCGGGCGACGCCGCCCCGTTGGACGAGGAGGATTCGGTCGCTGATGACATGACTCGTTCCCTGAAATTTGCAATGAATCGCGAGTCAATTCAGCGTTGGCCGCCTCACCGTTCGCTTCGTGTCTCGACATGATTGGGTACCACGGAGCGTCGTTTTCTGTTCGAATCATGGCTCGAAAGAATCCGTCACCCCGTCGAATAAGTCTTGTTTGTACGATGTTGATTGCTTGCGTCCAGACCGGTGTCCATTTTGCGTCCGTCGATCAGAACGTCGACGACGTCTGCAAGAAGATGGAACAGCTCGGCAAACAAAGCGTCGAACTCGCCGTTTTCCCTGAATGCACGCTTACGGGATACGGATACGAAAGTCGTGAGGAAGCACTCGACGCCGCCCCCACAATTGATTCCCCCGCAATCGGCCGTTTGATCGAAGCTTGCCAAGCCAATCGACTGACAATCACGATTGGAACGCTGATTCGGAAGGATCGGGACGAGCTCCACAACTCAGCTTTGATGATCGATGGGTCCGGGTTGCTCGGACGCTACAACAAAGTCCACCTGCCACACCTGGGCGTGGACCGCTTCGTCGATCGCGGACTTTTTTGCGATCAAACTTTTACCACTCAATCGGGTTGCAATGTGGGACTGGGAATCTGCTACGACAGTTCCTTCCCGGAACCCATGCGAGCGTTGGGACTGGCCGGTGCGGATGTCATTGCACTGGGAACCAACTGGCCAGTCGCTGCTTCTCGCACCGCAGAAATTGTTCCCCCGGCGCGAAGCATGGAAAACCATTTGTTCTTCGTTGCCGCAAATCGAATTGGTGAAGAACGCGGCTTCGAATACTGCGGCTTGAGTTCGATCTGTGGCCCCGACGGCGTGGAACTGGCTCGCGCAAAAGGAGCTGAGGAAACGGAGCTGATCGTCGACATCGATTTGGAACAGGCCCGTAACAAACGCATCGAACGCACGCCTGGAAAACACGTCATCGACCGGTTTGCCGATCGACGTCCCGAGATGTATTCACGTCTCAGTGAATCAATTGCGGCCAACGAATCACCCGACGACGCTTGAACTTCGTTTTTGTCAATCAACGATTCGATTCACTGATCGGCCAAATAGATGGCTTCACCCGTGAACCGTCGTCGCAGTTCTTCGTCGCTCCAGGAAACCTTGCCGACCGCAGGGTCCCCGATCAACCAGCGACCACCGTCGGTCTGGCCCAGCACAGTCACGACATGCCCGACCGTAACATTGCCTAAGAAACCGTTGTCCTGAGGATTGTCGCCGGTCAGTCCAAATCGAACCAACGCGACATTGGGAAGTTGACCTTTCTCAAGCCAAAGACTGGGATTGCGAGACGCAACCTTTGCCTTTCGGTCGTGCTGGTGCGCGACGGTCGACAGACCACGGTAAAGTCCCAAAGGTGCGGTTCCCAGCGAACTGCTCAAGCAAGATTTGGCAAGATCCTGTTCGTCGGCTTTGATCCCCGATCGATCCAAGAGTGTGACGGCGGCAGCGGGGGCACAACTGGCAGAGTTGGACTGGATGTAGACACCATCATGCCACTGCGACATCCATTGTGGTTCACGAGGTTGATCCCAATCCAAGGGAAACAGAACCGGACGAGCAATAGGCGTGATCACGAAAGCAACCGCCAATGTCATCATGATCCCAGCGACAGCGGGCCGAAAATTGCGACGCAAATCGACCGCGTGCCCCGCCATTCCCGCGGAGAACGCCAGAACAACAGGTGTTACGTTGGACCAGTAGAGGGCCGCGGATGATGTGATGGCTTCAGCCCAAATCAGGCGACCGAAGAAGCTCCAGGCGAATAAGAACGAAATCCCGACCAACCCCAAAAACACCCAGCGGTCCGATCGTTCCGAAGCGGATTGGAAGCGGCATCCCAGGCGATAGGCACCCAAAGTCATCAATGTCACCACGATCACTGCCAAAGCCAGTTCGAGATCAGGGCGAGCGAAATCCAGGTCCATAAACACCTCCGAGGGCACAACAACGGGGCCAAAGTTAACATTCCGTTAAATTAACGTTACCAACCGATGACCTTCAGCACAAACAACAATTTAACCTTGGCTTCATCAATCCCTCTCATAACAATCGACTTTCGGCTCTCGACACCGCCCAATTTTCGCGCGGGCGCCTCAAAAAAACGAACTTCCGCCGAGGTCTGCTTCGGCTGATGCCTTTGAGCACTTGCCGTGCCAACCTTCTTTTTGGGCATCGCCTATCCATCGAAGGCCCAAAGTCAGATAGGCTGCCGGTTTCACCATCTCCCTGCTCGCGAAGCCCACTCAACGCATGAACTCCGCCACCGATTCCGCCCGCCCCCACGATCAAATCCGCCCCGTCGAAATCGAATGCGGGTACTTAGAATCCAACCCCGCCAGCGTTCTTTACAAAAGCGGTAAAACGATCGTGCTTTGCACAGCATCGGTCGAAACGAACGTTCCGCCGTGGATGGAAGGTCGGGGCAAAGGTTGGGTGACCGCCGAATACAACATGTTGCCGGGCAGCACGAGCCCACGAAAGCGACGCGACCGGAGCGGCAAAGTGGACGGCCGGACGACAGAAATTCAACGTTTGATCGGACGCAGCCTGCGCGCGATCGTTGATCTGCATGCCCTGGGGGAACGTTCCATCACGGTCGATTGTGACGTTCTTCAAGCCGATGGCGGCACCCGCACCGCTTCGATCACCGGCGGCTACATCGCGTTGTCTTTGGCAGTGTCGCAATTGGCGGCGATTCCTGAACTCGATCCTCCCGTCGACCCAACCGCCGTTCTTCGCGATTCTGTCGCAGCGATCAGCGTGGGTGTCATCGGCGAAGATGTCGTCTTGGATCTGGACTACCGACTGGACTCGGCTGCCGACGTCGACATGAACGTGATCATGACCGGTTCGGGTCGCTTCATTGAACTGCAAGGCACCGGCGAAGAAGCCACGTTTGACGACGTTCAATTGGCAGAACTTCTGCGTTTGGGCAAAATTGGTATCGCCGAATTGACCAAACTCCAAAAAGCTCAACTGGTAACCGTGTAGTCGCCACCAATCGGATTGAGTCGTTGCGTTTGCACGGCTTCCACTCGAATCACTTCGCTTTGCTATCCCTCCAAACTTCGATCACCGGCGGTGCAAACACGCGGATCGCCATCCTTCCTCAGCCGAAGGCAAATCGACCGTGTGCCGTCGTCCCTCCTTTTGCCAGTTCAGTGTATGTCTTCGAACGCCAACACCCCCATGCGTGCCGCCATCTTAGGCGTCGGATTCATGGGTTGGATCCACACGCTCGCTTACCAACGCAGTACGACCGCGGAGTTGGTTGGTTTTGCTAGCCGAGATGCAAAAAAGCGAGCAGGTGATTGGCGAGGTATCCAGGGCAACTTTGGACCGCCCGGTGAACAATGGGATGTGTCCGGACTAAACGTCAGCGAGAACCTGGACGGACTTTTGGAAGATGATTCCATCGATCTGATCGATGTATGTTTGCCACCTCATCTTCACGTCGATGCCATCAAAAAAATCTTGGCATCCGGCAAGAAAGTGCTGTGTGAGAAACCGCTCGCATTGAATTCGGACGCGGCACGTTCGCTTCTGAACATTGCTGAACCAGGGCAATTGATGGTCGCTCATATTCTGCCATTCATGCCCGCCTTTCGCTTCCTCGTCGAAGCAAAATCCGACGGTCGCTTTGGCGATCCCATCACAGGTCGATTCTCTCGGACGATCAGTCCACCGGATTGGATTCCTGATTTCTATGACCCCGAAAAAGTTGGCGGTCCCCTGATCGACTTGCAGGTGCATGACGCCCACTTGGCTCGCGTGTTGTTCGGAATGCCAGCGGCGGCTCACTGCGTCAGCCACAACCAACAAGGCGTTCCCAAGCGATACGAAACGATTCTGGAATATTCTCCGTCAGCCGATTCTTATGGTGTCACACCCGTGGTCAGTCTGGCCGGCGGCGTGATCGACTCCCCGGCTCGCGGATTCACCCATGGTTATGAGGTCTCATTCGAAAAGGCCACTGTGCGTTTTGAATTTGCCGCTTATGGCGATGGTTCCTCGGACACGATTCCTCTGACTGTCATGCACAACGATGGACAACTAGAACGCCCCGGTTTAGGCGAGCAAGATCCGATTGATGGTTTCGTCAGTGAGATCGATGCGGCCGCAGCGGTCGTCGCGGGCGGACCCTTGCATCCGGTGCTTGACGCACAACTCGCAACTGATGCTTTAACGATTTGCGAAATGCAAATGGCGAGTCGCCGTTCATGACCGATGTTCAACAACTTGCCGACCAACTGATCGCTCACTTGAAAGAGATGGGCGGATTGGTTGTTGCGTTTTCGGGTGGCGTCGACAGCAGCGTTGTTGCGGCGGCGGCGCATCGAACGGGTCGCGATGTTGTTGCAGTCACTGCTCAGTCACCGGCCGTCGCTCGGTGGCAACTGGATTGGGCTCGCCGCGTGGCCGAGCAAGTTGGAATCACGCATCAGTTTGTTTCGACCGATGAATCGGACCGATCGTCTTACCGGAGGAACCACTCGGACCGCTGCTTCTATTGCAAACAAACGCTTTATGAATTCCTAACGCCAATCGCTGAGCAACGCGGTGCGACGATCGTCTCCGGAACCAACGCGGATGACCTAGGCGATCACCGTCCGGGCATCACCGCGGGCACTCAGGCTCGTGTCCAAACACCGTTGGCCGATCTGGGAATTGGCAAGTCGGCAGTCCGTCAATTGGCCGCTCATTTCGATTTGGAAAATGCGGACCTTCCGGCTTCCCCGTGTTTGGCCAGCCGCATCGCGTATCACGTTGAAGTCACACCTGAACGATTGCAACGGATTGAAACTGCCGAAGCATGGCTCCGCGAACGTGGCGTCTCGGATTGCCGGGTTCGGCTGCACGCAGACGAATTGGCCAGAATCGAAGTTCCCCAACATGAATTCGCCAAGGTCCTGGATTGGACACAAAACGAAGATTTGGTTGGCTCATTCATTACAATGGGCTTTCGATATGTCACCTTGGAGTTAGGTGGCCTGTCCAGCGGAAGTCAAAACCGCGGATTGTCCGAACCTGAACTGGTTCAACTGACACCCGACCGGCCGATTTCCATGTCCAACTCATCTTCGTCTCGCCAACCAAGTCACGGCGAGTCTTCCCCCAACGGCACAAAGGCACTTTCGTGAGCGATCTAGTTGGCTGTCGCGTGGGTGACTACCAAGTCTTGCGCCGCTTGGGCAGCGGTGGCATGGCGGACGTTTACGCAGCCAAACATTTGAAGCTCCGACGAGATGCTGCGTTGAAAGTGTTGCGACGCACACCACAAACCAGTCAAGAAGATCTGCAACGATTCGAACGTGAAGCACAAGCCGCGGCTTGCCTCAATCATCCCAGCATCGTTCAGGTGTATGAAATCGGTGACCATCAGGGCACCCACTTCATCGCGCAAGAGTTGATCGACGGTTCAAATCTCAAACAGTGCTTGCAAAAATCAGGGCAATTCACCGCGAAGGAAGGGATTGAAATTCTTCGCTGTGTGACGGAGGCGCTCGTGGTCGCCCATGCTGCTAGAGTCACTCACCGCGACATCAAGCCTGAGAACATCATGCGTTCGGGTGACGGTGCGATCAAAGTCACCGACTTCGGGTTGGCACGTGTGTTGTCCAACACCGACGCCAGTGCGGTGGATCTGACTCGGGCGGGTTTGACACTCGGCACACCTCGCTACATGAGTCCCGAACAAATCCAAGGGCACAAGGTCGACGGCCGAAGCGACCTCTATTCGCTCGGCGTGACCTTGTATCACTTGCTGGCCGGTCAGCCACCCTTTGATGCCGAAGAACCCCTGGCGTTAGCGGTCAAGCATTTGCACGAAATGCCGCAACCGCTCGACCATGCTCGCGGATCGTCTGACCTACCGCCTTGGTTGGTCGCCACAATCATGCGTTTGCTGCGAAAGACACCGGGTGAACGATTCGCATCTGCAATGGAACTGCTCGACGTTATTCGAGCCAACATATCGCCTTCCGAATCTGGCTTGCCGGCAACGCCAGTCGGAAACGGCTCGTGCTCCAATGGAACGACTTCAATCGATTCCGATCGCACATCCGCTGCTGTGAACTATTTGGGATCCACCTCCGCGACAATTCAACTTCAACGAGTCACCGATGCGATTGCAAACGATCGACGACACGACACGATGCGGTGGGTCGGTGTGATCGCGTTAGCAGGCATTGCCGCGCTGGCTGGATGGGGAATCGCGATCTGGACCCAAGCTCCATCGGTTGCTCAAACCATCGGAGTCCCCAGGGTCACGCGCACCGCCAGTATCGAAGATCAATATTGGCAAGCCATCTCGCTGGACAGCGTGCCAGCATGGAAAGCGGTGGAGGATTACTTTCCCAAAGACGAGATCACTCCCGAAGAGGAAATCTATCATTTGAAAGCGGCACTGCAGCTTGCGAGATTGCTGATCGACGAGCAACGCTGGCCCGAAGCATCGGCGGCGCTTGCCGGGGTCGAACAGTCCGCCAACACGTCGCGACTCTATCGCGCACTCGCGTTGGTCATGCGATACCAAATCCAAATGGGCATCGGTGCTCGAAGAGACGCCAATGAAACCAAGAACAAACTTCGCAACTTGGTCGATGAATTAAGAAACGAAAAATCACAGGTCTTGGAAACGTTTCGCGCGTTGGTGCCGTTGTCAGATCGCTTGGAATTAGGACTCGACGAGCCCGCGGTGATCGACGGCCCGAGCGATCGAAGATCCGCAGTTGAATTCAATCGACTTTTCTCGCCGCGAATCGGTTGAACGTGGTGGTTCAAGGATCCGAGCTGGCAATACGAAACTTCAGAAGGACGGTGCCCGGTAAAGGGCTCAGTCCAAATTCAATTCGTCGAGAACATCGGAAACCAATTCCGAGTCAACCCGGCACATCGATTTCAGATCGGCATTGAGCAGCAACCCGTAGCCTTCGGCGATGTAATCGAGCAACGTTTCTCCATCGACGATGAAGCCACCGACTTCATCATCGCCAAAAAGGTCCGCTCGTAGCTCCACAAATTCAGCCGCAGATGACTGACCGGTGAAAGCCACCAAATAAGGCGAACCGTCTAATTCGGCGGTCAACGCCCCAAGTTCGTCCGAGTCGTCTTCGTCGCGTAAATGAATCAAAACGTACGAATGGGCCATCAGACAATCCGCCAATGAAGCAGCGTCACGCTGCTGAATGGCAGTTCGGCATTCGTTCGTATTGAGATCGGAATCCGCAGGCATGGTGGTAAGATAACGAGTCTGGCGACTTTGCAGAATCAGGGCCCGCGAGAAATCGCGATTTTGTGGCCACCGCCCATTTCCGGCCCCGCCACGCGCCCCCCCAACGGAGATGTAATTTTCGCATAATCAAGCGCACATCGAACGTCAGATTTTGGGTGTATGATCGTCGTGCGTTCTGTCATAATCAGAGCTAGGAAGTGCACAGGTTCGTTAAGGTAGACGGGCTCGAATCACCATCCATGTTGCAAATGACTTGCCATGATTCAGAATCTGCTCGCGCCCACGATGAATTTTCGTGAAGCAAGCCGCGTCGTGCTCGAGCACCTCCAGTCAACCACGGGGTTGGC
Source organism: Rhodopirellula baltica SH 1 (assembly GCF_000196115.1). Lineage (NCBI taxonomy): Bacteria > Pseudomonadati > Planctomycetota > Planctomycetia > Pirellulales > Pirellulaceae > Rhodopirellula > Rhodopirellula baltica. Next base: position 2,992,860 of record NC_005027.1, read on the forward strand.
ACTTTGGATGATCACCCGCACGGAGGACGAAGCTTGGATCGTCCTGGACCGCTCCGATCCCAACGACGTTTATCCCGTCGACTCGGGCGACATGATCCAGTGGTCCGATTCTTATTGCCAGCACATGATCGAAGGCACGGCACCTCAGATCGCCCGGCATGCTCAGCAGATCCCGCTCTTTGCTCAGTCCAAAATCTCTCAAAAGCTCCCGATTGCTGCCTACGCCGGCGTCCCAATTCTGGACCGCGATGGCGAATTGTTTGGCACGCTGTGTGGCATCGATCCGGAGATCCAATCAGAACAGTTCGAAGATCACCTGCCGTTGATCCAACTGCTGGCTCGATTGCTGGGTGGCTATCTTTCAATGGAATTGCAATTGCAATCGCTGCAGCGAAAAAGCGATCGCAATTCCTTGCATCAAATGGTTGACCCGACAACGAGCTACTTCAACCGGGAAGGTTGGAGCCGATTGATTCAACGAGAACGCGAACGTGCGAATCGTTTGGGAAGACCTTCAAACGTGCTTCGAGTTGATATCAAGTTCAACGCTCAAACCAAATTGTCTGAGATCGTTTCGGCGATCAAAGATGAATTCGGGTCCGACTATTTGATTGGGCACCTCGCGACGGACCAATTCGAAATCTTGCTTGAAGACCACGAAATGTCGCTGGTGATTGAACGAGGACGTTCAATTCAAGATCGATTGGCAACGCGCGGAATCGCTTCGGACTACAACGCGTTCAATCTCAAGATCACCGAAACCGCTCCTGCGTAACGTTTGTTAACGCTTTGCGTGGCAACATCGGCAACGTGTTTCGCTGCTTGCCGGTTTAAAGCAAGCCGTTCTCTTCCAAACGCACCAACAACCGGACAATCTCGACCGGCCGCGTGAATTGCAAACGTTCCAGGATCTTCGCACGGCGAACTTCGACCGAACGCCGAGTCAGCCCGACCATTGTGGCGATGTCCCCGGTGGTATCTCCCATCGCGATCGCTTCGCAAATTTGACGATCGACCGAGTCGAATTGTTGATAGACCAACAACGACTCACTCAGCGACAAACCCTCTTCCGTCGCATCAGCCTTCAAAAGCGCAACCGGGCGAACAAGCGTTGCACTGATTGCGCTGCCGCCCGAATGGAACTCGCGCCGAATGCTACTGACATCCCAAACACACATTCGTCCGCGGTCGTCTTTGGATTGAAACGAGTAGTCCAATTCAAACGCTCCCAGGGCGATCAACTCGCTTCCACCTAACAACATTTGAACCATCTCGCCGGGCAACCCGGATGGCAACGTTTCGGTAGCGGTGAACTCCACCTCGACGAACAGATCTTCGAGAGCTTGGTTCCAAGCGATCAACCTCCGCTCGCGGTCCAGTAAGAACACACCCGACTCCAATCGCAGTTCGGTGAGTGACCCGCGCAGGGATTCGACTGGCAACTCAATCGAGGGCGCATCAAAACGATTCGATCCACTCTCAAGCATGCCGGTGGTCAAGATAACGCTGAAATGAGTATTCAGCCAACGATCCACCACCCGTCGATCCTCCGTGAATGGACGACGGTAGGCCAATCGATGAATCGCGGCGGATACCTGCTGGACCATTCCGACCCTCGACCCTTATGGGGAGGAAAGCACCGAGGCTGAACCCGATCGATTCGGATTCACAAGAGCCACTCCACGTCAATACGATGCCTCGAGAGAGCGATCTTATCACACCACTTGAGGTATCGCTTCAGATAGGGCACCGAAGGCGCAACTTTCGCAATATGCCGCTCGACAAGAAGGCTAAGCCCAATGCGTTTTCAAAACATTTCAATGTGATTCAAAGTGGTGGTCTGCGGAGACTGCCAATGGGGCACAATGCAGTCCCCACAAGACCACCTACAAAGTGGTTGACATCACGGGGCAAGTGATATCAATCCGAACTTTGATTCGCATTTGCGAACACTACCTGCATCGGACGGGTGAATATGCGCAATGACCTAACGGAAGACAAGCCCTACATTTCCCCTAGGGCCCCCAGGCAAGCCTAGACCCCGCTGTTCGGGCGGTTCGCAGATCGCAGTAACTTTTCCTGCATCATTCGGCAGACCGCCCCTCTCTGACGCAGATCCCCCCCCTGTGTGCAATTGCTGGCAAACCAAACGCCCGTATCCGTCCCTGCAAGCAAAATCTCATCAGCTGCATGAAGGTCATCCGGCATTAAAGGCGACTCCAGACACGAGATCCCCTGCACATTCGCCCACTGCCGAAGGAGGCCAATCGTCACTCCTTTTAACACTTTTTTTTCCGGTGGGACGACCAATCGACCTTCGCGGACAATCGCGACGTTCGCCACACTCGACTCTGTCACACTGCCGTCCAAATCCAGCAGCATCCCCGTCGCGTCGGGATCGACCTGCTTTGCTTCGAGATCAGCAAGATAGTAGTGCAAGCGATTTCGAACTTTCGCCTGGCGAGGCCACGACTCCATCGGTGGCTGGACCACATTCGTGATGACGATGGGCTGACCATGCATTTGACGATCTGCCACCGCCTCGTGGTCGATCGCGTTGAGGTGCACAGCCCAGGTGGGATCAAACTTGGATGATCCCGCGGTCACCCAAATGGTCATCCCCACATCAACCTGCCGGACCAACTCAGTGTTCAATTTCAAACATTCCTCAATCAACCTCTCGAGCTGACCGGTGGAAGGCCCATTTTCGATCTTCAACAATCGAAGCGTCTCACGCAGTCTCAGCAAATGCTGCTCGGCACAGAAAACCATTCCGCCATAGGTTCGAAGCCGTTCGACTGCGGTCACACCCTGGCGGAAACCCAAATCGCTGATGGGCAATGAGATCTGATCAAACGATCGCCATTCTCTGACGCCCCATGCGGGACAACAAAAGTAGGCGGTGTGCGTAGCAAACGATTCGATGTTCGCTTCTCCGAGCGTATGCGAACGGTCGCTCAAGTTGACGGAACCACATGGTTGGAATCAGACGTCTCCGCCGGGACGACATCGCCGTGTTCAGAGGCTCTCGAACGTCGCCAAAGCGCCGCGATCTCTGAGAACAATGATTCCGCAGAAGTCTGATGATAAATCGAATCAGCAGGCAACCCTTCAGTGAGTCGCCGGTGAGCTTTGCCCAAGTTGTGATACGGCAGCCTTGGAAATAAGTGATGCAAGGCATGAAAACGGGTTCCAATCGGCCCCCATAGTTCACTGGCCCAAGCGTGGTTGGGATAGTTCACAGAGTCCAGCAGCTGTTCCGAAAAGCTCATCTCGCCACCGTCATTCGTCCATCGATGAGCCCCCAGCGTACGAACCTCGTTCAGCACGAGAATCCCGACGCCAACCGCATAAGCAATCAACCAAAACGGATCGAGCCATTGATCTCGCAAAATTCCGCCGCGAATCAGGAACCACACACACCAGGCAAAACACAAAGCTTCTTGTAACAACACGATTCGCATCACCTTGGGAGATGCATCGGGACGTTCATAAAAGGGATCAACGACCATGGTTGAGAGGTGACGATGAACGAGCGGTCGCAAACTCGGCACGATCCAGCACACCGGGCTGATGACCAGGAAACGAAAGATCGCCAGCAGGGGCAGAAACAACGCTTGCCCAATGAAGACTGCGATCAACCACGGCCCACGGTTGCTCAAAGGCAAATATTCACCGTCGTGCTCAGTCCCGTAGTGCTTTCTTCGATGATGGTCGACGTGCGGATAGTAAAGGAACGAAGGCACAAAGAAGAAAATTCCACAAAGAGCGTTCCATGCGATGCGAAAGGCAGTGAACCCTTTCTCGGGTAAATGCACCAGTTCATGGATGAACATCAACGCCCGCATGTAGAGGATGAGTGTCAACACATAGCACACGGCCATCCCAGCCCAAACCTGCGGTGTGAATCCGTAAAACCAGGGCAACAAAAAGATGCCGTGGAGGAACACGTGCCCCGCCAAAATCGAGCCCAAAAAGTCAATCCAGTAGATGGCTTGATTGGGACGCTGCAAATCGGAGATAAGAGCTCGCGCCTCTGAGAACCGAAATCCGTGACAGGAGGCGTTTGGAGTGGTGCCGCTCATTTCACTATGGAAAAAAAGGGGTGTGAACGAGTCTTCGCTTGTGATGTAAGATCAGAGTTAGTCAATGAGATAACAAAATGCAATTCAGATTTGTGATCCCAATCCGCCAATGAGCGGTTGCCGTCGAATGATTCCCCCTCGCCAAGATGGTTGCCGACGGTACCCGAGCGAAGCCAAACACCTTCTTGAAGACGAATAGGACGCCAACGTTTTGACCCAAGTGGCCACCCAATCAACCGGTCTCCACATCGTCGTCGTGGGAGCCGGGGCGGCGGGAATGATGGCTGCTGCCGTGGCCGCTCAATCGGGCGCACGCGTCACGCTGCTCGAAAAAAACACCAAAACGGGCGTGAAAATCCTGATGTCCGGCGGCACTCGCTGCAACATCACTCACGACACCGACTCCAAGGGCATTACCGAAGCGTTCGGTCACGCGAAACGTTTTTTGCAACCGAGCATTGGCAAGTTTGGCCCCTCTGATGTCATCGCGATGTTTCACGAAATGGGCGTGGAAACCAAACGCGAAGAGACGGGCAAAATTTTTCCTGTTAGCAACCGGGCCATCGACGTCCGGGACGCTCTGCATCAATCCATGCTGGATGCCGGAGTCCGTTTGGAACTGCGTTGCGCGGTCCAAAGCATTCTTCCGCCGTCGGACTCATCCCGCCAGTGGCGAATCAGTTTCGAGCAAAACGGTTGTGCCGACGAGATCTTCGCCGACCGAGTCATCGTGACATCCGGCGGAAGAAGTTGGCCAGGGTGCGGAACGACAGGAGACGGGTACGATTGGTTGCGAGCCCTCGGGCACACAATCGTGGCGACGCGTCCCGCACTGGTTCCTTTGGTGGGCGGCACGAATGCAACCCAAGCTCTATCCGGCCTAACGCTGCCTGACGTCAACGTCTCAGTCTTCACTCCTGACCATCGATCAGGCAAGAAGCCTAAGGTTCAACGACGGTCCTCCTGGCTATTCACCCATTTTGGTTTCTCGGGCCCGGCTGCGATGGATGTCAGTGGTGTCATGACTGCTTACGAGCGGATCCAAGATTCGGTTATGCGATTGGATTTGGTTCCTGAACTCAGTGAAGCCGAACTCCGCGAAGTCCTTGGCCGCCGGTCGGGCGAAGCTGGCAAACGGACGGTGGCGAACGTTTTGCAACAATGGGTGCCATCTCGCTTAGCACTCGCGATCTGCGAAGAAAGCCATCCGACCAATGCAAACTGCAAGCTCGCAGAGTTGCCGAACAAAGACGCCAATTTGATGATCGAAAAACTCAAACGTTGGCACCTACCAGTCAATGGAACCCGTGGATTCGCGAAAGCAGAAGTCACTGCCGGCGGTGTCAAACTGAGCGAAGTCGATCCGCGAACGATGCAAAGTCGATTGGCAAAAGGCCTCTTTATCGCCGGCGAAATTTTGGACGTTGACGGCTGGATTGGAGGGTACAACTTCCAAGCCGCCTTCAGCACGGGCCGCGCCGCCGGACTGGCCGCGGTACAAACAGACGATGCTTGAGACACACGACTCGATCATAGAAAATCAAAACTTGCGATTCGCCACCCTCCACTCACGGACGACACCACCGCATGCCTGATTTGATTGCTCAAGGTGCCGGTGACGGATTCCGTTGGCGCAAAGGTCTTCCCGAATTGGTCGCCGGCGTGGACGTATTGTTAGGCCGCCAACCATCCGGTTCGCCGGATCCAATCGCTCTGCAGTCTTCCGGTGGCGAACTGTCCGACACCGACACAGCGGATTCAGAACCAACCGAACGAGAAATCAACCTTCAGCGAGACCGTCGGCGGACACGCACAATTCATTGGCAAGTCGCTTGGGATCAATCCATCTCACGCTGCCATGCGATTCTGACCATCCTGGAAAACGATCGCATTCAGGTTCATCGAGACGCTCGAGCACGCAACCCAATCTTCTTTCGCGGTCGCCCCCGAGACCGATTTGTGGTTGTGCCTGGCGAACACTTCGTGATTGGTGAAACCACCTTCACGCTCGCACGCCGCCCCGGATTCACGGACGACGTCAGCCATGTGATGCGAGGCCAGTCCATTCAGGAGCGTGCCATTGATGCGTCGACGCCACGCGAAGGCCCGATCCCTCCGTCGCAACGTTCTGCCATGATCGGCAGTGCCGAGGGTGTCACGGAGATGGCATTCGACGCATCGGTATTGCGTGAAAGAGACTTTCGTGACACTCGACGTCGCATTCAACTGCTTGCTCGCCTTCCCGACATCGTCGCCGGCAGTGTCGACGATGAAGAACTATTGGTTCGCGTTTCCGACACATTGCTACGCGCGACTCCATCGGCATCCGCGGTGGCCATCGTCCGTGCGAATGTTCCCGATCGTGTCGGTTCCGATATCGATGCCCCAAAGAATGAAACGCCTTCGGACATGAAGGTGTTGCACTACGATTGCCGCGACAATGGATCGCAACAACACGCGGTCAGTGCTCGCTTGGTCACAACAGCACTTCACCGCCGCGAAAGTGTTCTGCATCTGTGGGAAACCGAACGCAATGGTGGCATCGAATTCACCGCGGCTGAGAATGTTGACTGGGCTTTTTGCGTGCCTCTAACAAGCGAAGCGTGCTCAGGGTGGGCCATCTATGTAGCGGGATCACGCGCACTGGGATCCAACTGGAAAGAACTCTCTGACGACTCCGCCACACTGGCAGATCGATTGGGTGACGACGTGAAGTTTGCGGAGGTGGTGGGATCTCTGATCTCAGGTATCCGACAAACGTCTCACTTTCAACAACGTCACTTGGCAATGAGACGCTTCTTCGCACCCGTCGTTCTCGACGCGTTGTCAGGCCAGGACCCACAAAGCTGGCTGCAACCTCGACAATGCGATTTATCAGTGATGTTCTGCGACCTTCGCGGTTTCTCACGAACTTCGGAGATGCAGAGTGACCAATTACTCCTATTACTCGAACAGGTCAGTGCAGCGCTGGGTGTGATGACCCGTCACATCCTCGACACCGGTGGCGTGATCGGAGACTTCCACGGTGACGCTGCCATGGGATTCTGGGGCTGGCCCATTGAGCTGCAATTGTCCGATCCGCATTCAGACCTCTCAGCATCGGCCCACGTCGTTGCCAGTGTTCTAGCGGCCGCCAAAGCGGCGGCAGGAATCCGAAAGGATTATGCGACGGGGCAAACGGAATTTCGATGCGGGATTGGCATCGCATCTGGCCCCGCCGTCGCGGGTCGAATCGGAACGGTCGATCAGGTCAAAGTCACGGCGTTTGGCCCGGTCGTGAATCTGGCGAGTCGATTAGAAGGCCTAACCAAGCACTTCGGAGTCGAGGTCCTCATGGACCACGCCTCGGCGAGTGCATTGCAAGCGTGGCTCAAACACATACCAACCACCGATGAGCCCTCACCGTTTCGGCTTCGCAAATTAGGTCGCGTCCGAGTTGCCGGCATGAAAATCCCGGTCGACGTCTATCAATTGGTCGTCCCAAGCGGTGGCCCCCAAAACCTCACGGATTCGCAGATCAAGGCTTATGAGCAAGGGTGGGAAGAGTTTGCCAGTGGTGATTGGGATTCGGCCTACCAACGACTATTGGAACTACCAGCATGGGACCGTCCCAAGGACGTGTTGCTACGCCTGATCTTGCAACATCATCGAATTGCCCCCCCGGGATGGGATGGTGTTCTCGATTTCCCCAAATAGCCCACCGGCGATGCGAAGGTTCGATACCGTTTGACGATTCGTCTATGGACCTCTCGTCCGTTAGACGGACGAGCTCAAGCGGACAAAGCATTGACCACTTCTCCGGGCGCATAAAAAAACAGCGAACCAAATTGTCATGGTTCGCTGCTGACTCGATCAATGATTTTGATCGGAAGGACAAATGACTCGGTTGAACGAGTCTTAGCCCATCAATTTTTCGAGTGCGGTCAAAGCATTCTTTGCATCTTGGACGCTGCCCATTTCTTCCACGATGCGCTTCACTTGCAACAGTGAGTCCAACGAAACTTCGTTGCTTGCTGTTGCCTTGTTGGTGCTACCAACTGGACGACCGCGTTTGGCCCCTGTGCTGCTCTTCTTCACGCTTGGAGCCGACTTCTTAGCCGACTTGCGAGCGGATTTTTTAGCAGACTTGCCCATGGTGGTGGACTTCACGGTGCTAACGAAAGCAGGCGTGACGACGATTCCCTTCTTGCTCAGTTCAGCCGCAACTTCCATTGGCTTGGCGTCGGGGTTCGCTCCGTAGTAATCACGAATCGCTTGTGACTTGTTCGGTCCACCAGATTTTTTGGCCACGTTTTACTCCATAAGTGTGTTTAGAAAACTTAATTCCGCAACACGTTATAAAAAGTAGAGTTACTGTCAATACTTCAAAGGGAACAACAGTCATAAAATAGATGACATTGTCATAGAAGTTGACCTACATGCGCTCCGCGACATCGATTCCTAACAATGACAACCCTTTCTTGAGGACTCGACCGGTCAACACAACCAAAGCCAAGCGGGTTTGCATTACCGCGGGATCATCATTGCCCAGTACGCGGCAACTCTCATTGAACGAAGAGTATGTTTTTGCGGTTTCAAACAGGTAATCACACAACGCGTTGGGTGCGTAATTCAAACGGACCTGTTCAATCGCTTCTTCAAAACGCATCAACATCAACGCGAGAGATCGCTCGTTGGGGTGGGTAAAAGTCATCGGTTGTGTCGCGGCGGCTTGTTCAATGGCCTGTTCAAATGCGGGAAGGCCTTCACCATCGGACGCACGCCGCAAAATGCTTTGGGTCCGAGCGTATGAGTACTGCACATAGGTCGCAGTGTTGCCTTCCAAAGCGACCATTTTGTCGACATCAAACTTGTAGTCACTCGTTCGATGGTGCGACAAATCCGCGTACTTAATGGCGCCAATGCCAACGATTTCTGCTATTTGCTGCTGTTCCTCTCCGCCCATTGGGGGATCCATCGTCGCCAAACGGTCCGGATTACAAACCACCTCTTTGGCACGACTCACGGCATCATTCAATAAGCTTTCCAGACCAATGAGCGAACCGCTACGAGTCTTCATAGGGCGACCATCAGGCCCCAATACCGTCCCGAAATTGACATGCACCAATTGGACTTCGGCCATGCCCAGAGGCTCAGCCATCGCGAAAAACTTCTTGAAGTGTTCGCCTTGACGCGAATCCACTACATACAAGATCTCGTCAGGTTGGAACTCATCTCGACGATACTGAAGCGTGGCCAAGTCCGTCGTCGCGTACAAAAACGCGCCATCGCGTTTCTGAATGATCATGGGGCTATCAAACCCTTCTAGAAAGACGCATATCGCCCCATCACTTTTGGTCGTCAGTCCAAGCGTGGTGAGGTGATCGACAACACCTGCCAATCGATCGTGATAGAAGCTTTCGCCGAGCGTATGATCAAATTGAACGTTCAAGCGGTCATAGATTCGGTTGATTTCGTCTTGGCAGTGAGGCAAGAACTCTTTCCACAATGCCAAGTTCTCGGGGTCGCCTTCATGCAGCTTGGCCGTTTCTCGAAGAACCGCGACATCCACGTCAGAGTGTTCTGAAGCTAATTTGGACAACTCGGTATCACTATCAACCGCATCGATCTTGGCCTTCAGTGACTTCATATCTGCCTCGATCGAGGCAACTCGGCGAGTCGCAGCTTCGGCGTTTTTCCGGAGCTTCTTTTTATCTTTTGGCTTGAGGTTCTCGTCCGATTCCGATTGGTCAGACACCTCTTTCGCCGTCTTAGCATCGCTTTTCGCCGTGGCGAGCTTGTCCGCCATCGTTGCGAGCGACTGTTTGGCTTTTTGGTATTCGATCAGTTGGTTGGTCAACCGATACAGAGCGGATAATTCTGGGACTGGGTTGGCAGCTACTTTTGCGGGATCGCCAAAGTTTCGATAACCATAAATGATGATTCCAAACTGAGTGCCCCAATCACCCAAATGATTGTCGGTGACAACATCTTCGCCATAGAAACGCAGCGTCCGGGCCAGACAATCACCGATCACGGTGCTGCGAATGTGCCCTACGTGCATGGGCTTCGCCACATTGGGCGAAGAGAAGTCGACGATGACTTTCTTCGGGTCGGTGGTTTTCGAGACACCAACTCGTTCGTCCAACAGCATCTGTTGAATCGAATCAAAAAGGACCGAATCCTTCAGACGCAAATTGATAAATCCGGGTCCGGCGACCTCGGGTTCTTCAAATAGATCGGTGACATTGAGGTTTTGCACCAGTTCGGCCGCAACATCTCGAGATGTCTTGCCCACCCGTTTCGCCAATGGCATGGCGGCGTTGGATTGGTAGTCACCAAACTTTGGGTCAGCCGCGGGTCGGATCATTCCTGCGTAATCGCTGGGTGAGTCCGTCAAAGGCTCGAGGGCTTGAACAAATCGTGCTTGAAGAACATTGGGTAGATGCATCGAAACCTACACACCTGAAGAAAAGGTGGGGAAGAAAAAGAAATGGGACGTCCAAACGCGGTTCAGCGTTGCGTCAAACCAAGATCCGACAGCGGAATGGGGGTGGCATCGGCCCACAAAGATTCCAGGTCGTAGTACTCACGGGTCTCTTCATCGAACAGATGAACAACGACGCTGCCGTAATCAAGCACGATCCAGCTGCTCTCTTGATAGCCTTCGATTCCTTGACGCCGATCGCCCAAACCTTTTTCGAGTGCGTCATCGGTTTGCTCGCTGATCGCATGCAATTGACGACGGCTGGTTCCAGTGGCGATGACGAAGAAATCAAACTCAGCCGATTGCTCGCTGACGTTTAACACCATCACATCTTGACCGTTGTTGTCCAACGCGACCCGAGCGGCCTCAGTCGCCAATTTGCGAGCATCTTCCAATCCATGCGGACGAATTGCCCGACTGGGATAAGCCATAGGATCAGCAGATGGGGTGTCGTTGGAGGAAGAAGGCGGTTGATCAGACAAGTTCAAACAACTTTCAAGCGAATGGGGAAAGAATGGAGGGTGGAGCAATCCCACGTCTCGGAGTTGCCCCGTAGTGTAACGCGTTTGTTTTTTGGGGGCACCCGTCAAACACCATACAGATGCGTGTTTCTGTCGTGTTTTCCCGCCTCGGATCCAATCGCTGGTCTCGGTCGATCCGCCCCCGCTGGCGACAACTTGGCCGATCGAAAACAATGCCCTGTCCCATCCGCCTCCTTTCAATCCATATGCCCCCAAATGGGGCGTTTCATCATGGCTGATTTTATCGAACCAGGCAAAAAGGCTCCCGCCTTCACGCTCAAAGACCAGGACGGCCAGACCGTCAAATTGAAAGATTTGGCTGGTGCCCCGGTCGTTTTGTTTTTCTATCCCAAAGACAACACACCTGGATGCACCAAAGAGGCCTGTGCGTTTCGCGATCGATACGCTGAACTGCAATCCGCGGGAGCACAATTGTTCGGCATCAGCACCGATTCAGCCGAAAGTCACATCCAATTTCGTGACAAGTTTGAATTGCCGTTCCCTCTGCTCGTCGATGAAAATCATGCCATGAGTGAGAAATATGGGGCATACCGGGAGAAGAACCTGTACGGCAAAAAGTCGATGGGCATCCAACGTTCGACCTATTTGATCGACGCCGCAGGCAAAGTGGTCAAGGTTTGGAAACGTGTTCGAGTCGACGGCCACGACCAACAGGTTCTCGATGCACTCGCTTTACTCGCAGAGCAAAATTGATCCCATGAGTGAGCAAAAATATTGCATCGGAATCGACCTCGGAACGACCAACAGCGTCGTTGCGTACGCTCCTCAATCCAACGCGGAAGTCAAAACGGCTGACCAAGCCCCTGAGATTCAGTTGCTACCGATCCCGCAGGTCGTCGCATCCGGCCAAATCGAGTCGCGGACTTCATTGCCGTCGTTCCTATACTTGCCTCGCGATCAGGAAGTTGACGCGTTGGAAGTGACCAGCGAACACGCGCGGTTCCCGTCCTCGACCGAAGGGGTCGCAGGCGTGTACGCAAGGCAGCAGGCCGCCGACAACCCACAACGTGTCATCGTCGCCGCGAAAAGTTGGTTGTGTCAGCGTAAGGTGGATCCGGATTCCCCGGTGCTTCCTTGGCAATCGCCTGATGAAATCCCGCGAGTTTCCGCAGTCGAATGCACCGGCATCTTTTTGCGTCATTTGGTGGCGGCGTGGCATGCCCAATTCCCCAACGCTCCGATCGATCAGCAACAAGTCGTACTGACCGTTCCGGCTTCGTTTGATCCAGCAGCCCGCGAACTGACTCGGCGTGCTGCCATTCGAGCTGGATTGAACGAGAACTTTGTTCTTCTGGAAGAGCCTCAAGCAGCGGTCTATCGCTACCTCGCATCGACCGATGGCAAGTGGCGCAAATCGTTATCCGACGGAGACACCATGTTGGTGGTCGATGTCGGCGGCGGCACCACTGACCTGACATTGGTCGGTGTCGAAGAAGAAGCTGGCGAACTGATGTTGAAACGCGTTGCGGTCGGCAATCACTTGTTGGTCGGCGGTGACAACATGGACCTCGCATTGGCCTATCAAGCCGCCGAGCAATTTCGCCAGTCCGGTCACGACCTGGATCCTTGGCAAAGCACCTCACTTTGGCACGCCTGCCGTGACGCAAAAGAACGATTGCTCAGTCACGATGGTCCCGACTCGCAGTCCATTTCGGTACTTGGTCGAGGAAGTTCGCTGATCGGCGGAACCATCACCACGGAAATCCAGCGCAGCGATGCGGCAACACTTTTACTGGATGGTTTCTTCCCACAATGTGCACCACAGGATCGGCCTCAAGCCAACGTGGTCAGCGGTTTCCAAGACGTCGGCTTGCCTTACGAATCGGATCCTGCCATCACGAAACACATTGCGGCCTTCCTAACCGATCAATCCGCACTGAACAGCGACAATGAAGGCATCGGCCCGGTGACCCACTTGCTGCTCAATGGCGGTGTTTTCCGAAGTCCGGTGATGCGAGAACGGTTGGAATCAACGCTTTCTTCTTGGACCGATTCCAGCGTCAATACTTTGTCGTCGGAAGACGATTTGGATCACGCCGTCGCGATTGGTGCCGCCTACTACGGTTGGACCAAAACTCATGGCGGAATCCGTATTCGTGGCGGCACGGCCAAAGCCTTCTACATCGGAATCGAAACCGCGGGCATGGCAATCCCCGGCGCTCCTCGTCCCTTGCGCGCCGTCTGCGTCGCCGCTCAGGGAATGGAAGAAGGCACCCAGGCCGAAGTTCCTGGACAGGAAGTCGGCGTCGTTGTCGGTACGCCAGCCCGTTTTCGATTCTTCTCGTCAACAACTCGTGCAGGCGACCAACCAGGCGACCGGTTGGATCGCTGGAGCCCCACGGAGCTTCAAGAAAGTGAACCGATTGAATTGACGTTGGACCAAAATCGGGGCGAAGACTCCGCATCCGGCGCGGCCGACAACGAACCAGCCCAGAGCTTCGTTCCGGTGCAGTTTGAATCACGTGTAACCGAGCTTGGAATGTTTGAGCTTTGGTGTCATGACAAACGGGGTGATCGCCACTGGAAACTTGAATTCAACGCTCGCCAAGAAGACGAGTCGTAATCTCGACATGAATTCTCGCAATCCATCGGATGAACACGACGATCCACTTCCACCGCGTTATTGCATCGGAATCGACTTAGGCACAACCAACTGTGTGCTGGCCTATGTCGATACGGAAGCCTCCGCCACGGATACCGGTGCGTCCCCAGCCAACGCAAACGCTGAATTCACCGTCCACACTTTTTTGGTGCCCCAATGGGTCGACCTGGGTGTGGCGGAATCTCGCTCAACGCTGCCGTCGTTCCACTACACACTTCATCCTTCTGAGAAGCTCCCGCGCAGTGACGCTCACGATTGGCTAAACCCAACGGATGATGCCCTGGCTTCCTGCGTGGGCGAGTACGCCCGGATCGCTGGGCTGCTGCATCCTGGCAGACAAATCGCGTCGGCAAAAAGCTGGCTGTCTCATGAAGGAGTGGACCGGACCGCGGACTTGTTGCCTTGGCATGGCGACCATGATGTTCCACGACGATCGCCGGCGGACGCCTCGTCAAGCTATTTAAAACATTTGGCCGACGCATGGGATGCCGAACACCCCGATCATCCGATGTCACAACAAGACATCGTGATCACGTTGCCCGCATCGTTTGACGAGGTCGCTCGCGAGTTGACAATTCGGGCGGCCAAGATGGCGGGACTGCCTCGCATCCAATTGATCGAAGAACCACAGGCAGCATTCTACGCTTGGCTGGATCGCCACCGAAACGAGTGGCAAGACTTGGTTCAAGTCGGCCAACTGATTCTGGTATGTGACATCGGCGGCGGAACGACCGACCTGACACTCATTCGCGTGCGTCCGGCTGACTCGAACGACCAATCGAACGTCGTTCAGTTCCATCGCGTTGCCGTTGGAAAACACTTGATTCTCGGTGGAGACAATCTTGATTTGGCGGTCGCCAAAGCGGCGGAAGCCAAGCTTGGCCGGACGTTATCGCCGCGGCAATGGCAACAACTATTGGCAGCGGCAAGACAAACCAAAGAGACATTTCTCTCAGTACCACGTCCTGAACGCACCACGATTCACTTGCCCGGTGAAGGATCGTCGCTGATCGGTGGCGGGCTCAGTGTCGAAATGACCGCCGAAGAAGTCGACTCATTGTTGCTCGACGGATTCTTTCCCGATGTGGAGATGGAATGCGAAGTCGATTCGCAACAAAGCGGTTTTCAAGAAGTCGGTCTGCCATACGCTGCTGACCCCGCCGTCACCAAACACCTGGCCGAATTCCTTCGCGAACATCGCCGCACCGGCTTGGACGACGCAACGGCCGATGGCACCGCGGCCGATCCGTCAAAACTCAAAGAAAGCGACCAGGTCAACTTGGTACTTTTCAATGGAGGCGTGCTGACGGCACCCGCGATTCGCGAGCGAGTCATCGGCTCACTGACAAAGTGGTTTTCGGAACCCGCCGTCCTGGAATCCGCACGGTTGGATTTGGCGGTCGCTCAAGGTGCCGCTCACTACGCGATGGTCCGGCGGGGCCATGGGGTTCGCATCGCCGCGAACTTGGCTCGGACCTACTTCATGCAGATCGAACAAAACCCGCCGCGAGCGGTTTGTGTGATTCCCGCTGATGCGCAAGCCGGCCAATCCTTCCGTATCGATCAAGTTCCAATGGATTTGCGAGTTGGTGTGCCGGTTAGTTTTCCACTTTGGGTCAGTAGCACTCGTCTGGCTGACCGACCCGGCGAGGTGGTCGACATTGACCCAAATACGATGACGCCGTTGCCGCCCATTCAAACGGCGCTCAAAGATCGTAAACGGCGTGACCAATCCACGATGCAAATCGTGATCGAATCGGAGCTTTCGGAAATCGGCACGGTCGGGCTGTTTTGCGTCTCTGACGCCAAACGTTGGCGTTTGGAATTTGATATCCGTGGAACCCTCGAAACCGACCGCGAATCTCATGACTATGCCGGTGAGTCCGCTGGAATTGTTGATGAAGAAACCCTCGACGAATGTCGCCAATTGATCTCGCGGGTCTTCGTTGAAGGCACGCTCAAACCTTCGCTGCTAATCAAGCGGCTTCAAACCACCATCGGCACTTCCCGCGATCAATGGCCACCGGCATTGCTTCGTCAGTTATGGGAATCGTTGATGGATGTCCAAGAAAATCGTCGCCGGTCGCCCGCTCATGAATCCCGTTGGTTGAACTTAGCTGGCTTCGCCCTGCGTCCCGGTTACGGTGTCGCGGTGGATGATTGGCGAACCTCGCAAACTTGGCGGATGATCTACGGAAAGATTTCGCATCCCGATCACCAGGTCCGCGCTGAGTCTTACGTGATGTGGCGACGCATCGCGGGTGGAATGACGGCGGGTCAACAAAGTCAGTTGGCGACCTCGCTGGGCAGATGGCTACTCGCGGGAACATCAAACCAGGACATGGCCGAAGCCAACGAGGCGTGGCGGACGATCGGTTCGCTGGAGCGACTGCCCATCGACCAAAAACGATCTTTCGCGACCGCCGTCATGGAATCGCTCGACCGCAAAAAGGCTTCCCCGCTGTACCCGAGTCTGTTTTGGACGCTCGGCCGCCTCGCGTCTCGCGTCCTTGCGTATGGGCCATTGAATTTAATCCTTCCGGCGACGGACGTTTCACATTGGCTACAAAAGCTTTCGCATTCGCCGTCGCTAAACACCTCAGACGAAGCAACCAAGCGATTGGCCGCCTTCACGATCACTCAAATGACTCGTCGTTGCGATGACCGATTTCGTGACGTTGACCAACCCACGCGAGATCGAGCTTTGAGCTTGCTGGATCGACTTGGCGCACCCGACCACTGGATTGAATTGGTCAAGAACGGTGGCCAACTCGACCACGAAGAACAACAAGCTGTTTTCGGTGACACGCTGCCGCTGGGGATCGAACTGCGAGGCTGAGTTCGGTAGGCACCGAAGTGCCGCATCAAATTCGCTCGCATTTGATAGACTGCATCCGCTCTCGACCTCGTGTCAGTTTGTTCTCCAAGGATGCTAATCGGTGACTTCGTCTCAATCCCCAACCAGCAAACAGTCTCCTTCCGGTAAACAGCCCGCGATCAACACCTGGCTGGTCGCTGTTGTCGCGATTGGGTTGCTCGCAGCAGCCGGCTATTGGTTCAGTCGCGGCCCAGCGGATCCTCCAGACGACGTTCCCGGTGTTGGTGGCGAAAACCAATCCGAGCAGCTCGCGTCGCAAAACCTCGACCTGAACCGGGTCGCGCTAGCGTCGATGGAAAATCTCGATACCGACGATGCGGAAACGGCTTGGTCTGCACTGTCAAAGTCCCGACCAGAAGATCGTTCGATCGCGCTGAACCGCGCACTGAACCGAGCATTGACGATCGACGAGTTGTCTGCCGTCGCCACCGATGCTTCCGCCAAACCAGAAGAAAAGCAAGCCGCTCGACAACGACTCGCATCGCTGCTTTCAGAAGCTCGCGGTTTGATTCAGAAGTATGTTGAGCTTGGTGGCGATCCCAACCTGGCGACTTGGATGAACGCACGAGTCGACCTGAATGAAGCCAACTTGCTGCCGCGATCGGTGATGCAATCGATCCGCAAAGAAGTCTTTGGCCGGCTGATTGAATCCATTCAAAAAAACGCTGATGCGAAAGGCGACAAAAGCAATGCCATTCTGTTGGCGGGCACTTTGACTCAGGTGGTGGATGTGCTGGAGGATCCCATTCGCGGGATTCCACCAACCATTCTCGAACCGGCCGCGACCGCTCTGACTCAGCTGTCCAACCAACAACCCAACAACCTGTATTTGGCCGTCCGAGCGGCACGACTTGGAATCGCGAACGAATCCAAAGCGGCCGTCGATGCGATTCGGCGAACCCAAACCCTTGCGGCATCGATCGAGCCCACCCTTCGCCAACAAACCGCCCCGATCGGAAAAACTCCGGCTGAATTGGTCGATGGAATTGTTTCCTCGGTCGAAGCCGGCGAGTTCGACGAGGCTGACAACCAAATGATGCTTTGGTTCAATCTTTTGAACTCCACGGAACTGATCAAGACCGACCGACGCCGCGCGTCACCTCACCCGTTGGATTTGATTCAGTTTGAATCGCTGCGTCGACTTTCAGCGGAAGTTTCGAAACAATCGCGAATTGCGTCGGCCTCGGATCCTTTGTCGTTCGACATTCAATCGTTGACGATTGCTAGTGACAACGATGAAGGGATATCAGCCAACGATCTGATTGCCATTGATGCCAACCTCGACTTCAAAATGGATGTGGTGTCGCTACATCCCGGTAACGACTCTGCAACTTTGTTTCTATGGATGCAAGGTGACAAAGGCTGGCAGAAGCACGGCACCTTGAAAGTGGACGGCCAGTGGACTGGCATGATGGTCGCGGATTTATTCATGGTCGACTCCAGTTCACCAGGCCGGCTTCGTCAGGACGCGACGTCACGCAGTCACAACACACTTCGCAGCATCATCCTGTTTGGTGATTCAGGTGCTCAATTGGTCGTCGTCGATGGACGAGACTTTGGCCAGACCGACGCGACCGATGAAGACTCGTTGAAGACCGAAGCCGCCGACGGCCTGGATTTGCTTTCACAAGTTCACGCGATGATCAGTGGCGATTTTGAAGGAGACGGGGACTTGGATTTGATGGCGGCCACCGATCGAGGATGGGAACTCCTGGTCAATCGCGGCAACCGAACGTTTTTTCCGCTTCCAACAAATGAGAATCAAGCCACGTCGTGGGACGAGTCTGATCCACCCGTTGCTTTCGCAATCGCAGACTTAGATCGCGACTTGGACCTGGACGTCGTGACCGTTCACCCTCAATCGGGCCGCGTCGGATGGATCGAAAACTTGCTGCACCTGCAGTTTCGTTTTTCCTATCGCGACGACATCCCCGTCCTACCGGGCGTGGATTCACTAGCGATCGAAGACGTCGATGGAAACGTGTCCTGGGACATCATTTTGGGCTCGCCCAATCAAGGACAATTGGTTCTGTCTCACACCGGCGACATTGGCATGTGGCGAGTCGATGCGGTCACGCCATTCTCGTGGCCAACGACCCGAACGGATCAGCAACCGTCGCGAACCCACCGAGGTTCACTCATCGTTGCTGACCTCGACAATGACAGTTTCTATGAATGCCTTCGTGGTGGAATCGCTTCATCCGTTTTGGAACTATCGCCTGCCTCACCGGCGGATGAAAAACCACAGAAGTTTGGGCCTCAACAGGATTTGCAGTGGAAAGCTTCCGACCAAACATCCGAGATCTTCGTTTACGCGGCGACTGATTTCGATGCCGACCTACGCGTCGACTTGGTCGGGTGGTCGGCTTCCGGTGACGCAAGCTCACCGACCATCTCCGTTGCTTCCAACACAACGGATCTGAGCGGCAAGGCGATCTCAGTTCGCTTCAAAGGCATCGACGACAACAACGCAAACAGCGGCCGAGTCAATCACTATGCCGTCGGATCGGTATTGGAACTGCGTTTCGGACCACACTACCGCTCTCGTATCGTCACCGATCCGACCACCCACTTCGGACTGGATGGATTGATCGGCCCCGGCAACTTACGAGTCATCTTCCCAAACGGCTTGACCCAATCGGTTCCCAAGATTGAACCGGGAGTCATGATCGAAGAAGAACAAACACTCAAAGGATCCTGCCCGTACCTGTATGCGTTCAACGGGGAACGGTTTGAGTTCGTCACGGACTGTTTGTGGGCGGCGCCACTGGGATTGCAAACCTCTCCCGGAGTTGTGGTTCCTGATCGACCGTGGGAACACTTGTTGGTCGACGGGAAGTTTTTGGCTCCCAACGACGGCGCCTACGAACTTCGAATCACCGAGGAACTTTGGGAAGTCGCATACTTCGATCAACTGGACTTGGCGGCGATTGATCACCCCAAAGATGTGGTCGTCTTCACCAACGAAAAAGTCGGCCCGCCTTCGGTAGCAGAACCAATTATTCACGCATTTGATCGATCCGAACTTCAATCAGTTTCCAAATCAACCGACACCGCGGGAGCAGACGTGACATCGCTCCTTCGCGAAACGGACGGCGAGCATGTCCAGGGGTTTGCACATCGATATCGACAGGGACTCTGTCCTCCACACTGGATCGACTTGGACCTCAGCGACCGTGTTTCTGAAACCACATCCGAGGACGCCAACATTCACTTGGTCCTCAACGGATGGATTTTGCCGACGGACACGTCGCTAAACATTCAAATCGATCAGAACCCCGAACTGTCATCGCCTGAACCACCATCGCTTTGGGTTCCCGATGAATCATCAGAATCCGGCTGGAAAATGGCCTCACCGTTCATTGGATTCCCCGGTGGCAAGAACAAAACGATCGTTGTCGACATTACCGACTGGGTAAATCGCAAAGACGCTCGAGTGAGGATCCGAACGACCAACCAAATTTATTGGGATTCCGCAGCGGTATCCGTTCGAACGAACGAGGAAATTGAGCGTCTTCGCTCACTCGTCGTAGTCCAACCGCTGACTTTGCAATCTGCCGAAGTGGCTTGGCACGGCTTCTCCGGACGAAGTCATCCTGGACCGAAACAGGCCGAAACTTACGACTACCAAAGCGTTCAGGATTCACCTCGATGGCCACCTCTCGATGGGCCACTCACCAATTACGGTCCGGCCGAGGATCTGATTTCGGACTGGGACGACTCAATGGTGGTCATCAGTGGTGGCGATGAAATCCGATTGCGTTTTGAGGTTCCGAAAAAAGAGCTCTCGGATTCCGAGCAACGCGACTTCGTAATGCACGGAGTGGGATGGGACAAAGACGCCGACCTCAACACACTGGCTGGCCAATCAACTTTGCCGCTCCCATTCCAATCGATGAGCAAGTACCCACCAACCGCATCCCAAAAAGAAGAAGCAACCAAGTCTCGCGAAACCAACGCGGTTCACCTCTCACGCGAGCAACCCTTTCGCAAATTTTGGTCGCGAGGTGCGTCGCCCCGGAACGATTCAAGCGAAAGGCCTGTTCAATGAGCGTGCTGCAACTTCGCCTTTTTCGTCATCCGTAGGTTCAGGAACTCTACGATCAAAGAGAACGCCATCGCAAAGTAAACATAGCCTTTGTTGACTGGCGTTCCGACGGCTTCGCTGAGCAATACCACTGAAATCAAAATCAGGAACGACAAAGCCAACATTTTGACAGTTGGGTGCTCCTGCACGAAGTCGCTAATTTGGTTGGCGAACGTGATCATCACACCGACGCTAATCACCACCGCGGCGATCATGATTGGCAGGTGAGACGCCATGCCGACCGCTGTGATCACGCTGTCGAGCGAGAAAATGACATCCATCACAGCGATCTGAAACAAAACGGATCCGACCGTCACCGGTTTTCGCGATTTCACCGCTGCATCGGCTTCGGGCAAATCCATGTCCATCTGTGGATCATCATCGTGCTCGCCTTCGATTTTATGATGGATTTCTCGAACCGCGGTGAACATCAAGAACAGGCCACCGAACAACAGAATCAAATCCCGCCCGCTGATTTCATTGACTTCGGCGTCGGCAGCCAGATGTTCTCTCAACGATTCGATTGGTGCCAGCGACGACAGTTCAATGATTGGCGACTGCAGGCTCATCAACCATCCGATCATCATCAGCAATAGGATTCGCATCCCCATCGCGACGAACAATCCGAATCGCCGAGCAAAGGAGCGTTTCTCAGCAGGCAATTTCCCGGTCAGAATCGCAATGAAAACAATGTTGTCGATGCCGAGAACGATCTCCATCAAAGTCAACGCGAACAAAGCGATGAGTGACGGAACCGACCACAGCGGTACATCCGCAGCAACTTCAACCGACGACGCAATCAAATCCATCATGGGACCCACAGGAAGAAATTCCAAACTCGCAACACAGACAACACGCAAACCAAATCAACGCACCGTTCGCAGCGACGAGAGATCATGGTTCGATTCAGGCGGGAGACAGCCACGGTGCGGCCAAACCGGCCAACCCCATCAGCAATAACAATGCCATCGTGATCCGTCGCAGACGTTGCGTCCCCAAAGCCGTTCCGACTTTCAGACCGACCCAAGTCACCGCCAGCAAAATAGGAATCGCGGCGGCAGCAATCAATGCCGGGGGAATCACGCGAGATCCAAAGAACCATACCAACACAGCAATCCCGGGTGCCAAGCTGATCAGGTACATCGAAAACAGAAACCCACGCATCCGCCGCGTATCCCAATCGTGGGCTTGCACCCAAAGCACCATCGGCGGCCCGCCCATCCCGACCAAACCCTGAAGAAATCCGGACAGCGGAAATACCAAATAGCTCCAAAACGGTGCCACCTGATCACGCGGCTTTGGTCGAAACAAAATCGTTGCCAGCGTCGCCAACAAGACCGCCACCCCGACGATCTGCCGAAGCGTCACCATTGAAAACGATTCCATCCACTGCAACGTCAGCACGCCAAGCGGCAAGAACAGCAAACGCGCCGCCCCCGGCCACACCATGCGTTTCGAATCCAGAGCGTCGCGGAAAGACACCACGCCCCACAAGTTTTGAGGAATGGTTGCGACCAGCAAAGATGTTTGGGCTTCCGGGATGGAATATCCTGCCCATAGTAGCAACGGCACAATCACCAACCCGCCCGCGAATCCAGCAGCGGCTTGAACGAAGATGCCCAGGCAAAGCACCCCCACCAATTGCCACGTATCCGGTTGAGCCAGGATGTCTAAGAAGCTCACGCGGATTCCGATGATTCATCAGTACCGATCAACTTCGAATTTTCGCGATGACGCGTTGCATCGCGTTTCGTTTTCTTGTCCAGGTTTCGCCGCAAGGCATCCGTCAGATCAATCCCGGATTGGTTTGCCAAACAAATGACCACGAACATCACGTCGGCCAATTCGTCCGACAATTCGCCCAAGACCGCACCCGACTTGGTGGACTGCTCGCCCTTGGTGCGTGAGAGAATCCGTGCAACCTCGCCAACTTCCTCGACCAATTGAGCCAGATTGGTCATCTCATCGAAGTATCGCACGCCGATGGTTTGAATCCATTGGTCAACCTGCGTTTGAGCATCCGCAATCGACATGGACGAAGGCGTTTGCTTTGCGGAGTCCGAAGATGATTGCGACATCAAGTCTTTCGTCAAGGTTTTGCTAATAGCAGGTAGGTGCCACTTTTCCCGGCGACCGCCAGGTCGGTTTTTCCGTCACCGTTGAAGTCCTCGGCGACGATTTGCAAACCGGTTCCCACGCGACCTTCATCAACGACATGTCGCTGGAACGATTTTGACGCAACATCGAACGAGTACCAGTAGAGACACGGAACTTCTTTTCCGCCTGGGTCATTTCCGTTGTGGGCGTAATACCGTTTTCCGGTCACGAGATCTTTGTTGCCATCACCATCCAAGTCCACCCAAACCATCGAGTGAGGCTGGCTGAAACGTCGATCGATCTCGTGCTCTTTCCATTCGATGGATCCGGAATCATTGGCACCGGTGTTTTCCCACCACTGCAACCCATAGTTGTGACCTTCACCATAAATCAGGTCCTGATCACCGTCTTGATCGATGTCTTCGATCAACATCGGCAAACTGGCGTGCAACTTCCAATCACGGTGAGCGATCCAGGGTTGGCCCCAAGGATTCTCGGCAGGTTGTTCATACCATCCCCAACCAACCAAGATGTCATTCCGACCATCGCCATTGATATCGCCAACACCGATTCCATGGCCGTTGAACTCTTCGCCCAACACATGCCGCTTCAATTCGTAGGCCGGTTTGCCATCTTCCGTTGATTCGTTGGGTTCCAATCGCCAGATCACCGTCGGAACTTCATTCTTCCAACTATTCACAATCCATTCGGGACGTCCATCGCCATCGATGTCTTCGAACAGCTGCCCCTCGTTTGCCGTCGCTCCCGTATCAACCAAGGTGGATTCGGGCCACATTTTCCCCAAACGCAAATCTTCTTCGCCTGGGTTGCGATACCACTTCACTTCCGTCGGCAAGAACGATCCCGCGATCACATCCAAACGACCATCCGAATCAACGTCGAAGAGGTAGTCTCCGTTGCTCTGAACGTAACCATTCCAATCTTCGATTGCTCGCAAGGGCCGCGGTGCCCAATCGCCATTTCGGAACCAATTGCGCCCGGCGACCAGGTCCGTTTTTCCATCCCCGTCAACGTCACCCGCCGCGATTCCTTCGTTTGCATCCAAGGTCAACAAACGAATCTCAAACGAAACCGGCTCATCCGCTGACACCTCGGTAACCTGAGCCGACAGAGAACCAAGCAAGAAACAAACGGCAGAAAACGTACGGAACCGCATCAAACAACCACTCCAGAAGAAGGACGCCACTTTTCGCGGTTATTGTAGTTCAAACTGGAAGCCAGCTGGCGGGGTCAATCCGATCCACCAACGCCGGTTTGTGATGTCGGCTCCAAACGGCGGGTCGATGGCATTGCAGGGTCTGCATTCCATCCGGTCGCTTGTTCCATCGTCGAAATATCTGTGTTGGCGCCATCGGTGATCAACCGAGCCGATCGGTCGTGTGTGACAAAGGTCCACCCCCACTGCATCAACACCAACAACCGGTTCCGAAACAAGGTGATGTACATCAGGTGAATAAACAGCCAAATGAACCAAGCGACAAAGCCTTTCGCCTTGTAGCTTCCAATTTGTCCAACGGCGGTGCAGCGACCAATCACGGCCAAACTGCCTTTGTCCCGATATCGAAATTCGGGGCGAGGCTTGGATTGCAAGTCGGCGCGGATGCACTTCGCCGCTTGTGTCCCCATCTGCATCGCTGCGGGAGCCAACCCCGGCACCTCGCCACCATCCTCCATCTTCACTTGGGCTAAGTCGCCACAAACGAAGACCGTGCCATGACCGGCGATTGAAAGATCCGGACTGACTGGCACTCGGCCGCCACGGTCTGATTCGATCCCAGCGGCTTCACACAGAATCGCACCCAACGGACTTGCTTTGACCCCTGCGGCCCACAACACCGTTCGCGTGTTCAAACGACTGACTTCTTCGGTCGTCTTATTGCGAATCATCACATGCGTCGGTTCAATCTCCACCACGCGACATTGCGTTTGGATTTCAACACCCAGCTTTTTCAAATCAAGCGCGGCACGCTGCGGCAATGGTTCAGGATATACGTCCAGCGGAGCATCTCCCGATTCGACCAACACGATCCGTGCGTCTGCAGGTTGGATCGAGCGAAAATCATTCTGAAGGGTGTGACGCGAAATCTCGGCCAGCGCACCGGCCAGTTCACAACCGGTCGGACCACCTCCAACGATGACAAACGTCAGAAGGTCATGAATTTCATCGGGATCGCTGCTGCGTTCAGCAGCCTCAAACGCCCCCAAGATTTGCCGACGAATTTCCGTCGCGTTTTCAATCGTCTTTAGCCCAGGAGCCAGCGGACGCCATTCTTCACGACCAAAGTAATGGTGGATCGCTCCCGTCGCGACAATCAGATAGTCGAACGCAATCACTGAATCCGTGGTGTACACCTCATTCGAATCCAGCGAAATCGATGTCACCTCTTCCAAAACCACGCGAGCGTTTTTTTGCTTTCGCAGAATCCCACGCAGTGGCGTCGCAATGTTTGCGGGTGAAAGTTCGCCGGTAGCGACTTGATACAGCAGCGGCTGAAAAAGGTGAAAATTGCGACGATCAAGAAGCGTTACCGAGACGTCGACCTTCCGCAGGTCGCGTGTCGCTTGCAAACCAGCGAAACCGCCGCCAACCACGACAACGTGAGGACGCTGTTTAGTTGCGTTGCTCATATCCAATTTCTCTCTTCACAACGTTCAGAACACCCTTCGTCGAGCGAGATCGATTTCGTCCGTACTCAACCGATCGCTTCGCAGGTTGTTCCAGTTGACACCAAATCAGTCCTTTGGTGGAGGACACAATCGGTCCATCAACTCAGGCGGCAATGAACGCAAATGCAAATCGCGTTGCGGGAAGGCAATTTCCAACCCCGATTCGTTGAATCGCTTGTTGATTTCGGTGTGCAGTTGGTGGATTGATTTCAGTCGCTCATCCAAAGTCGACAGGTAACACCTCAAAACCAAATTCAATGTCGAATCACCAAAGCTCTCAAACGTGACGACGGGTTCTGGATCTTTCGAAATCTTTGGATGTTCCTCACAAATTTTCCGCAGCAAGTCGCATGCAAACTCCGTGTCGCTTCCATAAGCGACGCCCACGTTGACGACGATCCGGTTGGTACTATCGGTCAGTGTCCAGTTTACCAATCGCCCAGTGATCAAATCTTTGTTCGGGATAATGAGTTCCTGCCGGTCCCAATTCGTCACCGTGGTTGCGCGAATTCGAATCCGTGCCACCACTCCGGTCGTGTCACCCAGCGTGACAACATCTCCGACGCGAATGGGTTGTTCGAACAACAAAATCAAACCGCTGATGAAGTTCGCGAAGATTTCTTGCAATCCGAAACCAAGTCCGACGCCCAATGCGGCGACCAGCCACTGAATGTTCTGCCAGTGCAGGCCGAGGGCCTTCGCCGTCATCAGAATCCCGATCGTGATCAGGACGTATGTGCCAAGAGTCGTGATCGCGTAACGTGCGGGTTTGTCGAGCGGCAAACGTTCCAGCAACACGCCTTCCAACAAACCAGGCAAGTTCCGCACTGACACCCAAGTCAATACGATGATTGGAATTGCGAAGACGATGTTCTTCAGAGTGACTGGCGTAACATTTCCGTCACCGTCGGTGGTGGACCACCCCAGTTTGACTTGATCCAAGTACTCAACGGCGGGCAACACCGGCGACCACACCAACGAAATTCCAACCAAGGCAACAATGAACAGGATTGTCTGCAACAAGCGTGTGGTCTGGGCATTGATTTCAGAGGCTTCCATTGAAGTACTCGGTTCAATTTCAACGCCCCCCGCTCCCAGACGCTCCGATTCTTCCAATCGTTCGCGGTGAACCGCCATCGTCAATCGGCGACGATTGGTGAGCAACCATCGGTTCACAAAACCGCTGACGTAATACGTCAGCAAACAAAGCCATAGCGTTAGATAAAGTTGTTCAACCAAAACTCGAGCACCACTGCTCAGCCCGATCAAAGCGATAAAGGCGAGTGCGAGTGGCACGATCAGGATGAATCCGAACCAAAGGAAGCGCAATCGCGATGTCCATCCGTTTGGATTGAGTTGGATGTGTTTTGAGAAGACTCCCGAGGTGGGAGAAAACGATCGCCAAAGAACAACACTGATCAAAATCATGCCGATCACCAACATGACTCGACTTAGCGCCGCGGCGGCTTGCCAGCGTCCCAAATTTTCGGCGATCCCATAAAAGATCAAAATCGGCACGCCGATATCAATCAGCAACCGCAACCATTTCCGAAGCGTTGCAATCGAACTTTCATCCGCACCGAAGTGAGCCGCGGCCAAACCGTCACGACGCAAGCATTGACGCAGCAGTTCGACCGGAGTCACTGCAACGGCAGCCAAATGAAACGCCTTGGCGGTGGCTCGTACAATCGCTTCGCTCGCGCCAGACGCCAACAATGCGTCGCCGATAATCCATAGCAATCCAACCAGCGGCAGTACCAACGCCCAAGAAAGCAGCGTCGCCGCCAAGGTGGGTTTCAACGAGACGCTTTGGCGACTTCGAGCACGTTCGCCGTGGGTTGCGATTCGCCGCCGCAATCTAGCTCCCGCGTAAATGATTGTGAAAATTGCCATCAACGCGATCGCTATCAGTTCTGGACGGTTAAGCAAACCTTTCAGCAAACTGCGACCCAAAAGAATCAGATTGTCAGGGTGGACGATCGCACGGAAGACCTGCCAGGAGACGACCAAATCGTTCAAACGAAACGAGGGCTGACTTTTGATCCAAACGATCTTGGTGTCGATGATCGAAGTCAGCTCCATCACCAACCGCTGCTTCTGCTCGAGCTGGCTTTGCAAGCTGACCATTTGAACGATGTAGTCACTCAAGTCAGCGATGAACTTGTTGACCAAACGAATCTCACTCTCAGACAGTTTCCCCTGAGGAATCGACACGCCTTCGATGTTCTCCAGCGACAGCCCGATCGACGAGTTGTCCAAGATCCCTTCGAGAGTCAGTTCCAGTTGGGTTTGCAGAGCCCGATTGGTCTCGATGCTTTTCCTGAGTTCTGCAATTCGAGAATTGATCGGAGCAAGAGCGGGAAGCTTGTTCTTGAGCAACAGCAGTTCCACCCCGAGCGTACTGGTCAAACCACCGGACGCCGTGATGTTCTCTTCCAAATTTGTTGTGATCTTCGTGCGTCGATCGGACAAACTGTCCAACTCCGCACGTTCGTCGTTGAGCGATCGGCTGATACGATCCTTTTCGCCGGCAATTCGCATCCACCGTTCTTCGAGCGATAGGATCAACGACTCACTGGGATCGCCACCGTCGGCTTCCATCGTGCGTCGGAATTCTTTCAAGTCCTTGGCGATTTCGCTTTGTCGCTTCTTCGCAAGCGTTGCCGACCAAGCTCGTGCTTTTGCTTCCGCTTCGGCGACTTCTTTTTCAGTCGCGGTTTTCATCAACGGCAGCAGATCGCCTTGTGATTCCAACAGTGTCTGTTGCTGCTGATAAGCGGCGAGTCGCTGACGTGCTTCGTCGAGTTTTGCTTTAGTTTCGATTTCGCGAACATGACGCAGACGCCCGTCCGGGTCATCTTTGATTTCGCCGATCGTTTCGCCTGTTAACGACTCGATTTCCTTCCGAGTTTGGACGATTTGCTCAGGAAGCTTTTCCAGAGTTTCTTTCCGAGCCGTGATGTCCGACTCAATCTTCTGCAACTTGCTCCGAGCGGCGTCGAGACTGAGACTAGCTTCTGCTTGCTTTTGCTGAATTTGTTCGATCGCCATGTAGCGATCCACATCAATTGCTTGAATCGTAACTTCTTGATTGGCGAGGGCTTTGAATCGCTTCTTTTCTTCCGCGATCGACAGCAACGACTTTTCATACGACGCGATTCGATTGACGGCTTCCTGTCGAGCGGTGAGAACCGCTTGCAGGCTTTTTAGCGACTCCAACAACCGATTCTTCAGCATCGGATCCATGTTCGCGTCGTTGGTGACCGACTCGATTTCCGCCGCGACGGCCTCGACGCTGTTCAGGTCGTTGGTTGCCTTTGGCTTCGCATCGGCGGTTCCACCACCGCTCGCCGCAGTTCCGGTCGCATCGTCGGCTTGAAATGGCGTGTATGCCGCGACTTGGACAATCGTTTGCGCCGGCGATCGTTGCGTCTGAGCGTTCAGCGAAGCCGGAATTGGCGAAACCGTCTGAGCAAACGAATTGCTGGCAATCGAAGCGCCAACGCAGCCGAACAGCATCAAGCTTAGCCGCGTTGAAGTCGCTGCGCGACGAGTGTTTTGTAAAGAGCCGGGACGCATGGATGGTCCGTCAAGGAGCATGGTAAATCGTCGATGCAAGATGTCGGTGATGATCATTAGGAATACAGGAAACCAAGTCGTTGAAGTGTCTCGAAAAGGCGTTGGCGACCGAAAGCCCAAACCCGGAACTGCAACTGATTACCGGTCAAATGCTCTCAACGAATTCAAGTGCAAGGCGACAGCCGGCCGCGTCAAATCGCGTGCCGTTTTGTCTTTGAAACTCAAAATTCGAGCGGCGTTCCGAGTTGTACGTTGACTTTGGCACCGCTTTTTTGGTAGCTGCATCGAACATGAACGAGACAATCCCACGCACCGCAGCCCTCCCCGCCTCATCGCGAAATTTTTTCGCGGTGCTAAGTCCGGCTAGGCGTTTGGTCAGCGGCCTCATCATTGGGTGGTTCCTGACCGGGTGGTGTGGTCCCGCAACGACCGCGACGGTCCGAGCCAACGAAGCGGCAATCAGTAGCTCTACGGATTCTTCTTCGAATTCAACCGAGAAGGATGAAGGCGAGTTTGTATTGCTTCGAAACGATCGCGTACTCCGAGGCGATGTTCAGAGCTCAGGAGAATCCGTCATCGTGCGACGCGGTGGATCCGAAATCCGACTCCCCGCGGGAGAAGTCATCGGTTCCCGAGACAATTTGGACGCTCTTTTTGAACTTCGAGAGAAATGGCGTTCCGCCCGAACATCAACGCGACCAACCCAACGAGCATTGTCCGCGGCACGTTGGTGTGTCGACCAAGGTCTGCATCGGCAAGCGGTGGAACAGCTCATGGTCGTCTACCGCAATGACCCGCAAAACTCCGAAGCACAGCACTTGGAATCACGACTTCGCAATCTGACGCGTCCCAGTGACCCGGAACCCAAGACGAGCGAAGTTCAGCAGGCCAGCTTTGTCGAAACCGCCAATGAAACGGAGCAAACCAACGTTGCACCCGAAAATGCCCCTTCATCAAGTGACGAACCCACGGATCACCTGCACGACGCGGTCATGAATTCCTGGTTGCTGCACGCATTCACCGCTCGGGTACAGCCGATCCTTTTGGCAAAATGCGCTCAATGTCACGACCAAAACTCGAGCGACCTCACAAGTGACTTCGCACTGCATCGCCCGGTGCACTCCAGTCGCCCTGGTCGCCGCATCACCGAATCCAACTTACGAGCGATCTTGAGACTCTGCGAGCCAGGAAATCCTGACGCGAGCTCATTGATTCAGATGGCCAAGTCCGATCACGGTGCGAAAGCGTCTCCTCGCAACGAATCGACCAGCCTGCCACCCGGTTCCGTATTGCTGAGAACGCTTGAAAGCTTTGTCGACCAGCTTCCGCTTCCAAGTGAGTTGAAGGTAGTTGAGGTTGATCCGATCCTTGCCGAAACACCACGTGGAATCGACCCTAACGGGGTGGCTCAAGCGTCGTTCATCGACGAGGCAGCTGATGCTGATTTCTCGGGCGACAAGACACCATCATCCCCCCATTGGCCAGCAACAGACGCCAGCGAATCAACTCATTCGCAAACGGCAAACCTGCGATCGAAGGACGACGACAAGCGCGATCCCGCTCGACCAAAGCGATTGCCGAAAGTGGAACAACCTCTTTCAAAGGATCTCTTCAATCGTCAAACGGAGTTGATCGAACTTTTCCGTGGAACGCTGCGTTCCACCCCAAAGTGAAGCGAGTCGTGATCTAAGAAGCATTGGATTTGCTGATTCAAAGCGAACCTCTGACATCTTGTGTTCTCTTGTTGTTCAATCAATCACAGAAAGAACTCAGGCGGACAAGTGCAATGGATACGATGCACGAGATGTTGGAAATCACTGGCCCCGCGACGGCGACTTTGCCCGTCGGCGATGGATGCTCACCCATTACCGTGATCGGCACCGATCCGATCCGACAATCGTTTGGTAGCCAAACGTTTCAACAAGCGATCAACAGTCGTTTGGCACCTGGCGTATCGCAAGTCGTGCTGAATCCAGACGCGCACGTTGGGTATGGTGCACCGGTCGGTTGCGTGATGGTTTCGCCGACGCATGTTTATCCGGGCCCCGTTGGCGTCGATATCAAATGCAGCATGAGTTTGTTGCAAACCGATTTGCCGGAAAGCGAAATTACCGATTGGAAGATGCGTCGTCGCGTGATCCAAGCGATCGCGAAACGCGTGCCTACCGGTGCCGGACGCGGGCAACGACATGTGCCCAAAAGCCGAAGCGTGGACGGGCCTCTCGGATTTCAAGTTGCAACGGAGGGAGCTTCGAAATCCGTTCTGAAAAAACTAGGCATCCCCAAGTCTTGGGCGAGCCGCTGCGAAGACGCATCGCATACCGCTCCGGACGGTTCGGTGGATACGTTGGCGGCACGGTTGGAATGGATGGGACGCGAACGAGACAAACGTGACCGCCTGGAAAGCAAGTTTCGCCAACTGGGAAGCTACGGTGGCGGCAATCATTTTGGCGAAGCCGAAATCGTGTCGCTATCAAACAAACAGTACTTCCGTTCGCTTGGCGAACAATGGGGACTGCGTGATGGTTGCGTGGCGTTTTTGTCGCACTGTGGCTCGCGTGGATTTGGCCACGATTGGGCGATGAGTCAATTCCGTGCGATGAAAACTCACTTCCAGTCCAGTGGTTTGGCGTTCCCCGCTGGTGACCCACAACTTTGCTATGCCGAAGCGGACTCGCCCGAAGGTCAGCGTTATCTCTGCGACATGGCGATGGGAGCCAATTTCGCGACGGTCAATCACTTGCTGATCAATCAGTTGGTTCTCGAGTCATTCCGCGAAGTGTTTCCCGGTATCCGGGGTGAGTTGATCTACTTCATCAGCCACAACATTGCTCGCCAAGAACCCGTGGATGGACGCCTGCAATGGGTTCATCGAAAGGGTGCCACGCGAGCGTTACCCAAAGGACACGAACAACTGGCGGGCACCGAGTTCGAATCGACTGGCCACCCGATCCTGTTACCAGGCAATCCACGGGATGGATCAAGCATCATGGTCGCTCAACGGGGAGCGTCCGTTTCGGCTTTCAGCGTGAACCATGGTGCGGGACGACAACTCAGCCGAACCAAAGCCAAGAAGAATTTGAACCAAACAGTCATCGATCAAAACTTGCTTGATCACGACGTCATCAGCAACTGCCGCGTTTACCCGCGGGACGAGGCTCCGGATGCATACCAGGACTTCGCCGAAGTCCTGAAAAGCGTTACCAAAGCTGGGTTGGCCGATGAGGTGGCACGGTTGAAAGCCAAGTTCGTCTTGAAAGACGGTGCCCCCGCCGACGATTGAATCGAGACACGGCACGTTCTCCTGAATCGTTCATCAAGTTTCAAAGAGCGTTTGCGTAGGCCAGTTTGATGATGTCGTTGGTTTGCTTGCCTTGATGGCCACTGATCATCGGCGGACGTTTTTCCTGCAACGCCAGTGTGAAGTCGGCGATCAACGGCGAGTGAAAATTCTCCGCCGGCGGATGAGATTCTCGCGACACCCCCTCACCCGTGAACAACAACACCTCGTCACCGTTAAGATCTTCGATGGTCACCCTTCCATCAGTGCCGATGACTTCCAACCGATCCGGAGTATTGACGGTACCGAAATAGCATTGCAACACGCCGTGAACGCCACCCTTGAACTGCATCAACAATGTCGCCACCTGCTCCGCTTCGAAATCAGGTGAATCGATCCGACTTGCTTGAACGGATTGGACTTCGCCAAACAAATGCAGAAACAAATCCAAGCGGTGACTGCCGATGTCCATCAAAGGTCCGCCACCTCCTTGAGCAAGCACCACTCGCCAATCATCGGCAGGAAACCGATTCGGGTTACCTGTCACACAAGCGATCGACAAGAGACGCCCCAGCGAACCGGAGTCGATCAGATTCTTGATGCGTTCGACGGCCGGATAAAACCGCCGGTAGTATGCGACTCCGAGAGTCACGCCGGAGTTCTGACATGCCTCAATCATTTGTTGACATTGCTCCGGATCGATCGCCATCGGTTTCTCGACCATGACATGCTTTCCCGCGTTGGCCGCCGCGATCGTTTGCGAGCAGTGGCAACCAACCGGAGTGGCAATGTAAACCGCGTCCACTTCCGATAGCGCGATCAACTGTTCCGCATCGGTGAATCGATGCGGAACGCCGTTCTGATCAGCGAAAAGGTTCAACTCCCGTTCACTGCGACGGCAAACTGCGACCAACTCCGAACGCGGATCGTCTTGGATCGCGCCAGCGACTCGTTTATGAGCGATGTCGCCTGTGCCAATCAGCCCCCAACGAACAGTCATTCAGATCCGCTCCATTCCTAAAATCAACGAGTGTCATGACGCCAACGCGTTACTTGCAATCGGGATGCGTAATGGAAGATCCACAGCATCCCAGGACCAATGCTGTCCCGGGTCGACAGTTTGAATCAGCGATTCGCGGCGGCGGCTTTTTGAGCAGCCTTCCCGATCGCGTCAACGTTTTCGATCACTAAGAAGTGACCATGGTCACTGGTGACGAAGACGGCGGTATCATCCCATGCCGCATTCTCGTCGACCCAATTGACGATGGTCGCAAACGCTTTGTCGCCACTGAAGACAGCACCAATGCTGCTGTCCAAATTGTTGGCATGGTTGGCCCAATCAACATCGCCAGCTTCTACTAGCAACCAAAAATCAGATCGTTGGTCGGAACCCTTCTGCGGTGCAGACAAAAATTCCAAAGCGGACTGAGTCATGTCGGAGATCGTTGGATTCTCAATGACATCGGCGTGGGTGTAGCGTTCCGTGCCTTTGACATCAAAGGTCGGGTTGAAGTTTCCATCGGCGGTTTGAAAAGGCATGTGGCCGCCCTTGGTACCGAAGAAACCTACCAACCGTGCGTTTTCTTGAATGGCTTTTTTAGTTGCCTCCTTCAACACTTCCGCACCGGGTCGTTCTTTGGTTCGTTCCACGACGAGGTATGAGTTCGGCTCGCCTGCTTCGTACTTTTCCTTCAGAGCGTCGCGATCCGATTCATGGAAATACTTGTTGCCTTCCATGAAGTTCTCGCCTTGTGATTTGTCCGCACCGGTGCCTTCTCCCCAACCGCCTCCGATCAAAAGGTCCAATCCGGGCAGTGGATCTTGGCGGTGTGAAGACGACGGCAACCCAACCAAATCGCGAGTGATGTCTTGGTAGTCCTGACGCACGACATTGTTTGCATAGGACGCCGCGGGTGTTGCGTGGCTGACAGGGACACTGGTCACGGTTCCAACTTTGAAACCATCCTTTTGCAAGGTCCGCGCGATGGGAATCGCATGCGATCCATCGGGCATCACATTGATCGAACCGTTGTAAGTCTTGACTCCCGACATCAGGCTGGTTGCCGTCGCAGCGGAATCAGCAACCGTGTGCGGGACCAATCGGTCTTGCCCGATCACATAATCACGGCGTGACTGTTCATGCCAAGGTGCTCGTCCACCATGATCAGGTGAGTATCCGCCCGTGGACTCTTTGCTGGGTGCTGTGACAGTTTGAGAGTTCACGTCAAGTTTTGCGCCGGACGAAAACGGTGTCGTGACCAAGAATGTGAAGTCCGTTTTGGTTCCCCGATAGTCTTGGAAAAGCAGCCCCGTTCCACGACCACTGTCATAGCGATTGCTTTGGTTGTGATACAGCGCCGCCGCACGAGTGGTCGGCCAATCCATCCCGTCATAAACCATCAAGATGACGTGTCGCTTGCCCGCCTTCACCGCAGCCATCTGCAAGTCATAAACGTCAATTTGATCGTGATAATTCGCGTTTGGATTGAATGACTTTTCATCCACGCGTCCGAAGTGTTCCTTCAGTCGTTCCGGATCGCCATACAGGCTGCCTTTTTCACGCAAGTCGTTCAGCGTGTAGCCAAACGTGTACAGCGGTACCAGTCGATTGCTGTGATTGGTCCATGTGCTGTACTTCTTTGGGTTGCTGCCCCAATGCCCCCACGGGGCGGATTGTTCTTTGATCGCGTTGGATTGCATCTCACGCATCGGATCAATCACCAGTTCACCGGACTCGGTCGTACCTGGTGCTCTCGCATCGTCGATGTCGACCAAACTCTTGGCTTTCTCGAGAAGCTTCCCAACGGTTTCCTCACCGGTAGCGGGCACAGCGGAAAAAGAAACGAGCAAACAAGCAGCGAACTGCAATCGCAACGAGATCATTGATTTACGGTTTAGTGGAGGCGGGACAAAAGCATTGAGTGACATCATGTCTTCAAAATACCACTCGTCAAACGGGGCAATGATGAAGATCGTAGTAAGAACCGACTCAGAAGTGTCCTCAAAATTCAACCGAAGTGCTGTAACCGATGCCGGCGTCTACCTGAGTTGGCGCCGCACGTGAGTTAAACGGCGACGATTAGAGGAACTCTGATCCTCGACAGCCAGCAATGAGGTGACATTCTACGCCACCCCCCTGGCAAAATTCCTTGACGACCGGTTCAGGCAATCGTACTCTCACTGTCACTGCTCCAGACATGATCTGGCAGAAAACGGGCCATCAAAGCATGGAGGAATTGCATTTGTATGACGAGCGCAAGACCCAATCTTCAACGGAACGCATCAATGGGTGCACCTGACGCTTTGGTCCGCGATGGTGAAAACGCCTCGCAAACGATCTTGATCAACGCAGCCTTTCTGCAGGAGATCAAAGATAGCAACCCGAACCTTTGGCACGCCGCCAGCGAATTGAGGGCGATGTGCGAGAGCGACGAGTGGGATGCCGAGACGACCACCCGAGATCACATCAAACAATTCGTTCGCGCACTTGGTGAGCTGCGAGATCTGATCTCACTGCAATTTGGTTTGGAAGAGTCATACGGGTATCTGCATGCCTCGGGACCGCCCCCCCAATTGGCACCATTGCAACCAGATTTCGAGGACGTGCAAAAACAGCTGCGTCAGGCACTCGAACAGCACTGCAGGCTGTATCTGGACCTTTGTGACCTCGTCGAGCAGTCCGAGGAATTACAATATCGTGGATGCGATCGTTCCGCTTTGCTGGCTTTCGCCGAACAAGTTGCCCAATTCTCTCGTGAGATGACCCGACATGAACGTCTCGAAGCCGAACTGATCGAAAGGGAGTTGTAGAATGCTAGGTGATTCACGCACCAAACCAATGGAAATTCTGTTGGTGGAAGATGGCTTGGTCGACGCGAGAGTGACAATTCATGCTCTTCGACGCAGCGGCTTGCATCACCGACTGACGCTGGTTCGCAGCGTTCACGAAGCAATTCTCTTTATGAAACGGACAGGCATCTTTGCGCGAGCCCCGCGTTTGGACCTTTTGCTGCTGGACATGATTCTGCCTGATGGCACCGGAATCGATGTCCTAGAAGAAATGAGCGAACTGCAACCCGATTCGTCTCGCGTCACGACCGTGGTCCTAACCGCCTGCGAAGATGCATCCTATCGAACGCGTTGTGATGAGTTGGGAGTGTACGACTACATTCAAAAACCAGTCAGCGAAGATGAGTTTTTGCGAGTCGTTCGTGATCACAAGAAATTGATGATTCACTTGCAGCAGGCTGCCGTGTCCGCCGCGGCAGGCAATCACAGCCCTTCGCCATCTGGATCGCTGCGAGCCTAATCGGAATTCGCGGTCGAATCTTTCTGACTGGTTATAGGCTCGACCGTCATGCGTAGGGGCGAATCGCCTCCACGCCACGTCCACTTGGGACGCATCGTCATTGCAATGTCAGCAGATGATCGACCACGCCAAGCAACGGCAAGGGGCCCTACCCGGACCATATGAATCCGCCCGGCGGACGAATTATTGAAAACAGCGTGGGCTCGAACACTTCGGTGGTTCGCTGGATTGATCGCCGCCCAGACTTGCGTGACTTCACCAGCCTCCGCTCCGCGACCATTCGATGGATCAGACGAAGTTTCTGCCCACAACAACTTCCGAAGCAATACCGAGTAGGCACCGCGATTTCGTTCCTCCGGTATCATCCTGGCAGCAAAGAGCCAGCGTTGGTGCTCGGCCAAATCGATCTGCAAATGAAGATCTCGCTCGGTGAAGGATCGGGTCGCGATCCAAACACCACCGACAATCTGAGCGGCCGACTCGTTTTGATTTTCCGATTGAGAACTTCTTTCCGTCGATCGCATGCGGAAGACGGCGTAGGCGGTTTCGGTCGGTTCGTTTGCTGCTACGTCTTTGGATTGCGTTGACCATTGCGGTGACGAATCCCCGCTGTACAGCGTCGCCATCTGGACGTGTTCTAGCTCTTCGGCCGATACAACTTTGCGAGCTTGATAGGCATCGGTCGCGTTTCGATCGTTTGATTCACCTTCGGCCGATGACGGTCCCAGCCTCACGATTTCCATGCACCGGTACCGAAAGCACCACGCTGGAACCACGCGGCACCACAAGATGCCGAGCGTGTACTGCAGGCCTCGACCTGTCATGACTACCGGCTCAACGCGGCTTGGCGAATTTGCCTCACCAGATCCGCATCGGGACTGTTCAACGTCATCACTTGTTCCCGCTGTTGCCCGTCAGGATTTCGCAAGATCACGATCATTTCAGTCGCGGTTCCAGCCGACGGCGTGGCTGGACCAGCCAATGCAGCATTGGCTCCGTTCTGGTCGGGAGCGTTGAGTGCTGGTCCGCTGGCAAATCCGTTCGATGCGGGCTGAGTTGTGGACAACTGGTTGGCGACAGGAGCGACGGGGGTTCCTTGATACAAACGCCCCAGTTGAATGCGTTCCAATTGCCAATGGACAGATCCAGGCCCGGTGTAGATTCCCAAGTCGGACTTGTAATCCGCTGCGTTGCAGACGCCGATCAAGACACCGCGGTCGTCGAACAAACCACCGCCGCTGCGGCCATCGATCGGAGCACCATCGATTTCCAAGTTGGACATACCGAGGTTTTGATTGTATTTGTCGACACCGGTGATGCGGGTGTCCCGGCGACTCGGATCGTCGCCGCGGTCACATCCAAAGCTAAACGCAGTTTGACCCACTTTGACCTTTTCGCCTTCTTGAATCACCTTCACGGGAGTGACTGCGAAACCAGGTCGTATCGCAACCAATCCGATGTCTCGATCGCCCGCGTCATAGTCGACGACTTGTCCCGAAACGGTTCGGACTTCGCCAGCGACGAACAAGTCCACTTCGATTCGATCTTTGCCTTCGCCATCGCGGAACAAGTGACCGCATGTCAGCACCAGGGCTTCGTCACCGTTGGTATCAATGATTGTTCCTGTACCAGCCCCATATCCACGACCGTCAAACACTCGCAAACGCACCGTCGCTGCTTTCGCGTTTTCAATTGCATCGGCCAGCGACATGCTGGGCATCGGCTCCATCGCCGCGTCTTGCGAACTCACCAATTGCCCGGATGATCCGGCCGCTTGGTTATTCATCGATTGCCAACCACCGGCAAAGCCAGAATCTCGGTCGGCACGCTCTTTTCGAATGGCACGACGTGGGCTGCGGTCGACTGCGTTTTGTCCGGAGGTCAGAGGGGCCAACCGGGTTTGTGGTTCGTTCCACGCTTGCTCGGACGACGCACTTCGTGTGGGGATCAGGGGACCGGCGGCAGATTGGTTCAACGCGGCGGTGAGTTCGCTGACCGTTTGAACTCCCAACAATCGCGTGACTTCTTTGCCTTCGCGAAGCACCACATAGGTCGGGGTACTGCGAATTCCAAAGCGGCGAGTCAGGTGTGCTTCGTTGTCGACGTTGACTTGGCGAACAGGAACGCCTCGAGCAATCAACTCTGACACGATCGGCTTCATCGCCAAACATGGTCCGCACTGAGACGATGAGAACTCCAGCAACACGGCATCGTTCGCCGAAGCGGAGGACGCGAGAGCGGAGACGGCAAAGCAGACCGTCATGAACTGAATCATGAGGTGCCGGGCAAACCAACGAATTTGCCGTGATCGGTCGAGAACGCCAGCCAGTTGATGAGTCGTTTGCACTCTCGTCCCTCCTTGGACGATGGAATAGTTCAATCAGCACAAAGTGTCCCTGAGCTCCCCATCACCATCCTTGGCAACGAAGAAACCACTTTGTGTCCGTCGCGCGATGGTCGGACATCCTCCCGAACCACGGCAACCCCAATTGAATCGGCCATCCGCCAAAACTTGAGCGTTTCTGACGAGAAAATCGAAAAAAGTTGCAAGCACGCAAATTTCGAAACCGGCTTCAGCACTAAAGCAGTGTGCTTTCCTCACAAATTGCAGGTCGTGCGGGAGAAGTCACGTCTGCGACGTCCGGCAGCTACTCTGCCTTTTCCAGGCCGGTTGCCTTGGCGTCCTTTTCGGCTTCCTCTGCCAATTGTTTGGCCGCAGCCTTCTTTGCGG
Source organism: Rhodopirellula baltica SH 1 (assembly GCF_000196115.1). Lineage (NCBI taxonomy): Bacteria > Pseudomonadati > Planctomycetota > Planctomycetia > Pirellulales > Pirellulaceae > Rhodopirellula > Rhodopirellula baltica. The sequence goes on from NC_005027.1 coordinate 3,032,204, forward strand.
CTGCGTTTTCTTTCTCCGCCTTCTTCTTGGCCTCGATCTCGGCCGCCGCACGCTCAGCCTTCTCTGCCGCGGCGGGATCAGCGATATAGGGCTTCCCGGCGCGGTAACGATCCAGGATTTTGCCAGCAAATTCCTTCGCATCCTCGGGAGCCGACTCGACCACTTTCTCTTGCCAGCCAACCGCTTCCTTGAATTCACCATGCGCGGCCAGTGCAGCCGCGAGAGCTGAAAGGTCACTGACGTTTCCGTAGCCATTCAGTTCGCACGCCTTCTTGGCGGCTTCCACAGCGGCATCCGAATCCCGCAGCGATTCATCGTCGGTGGTCGCTAACAACCAAGCTCGATTTTGGTGGGCCAAACCGTATTCGGGCGCCAGTTCTATGGCTTTTTCGTAGTCCGACAATGCTTCCTTGGCTTTGCCGAGCTGATAACGGTTGTAGCCCCGGTTGTTCCAAGCCACCGGGTCTTTCTCGTTCAGCTCCAAAGCCGCGGAGAAATCGGCAGCAGCGGCCGCGTACTCGTGTTGCTGAAAACGGATGTAACCGCGGCCCATGATCGCGGCGACGTCCTCGGGATTGTCGTCCACGATCGCATCGTAGTCCTGAATCGCTTTTTCCATTTCACCTGCGGACTTGTACGCTAAAGCCCGCTGGCGAAGCAGCCCCGCGTTGCCTTCGCGAACTTCCAATGCCTCGGTGTAGTCGCCGATTGCCGCTTCGAATTCACGCTGAGCCATTCGAACGGCTGCCCGGTTGATGATCGGAGTGATATCTTCGGGATCGAGCTTCAACGCTCGCTCGTAGTCTTTGATTGCGGCGTCGTGTTCGCCGCGAGCGGCATAGAAAAGTCCTCGGCTGCTGTACGCGTGGGCTTCTTCGTAGCCCTTTTCAATGGCTTCGTTGAAGTCCGCCATCGCCTTTTCCTGCTCTCCCAAAGCCCACCAGGCTGACGCTCGAAGCGTGTGGTAGCGGCCTTCTTCAGGGAACTCCTCGATCAGATCGGTGTAGATGCCGGTCGATTCCGCCAATTCGACCGCGTTCACCTTGTCGACGGCACCGCGAGTCCCATCGTGCGTCACGATCACGTAGTCTTCTCCGCGATCTTCGACCACCGTCAACAAATCACCTTTCGCGATGACGTCAACGACTTTGTCTTCCTTCGCGAATTGCATTTCGACGCGAGCGACCACGGGTTGTCCAGGCTTTGCCGCGAATGTTGCCGAGGCGTTGATCCAGCAAAACGCGGCAAAGACAGAAATTCCAACTCGGACGGCCCAAGGGCGAGAATCAAACACGGCGTTCATAGATTTCTTCGGAAGGTGCTGAGATCGGTTGAAAACGTGGCCTCGATGCCAACGGTCTCAAAACGGAAGCCTCGAGCTGTTTGACACAGTCGGGGATCGGGCGTGCAAAGAAGAAATTTATCAACCAGAAACTCCCCTCACGAGGGACGCCGCCCGGGAAATGGGAATCTTCCCGAGATTTCCGAAGCGGGTTTGTTTTGTTCGGGCGATTCAGACGCCTCGGGTGGTTGACCGGCAAAAACTTACGTGCTGTAGGATATTTGTGCAGATTGCAACGATTGTGCCCATTGCAACAAATAGGCACTTTTTTATCACCTGAACGATTGTAACCTTCTAGACCCGATCTAATCTGGTGCGACAGAGTAGCAGCCTCGCCCCCCCTGGGGTGCTGCGTGAATGCTCCGAGCAATGTCTTTTTGAACGACAACTGTCCGGTTTGGCGCTGCTCGCACTGAAATGATTCACACCCTTCACGTGTGCCGTCGGACTTCGATTGGCATCCGTTTCCATCGTTGTTTATGACTCTTTGAGGATTTCACCAGTGAAGTTTGGATCCACTTTTGCGAGCATTGCCGCGGCATGCTTCGCCTCCATGGTGGCTACTGCCATGGCACAATGCGTTCCGTGCGGCGGATGCTCCGATCCGTGCGGCGTTTCAGCACCCGTCGTCAGCAGCGGTTGCGGCGGCGCAATTGGTTGCGGCCAAGGCTACGTCGTCCCCAGCCAGACCTATTCGACGGGCGTGGTTTACAGCAGCGGCCCATCGGTGATGGGCGGTTCGGTTGTCACCTCGTCGGTTCCTGCTCGCGAAACCATTTGCGAACCTGTCGTCGGTTATCGCGTCGTCATGAAGCCGACCTATGTGACCGAATCCCGCATGGTCAACGTGACCGAAAGCCAACCGGAAACTCGCTTCCGCACCAAGACGGTCTACAAGACGGTTCCAGTGACCGAAGAAAAGTACCGCACCAAAGTGGTCAACGTGCCGAAGACGGACACGAAGACGATCACCTACTCGGTTTTGGTTCCCGTGAAGGAAGAGAAGCAAGTCGAAGTCACCGAGTCGGTGCCTCAGTGGTCCGAAATTCCGGAAGAGTACACCGTTCGTGTCCCAACCCTGGTCGACGTTCCTGAAACGTACACCGTCAAGGTGCCAAAGTTGGTCGACGAGACTTTCACTTACACCGTCAACGTGCCACAAGCCGTGACGACTCAAAAGACTCGAACAGTCGTCAACGCTGTTCCAGTCACCAAGAGTCGCACGATCGAAGTCGCTGTGCCAAAGACGACCATGCAAACAGTCACCAAAGATTACGGTCACTGGGAAGAACAAGTCGTTGAAGTCGCCTCGGCTCCTGTTGCCAGCACAGTCGCTTATGTCGGCGGATGCGGATCAACTTCGTCGGTCGGCTCTGCTTGTGGTGGATCTTGCGGACGTCGTGCTTGCGGATGCCGCTCATGTGGCGGTTGCGTTTCCAAATGTGGCGGATGCGGCACCGGGTACGGACAAACCTACGCCGGTTGCGGTGGCGGAGTCTCGTACTCAGCCCCTGCATCGACCGCTTGCGGATCGACAACCAGCACCATCACCAAACGCGTTTGGGTCCCCAACGTTGTGACCGAAGAAGTGCCTGTGACAACCAGCACGACCGAGTCGCAAGTGGTTAATTACACCGTGTACGAACAACAAGCGACCCAGGTCCCTTACGAGTGCACGACCATCGTTTACCAACCTGAAACCCGCACCGGATCAAAGCAGGTTGTCCAGTACGTGGACGAAACTCGCACACGTACTCGCAAGGAAGTCCAGTACAACGAGGAAACTCGGACTCGCATTCGCAAACAACTGACCTACACCTCGGTCACCAAAACGGAAACGATTCCCTACGTCACCTACAAGACAGAAGAACGTACAAAGGAAGTTAGCTTCACTTACAACGTTCCTGAATACACCGTCGAACCTTACACAACCACTCGTTACGACCAAGTCGCCGAGCAAGTGGTTGAGGAGTACACCGTCAGTGTTCCTGTCACCGTGACAAAGGAAAAGAAAGTCCAAGTCTGCAAGATGGTCCCGACCTTGGTGGAAGAATCCTTCACGCCTTGTGCTGAACCAGCTGCTATGGGCGGGTATCAATCCGGACCAGCCATCAACGTGGGACCATCGGTCATCATGGGCGGTAGCGGAGCAAGCGGATGCAGCACCCCAATCCATTACCAATCGGCTCCGTCGATCGGCAGTGGCTGCGGAAGCTGTGGCGCAACGGTCAGTGCATCGCCTTGCACCGGTTGCTAATCAGCAGCTCGAATTTTCGTCCACATTGAAGTGGGCAATGCGTTGACGGAACGTTCTTTGTCGCAACAAAAGCATGTTGAATGAGAAAGTCTGATTCAAAACGATCCGTCAACGACAACTCGACTCCAAAACGCTAGACCGAGATACTCCACTCGGTCGGCGACGAACCCGTCCGCGATTTTTCGCGGGCGGGTTTTTTATGCGCAGTGCTGGATGATTTCAGACGGACGCTGGAGGATTCAGATGGACGCTGGCGGTGGCAAAATACAACTCAGCGAAAACTCTCTCAGCGCCACAAGGCTTCGATCGACTCGCGACGAGTTGGTTTGTTCCAAACTGCGTTCACTCCCGATCGATACGCGCTTTCAATTTGCGTTGGCGATGCCATTCCAGTCATCCAAATGTGACGGTATTGGCGACCTTCCACAGCGGACGCCAACTCGCAAGGCTTCTCATCTGAACATCGCCACACCGAATCGTCCCAAACCACGTGTGCGGAGGTGAATCGATCCGCGCGAGTCAATCCATCTCGACGCCACGTCATGACGGGGACTGGCCGGCTCAATTCACCCGCGATAGCTTCGACGGTCCCGAACAGGGCATCAGCGATTGCCCAAGATTGAGAAACGATGATCAAACCCTGGGTCGAATTCGACGCGTCAGCCGAACGGTCCACTCCGCCCAACCAAAGCGGAAGCGTTTGCGTACTGTCTCGCCAACCGATTGACTCAACCCAACCTTCTTGCCCTGGCAATCCAACCGAAGGAGCCACCAACGGTCCCAACCATCGCAACACTTTCGCGTTCGGAGCGACACGCTTCAGCTCACGGACGTGATCGGAACCAATGAAGTGCGAACGATCGGTTTGAGCCAGCAACACATGTGACAACGGAAGTCGCGGCGGCGAAGCAAGCATGCACGCGACACTGGAATAGGTCGCGACCGCATCCGCGTTCTGCTCGCAAAGTGCCTTGGCGTGCAATGCCAATGAATCGGAAGAGTCGCCCACCCAAGCGACGATGCATGGCGGACTGATGTCTGGCTCGAATTCGGAATTTTCAATGGCCCGAATTTCAGTTGCCTGATTCTCTACCGCCTCAGCGGAGACATTGTCTCTGAAGGATTCGTTCGACTTAGAAAGCGTGATTCTCATCCAGCGACATCTCGGCTTCGTTCAAGATCGCCCAAGCGTCTGCCGGCGTGTCACTTGCACGCACACCTTCCAGGAAGGCTTCATCGGAGACGATCCGGCTCAGTTTCGCCAAAATACGCAAGTGCGAACTGTCGTCATAAGAGCAGATCAAAAAGAAAATGTCGGTCAATTGCCCGGTATCAGAGAAAGCAACCGGCGTTGGGCAAATTCCCATCGCCAACACTGATTCCGCCAAAATGGACGTTTGCGGACGACGCGGGTGAAGCAATGCGACACCGCAGTCCAAAGCCGTTGGATGCAATTTTTCGCGAGTCGCTACCGCTTCCGCCATCGCGGGTGCGTCCCAAAGCATGCCCGTTCGACTGGCTAGTTCGCACATATTGCGAATCACGCTGCCACGAGTCCTGGCAACAAACGGGTTGGAAACCAACTCCACAGGACAGATCTCTGCCAAAGTATGCGGCGGGGCCTCTGATCGACGATGCAATACTGCTCGAACTTGATCGAGTTCACCTTGATCGCTCAACCCGATTCGTTCTTCGAGCCAGTGATGGATCTCGGCCTCGTTGAATTTCCAGTCACCTCCGACTCGCCGGCCCGGCAAGTTTCCTCGCGAAACCATTTTTCGAACTTGGTCGGGAGTGATGTGCAGGTATTCAGCCAACTGCGGGATATCTAAGTCTTCCATCGCTCAAGCTTGCCTAGTTTTCAATGAATTGTGGTGATCACGAGCCAATCGCCGCTCAGATTTATCTTGACGAAAGTTCATGAAAATCGCTAAATCGACTCAAGTTGTTGTCTCGACCGCGCCCGCCGACTCCAAAGTGCAATCTTTTGCCGAACCATTTTCATCACTTCGTCGCTCCGCAGTCGAGCGCCATCATAGGTGGATTCTTCCGAATCGTCCTCACCTTGATGGCGGCTTCGTTGGTCTGCGTCGTGATCGTGATGAATCCGGCTCCCTTGGTCGCGCAGTCGAACTACGGCGAAACTCCACAAACAAATCTTGCTCCGATCCAATCGCCCGCCACTGGCGTCTCACCGTACGGACAGTCGACAATTGCCCCTCCCCCCGGCGTTGCGAATGGTGCGCCAAATGGCAGTTACGGCAGTTCGATTTACGCCAGCCCAAACTTTGCCACTCCGCCACGCCCCAACACCGCTCCGGTGTCGGGATCGCTGTTTGATCCTTACGCATCGGCGGCCGCGGCTCCAAACTCTTTCGCGGTGCCCCAGTACACGCCAACGCCGCTCGGATCACCCGTTCCGTTGAATTCCGCCGCCGGAGCATACCCTCCCGCAACGGGAAACGCCGCTTATCCCAACGGCGGTTTGCTGAACGGACTTTTCTCCGGCAGTATGTTCACACAAGGTTCAACCTCGGCGCCCTATCAAGGGGCCACTTATCAGGGCAATGGATTCGCGACCGGGTTCGGTGGAGGAACTGCCGTCCCGTACGACGCAGGATCCATCTACACCGGTGCACCTCCGACTTACCCCGGAACCGGCATGCCTTACCAAGGCGGAACCGGCTATCCAGGCACCGCGATTCCTCCGCCGGGTTTAGATCCTTATCCGTCGGCGGCCTATCCATCCGGATCCCCGTCCACACTATTCCCCGGTGGATTCTCAGGTTCTCCGTCGAGCCTATTTCCGGGCGGTTTCAGTTCACCGGAGGCCGTCAGCGCATATCGAATGCTCAACGGACCGAGGATTCGCCACACATTCATCGGTGGTGGCGATGGAGCAACCGATGTCGGATACAACCAAACCGACGCCTCGATCGGATTCGCGTTCCCCAACTTTCTGTTCAGCACACGGCCTTTGTTCGTCGTTCCGTCGTTTTCGCTGTACCTGTTCGATGGACCATCCACGCCTGCTGCAGCCCCGACACGCATGCTGCCCAGCAATGCCTATGCTGCGTCGATCGATTTCGGCTGGCAAACCGATCCCAATCAAATCGTTGGTGCTGAGCTCGGAGTCCGAGTTGGGGCGTACACCGATTTTGACACTTTCAACAGCGACAGCATCCGCGTGCTCGGAAAAGGGCTCGCCTCCTTCCGCTTGACCCCCACGTCGACGTTGAAGGGTGGCGTCTATTACCTGGACCGACTCGACACAAAGCTCCTTCCTGCGGGGGGATTGCTGTGGCAGCCAAATCCTTACACCCGGTTCGACATTTTCTTCCCTGAGCCAAAAATGGCAAAATATTGGCGAACGATCGGGACCCGTGACGTTTGGTGGTACCTGGCCGGCGAATACGGCGGTGATTCTTGGACGCTCAGCGATACTTTGCTCGCACCAGACGGCGAACGCGTCGATATCAACCAGATCAACGCGATGTTTGGATTCGAATGGGGCAACTCGCAATTGCTGCGAACCGGCCAACGTTCCGGATTCATCGAAGCCGGCATCTCGTTTGACCGAGAATTGCTCTACGAACAATCGGTCTCGGGCAACACAAGCTTGGAAGAAGCGTTTATTCTAAGAGCGGGAATTGGCTACTGAGCCGATTTTCCCACGGCAGCGAATTTGACGTTGCGTTCGCAGGGGGGCACGCTAAACTTCTGCGATTCAGAAACATTGGTCCACCGCGATCACAAACGATCAGGAAAGCATCAGTCGGTATGACGATTTCGAAAGAACGGAAAGAAGAAGTAATCAGCGAGCACGGCGCCGCAGCTGGAGACACTGGTTCTCCTGAAGTGCAGATCGCAATTTTGACGGAACGAATCAACGGATTGACCGAACACATGCGAACCCACCGCAAGGATTATGCCTCGCGTCGCGGTTTGCTGGGTTTGGTGAGTCGCCGTCGCCGTCTGCTGGATTACGTTCGTGGGCAAGACCCACAACGTTACTTGGATATCATTGGAAAACTTGGTATCCGCAAATAGTTTGTGACCGGGTGGTCGACGGCGTGGCCGCGGCCACGTGGCGTATGTCCCCCCGGGCTCTCTGGTCCCGGGGCGGGATGGAGTCGCAGTTTGACTGCGGCTCAGCATCGCTATCGGGAATGTCCTTCTCTGGACTCAAATCCTTCCCATCCATCTCAGCGAACGTGATCGCCGTTTCGCTGGCTCTACTTTGCCTTGTCCATGTACTGCAGCCGGTCCGGCTGCGTCTTGTCGCCTCGTCAGAGCAGTTCGTTTGTGGCACCTTTCGGTACCCATTGCGATCCAATCAAAACAAGCCCACGTTTGATTGTCACGAATCGGGAATGTCGCTTGGCGATTTTCGCGATTCTTCACGTTGTTGCGTGGCGACCCAGTTCGCCGCTCTTTCCCATCAGCCGTTGTGGCTGACAAGGCCTTGTTGGCCAGGGATGAAAATCGGGCCGGCTTCGGAAAAGCCGTTCAAATTGTTGTTTGTTGTGTAGATGCAGGAAAAGAGGTTGTTGTGAGTGTTCAAAAAGTTCGCGTGGAGCGAAAAATTGGTGATTCGGTGCTGTCGTTTGAGACAGGACACATCGCTAAACAAGCAGCCGGCAGCGTGCTGGTTCAATACGGCGAAACCGTTGTGCTGGTCGCGGCCGCATCGGGTACGCCACGTCCGGGAATCGATTTCTTCCCCTTGATGTGTGATTATCGCGAGCGATTGGCTGCAGCTGGTAAATTCCCTGGTGGCTTCCTAAAACGCGAAGGTCGTCCCAGCACAAAAGAAATCCTCAGCTCGCGTTTGATGGATCGCCCGATCCGACCGCTTTGGCCAGCCGGTTACAAAGATGAAGTTCAAGTCCAAGCTTGCGTGATCGCCAGCGACTTGCAAAACGACGGCGACGTATTGGCAATGATCGGTGGCGCTACCGCGTTGCACATCAGCCCACTGCCATTCAAAGGCCCTCTGGGTAGCGTTCGAGTCGGTAAGGTTGACGGCAAATTGGTTGCCTTCCCAACCGCCGATCAACTCGAACAAAGCGAGTTGGACATGATCGTCAGCGGCAGCCGTGACATGGTTGCCATGATCGAAGGCTTTGCCAATGAAATGCCCGAAGACGAGATGATGGAAGCGATTGGCTTCGCCCATGACGCCATCCGCGAAGTCATCGACCTGCAAGAAGAGTTCTATAAAAAGGTCAACCCAGAGAAGACTCCTTACCAGTCACCTGAAGACGACGGGTTGCTTCAGCGTTTGACCGACGCCTACTACAGCGACTTCAAAACCGCTCAACAAACTTCGGGTAAGCAAGCTCGTGCGGAAGCCGTCCGTGCCGTTCGCGATCGTGCGATGGCCGACGTCATTCCTGATCCCAACGCTGCTGACGCCGTTTGCGTCAACCGCTTCAAATCAGTCTGGCACGACCTGGAAGAAAAGGTCGTTCGCGACCTGATCCTCGCCGGCACCCGCCCCGATGGCCGCGACCACAACTCGCTTCGCGCCATTCACTGCGAAACCGACTTGTTGCCACGCGTTCACGGTTCGGCTTTGTTCCAACGTGGCGAAACCCAAGCTCTCATCACGATCGCATTGGGAACCAGCCGCGACGAACAACGCGTCGATGGCCTGCAGGACGAGTACAGCAAGAAGTTTATGCTGGACTACAACTTCCCTTCGTACTCGGTTGGCGAATGCCGTCCGATTCGTGGACCTGGACGTCGTGAAATCGGACACGGTTGCTTAGCCGAGCGTAGCGTCGCTCCCGTGCTTCCTTCCGCCGACGACTTCCCCTACACAATTCGCGTGATCAGCGACATCACCGAATCGAACGGTAGCTCCTCCATGGCTTCCGTTTGTGGTGCTACCCTCGGCCTGATGGCTTCGGGTGTTCCAATCAGCAACCCAGTCGCTGGTATCTCGGTCGGCCTCGTCCAAGACGGTCCTGACAACTGGTGCTTGATCACTGACATCCTCGGAACCGAAGACCACTTCGGCGACATGGACTTCAAGATCGCTGGTACTCAAAACGGTATCACCGGTATCCAGTTGGACCTCAAAGTCACCGGTGTCACTAACGACATCATCCGCGCCACGCTGAAACAATCGCGTGAAGCTCGGATCGAGATCCTGAAGAAGATGCTGACGACGATCCCACGTCCTCGTCGCGAAATCTCGCCGACCGCTCCTCGTCTGCTTCGCACGAAAATCTCGCCCGACAAGATCGGTGCCTTGATCGGTCCTGGCGGAAAGAACATCCGTGGAATTCAAGAAACGACCGGTGCGGTCATCGAAGTCGATGATGAAGGCACCGTCTTGGTTGCCAGCAGCAACAAAGAGTCGGCTCAAGAAGCCATGCGTCAGGTCGAGGCTTGCACGGCAACCGTTCAGATTGGCAAGATCTACGACGGCACCGTCAGCAGCATCAAAGAGTTTGGTGCCTTCGTTGAAATCCTTCCCGGTCGCGATGGACTGGTTCACATCAGCGAGATGAGTGGCGGATACATCAGCAGCCTGGACCAAGTGATCGCCGTTGGCGACGCCATGAAGGTCTTGGTCATCGATGTTGACGAACACGATCGCGTGAAGCTCAGCCGTCGCAAAGCTCTCGAAGAGCTCGGCGAAGAAGATCCTTTGGCCGTTGAAGGCGAAGGTGGCGGCGACAGCGAAGGCGGTGGCGACGGTGAAGATCGCCCACGTCGTCGACGCGGCGGCAGCGGCGGTGGTGGAGGCGGAGGTCGCGGACGCGGCCCACGTCGAAGCGGTGGCGGACGCGATCGCGACTGATCGCTTCTCTACCGAAGTACCACTGAATGATCACTCAACCCCGGCATCTGATTTGATGCCGGGGTTTTTCATGCGCCAATGTGCAGGTCACCTGTTGCTTTCCGGGAAACCAAAGCAGCCGGAGCACAATCGCGTCCCGCTTTCACGGTCCCCAAAGCATCCTCGCACAACGTCCGTTCAGTTTCCGGACGACGATTTCAGGTAGGCCATCAAGTCCACCAGTTCACGCTCGGTCATCAACTCGGACAGATTGGCGGGCATCAATGATCGCTGGGATGCCTGCCGAGCTTCCACGTTGTCAACGCGAACGTCTTGGGTCTTCCCATCCGAAGTGGTCAATCGAATCACCTCGTCATCCTGACTGGCGATCAAACCAACTAGAACACGACCGTCATCCAATAGCAGACTCTGCGTTCGAAATGCTTGGTCAATGTTGCGATCCGGCAGCACGACGTCCTCAAGCAACCGCTCCACACTTCGTGAAATCGCTCCGTCCAACTGCGGACCGACCAAACTCCCTTCACCGTGAAGCTGATGACAAGTTTGGCAGTGTTTGGTGAACACAGCTTTGCCATTCACCGTGTCGCCATCCAGGTTTCGAATCGACGCAAGCAATTGGCTCAACTTCTCAATGCGCCCAGAGTCAACAACGATTCCTTCGGTCAACTCCCTCACCTGATTTCGTGAGGCTTCATCCAGCTTCGGTTCCATCGCCTGCTGAACATCTGGATCGACCAAAACTTGCGCGGCGTACGACCCCGACTCGATCACGGAAATCAAAACCGCCGGGTCCGCACCGCTAGCGATCCAGTTCAGCGCCAGCTTCCGTTGCTGCGATGCATTCAGATGCGGCCCCAGTTGCTTCAGCTGCTCAACTGCCTCCCATCGCTCACTCGCAGTTGCATCAACGATCGACTCAGCCAAATCCACTTGTCCGATTTCCGCCGACACGAATTGAGCCAGCGTCGACAATCCAGCTTGCCCACTCAAATTCGCCACCGTGCCGGCGACACTCAATCGCGTCAGCGGACCAAATTGTTCATCGACGAGCAGTCCCTTCAAGCGACCCTCGAATTCAATCAACTCGAGTCGTTCAATCCAATCCAATGCTCTCGCCCACCGATGAGACGATCCAGTTGGACTGAGCCTTCCCGGCATGAAGTCACCGATCGCCAACCACGCGTAGGCAGTGCCCGAGTCACCGTCGACAGCTTCGATTCGAACCAACTGGCCAACCACGTTATGGGTCTCCCAAACGACCAATTGCGCGACATCCGAGCGAGGAGGCAACACTTGTCGAAGCACCTCTCCCGTTTTCGCTGAAACCAGACGAACGAAGTTCGATTCTGGATTGATTCGTCCTGGCCGAGCATTGTGGCCGGCAACGCGAAATCGGATTTGCTCGGGGGCCTCAAACCAATCGCTCGCGATCGTTCCCGTATATGTCTCGCCGAGCGGAAAGCTGCTCACTAGCTCCGCAAACACATCGCGTTCCTCAGCCGATGCCGCCACATGAGTCAAACGCCGTTCGGTGGACCAATTCTTTTCGTCGGAACCGAACCATGCGACCGGAATATCGTCAGCGACGGTCAACTCGGTCCATTCGGCTTCGATCAACTCCATTGCCCAACTTCGAATGGATGTCGGGACACTCGCCGATTGAAAACCGGCCGCGTCGCTAATCAGATGCAACCAATCGAATGCCTGCTCTGTTTTGGAACCTGCCAACTGCCTGGCCAACGCGACGCAGGCACCCAACTGATGCGGTTTCGCCAACGATACCGCGTGACCGAACAAGGCCCTGTTCGCTGCTTGCTCGCCTTTGACTTGCATCGCTGTCGTCAGATAGGCCAAGATCGGCTCGACGACTTCGTTTCGCTTCAGGCCTAGCATGATCGAGGTCGTCTCTGCGTCAGGTGCAGAATCCCAAAACGGATCATCGTCAGAGGCGAACTGCAACAAATTCCGAATGGCAATGCGGATCGTTTGCCGCAAGACAACGTCCGCCTCATCGACCTCGCTCAACGTTACAACCAATCCTGCCACGTCCGTCGCGTCCCCGCGTCGGCCGATGCACTCCGCGGACATCCGCACGATGTGGGCGTTGTCATGCATCAACAACCCACGAATTTGCTCCAATGACATGGTGTCTGCATTGCCATCAGAACTCATTCGAATTTTAGAGACCAACCGCTGTTCTTCACTGGTCGATTCATCCCCATCGATTGCGGTGCCCGTATAACGAACTTGCCAGATACGGCCACTCGTTCGATCTCGCCCTGGATGCTCCAGCGGCACTTCGTAGTGGCCAATGATTTTGTTGTAGAAATCGGCGACGTAAATGTTCCCTTGTTTGTCGACCTGAATATCCACTGGCCGAAACCAAGGGTCATCGCTGGTCAAAAAATCGGGCAACGCCCGCCCTTTCGCCGTCGCCCCAACGAACTCTCGTTGGTTCCAATTCAAACGTGAAGTCATCACGTTGCCACTGATAAAACAGTTGCGAAGTGGAACGACCATCGAGTCGGGTGGAAAAAAATGAATACCAGAAATCGCGGTGCTGCCATGCAAATGGTCCATCATCGGCGGCAGAAAACCCAACCCATCGTGTGGCAGACCAAAACTAGGGTAGCAAGCACCAGCGACCAACTGGCTGATCGGTTTGCTGTGGCAGTCCGCTGAATACCAATACCCCCATTCGTCCCTCGTCATCCCAAACGGATTGACTTGCCCGCGAGTATGCAACTCCACCCGACTTCCATCGGGACGGAACCGGAATGTGTTGCCTGAAACCATCGTGACAAGGTGCCCATCCGTTCCCGTAACTCGGCTTTGATTGCTGAATCCATGACAGGCATAGATCCAACCATCACCACCGTCTCGCAAGGAATTGATCATGCCATGCGTGTCTCGGGTCGTGTCAAACGGCCCCAAAACGATCTGTCGCTCATCACACTTCCCATCGCCGTCGGTGTCACGGAGGTACCAAATGTTTGGAATGCTGAAACACAAGCATCCGTCACCGTAAGGCAGCACTCCCATCGGGATGTTCAATCCATCCGCAAACATCCTGATCGAATCAGCTTTTCCATCACCGTCAGTGTCTTTCAACACCTTGATCGAATCGGGGCCCTCTTCGTCCAATGCCACCGGATACGGATAAGCAACACTTTCGGTCACCCATAAGCTGCCTTCCGAATCCATCGCCATATTCAACGGCTTGGCAATTTCGGGCTCAGATGCAAAAAGCCTGATTTCGAAGTCGGGCGGCAGGTGGAACCCAGCCATCTCTTCGGCGGGAGTCCGATGCCCCGTCGACCGAACCCCTTCACCGTAAACCTCCGCCGCAGTCACCGGTTCGGCAGCACCAACTGGCATCTCCGCCGACACGCCCTCCGATTGATTCCGTTCCTGCCCAATCAAAGCAGGCCCTCCGGCAATAAAAAGAGCCAGCAACGAACAGCAGAAGACCGCTGGAGAACGAAAATCCGCACGCATTTCGCCGCGGAAGTGATTGAATCGAAAACGCTTCATGGAACGCATTCCTGTGGGGTTGGAATTCAGCAGAAAACACCTTACCCCAACCAAATACCCGACTGGTCGTTTACAATACGAAACCTTCCGATCTTTCGACTCAACTCAAGCTCACATCACGATGCAAAAGTTCATCCTTCTCGCGTTTGCCGCCATCCTGTCTCCCTTCTTCGTTGCGAGTGCGACTCATGGAGAAGATGCCGCAGCTTCATCCGAAACGAAGCCGCTTCAGGTGCTACTCGTTGCCGGCGGTTGCTGCCACGACTACACCAGCCAAACAAAGATTCTGAAGGAGGGATTGGAAGAGCGAATCAATGCCAAGGTCACCGTTGTGCTGAGTGACAACACGACCACCCGAGCACGATTCGACATTTACGAGTCCGACGATTGGGCAGATGGCTATGACGTCGTGATTCACGATGAGTGCTCAGCGGACGTCATCGAAAAGCCGTATGTGAATCGAATTTTGAAACAGCACCTCGATGGCGTGCCCGCCGTGAATCTCCACTGCGCCATGCACAGCTATCGCTGGGACGACTTCCGCCAACCTGTCAAAGACGGAGCCGACAATGCGGGTTGGTACGAGATGCTTGGTTTGCAGTCGACCGGTCACGGCCCCAAATTTCCAATCGATATCAAACACTTGGACAAACATCCAATCACCGCAGGCATGGAAGATTGGACAACCATCAACGAAGAACTTTACAACAACATTCGCGTGTTTGATGGTGCCTCGGCATTGATCCAAGGCGTCCAAGAGACTCCACCGAACAAGAAACAACTGAAGCAAGATCCCAACGCAAAAGCAAAAGAAGCCACTGCCGTCGTTGCTTGGACCAACGAATACGGTCCCAATAAAACGCGAATTTTCAGCACCTCGCTTGGGCACCAAAACGAAACCGTCGCCGACACTCGTTACATGGACCTCGTTTCGCGTGGTGTGCTTTGGGCGGCTGGACAGCTCGACGAAACCACCGCATCAGCCGAGTGAACTCCGAGACGTTCCTACATTCACTTACGGTGCCGCTTTCTTAGGTCGAAATGATGCTATCACGTCTTGCTCTGGTCATCCTAGCGTCGCTTGTCTGCTCATCTGCGGTTCAAGCACAACGGTATTTCCTAGGCCAAGGCGTGATGTCCGGTGAAGTCACCTCGACTAGCGTGTTGCTGCAAACGAGACTGACCGCGAGAGAAGGGTTGGACGAATCCGGCGACTTGCCGGGTCGCGCAGGAAGAGTACGTTTCGAATGGTCCACCGCCCCAGATTTTCGATCGTCGCAAACGAGCGACCAGTTGATCGCGGAACCTGGCCACGATTTCATCGTTCGCCACCTGGTCACGTCGCTCACTCCCGGAACGCGTTACTACTATCGAGCATTGGTTTCCGTCGCGACCGAGGAACGCCCGTTCGAACCAATCGGGCAATTCCAAACGCTCCCGGCCGAAGACTCCGAGGCCGATGTCGAGTTCCTGGTTTTCAGTTGCATGAACTACAACAAGTTCCTGCACGGCAAGAAAGCCAAGTCATCCGGGCCACTGACTGCCACGGAAGAGGACAAGCGACTGGGTTATCCGGCGTTGGTCCATATGAAAAAACATTCGCCAGCTTTCTTCGTTGGTACCGGCGACATCGTTTACTACGACAATCCCTATCGAAATGCGGAAACCTTGACGCAGCTTCGACAATGCTGGCACGAACAGTTCCGTTTCCCTCGCCTGATCGATTTCCTGAAAGAAGTCCCGGGGTATTGGTCCAAAGATGACCATGACTTTCGATTCAACGATTCGGACCACGACAAGGATCGTCTGCCGCTTCCCAACACCGGAATTCAAGTCTTTCGAGAACAACTGCCCATCGTTCCCGCGGACGATCAGGATTCACCAACCTATCGCACTTTTCGTGTCAACCAACACCTTCAAATTTGGTTGACGGAAGGTCGTGACTACCGATCACCCAATCGCATGAAGGATGGACCGGAGAAGACACTGTGGGGCGACGAGCAAAAGCAATGGCTCAAGAGCACACTGAAAGCAAGTGACGCGAAATGGAAGTTGTTGATCTCGCCCACTCCTTTGATCGGCCCTGACGATGCCTACAAAAAAGACAACCACGCCAATTTGAAGGGATTTCGGCACGAAGCGAATGAGTTCTTTGAGTGGTTGGACGCCAATGAAATCGATCACTTCATGACGATGTGTGGCGACCGACACTGGCAGTACCACAGCATTCATCCGTCGGGCATTCAAGAGTTTGCTTGCGGCGCCTTGAATGACGAAAACTCTCGAATGGGCGTGCCGCCTGGGTCACGGCGAGGCACCGACCCTGAAGCTTTGATCGAACAGCCATTCATCTCGCCGGAACCCAGCGGAGGCTTCCTATCGGTCACTGCGGGCGAGGATCTGTTAGTCGAGTTTTACAACGACGAGGGCAAACTTCTCTACGAAGCCCGCCCCTAACCACGGTCTCTCGACGGCTCACACTGGCGACTCAAAAGACGATCGCCAGACATGGTGAGCAAGCGTTTCTCGCGTGCACCTAACACACCGCTTGCGCCGATATCCTGAAACGGGACGAGCCCCAACGGCAAGCTTGCAATGCCTGCTTCACCATTCATGAATTGAATGTCCGGCGCCGCCCCGAGTTTAAAAATCCACATGGAAAATTCAAACTCGGCTATGGGATTCTTACCGGCTCAGTGGAAACTAATCCGACTGAAACGCCTCCTGAAGACGCTTCCTCCCCCACTAAGTGATGAGCGGGAAACGAGTGCCACGCAGCCTTCGCCGGAAAGCCCCACGGGTGCTTCGCATAAAAGGCTCCTGGCATTCATCTCCCAACCGTTCCCAATCCCCGCGTTGCCCCGCCTTTTGATGAGCTGCAGCATGAAATTCCGGACGACACTGATGTCCATGTTGGCGTGTATCACACTCCAAACCGCCGTGGCACAAGACCAAACCAAACCTCACCCGGCGACATTGCCTCACCCACAGGTCGAGCCAGCCCTGAAGAATATTCACGCGACCATCGCCGAGGGTCCCTTCGAGGCCGACTGGAATTCGCTGGAGAAGTACGAGATCCCGCAGTGGTACAAGGATGCAAAATTCGGCATCTTCATTCACTGGGGAGCCTACAGCGTTCCTGCGTATGGCAGTGAGTGGTACCCACGGCAGATGTACATCGATCGTGACCGCCGAGGCGACAATTTTTTCCAGCATCACATCGACACCTACGGCCCGCAAAAAACGTTTGGCTACAAAGACTTCATCCCGCAGTTCAAAGCGGAAAAATTTGACGCGAAAGCGTGGGCCCAGCTTTTCAAAGATACCGGGGCTCGCTACGTCATCCCGGTTGCCGAGCACCACGATGGATTCCCAATGTACGACTGTGCGTTCACCCGCTGGGACGCATCCGAGATGGGGCCTAAACGTGATGTGATCCAAGAACTATCCGAAGCTGTTCGTGCAAAAGGCATGAAGTTCGGCGTTAGCAGCCACCGAGCATTCAACTGGATGTTCTACGTGCGTGACGAATCGTTCGACAATGCGGACCCGCAGTACGCTGACCTCTATGGCCGTCCAATGCCTTTCCTGTTTGAGGAGAATGCGTGGGATTACCAACACAACTTCACACCGCAAGACGACCAATTCAAAGACGATTGGTTGGCTCGTTCCTGCGAGTTGGTAGACAAGTACAAACCAGATGTGTTTTGGTTCGACTTCGGAATCACCCCAAAACATGGCGACTCGACTCACGAGAACAACACGTACGCCGAACACCTGCAGAAATTCGCAGCCTACTACTACAACAAAACGTCCGCCAAAGACTCCGACCTCGGCATCATCAACTACAAATTCAACGCGTTCCCCGAATCCGCCGCGGTTTTGGACAAAGAACGCTCCAAGATGGCGGAAATCCGCAAGCCTTTTTGGCAAACCGATACGGCGGTGAGTTCCAGTTCATGGGGCTATACCGAGAACCAACGCTACAAAACTCCTGAGCGATTGGTGAACGACCTCGTCGATATCGTTAGTAAAAATGGTTGCCTGCTATTGAACGTGGGACCTCGCGCTGACGGAACCATTCCCGAAGAAGACCAAGCCATCCTGAAGGCAATCGGTGATTGGTTAAAGGTCAACGGCGAGGCGATCTACGACACGACCTATTGGAAGACTTTTGGTGAAGGACCAACATCGGTTTCGACAGGCCACGTTTCCGAATCCAAAGACAAACCTTTCACATCGGAAGACCTTCGGTTCACCACTCGCGACAACGTCCTGTACGTCCATGGCTTGAAGTGGCCCGAAAACAACGAGATCACGGTCAAGACATTGGCTCAGGGCAGCGATCTGTATCCGGAAGAGATCAGAACCATCCAATTGCTCGGGTTCGACAGGGAACTGAGTTGGGAACGAGACGCGTCAGGTGTGACCGTTTCGCTTCCAAAGGACAAAGCGTCGAAGTTTGCTTACGTCCTGAAGGTCACCCAATGATGCCAGAGTCGATTGCGTCTCAACGAGTCGAGAGAGCCGCCGTGCCAACCATTCGCAATACGCTGCCGCCAATCATCTTTGGCACCAGTGCATTGGGCAATCTTTACCAAGCGGTCGACCGCGATACCAAGCGGTCCATCGTTTCGGAATGGTTTGAACATTGCGACGGTGTGGTTGCCGCAGATTCAGCCGGCAAGTACGGCGCGGGTTTGGCTTTGGAAAGCATGGCGGATGCATTGCGTTCATTGAACGTTGCTCCGGATCAAATTCTGATCAGCAACAAACTTGGTTGGCGGCGGGTGGCTTTGACGACGCCGGAACCAACCTTCGAACCCGGTGCCTGGGTTGGGCTCAAACACGATGCGGTCCAGGACATCAGCTACGACGGCATTTTGAGATGCTGGGAACAGGGTTGCGAGCTACTCGCTCCCTACCGACCGCAATTGGTATCGGTCCACGACCCGGACGAATACCTGGCCGCCGCGACCGACGAAAACGATCGCCAACGACGCTGGGAAGACATCCTGGGTGCCTACCAAGCGTTGAGTGAACTACGTGATCGCGGTGATGTCTTGGCGATAGGCGTTGGTTCAAAGGACTGGCGTGTGTCCGAAGAACTCGCACGAGCCTTTCCCTTGGACTGGGTGATGCTCGCGACCAGCCTCACCATTCGGACTCATCCAGAATCCTTGCTGGACTTCGTTGAAGCGATGCGTCTTCAAGGTGTCAGTGTGATCAACTCAGCCGTCTTTCATGCCGGCTTTTTAACCGGTGGTGACTACTACGATTATCGAAAAGTCACCGGCGAAAGCGTCGAGGATCAGGAGCTGATTTCTTGGCGACAACGATTCCATGATCACTGCAAGCGACATGGCGTTCGGCCAGCCGAAGCGTGCGTCGCCTTCGGCATGTCACCACCTGGTGTCGTGGCGACCGCTTTGAACAGCAGCAAACCAGATCGGATCGCTCAGAATGTTCAACTGGTTTCGGCCAAGCCTCCTGCTGAGTTTTGGACATCGATGAAACAAGACGGTTTGATCGACACGTCTTACCCATACGTCTGATACGAGCCGTTATGATTTGCGTGATCCACGGCTTAACCATTGGCGTGGACATCTCTTCCTTCATTCCTCCAACTCCTCCCCAGGAAACTCATGGCTGAACCAATCGTCGCTGAACCACAATCCGAGGCTGAAGTGGTTCCCAAGAGTTACTTGGTCGCGTTTGTTCTGACGACGTTCTGTTTTGCCCTGTGGGGATTTGCCAACGACATCACCAACCCCTTGGTGGAAGCGTTTGGACGAATTTTCAATCAAAGCACCTTTGCAAGCTCCTTCGTGCAGTTCGCCTTCTACGGTGGTTACTGCTTCATGGCGTTGCCCGCCGCACTGTTCATCAAGCGATTTTCGTACAAAACCGGCCTGCTCGTTGGGCTGGCGTTGTATGCACTGGGAGGATTGGCATTCATTCCCGCCGCCAGTGTTGGCGAGTTCATGCCATTCTTGATCGCATTCTTCGTGATGACCTGTGGCCTGAGTTTTCTGGAAACCAGTGCCAACCCCTACATCCTTTCAATGGGCCCCGCCTCAACCGCGACCCAACGCCTGAACTTGGCTCAGTCGTTCAATCCACTTGGATCGATCGTTGGCATCCTCACCGCCAAATACGCCATCCTTTCGAACATCAATCCTTTGGACGGTCCCGAAAGAGCGGAACTGCCAATTGAAGAATTCGAAGCGATGAAGTTCTCGGACCTAGCCATTGTTCGCGGCCCGTACGTGGCAATTGGATTGGTGATCGCCACCATGTTCGTATTGATCCTGGTCAAGAAGATGCCACGCAATCAAGACTCGGACCGGTCACTCGATATTGGAGGAACACTCAGCCGGTTATTTGCGAATGCTCGCTATGTGGGTGGAGTGATTGCACAGGCGTTCTATGTCGGCGCTCAAATCATGTGTTGGACGTTCACCGCGCAATACGGCAAAGACGTCTTCGTGGCCGAAGGCATGTCCGCCGGAGACGGTGCGACGGCGGCATCCTCTTTCACGCTGTATTCGATGGTGTTGTTCGCCGTCTCCCGATTTGTCTGCACGTTCCTGCTGAAATACGTTCGTCCGGGCGCGTTGTTGATGGTTTTGGCTCTCGGCGCAATGGCATTGCTGGTTCCCGTCATTTTCATTGGGGGCAAAGTGGGCCTGTGGTCTCTCGTCGGCGTCTCGGGTTGCATGTCTTTGATGTTCCCGACCATCTATGGCATCGCCCTAGATCGAGTCGGTGACGACGCCAAATTGGGTGCCGCGGGGTTGGTGATGGCAATCGCCGGCGGATCCGTCATGCCGCCGCTGCAGGGCTACTTGATCGACACATGGTCGCTCAACTTTTCCTTCGTTTTGCCGCTGATTTGTTTCTTGGTGATCGCGATTTACGGCTTGTTCACTTCCAAGCCACAGGCTCCTCTGGCCGCTCCGGCTGCCTGAATGCGAAACGCCGGACGCCAGAATTGAAAACAGGGTTAGAAAAATCCATCCCGGTGTGTGACACTGGGCGGGCTTCCAAATCGGACTTGCGCCGTCGGGAATGATCGATTCATTCGATTGACCGACTCAGCCGGTCGCCAACCCGCTCCACACAAAACACTCTGACCATGTCGATTCAATGGTTCCCCGGCCACATGCACAAAGCTCGGCTGGAAATCCAGGCTGCGTTGCCAAAAGTGGATGTGGTGATGGAGATCATCGACGCTCGGATTCCTTATTCGAGCGAGAATCCGATGTTGGCCGACATTCGCGGTGACAAAGCCTGCTTGAAAGTCCTGACCAAATCCGATTTGGCCGATCCACACCGGACTGAAGAATGGTTGGACGCGTTGAACAGTTCCAGCTCCACGCGGGCTCGCTCGGTAACGACCGACGACGTGCCAACCATACGCCGATTGAAATCCGCTCTGATCGGCATGTGCCCTCATCGAAAAGGTCGATCCATCAATGCGATGGTGATGGGAATTCCCAATGTCGGCAAATCAACCATCATCAACTTTCTGGCCGGTCGCAAAGTCGCCAAAACCGGCAACACGCCCGCGGTGACCCAGCATCAACAGCGTGTTGACATCGGCGATGGAGTGATCCTGTGGGACACACCCGGAATGCTTTGGCCAAAGGTCCACAACGTTAGCAGCGGCTATCGATTGGCATTGATCGGATCCATCAAAGACACCGCGATGGACTACACCGACGTCGGCTTTTTTGCCGCTCGGTATTTCATGGAACAGTATCCCGATCGATTGGCCAGCCGTTTTGATCTCGAGTCGGTTGCTGACACCGAAATGGCGGTCATTGAAGACATCGGCCGCCGCCGGGGCTGCCTGGGCCGGAACAACCGAGTCGATCTGGAACGAGCCTCTCGAATCCTGATTCAGGAATACCGCACCGGCGGCTTGGGCCGGCTCACGCTCGAGACACCTGCGACGATGCAACGAGAACGCATCCTCACGCAAAAGGCGATGGTCGAAGCCGAAGAAGCCGCTCGCTTGAAAGACGAGAAACGCAAGAAGCGATTCAAGAACAAGCAAAAGGCCCAACGCAAATCTCGCGAGATGGATGCTTCGCGTCGCGACCGCCGCCAGTAAACCTGGTCATGAAAGAATCACTCGGCAATGTAATTGTTGCCGAACAGTCTCGCAGATCGGGAAAGCTTCCGAGTGAAGCACACAAGCATTCGTAGTGTGCTTCACATGCATGTGAAGCGGCACGGATCCGCGACACTCACTCCGCCGACTGAGCAGCGAACAGTTCGTGGAAGAAAACTCGCATCGCGTCCCACGACCGGTGGTCTGCCTTCTCGTTGTACGCCGCGCCTTTGCTGTTGTCGTTGCCGGCCATCGGCTGCGTAAATGAATGAACCGCATTGGCGTAAACATTCATTTGCCAATCGACATCGTTCGCATCGAACTCAGCGATCGTTGCTTCGATGTCTTCCTTAGGAACGTAAGGATCGTCAGCACCGTGGCAAATCAAAATTCTGGCTTTGATGTTCGCTCCGTCCTCAGGGGTGGGCGAATCCAAACCACCGTGGAAGCTGACAATGCCGTTGATGTCCGCTCCGTTGCGTGCCAGTTCAATCACCCCGGTTCCTCCAAAGCAGTATCCGATCGCTGCCACCTGATCCGAGGCCAAATTGTCCGCCTTGCGAAGTTGCTCCAAACCCAAGTTCAATCGGCGACGATAGAGTTCTCGATCGCTTTTGTATTTTCCTGAGAACTCTGCCGCTTCGCCCGTGTCTGCGGGACGAACACCACGACCATAGATATCCAGAGCGAAAGCGATGTATCCCAGCTCGGCCAATTGACGGCAACGACGACGTTCGTAGTCGGTCAGCCCCATCCATTGATGCACGACCAAAACCCCGGGCTTGCCCGACTCGGCTTTCGTACCGGCGGGACGCACACTGGTATCAAAAGCCAAGAATCCTTCCAGCACCACGTCGCCATCGTTGTAGACGATGGTTTGTGTCTGCACTTCCGCCTGTGCAACCGAAGCTGGCCCGGTCACACAAGCAAACAAACCAAAGGCGAGCAGGGCCGGTAACTTTGAAGAAACGAAGCGACGGACATCAAGACAGCAGCACAACATGAAAGATCCTCGGGCGGGCAATGGGCATCAAATACAAACGACGCTGCGATTGTAAAAGCAAAACCACCCCAACGAAAAGAACGTGAGAGCGGTTTCCAAGGTGGCGGCTTCTAGTATCGCCGAACCCGAGCGATCAACATCATGCCGACGCCAGACAAAACCACGTTGCCAATCCAGACTCCATACGGGGGCATGTCACCCGCCTTTGCTTGGTCCAAACCCAACAAGTAAAGCGGATAATAAACCAAGATCGTCGGCAGAAAACACATGCCGAACGTTGTCCAGTAATCACTGGTCTTTGCGACGATCGCCAGCGGAGCACCAACGAGCACGAAGAAGAAACACGTGAAACCTTCCGCCCAACGACGCCACGGTTCGGTCTGCAAACGGGTCAAACGATGTCGACTGGATTGCAAACTCGATTGAATTGCCGAAGATTTTTCACCGCCGATCTCGGCTGGTCGTGATGTCAACAAAGAGAAACCGGTGAACGCAGCGAGCTCACCGATTTTCGCATGAGTGCGTTCACGCTGGCGAAGTCGTTCATTTCGAATCAGTCGCAGCGGCAACTCACTCGGGCTTCGCGTGGAAACATCGGTTTCTTCCAACGCATTTCCGATTGGAATTTCAAACTGATGTTCGCCGTAGAAATCGCCTTGCAATCCTTTTCCGCGAATGACCTGACTATCAACCAATTTCAGGACAAGGGACAGACTCTCCTCATCCATCATCAATTGGCCTTCGCTCGCCGTCACGGTGAACGCGTCGTCGCCCTTGCCTCGAACGGTCACTCGAGGCGAAATCATTCGGCGACCGTCAATTTCGCGAACATGGATCGAGAAACCATGATCGGACGTGTAGGAGTGGTCGCGTTCCAACAACCGGTAGGCGATGTCTTCGATCGAGAGCAACACGACTCGTTTGACGCCGGGTTTCCCCCAGGAAACCGCCATGTCGCTGCAGTAAACCGCGACTGGGCTGAGCAAAGCCGCAAAAACGATTGCCGGCTGCAGCAATCTCAGCGGTGAGATGCCCGACGCTTTGACGGTCGAGATCTCGCCGTCGGCAGCCATTCGGCCGTAAACGCAGCAAACGGAGAACAACGCCGTCGCGGGAACCGCGTGCTGCAAGGAAATCGGAATCGCGAATGGCAATAACTGCAGGACAGCCATCGCCCCCAAACCCTTGCGAAACAACTCTCGTCCCACCGCGATCAGCAGAATCAGCAGCGTCAACACGACGAGCGCAACGACGAAGATCCGAAGGATTTCGAAGAGAATCGTGCGTGTCAGACGGGTTGGAATCACTGGCTCTGTATCAAAACAGCGGAAGCAAACTCTTTCAAGCTGGGAATTAGCAAAAATCGGCTGATCGGCGACAGATCAGCTCAGCGACTTCTGAAGGCGAGCTGAACGTCATTCCCCCTGGGAAACTGGGCGAATCGCTAAACGAACACCGATTCGCGAACTCGATTGATTCCGCTATGCAGGACCGGTAATTCGCCGCATTTCAGCTTGCCCATGCTGGTTGGCACGAATCCTGCCTCATTGGCCGCGGATCGGACACCTCATACTCTCATGATTTACCCTCTCAACCAAGGTTCCGAATGATTTGGATTGTCGCCTACATCAGCAGCGTGCTGGGAGCATTCCTGACAATCGTTGCGATGACAGTGATTCGCCACGAAGAACGCCACAACGTCGGTCGACTCGGCTGGCTAGGACTCGTCTTGCTCTCACCACCGATTGGTTTGGTGCTCTTCCTATGGCTGGGTGGCCGAAAAATCTCCGCTGAACATTCACAGCGCAAATTGGTCGATTTGCCAGCAGCGGCGGATGGCAGCGATCGCTCACGGTCCGGCTTGGAACGCATGCTCGAAAAGCGAGGTCTGCGGTCTCCGACGGTTGGAAACCAAGTCCGATTGCTTCACCGTACCACCGATGTCCTCGATGCCTATTTGGAGCTGATCGACGAAGCGAAAGAAGTCTTGTACGTGATGACCTTCATCATGGATGAACGAAAAAGCACCCAGCGAATCGTGGAGCGTCTCTGCGCCCGTGCTCGGGAAGGCGTCCAGGTGAGACTACTTTGTGACGGATTTGGCTCGTTCCTCATGTCCGACGAACAACTCGAACAAATTCGCGAAGCAGGCGGTCGTGCGATGCGATTCAAGCCGATGTCGCAACTCAGTCGGCTGGCCTATTTGAATTTCCGCAACCACCGCAAACTTGCCGTCGCCGATGGACGGCGTGCAATCTTGGGCGGAGCCAACTTGGTCGAGGAAGAACTTGACATCAACGAAGACGACGAAAGCTGGGTCGACATGAGCATCCTCATCGAAGGCCCTGCGGCGGCTCAGTTGCAAGCGGTCTTTTGCAGCGATTGGAACTTTGTCGCCGAAGAGGAACTGCCACCCGTCGACTATGAGTGTCCCAATCCACCTAAACATCCCGAAAACACCCGCATGACGGTGATGCCGATCGGCCCCGACGGCCCCGAGGAGATCCTGGAAGACTTTTGGAATTACGCCATCAATCGTGCCGAAGAACGCGTGTGGATCTGCACGCCTTACTTCGTTCCGACCGCGCAATCGATGAGGTGTTTGGAATCCGCATGTCGACGTGGCATTGATGTCCGCATCCTAGTCCCTGACGACAGCGACCTTGCTCCGGTTGATTACGCACGCATCGATTACATGGACGACCTGCAATACCTCGGTGCCAAGCTCTACCGTTATCAAGACAGCATGGTGCACGCGAAACTCGGCATCGTGGATGACTTCACCGCCGTGGTTGGTTCTGCCAACTTTGACGTCCGATCCTTCTTTCTCAACTACGAACTGTCGGTGGTCATTCACGATCAACCCACCATCCAAAAGTTCAGCGACTGGTACGAATCACTCCTGCCAAATTGCGAACTCGGATTGCCCGAGCACACGGCATGGCGTTCAACGCTGGGGCTTTGCGCGAGGCTGTTTGCATCAGAGCTGTAGCGTTCACCAATCCTGAGGACGTTCAATGAATTTGCCGCGATCTACACTGCATCGTCCCGCCAACCCGAATTCAGTTGCAAGAATCAGATCGATTGAGCTCAAGAAACCGGCCACAATCTGATTCAACAACTCACAACTCAGTCCTACCGTTGATGCTCTGGCTAAACGGATTTTCGTCAGACGAAACCGCTTACTCTCAAATCTTCGATCTGCATGTATTCAGAAACAGCCGGCACCCGAAAGACTCTCGGTGACGTCGATATTCTCTATCACGATGGCATTTACCATCTGTTTCACCTCGTTCTTCCGAACCACGATTTCATTGCGCACGCGGTCAGCAACAACTGCTTTTCTTGGCGACGAGTCGAAAACGCACTGTTCATCGGCGACCCGGGCAGCTGGGACGACTCAATGCTGTGGACAATGCACGTCAGCCCAAACCCGCATCGGCCTGGATCATGGCGGATGTTCTACACCGGGTTGTCCCGACGAGATCACGGTGCCAAGCAGAGACTCGGGATGGCCGAGAGCGATGACCTTTATTGTTGGACCAAAACCCCCGTCGCATGGGAAGATCGCCGATCGGCGTTGCCATACGATTTGCCTGGCCGGCCACCCCAACCGCCGTTTAAGCAGGACATGAAGAGCTGCTTTCCCCTCAGCCCCGATCGAGAACACTACGAGTCTGAGATTGACGAAGCAAGAAACTGGGTGTCATGGCGTGATCCCTATTACTACCACGAAGATGGTCGCGGTTGGTTGTTGGCCGCGGGACGAGTCAACCACGGCCCGATCGTTCGCCGAGGCTGCGTCGCGGTGATGGAAGAAGTTCAGCCAAACAAGTTCGAGCAACGCAAGCCACTCCATCACCCTGGACTGTACGACGACATCGAAGTCCCGAACCTGTTCAAGATCAACGGCGACTACTACCTCGTCGGCAGCATGCGTGAAGATGCGAAGATCAGGTATTGGCACACGGAGAAAATCGGCAAACCCTGGAGGACATACGCGGACAACGTTCTGTTGGCCAGCGGGAATTATGCCGGAAGAATCACGACGGATGACAAAGGGGTTCTACTGTGGAGCTTCTTCACACCAGGCGGTGCCGACCGACAAACCGGCAATCTGATGCCACCGCCCAAACGCATTTGTCGATTGCCAAACGGTCAATTGGAAGTCCGGACCTTCGAAGGTTTCGATTCGTTAGTCGAAAGTTCAGTTCCGGTCGAAAAACTCACTCCGATCAAACCGGTCGAATGCCAGTACGCTCGCACTTCGAACGACAACTCATTCGACTTGGATTGTGAATCCGGCTTTCAGTGCTTTGCGTTGGAAGAGGACCTCAGTTGCTTCCGCCTGCGATGCAACCTGAAGATGATGGACGAAGGCAAATGCGGCGTCGCATTTCGACTCGATCGCGAATCTCACGACGGATACTATTTGTCGCTGGACTTGTTCAAAGGCGTCGCCCAACTCCGTGCTTGGGGCAGCGGTCCGGATGGGTCGGGTGAAGAAACGATGCAGTTTCAAAGCCTGCAAGCCGGATACTGGGAACGAGAAATTCGCGGCGAAGTCGAACTGCAACTGATCGCTTATGGCAGCTACATCGAAGTGTCAGTCGGCGGGCACGTGCTGCTTTCTCTCGCGGACCAAACCTTCAATCACGGCGCAATCGGTTTCAACTTGGAAAGCGGCAACCTTCGGGTCACCGACGTTCAAGTGGAACGCTTCATTCCACCTGTCCAATCGGATGAACACCTCGCCAATGGATGATGCATCGCTAGTCGAGTGACCGTGCCGACCATGTGCCAGTGGTAAGTGGCATCTGGAACCGTTTGCCATCAAGCTGGAAGTTGAAGGTGGGTATCCGCCACGTTCCAACGATCCGCAAGCCGTCCCCGTCTTCAATCAAATCCCCACGATAGAGCAACTTGCACGGGTTCAAACAAGGCACCTGTCTAGGCGAACCCGGATGATCATAGATCCAGAATGATGGATATCTTTTTGTAAAGCGAATGCGTTTCGATATCGCCCAACCGCGAACAGTGGCAGACTCGGGAATACCTGGTTCTGATTCGCGAATCTCCCCGTCGAAACGTCCCAACCTTCGCGGGCGGATGATCAAATCAAACGCAGTGTCTGATAAACCAAGTTGTTCTGGCATGGAGTCATAGGAATAGACGCCTTGCCACGCAGCAGGAAGTTGCATCGGGGCGAATCCAGATAGAGTTGAGTGTTGCCGACTAGAAGTGAGCTGAGAACTTACCGGATCGGCATCCCAACTCGCTCCCAAGCGATCGCTCCGATTTGAGAATTCTCCGGCGACACCGAGAAGTTAATTTCGCGAGGGCGCGACCAGAAGATACGAGAAGCGACGCCTTGAAAATAGTCGATCGGAACAGGGCCGAGCATTCGGCTATCCATCGATCGTCGTCGAGAGTCGCTCAGCGCGAAGAAGTGGCGTGGAGGCACGACGACCGGCTGCATGTTCACCATGTTCGGATAGGTTGGAAGATCACCATCAAATGCTGCGTAAGGTTCGCTGATCTGCTTCCCATTTACGAACACGGACTCATCTCGAATTTCGATCGTATCGCCTTCGAGCGCTACCACTCGTGTCACATACTGTGGGCTGCCGGGGCCCTTGCTGTAGTACACCACCACGTTCCCGTAGTCGATTGCGTCGTCTCGAGAACCGAGCTTGTTCACCAAGATTCGATCTCCTGGTGTGATCGTCGGGTGCATCGACCCCGCCGGAATAAGAAAAGCCTGCGCGATGAAGGCGGTTCGCAACTCAGAAATCAATGACACTGGCCCTAGGTAGGCGAGAAAGACGAGTGGGTAAAGCCACCACCTCTGGTACCAATGCAGTCGCTGCTGACGAGCTTTCCTGGCACATTG
Source organism: Rhodopirellula baltica SH 1 (assembly GCF_000196115.1). Taxonomy (NCBI): domain Bacteria; kingdom Pseudomonadati; phylum Planctomycetota; class Planctomycetia; order Pirellulales; family Pirellulaceae; genus Rhodopirellula; species Rhodopirellula baltica. The sequence goes on from NC_005027.1 coordinate 3,061,166, forward strand.
AAACGCATCTACAATCAAAAAAACTGGCCAGCAAGCAAACGCAAACATCAACAGTTTGAATGAAACGTGGCCGCCCGGAATCCACAAGGCGATCGGTGCAGCGACGATCATGAGCACCAACGTCACAACGGCCAACGTCACAGAACGCTTGCCTCGTCCAGCGTACAACTGCCCAAGCGGTCCACAACACAGGCTGAGAAACGCGGCGATCAGTGGCCGTCTTGGTACGTGATTCAATTCGCTCATGTCGGCCGTTCGATGTCCATGGTCGTCGCGTCCAAATGGTTGCAGATTCAGTCACAGTACTTGTAGATCCCGTTTCGCCGCACCGGATTGGCTGTTTGTTGGCAAACGCAAGCAGCAGTCAGAGACTCGCGCAGCAACCAGAGACTCGTCTAAAGATTCGGCTGAATGCCACGAATCGTACCGAGCCACACTCCCGTTGTCGAATTTCGGAAAAGCATTCAGTTGAGAGTGACCAGCACGCCGCCTTGCCACGCGATGAGCGCCTACGGGGCATACAAATTGGTCACCGCAACGAGGACACCGAATGTCTCATCGAACTTGTTGTTGGGTCGTGAACCGGTAGCCGTTGCCACGCGGATGCACCTCAAACCGGCACCACCGTGGCGGGGCGGACGAGTAGTCTCGCAAGCCAGTTCTTCGCTCAAAATTCACGGGTCGGCCACTTGGGCTAAACTCGTGATTGTCTAGGTTTACTCCCAAATCTTACGCCCCCTCCTTCCGCGAATTGCAACATGCCCACCCACCTCCCATCCCGCCTGAAAAAGTCCATCGTGACAGGACTTTTTTGTCTCGTTTCTATCCCCGTTCTGCCAAGCATTTCAGTTGCTCACGACGGCGATGAAGGCCACTCACACGAACATCAATCCAACGACAGCTTCTACACGACACGCGCAAGTACGCAGGTTCTGCCGCTCGCCAATGAGGAGGACGCCTTTCATTTCGTCGTCTATGGTGACCGGACCGGTGGCGTGCCCGCCGGGTTGAAGGTGCTCGAACAAGCCGTCAAAGACACCAATTTGCTGTCTCCCGACTTGGTAATGACGGTCGGCGATTTGATCCAAGGGTACAACGAGAAACCCGAGTGGATGCGTCAGATGGCGGAGTACAAAGAGATCATGAATGAACTTGATGTGCGCTGGTTCCCCGTGGCGGGCAATCATGACGTCTACTGGCGTGGCAAAGGTCCGGCACCACAAGGCCAACACGATTCCAACTACGAAGAACACTTCGGTCCACTCTGGTACACCTTTCGTCACAAGAACGCCGGATTCGTCGTTCTCTACAGCGATGAAGGTGATCCGGTCACGAACGAAAAGGCGTTCAACGTCGGCAAGCTCCAACGGATGAGCGACGAACAACTCGAGTTTCTTGCTGAGGCATTGAAACAGCACGAAGGACTGGACCATGTCTTCGTCTTCCTTCATCACCCTCGTTGGATCGGAGGCGGATACACGGGGTCCAACTGGGACACCGTTCATGACATGATGAAAAAAGCGGGAAATGTTTCGGCAGTCTTTGCGGGGCACATTCACCACATGCGATATGACGGCCCGAAAGATGGCATTGAGTACTACACGCTGGCAACGACCGGCGGCCATTTGTCCGCAGACATTCCCGGCGCTGGTTTCTTGCATCACTTGAACGTGGTCACTGTTCGACCAGATGACATTTCCGTTGCCTCGTTGCCAGTCGGCGCGGTGATGGATCCGACCGAGTTCACACCTGAGTTCGTGGAAGAGGTCAATCAAGCTCGCAAGGTTCGACCGGTGATTACCAAAAGCGACTTGCTATTGAACACCGATGGATCGGCGGCGGGTCAGGTCGTCGTGACGATTAATAACCCTTCACCGCGCGACATGGACATCACCGCATCGATCGGTTCCGCGTCACGCGATTGGCTCAGCACGCTGGATCATGATCACATGACACTTGCAGCAGGTGCCACCGAAAAATTCACGGTCAAACTCCGGCGGCTCGCCGATCACACGGCGACTTGGACCATCCCTCGCGTCGAACTGGATCGCGTTTACGTCGGCGAAACCACTCGCATCGAACTGCCCAGTGTTTCGACCCCCGTCAAACTTCAACTGGCAGCGGTGCCGGCCGATTACTTCAGTGGTGAAAACAACCAATGCTTGGAAGTGAAAGGCGAACGCTCCGCAATTCGCGTCGACTCTGACTCCCTCGCCCTGCCCAGCGGTCCCTTCACCGTGGAAGCCTGGCTGAACCCCAGCCAAACCGAAGGCATGCGTGGTGCAATTGCGAAAACGCAAAGCAGCGAATTCGCAATCTTTTCCGATGAGGGCGTGCCACAGTTTGATGTCAACTTGGACGGCAAGTACTACTCTGCCAAGGCGAAAGACAAACTCACCGTCGATGAGTGGACTCACGTGGCCGGCGTCTTCGACGGCGAAAGCGTTCGGATCTATGTCGGTGGCAAGCAAGTCTCTTCCGTCGCGGCAAAGGGAACTCGAAAGACGAACGCTTACCCGCTCTTCGTGGGAGCCGACCCTGACAATGCCGGACAACCCACACGATCGTTCCTCGGCAAGATCGACGAAGTTCGAATCACGGCGGAAGCTGTCTACACCGGCGATTTCGAACCCGCCCGTCGCTTCGTTCCGACCGAAAAAACTCGGCTATTGCTGCACTTGGACCGTACCCTGGGCCCATATGTGCTCGATCACAGCCCCGCGGCGGGAATGGGGACGTTGGGTCCGAATTCCACGTTCACGGCCCGCTGATCCGGCCCGTGGCGATGGTCCTGGCTGCGTCGTTTGACGTAGCCAGCTGACCTCGACTGCTGCAACCGTTGCAACCCTCAACGCAACCTGCCAAAGGCAAGGTCCAGTCATTCGAAAATCTCGGTCGAGTCCGCTCGACTGAGAATCGTTGCCCATAGTTTCCGTGGCGATGTGCCCCGATCGCTATCACATGCGATCCACACGGCGACTTCAAAGCGACGACCCCTATGACGACCACTTTCCAACCGAGTGTCGAGAAGTTTCTAGCGGCACCTGAAGAACTCGACCAAGCGTTGACCACCCCGGACGACGCAGTCAATCCAGACGAGATTCTTCAGCGAATCGACGACACGCTCGGCCTCATCGCGGAAGCGAACCAGATCGCTTGCGGTGCATCGCCTGTTAAAAAGATTGATGTTTCCGTCATCGTTCCGATCCACAATTGTCGGGAATTTATCCCCGAAGTGATCGACCGAATCGACGAAGTCATGCCACCGGCAACCGAAACCATTCTGGTCGATGATGGCAGTGTCGACGGAAGCTGGCACTACTTGCGCGGTCTGCCAGAACGTTCCAATCGCACCATTCTTCACCGCCGCCGTCATCATGGTCGCGGTTCCGCCATTCGCATGGCACTGCGTCACACACGAGGGCACGTGGTCGCGATTCAAGACGCCGACATGGCCTACGATCCCGCCGACCTCCTCGGTGCGATCTGGCCCATTCTAGAAGAACAAGCCGAAGTCGTTTACGGCTCCCGGTCCATGCGTCGAGGCGGTTCTCACAGCAATAATTTGCGAGGCGGATTGAGCAACCGGATGCGTCGCATCGTCAACCGCTGCCTGACCACTTGCAGCAACCTGACAACGGGCTTGCACCTGTCGGACCTTGAAACAGGTCACAAAGTCTTCCTCGGCGATCTCATCCGCTCGCTACCGCTGACAGAAACCGGATCCGGTATCGACGCTGAAATCACGGCCAAAGTCGCTCGCGCCGCAAACACCGTCATGGAAGTGCCAACGCACTACTCCGCCGATCTGCGTGCTCCTGAGTATGCCCGCAACGCGAGAACAGCGATGACGACTCTTCGCAGCTTGATCGCTCACCGCAACGGAAAATGATCCGCTGCGGATTACCTGGCGTTTAACGAACCCCAGTCCCTGTGGCACTGAGGCTCTTCGCACTCCCTCTCAGACGCTCGGTCCTGGGGGACGGTTCTGAATGCTGAGCTCGTCCTCGGCATCGTCCCCACCGTACTCGAGCACGCTGTGAACGTGGTACGGCGACAGTCTCGCTTCGCCGCCCAACGCGACCAAATGGATCAAGAACGAGCAACCCACAATTTCTGCGTCGCACTTTTCCAGCAAACGCAAGCAGGCTTCTACCGTCCCACCGGTCGCCAACAAATCATCGACGATCAGCACACGCTGGCCAGGCTTGATGCCATCAACATGGATTTGTAGCTCATCGCTTCCGTATTCCAACTCGTAGGCGAACGAGTGCAAATCAAACGGCAGCTTGCCTGGCTTTCGAATCGGCACAAAGCCGGCATTGAGACGCATTGCCAGAGGCGTTCCAAAGATGAACCCGCGAGCTTCCGCGGCGGCGACCACATCAATCTTCTGATCCAGAAACGGCTTTGCCATTTCCTCGACCGAAGCGGTCAACGCTTCGGGATGGGCGAGCAAGGGAGTGATGTCTCGAAACAGAATGCCGGGTTTGGGATAATCCGGGATGTCACGAACGTGATGACGCAAATCCATGTGCTGATACGGTTTTCGTTGAGATGCGAAGGCGAGTTGATCACACAAAACAGATCAACCTGATTGCCGCATCCTAACGAATCAACACGTGCGTCTCACACCGGGCACCCTGTTCGGCACCCGGTCAAAAAGAAGTTTCTCGGAATCGGCCTTTCCAAATCACCGCCGCATTGACGCAGCAGAATTGGTCGACTCCTCCCGATATATCAAACCGCTGGATCGACTTTGGGAGCATCAAAAATGCGATTCCATTCGGTCGGCGCAACGACACCAGATGACGTCTCTCGCTCAGCGGCACGGCGGCAATTGATGCAGTCCACCGCGTATGGAATCGCTTTCAAGCGGTTGAGCGGTATGGGTTTCCCGCAATCTTCGCAATCGCCGAACCGGCCTTCCTCAAAACGTGCGATCGCTTCTTCAATCGCCAGCAATTCCCGGCTCTCGACCTCGACCAACTGACTGTTCAGCTCGTCTTGCACCGTATCCGCTGCGGCGTCCAGCGCGTCGCCGGTTTTCTGATTGTGAAGTTCTTGCAGAAGGCTCAAATCGCCTTCCAACGCCTTTCGAAGCGCGTCTCGACGACGGAGCAGCGTTATCCGAAGCGTCTTCAGTGTGTCATCGCGAGACATAATTCACCTCTCTGGCTGGCAAAGTGACCGAAACCGACCCAACAACGGCACTGACTGTGACGCACGCCGAGCCATTCAAGTTCACTCAATTGGAGCGTTCCTAGCTGCACACCGAGTAAAACCCTGGTTTCATTAGGGTAGATCGAAGAAAAGCCTTCCCCTTCGAACAAAGGGACCTTTCCAACGCTTTCGGGGCGCCACTGAGAAGAAATTTCCGGTTGAAAGGAAAATCACTTCGATGACAGCCCTAAAACCGACCAACCCCTCCATGGAGCGGAGTGTATTCAACCAGCTACTTCCCCCCTGCAAAGTCGACCGAAATCCGCAAAGTTTGCCAAAACGGAACAAATGCCTTCATGCCCCTGATCGGATCAACCGAATAAACAGAACCAAGTGGTGACTCCGAACCGCTTGAACGGCACAGAAAACGAGTCGAAACCGAGACAGATCCTCCCCATACAGGTCCGTCGCGAACATTTCAGACATGTTTCACCGTTCTCAAGAAAGCATTCCCGTGAGAAGGAACTCCGTGGTGGCAACTGACTCCTCGAATACACCAACACACACCGACTCCAACTCCGCAACCGCGTTCGCGGCTCCATCCCGATCGGAGTCTCCTACTCGTTCCGGTGCAGAAGGGTCCGCGACCAGTTGGTTGAACCAGCCACGTTATGCGACCGCGGCCGAGCCTCAAACCGCCGCAACGAATTCGCCTGCTTCTGCGGGCAGCAAGTCGCTCGGCGACCACGGAACGATGTGGAACCAAGAAGGCGCCATCGAATTTCGTGTTCGATGCGAAAACCACCCGACACGTCGGCTGCGTCTCGCCGGTGCTCGCTACACCTTGGGCAACGGCGTCGGATGCTCGATCCGCCTGGACGACCCAACGCTGCGTCCACTTCACGCGGTTCTGATTCGTGACGCACATCGCATCCTCATTCGTGCGTACTCAATCCCGTTGTTGATCAACAACGTTCGTGTCACGGAAGGAACGCTGCAACAAGGCGACATCCTTCGGTTGGGCAATTACGAATTCGAATTGATCCAAGCCAAGTTTGCCGAAGCAAAGCAGCCCAAGCCCACCGCGCACCGTTTCGCTGAATCCGTCCCGCGTCTTGCCTCTGGCAACCCGCAATCGATCTTTGATTCTGACGTCGAATTCCAAAAGGAAGCATCGCGTTGGCATAAGCTGAAAGAAGAAGCCGAGAAACACGATCGCTGGGTCCGCGAACGGCAAGATGAACTGAAACAACAAGCCGATCAAATCGAGGCTCAGTTCAAAGCACTCCGCGAACGTGAGGACGAGATTCGTTCTCAAGAAACCGCTGCGGTTGAACTGCACGCTGAATTCCAAGTTCGCCATCGTGACCTCACCGAACGCCAAAACCAACTGGCGGATCAACAAAACGAGCTCGAAAAGCAACGCGAAGACTGGAAAACTCAACAGGAACGCTTGCAGGGCCGTGACGTCCACTATCGAAGTCAAATCGAAGAGCTGCTCCTCGAAAAAGAAAACATTTCCGAGCGAGAACGAGAAAGCGAGCGACGACTGAACGAAACTCGCCAGCAGCTCAAGCAATCGCAAAGTCAAGCCGACGCAGCTGCTGAAGCGGTCACGCAGATGCGTGCCAAGTTCGCTTCGCTCAACGAACAATTGCTGGCACTCGGTGAACAACAAGAATCGCTGCAGTCGATGGGGCTGGAACGAGTTGAAGAGCATGCTCGTCAATGCAAAGAACTGTCTGCCGCTCGCGACGAAGCCATTGCGCAGCGAGAAACGGCTAATCGCGAACGCGATGACATCTTGGATCAAAAAGCCAGCAGCGACGCCAAGCTTTATGAGACCCAAGAAAAGTACGACGCATCGCTCAAGACCGAAGAATCACTTCGGGAAGAGATCGAGAGCCTGCAGATCGAAATCTCCGATGCTCGCAAAGAAGCAGAAGCACTGCGTCGCGACTGCCAACACGCACGCACAACGATCGGTGAATTAGAAGAACGAGTTCGCGAATCGGAAAATCGACACGACACGGACCGAACGTCGTGGAGCGACGAAATGGACGCCCTCCGCAACGGCGTCGACGAGTTGACCCTCAGCCTCGCACAGGCCGAACAACAACTGGCTCAACTCCGTGAAGACAACGAAAAACTTCGCGAAACATTGTCCGTCACCGAAGAACAACGCGACGAGTTCAAGGCCAAATACAAAACGTCAGAAAAACAACGCATTCGGGCTGAACGCGAAGTTTCCGAAACCCGTCAGTTGTTCGACCGGTCCAATCGTGACCATGACGACACGCTCGATCAAATCGAACGACTCGAGGAAGAAACTCGGCAGCTGATCAGCGGTAAGAGCGACGCCGAATCAAAACCCTCGGATTCTGAAATCCGCTTGGGCATTCTCTCCGCTACCGAAGCTGGAAGCTCAGATGAGGAGTTCGTTGAAGAAGAATCGGCAACGCAGAACTCCGCTCCAGCATCGATCGCCGAACTGGACACGCCTGAATCCATCGTCGATGGACCAGGTCTGCACGTCGCAAGCGAACCCGGCTCTGAGTCTTTGGAAGCAACGTCGACTGACCAACATTCTTCGGAAGAATTGATTGGCGAAGCGATGAGCTTGGTCCACGATTCCGAAACTGATCGCCTGCTTCAAGAAGCGGAAGAAAAAGCGGCCAGTTGGAGCACGCCAATTGCGGAAGAGACCGTCGAACAAGACGACGACGAAGATGCGTGGCCGACGTACGAAAGTGCCGAAGCGGCGAAGAGCGAAAGCGATACCGAAAAGCACACCGCTGAACCAAATTCGCTGGGTGCAGACGTTTCGTTGAGCCCAGACGCGCTCAGTCAAGAACTTTCGGAAACCGACACGAACGATTCACTTACGCCAGCTTGGCCAGAAGAATCCGAGTCGTTGCTGCTTCCTGAAGAACGCCTTGGAGACGCCCCTTCCGACGAAACGATTAACGAGCCAAACGATCTCGGCATCGATCAAAACGTTCAGTCTTTGGATGAAGTCGTCAACGACGATATCGCCGCTGAAATGCCCAACGAAGCTGGCAACGATGATGCATGGTCCACTGTGGCCGAAGCCGACGAAGACGATTCTTTTGACGACCTAAACGCTCAACAATTTGCTGCCGAGTTCACCGCTGCTGCACAAGAAGAGGCCGAGCAAATTCGCGAAGCTCGCCTTTCGCAAGAATGGAACACCGAAGAACACTCGACCGAATCCTCCGTCGAAGACTTCGTCGACCAAGCTGCCACTCACGATGAAGCGGCTTCGCTCGAAGAAGCCAACCCATGGGCAACCGCTGATCTGGATCAATCCTTCCCAGAAGAACAGCCATCGGGCAATGAACAGCATTCTTTCGATGCACCGGACTCCGACGGACCGGACTCTGAGTCACCGCTCAGCCTCGCCGACCAACTGATTCGCGACCTCAGCAACGAGAATTCCCCAGAGGCTGACGACCACTCGATCGTACACGATGAGATGTCGACCGAAACCGGCACCCAAATGTGGGACGGCGAAACGGACTACTCCGCCCAAATGGAAGCGGAAGTTGGACAACGTGATAGTGAGTCGGAAACTTACCTCGACACCAGCGACATTTCTCACACCCAACCTCACTCTTGGGATCAACAGGAATCGGAACAATCATTCGAAGTCGCGGATGAATTCGAATCGACTCTCGCAGACATCCAAGATGAACCCGCGGAAGCTGAACTGCTAAGCACCGAACCGGTTGCTGCGGAAACCGTCGTTGTCGCCGAATCAGAAGAGCCTGACGACGACTCGATCGAAGCCTACATGAATCGTTTGTTGCAACGCGTTCAACAACAATCCGGTGACGAAACCGCACCCGCGGCTCCGAAGCCAAAACCGGCACCACCTAAACCGGCCGAAACCCCGGTACAAGCCGAAAGCGTTGAACATGACATCGAACCAGAAGTCATCGAACCCGTTGATCCCAACGCGCCTTTGATTCCACGTTCGCAAGCTCCCGAACGCAACAGCAACCTGTCCGCGATGCGAGAACTTGCCAACGAATCTGCTCGAAGTGCCGTTGAACGAAGTGCCAAGTCGCAATCGCACAGCTCACGTGTTCAGGCGATGGTGAAATTCATGCAAGCCGTCGTGGCGGTCATTTGCGGAATCGCAGCGGTTGCTTTTGTTGCTCATGGCATGCTGAAGATCGTCGCCGCGGTTGCCGCTTTGCTAATCGCTGTGATCTGCGTGAAAGAGGGCATGACACTTTTGTCCTCCACACGCAGTCGCTCGCCTAAACAAGCCGCTGCCGAACTCAAAGACGAAGTTCAGGTCGCCGAAGTGGTGGAGTGATTCAAGAGCGTGGCGAACCAGGCCACGTCGTTCACTCATGAGTCAGAGGACGGATACACGGCCACACGCACTGGCCGTTGCTGCATCGCAAACTCAAACGCTTGTTCAACTTCGCGGAGCGGGAATCCTTTGCCAACCAGCTTTTCGAAAGGAAATCGCTGGTGGTTGCGTTTCAAAAATCGCAACCCATCATCCAGATCGCGTGGCAAGTAGTTGTGCAGCCCGCGAATCGTCAGCATCCGGCGAACGGCTTGCTCCGGAAAAAGCGCGACTGGGTCCGACGGAAACACGGATCCCACTAACACCACGCATCCACCCATGCGAACCGATTCCAAACAGGCGTTCACAGCAGTCGTCATTCCCGCAAAATCGATTGCGATGTCCACGCCGCGACCGTTGGTTATTTCTTGAAGCATCGCCTGTCGTTGATCCAGGGTTTCATCAACGATCAAGTCAGTTGCACCAAACGATTCAGCCAGCTCGGCTCGATCCGCGTTTGGGTCAGCGACCACGATTCGTGATGCCCCCGCTTCGTTCAATTGAGCCGCGGCTGTTAAACCAAGCATGCCAGCCCCGACGACGAGAACCGTTGCATTCTTGATCTGGTGAGTTTGATTCACCAATCGAAGTGCAGCCGAAACAGTCGCCGTCGCACAGTTGACCGGTGCAACCACTTCGTTGGTCAACTCATCTGGCACAGGAAAGATCGGTGTCCCCGCGACGAGCACGCAGTGTTCACTCAGTCCGCCGGTCGGATGCCCATGGCTGGCTTCGTGGCCGTATTTGAACAGTGAATCACACTTCTGATTCAAATCGTTGTTGCAATAGAAACAATGCTCGCAACCGACCGACATCGCCCACGTGATACGCTGACCGACTCGCAGCGGTACACCGTGGTAGTCGGCCGGCGTGAATTCCCCACGCCAACCCAAGACTTCCCCGACGATCTCGTGCCCAAGCACTCCACGGTCGTGTCCTTCCCTTCGTCCTGCGACTGTGTGCAGATCACTTCCGCACAACGTGCAGCACAGAACTCGAACGAGCACTTGGCCTTCGCTTAGCGGATCAAGTTTGCTTTGGCATGCAATGAAACGTCGTTCACTGGAATCAAACTCCATCGCGACGTTCACGATGTCAGCGAACGATTCTGGTTTTCGATCGTTTGGAATCACTGACGTCCCAGCCGAAATAGACATATCACTTCCGCATCATTTGCAAATGGATTGGCTAAGCAGTGTTCCACTTCACTATCGAAGTACAGACTGTCGCCTTTTGACAACGTGAATTCTTGCTCGCCGTAAAAGAACCGCACTCGCCCTTTTAGCACGGTCAGAAATTCTTCGCCCTCGTGCGTTCGCGGTTCACGCTCTTCGCCGCTGGGAATTTTCAATAGGAATGGATCCATCGTCCGATGAGTTCGCTCGCTGGCGAGTGAGTAGTACTCAATCGAAGAATCTGGGTCGCGTTGAATCTTCTTCCGTTCGTCATGCCGAACACAAACAATCTGCGGCCGATCATCCAATCCTTCCAGCAAACTCGATGTCGAGACACCTAAGCTACTCGCCAGATCAGCAAGAGCAGGAAGCGACGGTGTGATGCGAAAGTTCTCCACGCGTGATAGCCAGCTTTTCGTTTGGCCGCTCTTTTGCGCCACCTCGTCCAACGTCATTCCGCGATCCAATCGCAACTGTCGCAGACGCTGTGCTAACTCGACCAAATTCATTGCCTGACCTCGCGCCGCGGCATTATGAGGATCAGATGAAGAATCCTCCGTTCGTGTTGACTGAAAAGAAACATTGTTGCACCATCGCCAATTCGCGTCCAGGCTTCGCTCGGCAACGTTGAATTTTTCCTCCATCACAAACATCACTCCACGCGTGACCTCATGGCAATGACCACGGATGCTTCCCTGGATGGGAACGCAACGATCACGCGGGGCAGTGTCGTCACACGATGGTTGACGGGCACCAATCCAACTGCATTTTCGATCTACTGCATTGTCGCTGCCTTCGGCACGTACTTTTGCATGTATGCGTTTCGAAAGCCATTCACCGCAGCCACCTATGATGGGATGGTCGCTTTTGGGGTTGGCTACAAAACGATTCTCATCACCTCGCAAGTCGCCGGTTACACACTCTCAAAATTCGTCGGCATCAAGGTCGTCTCCGAGATGCCTGCTCGCTATCGAGCGATCTCGATTGTGGCTTTGATCACCATCGCTGAAATCTCGTTGCTGCTGTTTGCGGTCACTCCAGTTCCATGGAATTTCGTTTGGTTGTTCGTCAACGGATTGCCACTCGGGATGGTCTTCGGATTGGTGCTTGGATTCTTAGAGGGTCGTGCCGTCACCGAAACTCTTTCTGCCGGTCTCTGTGCAAGCTTCATCCTGTCGTCTGGCTTTGTGAAGTCGGTCGGTCGAACTCTGATCGAAGTCCACGACGTTGGAACGTTTTGGATGCCGGTGATCACGGGCCTCCTTTTCGTTATTCCGCTGTTGATGTTCGTCTGGATGCTCTCCCAAATTCCGGCACCTTCGGCGAACGATGAACGCTTGCGATCCAAACGCTCCCCAATGAACGGAGAACAACGTCGTGCGTTCTGGCGTCGTCATGCACTGGGCCTGACCGGCTTGCTCTCGATCTATGTTTTACTCACTCTGATCCGAAGCCTTCGAGACGATTTCGCAATCGAGATTTGGAGTGAACTTGGGGTCGAAAACGAACCGACCGTGTTTGCACGCTCTGAATTCTGGGTCATGATCGGCGTGGTCATTGTCTCAGGTTTGACCAGTTTGATCCGAAACAACCGCATCGCATTCCTATCGTCCATCGCGTTGTTGACCACCGGCTTCGCGATCGTTGTTGCCGCTGTCGCAGGCCAGACTTATGGCCGGCTTTCACCGATGACCTTCATGGTGCTGCTGGGCTTCGGGATGTACATCCCCTATGTTGCCTTTCACACCACCGTGTTTGAACGCATGATCGCGGCTCTTCGAGAAACCGGAACGATTGGCTACCTGATGTATCTAGCCGATGCCCTTGGCTACCTTGGGTATGTCGGCGTGATGCTTTATCGCAATTCGGTCACATCCGATCGCAACTTTCTGACGCTGATGAATCGAACTTCCGTGGTGGTCGCTGCGTTGGCCAGTCTTATCGCGATCCTTCTTTGCATCCACTACACGAACAAAATTCCTCGTCACGATTCGCCCGCTGGCGATCACGTTTAAAGATCAACTTCCTTGCCCACTCCGAATTCATTCATGACTTCCCACACCGCCGGCGTGCCTCACTCGGACCTGATCGTTGTCGGCGCGGGAGTCCTCGGTACCTTCTACGCCTACCACGCGTTGCGACGCGGGCTGAAGGTCACGCTGGTTGAAAGAAATTCGAAACCGATGGACGCAACCGTTCGCAACTTTGGTCAGGTTGTCCCATCGGGCCTTGATCGCGGCTGGCAAGTCCACGGTCGCGAGAGCCTTCGGATCTATCAAGAACTCCAAGCTCAAACCGAACTATCCGTTCGGCAACACGGAAGCGTGTACCTTGCCTCCGACGAAGAGGAATGCACGTTGATCGAGGAACTCCATCGGCTCAATCAAGAAGCGGAATACCCTTCGGAATTATTGACACCAGACCGATGCCGTATCAAGTTCCCCAATCTCCGTTCGGACTACTGCCGTGGCGGACTGTCTTTTCCGCAGGAGGTTTCGGTGAACCCTCGAAGGATGATTCATCATCTGCATGACTTCCTTCGCACGCAGAGCAATTTCGAATCACGCTTTGAAACCCTGATCCAGCACATCGATCCGGTCCGATCCGATCTGATTCATCTGCAGACTTCTAATGGCGAGACTCTTTCTGCGAACAAGGTCGTTGTCTGCTGCGGCACAGAGTTTCAGGCACTGTTTCCAGAAAATTTCCGCGCAAGCGAGATGAAGCTTTGCAAATTGCAGATGCTTCGGCTTTCACCGCAACCGCAATCGGTGCTTCCTGGCAATTTGTTGACCGGCCTTTCGATTCGCCGTTACGAAAGCTTCGCGGAATGCCCCTCTTGGAATGCAATCAAGGCCAACGAACCGAAAGACACGTTTGCTCATGCTTGGGGGCTACACATCTTGTTCAAACAAGAATCCGATGGCGGAATCATCTTGGGTGATTCACATGAGTACACCTCCGCCGACCAGCCCGCGGAACTCAACTTTGACATTCGTTCCGACATCAACAACGCTATCTTGATCGAAGCGAAGCGTATCATGGACCTTCCCTCCTGGGATGTCGAAGCTTCCTGGCATGGCGTTTACAGCCAAACCTCTCATCCGTCCGGTATCCACCTTGAAACCATTTTCCCCAATGTGCATGTCACCACGGGAATCGGAGGAAAGGGAATGACCAGCAGTGCCGGCTTCACCCAGCATCACCTCACCGAGCTTTACAATGATTGAACTCGTCGTCTTTGACATGGCAGGAACAACCGTCGACGAAGACAACGTCGTCTACAAAACCGTTCGACAAGCGATCAATGCCGCGGGATACAGCTTCACCCAAGAGCAGGTGCAATCCGCTGGGGCTGGGAAAGAAAAGTCTCAGGCCATTCGTGACGTTCTTGCATTGGACGGCACCGAGCATCCCGAAGATGAAGTCCAGGCAATCTTCGCCGATTTTCGCTTTCGACTCGCCGAAGCCTACGACTCGCTCGAAGTCGTCGAGCAATCAGGTGCGTCCGACATTTTCCGCGAGCTTCATTCGCGAGGAATCAAAGTTGTCCTCAACACCGGCTACGATCGTCCAACCGCCGAAAAACTAGTCCACAAAATTGGATGGACCATCGGCGAAGAGGTCGATGCATTGGTAACCGCTAGTGATGTCGAAGCGGGACGTCCCGCACCTGACATGATCTATCTAGCCATGGCGTTGACCCAAGTCACCAACGCAGCGTCGGTCGCAAAGATCGGCGATTCACGAATCGACATCGAAGAGGGTCAAAACGCGAAATGCGGGATGGCTCTTGGAATCACGACTGGCGCTCAAACAGAATCCGAACTGCTGCAATCCAATCCGACCGCGGTCATTCATCACCTTAGTGATTTAATTCAGCTGGTGGACCAAACCAGCAACGCGACGGTTTAGTGCATGGCGATGGTGAACTACAAATCGATTGATTCGCAAGGCAAACGTTCGACCATCAAATTTTAAACGAGCGAAAACAATGTTCGCGAGTTCAAGCGGGGCGTTTGGGGACGAACAATTCAATCAAAGCATTTGCTGCACAAAATCGTTTGATCAGGAGATCCCCAAAAGCGTCACTGCCTGAGCGTTCTTGTTCGCGTTCACGCCGACCAAACCGCTCTCAACATAGATTTTGTCGAGCACAACAGGGTCGACCTGCCGCCCTTTGCCCGCAACACCTTGTCTAGACCATTCATATCCGTTCCGCCATGCGTTCAACCCCCGTGCATCGCGGCTTATAGCGAGCCGCACTGCGAAACTACGCTCCGCGATGGCAAAACGTCCCTCGACATCTTTCCTAGTACTGCAGCGCTAACTGGTATTGTAGAGGGACGGTCTTTTGGCTGAGAATAGCAGCTGGAGATTTTGTTTGCTGCACGGAGAGCTTGGCATGGATGTCGCTGAACTGGAACAACTCGAAGATCGGTTAAATGCTTACTTGGCTCGCTTTGGCGATTGTTTTCGACGAAGTGACACGAGGGCTCATTTGACGACCTATGTCCGTGGTCAACTTTCCGACCTGGACGCCAAGAGTGTGGAGCCGATTGCGTTGCAAGCCGGTACACCGGTGCGAACCTTGCAGGAATTTATCGCCCAGCATCGGTGGGACGAAGATGGACTTCGCAGGAGGCTGATCCACATCGTCCGTGATGAGCATGTCACCAAGAACACTGTCGCGATCATTGACGAAACCAGCGACGTCAAGAAGGGCGACAAAACGCCTGGCGTGCAACGACAGTGGTGCGGCAAAGTCGGCAAGCAGGAGAACTGTATCGTCACGGTTCATCTGGCTGCGGCGAACGAAGACTTTCACTGCATGGTCGATGGTGAACTGTTCCTCCCCGAGAGCTGGAGTAACGACCGCGAGCGTTGTGCCGCCGCCGGCATTCCCGATGAGATGGTCTATCGCCCCAAGTGGCAGATCGCGTTGGAATTGCTTGATCGCAGTAAGGAGGAGGGGATTGAATATCCTTGGCTAACCGCTGACGAAGGCTACGGCGGTAAACCTGGATTCCTGGAAGCTCTTGCCGACCGCGATCAGAAGTTTGTGCTTGAAGTGCCGCGAACGTTTTCGGTTTGGGAGAAGCATCCCGAAGTGACCGAGCAGCCCTATCGCAAGGGCGGCCGAGGTCGCAAGACACCCCGCATCAAGAGCGGGGAAAGTTCGCCGCGAAGTGTTGAAACAGTGTTCTGGCACGGCGAAGCGATGAAAGCGAAACGCTGGAAACGCTACCGCGTCAAAGACGGCGAGAAAGGTCCCATCATCTGGGAAGCCAAGCGGGTTCGCGTCACACTCAAAGGCAGCGACGGACTACCGGGGCTGTCTCTGTGGTTGGTGGTCGCGAGAAACGTGCTTGACGGCGAACTGAAATTCTTCGTCAGCAACGCGAGCGAGTTCGCTTCGATGGCGATGCTGCTACAGGTTGCGTTTCAGCGATGGCGAGTGGAACGTTGTTTCGAGGATCAGAAACAAGAGGTCGGCTTAGACTGTTACGAGGGGCGCCGATATTTGGGTCTGAAACGCCACTTGATCATCACGTCGTTGAGCTATCTGTTTCTTTCGCAAACCTGCCAGCAGGAGCGGGAAAAAAAATCCGGAGTGGACGATTCAGCAAATTCGCGACGCGGTCGACGCAATCGTAGTCAGCTGGTCACTCCCTCGTGAGAGTCGTCGCATGTTGCTCGATCAGGTCGCCTCACGGATCAACTACCATCAATCACGCAACGAAGCGGCTCGCATCAGCCACACGCAAACGAAGCTCGACAGATACGCCGAACTCGGCATCGATCCCGAAAGCATCACACGATGCCGATGGCCCAAAACTTAGCGCTGTAGTACTAGATCGCTCTTTGACATCCCAAAGAGCGACCGTTTCATTTCCAGCCGAAGAAATCAGGGTAATTTCGCGACCACGGTCGCGACGTCCGCTCGGTCTCCGTGCGAGATCACGGTTTTGCCGAAGACGATTTTCTGATTCTGGTCCACCACAAACGTGGAGGGATAAGCCGTTTCGCGTGGGGCATCCCATCGAAGTCCCCAAGCGCTGGTGAACTTGTAGTCTGGATCAAGAACGAAGTGATAGTTAGGTGGGAATGTTTTGTTGCCTTGGAATTCCTTCGCGTGCATTTCCAACAACTCTGCTGGTCCAGGGTAGATCATTACCACCTGAACATCCTTTAGAGCAGCCTTCTTACTTAGAAACTCGCCCACCTGCCGACTGCACATCGGGCACTGTTTTCCTGGCCAGCCTCGCAAAACGAGCATCACGACAGGTGACTTCTCCGTCAACGCCTTCAGCGAAACGACCTCGCCTTCTTGATTCATTAACTCGAAATCAGGAGCCTCTTGGCCAACCTTCGGAGGATGAGGCGGTTCTTTACCGGGAGCGGCCTGGCGACGTCCCTGAGCTTGGGCAGTCGAGGTGAGGGTAGCGATCGAAAGCATCGCAAAGAGACCAATCATCGAGCGGCGGTTTTGCATCGGATGTCCTTGAGTCGGTATGAAGTGGAATGTCCTGTCAAAGGATGTTCGTCGTTCTATGAAACCCGCCATCAACACATGGACGGGAGATCGCATCCCCGAGGATACCCGATACAAACTCGAAACCGCGAAAGCGAACGTCGTCGAAAATGGCATTCGATCGACTTTGTCCGAAAAGAGGTCCAACCTACCTAGAAAGCAACCACGCCCACGGTTTGCGGGCCACTCCGGCTGGGTCGATCACCATTGTCGGACGAAGCTTCATTTCCAGCCTGATCATGCTGGCAACGAATCTCCGGCTCCCAAGAGCTTTCGATTCAACTGCCCACCCTTGAAGAGCATCTCATCCAAAGCCATATCGAGATCCTCATGGGTCAAACAAGAGGAATCACCTCGTTCCACCGTGAACTGCGTCGCTCGGCGAATGAACTCCTTGATAAAAGCGGCGCTAACTCCGTCGGTTCGTCGGACAATCTCGGAGACCATATCAGCATCGAGAAAGCCATCCGGTGCATAAAGCGAAACCAATTTCCTCCGCCCTTCCGCGTCCGGCAGTGGAAATTCAATGGCTTGATCCACCCGACCTGGACGCGATGCCAATGCCGCTTCCAAAGCTTCCGGACGATTGGTTGTTAGCACAAAAAAGATCTCGGCGTCTTCCTTGAGACCATCCATCTCGTTGAGCAATTTGTTGAGCAAAACCTCTTCACAAGCACTCTCCATGCTCGTTCGTTCCCGGGCAATCAAATCGACGTCTTCCATCACGACCATGCTTGGTTGCAATAGCCGAGCGAGCGTCATGTACTCGCCAAGAAGCCCCACTTGCTCGGCCGAAATCAAGATCGTTGTGTGTCCTTCAAGCGATCCTGCAAGGTGATGGATCGTATGCGTCTTGCCAGTACCAGGCGGCCCGTAGAATAGAACACCTTTCTTCTTCGACATGCCGAGCTCCGAAAGACGCTGGCGATTGCGGGCGAACTCAACCACGTTGCGTTCAAGCAAAGTCAACGTATCGGCAGGAAGAATGACATCTTCTCGCCTCACGTCTCGCAGCTTATGCACTGTGATCCCATTGGATTCGCCGGTGTAGTTGTGCTCGGACTGTTCAAGCGAAAGAATTTTGCCGCGGTACGACTCACCTCGGGCAACCGCGTCTTCTACCATTTTTAAGAACCGATGCGAAAGTTGTGTGCCTTCTGATGATTGAGGAACGCCAACCTGGAACTGCATCCCCGTGACCTGCCCAAACGGACCGCACGGGCTCAGCATCACAACAAAGTTCAGTCCGTCAGATTCCAGCAACCAAAGTCCGTTCTTCAGAACCTGAAGAGGCTCACCCTCGCCGATATCAAGCTCTTCGTACTCTGGTGGCACGGACAAAGCCGGATTGTTCTGGCTTTCCAAAATGCAGTCCGTCAACGAGGGAAGACAGTGCGCGTATTCATTACGAACTCCGAAGAAATGCTTGATCACAATGTCTTTTCCAAAGACATCGTCGATGGTTCGCTGAATATCAGCTCGCATCCGAAACGGAAAACGACGCTCGGTAATGGTGATTTCCGACATCGTCGTCGGGCTGAAGTGTGACTTCAACAGCGAAGCGACCGGCAAGGTTGCTCCCTCGATCGCATCGCTACCGCAGTGGCTCAACCCGGTGAATGACAAGAATTGAAACATGCGAGCCAATCCAAGTCCGAGCAGCAGCCCAACGAACATCCACCCTAAATACGCCATGACCTCAACCTTGTCGTCTGGAGCAACCGTAACTAAGCAACGAGTCGAACATAGGCGTCAAATACGTTTTGCCGGAACAGCCCAGCAAATATCAAGAATAAAAAGCCGTCAACTCAGTCCCCGACACCGTATCCAACGCAGTAGCAGACAACGGACGATTGTATTGGGTTCGCTCAGCAGGCTGTTGATTTAGTCGCATACCGAATGACAATCATTAGCCGTTGGGCGTTAGCCCCGGTTCGTTCGCGGCAAGTTGATCCGCCTTCTCGGCGAGCAGCAGTTCGTACTCTGCGTTTGCGTTCTCTCGTTTCACCAATGCTTCTTTTAAACGCTTGACGTCATCGCTCAGATCTTTGGCGGTGTCGGCGGCTTGATCGTGCTTCAGCTTTGCGGCGACAAGCTCCTGACGCTCCTTCTGCAACCTTTGCTCTTTGTCGCCGAGCATCGCACGAAACAACCCAGTTATGCTCAGACCTTCCATCGCATCCACATCCGACTGCTCTTTCGCAAGAAGCTTCTTCAGTTTGTCTCGCTTGCGTCTGGCCAGTGCAAAAGAAGCCTGCGCTGAACGCAGCATCGACTCAAGCTTGTTCTTTTGACGCAGTTCGGATTTTACAATCGCAAGACGCTCATTGAAGTCGTCCATCATTCAGGCTTCCATTTGGTCAGATCCAACGTGGCTACGGAAGCGGACAACAACTTGAAGTTGTCAGTCCTCGTTCCAGCAAACTCGGCGTGGTTGATTCGAAGAAGGGGCGCGTAAAAGCGTGCTCCTTGCGAAACTCTTCTGAGGAAGACTCACTCAACCAGCCAAAGTCGAGCAAAAAACAACGCCGTTTACCGGTCGGTTCCCGGTCAAAGCCACCACAAATGCCAGATTACCAGTGGAGGCGGAAGCGATCCGAAATCGCGAGATCGGCGCACGAAAAAAGCCGCCTGTGAATTCACAAGCGGCTTTTGAGTGGAGGATAACGGGATCGACTTTATTTTCCTCAACTGTTGGTATCAAAGGACTTACGTCAACAGACGGTTGGCTTATCCGAACAGTTATCCGAACACTTTCTAGCACCAAAATGCTTCTCGTCATCGCTATTTGGTAACGGCAATCTAGTCATCATTGCTTGGTCCCTCAACCCACAACGGTCCTAATGCCCTTCGACCGTTCCGAGCATCTCGCCATCCTGGTCGAGAATGGATTCGTCCCTGACGGAAGCCGTCTCGTTGAGTAGCAACAGCGTGGTTTGATCTCTGCTCAAGTTCGACGGCTCGAACACTTCGCCGTATCGCTCACCCGACGAAACCCGCACCGACCGAATCTGACCACGAAAGAAATCCAGCAGCTTGTCTTGGCCCACGTTTCCGATCACGAAGTTCGTGGAACCGCCTTTCGACGAGCCAGAAGCGGTCGCTACCAATTCGCCGTTGAGGAAGAGCCTCGTGTCCGTTTTGGTGAAGACTGCTGCGACATGCGACCAAACGCCCGGCACGACGGCGGCACTGGAATTGACCATTCCCTCGACATGTTCGACGGAAAGCAGCGATCCGCAAAGTGCGATGCCCAAACCGTATTCGCCTGGGATATCACTCCCGATGATGAATTGGCAGTTCTCGTCCGTGTACTGATCCGGCTTGATCCACGCTTCGAGAGTTACCGGTAGGGTTCGTTCTAAATTTGTAACAACACGGGTGCGACCGTCGAAGTTCATGACTCCATCTTGGATCGTGCCATTCGTTTCGCTGCCTCCTCCTGACAAAGCGATCAACACACCAGTGACAAGAGCCAGCAACAGCAAAATGACCATGACAATCCAGGTGATCCGCCGTCGATTGCTTGCCCGTTCGAGCCAGTTTCGAAGCTCAGTTGCAAATTCCGCTGCGGACTCATGCCGATCTGCCGGATGTTTCGCCAAGGCTTTCGAGCAGATCGCCTCAAGCTCTTTCGGCAACGAGGGATCAGCAGATCGAAGCAGGGTTGGTTGGCGAAACAGGATTTGTTCTCGCAGTCCATTCTGGGTTCGTGACTGAAAAGGCGAACGACCACTCAATAGCTCGAACAACAGAACTCCAAGAGCGTGAACATCGCATCTTCCGTCAAGTAGCTGAGTCTCCTGTGCGATTTGCTCAGGTGCCATGTAGTTCAGAGTTCCGCTTGACGACGAACGCCCCTTTGCAAGTTCATCGAGCGTGCAGGCAACTCCAAAATCGGCAATTAGCGGTGTTCCCTCGCCGTTGATCAGAATGTTTGCTGGCTTGATGTCACGGTGGATGCAACCCTGTTTGTGGGCGTACTGAAGCCCATCGGCTAACGTTGCAACGAGACTAACTGCTTCACGAATGGGAAGCTTGCTTTGGCATATCGAGCATTAGCAACAGCTTTGGCATGTTAAAGTCTTTCTGCCCGTTTCCCCGACTGAGGCAGAGTTGTTTTCGTGAGTTCTAAAACTAGAGCAATTGCATCTATTCCTTTGATTGTCGTATCAACGAAACCGACTTCCGGGAATCTAAATTGCGTTTTCAATGAGCATTACGCTGTGGCCGTCTAAATCCGTGATGATTGCGGTCCTCCCCCACTCTGAATTGGCTGGAAGACGTTTGACCAAGCCGCCACTCTTTAGCACCGTACCGACCGCTACTTCAACGTTTTCAACGTTGATCCCAAAGAAGCACGCAGTTGTTGGAGGCTGTTCCGGTTTTCGCTGGCAGATTTCGAACACGCAGTTATCGTCTACTGTGGAGTAGTGTTCACCACATGGAGGATGTGAATGCTTCTCCAAGAGCATTCCGAGAGCGGAATAGAATCTTGCTGCGGCTTCCATGTTATCAGAACGGATAACTAAAAGCCCAATGCTATGAAAATGTGACTTCTCGGACATCTTGCGACTCAGGAAAGCGTGCTTCAATTTTCAAAACTCCTCCCATCGCCTCAACGACCTTTCGCAATGAGGACAATTTCACATCTTCTCTTCTTTCAAGCTTTGAATAAGTTGCCTGCGTTATGTCTAGTTGAGCAGACATAGAAGCTTGCGATAGACCTCGTTCATGCCGAATATCCGCCATCGTCGCTGGAATAGATTTCGTTGTTGTCTTTTCAATAAGAAGAGAGGCAATACGATGGTACACAGCCTCTAAAGACTTGAACCATTCATCTGGTGATGAATACAAGCCAGCGAGGTCATCCGCATCACTTCGGAAACAAGACAAACCAAATCCACAGCCAGACTTCCATTCAATAGCAACCTCTAGCTCTTCGTGGTAGATGTTCAAGAAGTGAAAGCCATTGGGAGCGTCCGCCACTCTGAAGTCGAACTCCGCATCACCGAATTCTGATGCTACAAGCTCTTGTAGCAAAACAAGGGGCGACGGTGAGTTCTTGCCGACTTCTGCACAAACGCTAGAAACTAAAAGTTTCGCTGTTAGATCGTCGCTTAGAGTAATTGGCATTTGAAAATCCTCGATGACAAGTAAATTATTGCTATTAGGCTTAGGCGTTTTTGTCCGCAAGTCGTGGACAGACATCATTCAAGAATCTCCCATCACTACCTGCCTTCCGAAAATGTGTCTTGACTTCTCCATTTTGGACACGCCTGCTGCGAACTTCGATAGCTCCATTTGAAGCTATGTATGTCACGTGACGGGTGTTATCGAATCGCTTCACGTCACAATCCTCCAAGCTGGACATTCTGTCAGTCTGTGGCGGGAAGAGCCGTTTGATTTCCATGTAGCGATCAGGCTCATTTGGAAAATTGGTAAGCTCATCCTCAACTTCATCCATAGTCGTGCAGAGCAATGCGTATGCGGTCTCGAAAGAGGAGCACGGTGTCGCCTCGCCCATTCTTCGGAAAATCTCCGCAAGTCTGTCCGACATACATGGTATTTCTCCTGAAGGCTGAGGCTGCATGCTTTGTCCTTGCACCTGGTAATCCAATCGACCTGTCGAAGTATAGCCTTGAAGGAATATTCCGTCAAGTGAATATTTTGCCCGGCTGCCTGGTGGGATTACCCGCTTTAGACGGGAAAACCAACAAAAACGCCACCTGCCCGGAAGCAGGCTACATCCACAGGGGGGTACCTGCTGAAGTTGCCCCGATCTCTCTCCTCCTCCGCACGTGTCCAACTGCCTAGTTTTAGGCCAGGGAGGGCGAGTCACGGCTAGCAATCGTCGGCGTCGGCAGTGTCTCAAGAAAGTGCTTCCCTGCTCTTCGCATGGATGCATGATGCTGGTTACCGGTTACATCCCGCAGTTCTTTCTCGACATGCGTGTATCGTCGTCCGTCCTTGGCTCGGTATGTGTCGCATTGAGGAATTTCCCCAATGCTCAGCAGTTCCCTTCGAACCGACTCAACGGTCTTGTTCGTCGTTCCGACGATTTCGGCGAGCCACCGATTGGACATGTCTGGTGTTCGTCTAAGTTCAGTGGCAATGATCGCTCGCATTTGCTTGCGAGTAATTTTGCGGCGAACCAGATTTAGAACGAGAGCGTGATCTCGCTTTTGTTCGTCGGCTAAGCCTGCCAAAGTGATCGTAGGAGCATCTTTGATCTTCAGTTCACAACAAGCACGGTCCCGATGATGTCCGTCGATGATTGAGCCATGTTCGTCCCTGATGATCGGGACGATCACTCCGTGCTGTCGGATCGACTCTTTCAGTGTGTTGAACTCCCACGAGGGAAGTTCGGGCATCAGTTGGAAGGGAGTCTCTGGCTTCATGTTTGGCTCACCGGGCGGTGTCAGTATGGAGCCAATTTTAGTGTCTTCGAGCTTGCCGGTCCAGCGTCACGTCATCATTGGCGAACGGCGTCAAGCATTGGCTTGAATTGCCCCCGAAGATCACGAATCGCATCATGAAGGCGACCGAATGGTTTGTTCCCATAGGCTTCAAGAAGGTTGTCAGCCTTAAATGCTGTTTTGTGTGCCAAACAGATTGATGCCAACGTATCTTCACCACGGTGCCGAAGCGTGTCGGGTAACGTATCACGGAGCGATCCGTATGGCAAAAACGGAAGCTCAGGATGCGTCTTTTGTGCTCGTCTTACAAGTTTTCTCCAGCAACTTGCGGTCGCAGCTTGCGGGTTTTTTGATTTCTCGTTGTAGATTCGTTCACCAGTTTTCTTCACGATCAAGAATGGTGTACCGATTTGATTCGCTCTTGAAATTGCCCACTCAAGAATCTCTGCCGTCTCTTTCCAGAGAATCCATTCGCCAAACATCTTTGATTTCGGTCGCATAAGTCGCACGAATGAATCTGACTCTGTCGATCCAAACTGAAGGCGTTCGGCATACTTGTGGCACTGATTCAGGAGAACCTCACTCGTGATAAGACGGCCTATTTCAGCCGCTCCGAATGCACAATTCACTCCCACAAGAAGTAGCAGTCGCTCAAACTCATTTGCTTTCCCAGCGATGCTGCCGAGTTGTTCGGGGGTATATACAATTTTGGTAAGGAGGTCGGCAGATGCATGATCTTCTTCAAGTTCAACTGTGCGAACCTTGATCTGATTTGCTCCACGGGGCATTTCCCATTCAAACTCTGATGTCAGATCGAGCCAGCGAAGAAAACGCTCTAGCTCCTTGCGACGATGGCGGGCGGTCGTGGGCTTGTAGCGTTTGCCCTTCTTGTACTCTGGTCGATTTGCCCAGTAGCCGATCATCTCTGCAATTGCGTCGTAGCTCGATAGCTCCATCAAGGAACAGTCTCGATGATGCAACTTGAGAACGTCTACATATTCGATCCGCTTTCGTTGGGCCGGTTTTAGCGTTTCGGCATCGAGCTTGTTCTCCGATTTCTTGATGTGGCTGACGTACCGATCAAAGGTATCATGTAACGAGCCTGAGACAAATCTGTCGGGATACTTTTTGCCGCTGGAGATTACCCCCTCTTCTTTGAATTCTCGTTCCTTGCGTTCGAGGACTGCTTGTTCGTAAGAGGCGTTGAGGCGAACGCCATAGGCGTAGGCATCGTCATCCGTAGGTACGATCTGGATAGAGGGGTAACAAGCCTGCTCTGCTCGAATCATTTGGACGTAGTTTGCACAAATGTCTTCCAGGCTCTCATGACCGTGGACGCTTTCCTGTTCCTCCCGATCAAATGGAATCGGGATTTGGTAGACGCCACGTGCCAACAACTTCGCTGCATAGAGTCCGAAGGTTGTCCAAACCGGTAAGCCCGTGTAACGCTGGCAGTCATCGAAAAGTTCTTGAATCCGTGCGAGGCGTTTTGCCGCTTCCTTTTCGTCTTTTCCAAGATTGAACTTTGGTTGCTTTCGTTTCGCTCTGTCGAGAATGGAATTGCCCACGAAAAGTTGACAGTGGACCGGTCTTAAGGGAAAGGTAAACGGTGAGTCCTGTGAGTCAGGACTCACTTACGAGTGACGGTTCTTTGATCGCTTGCTCGAAATCGATTGGACTGAGGTAGCCCAGCGACGAGTGCAAGCGATGAGGGTTGTAAAATCGTTCGATGTAGTCAGATACGCCGCGTGTGGCGTGTTCGTGCGTGTCGTAAATCTGCTGTGCTTCCTCGGTTTTGTAACTCTTGAAGAACGATTCCATCGGTGCGTTGTCGTAGCAGTTCCCGCGACGGCTCATGCTTTGAACTAGCCCACTGGCTGCCAGGCGTCTGCGGAAATGATCGCTCGCGAATTGGGAGCCACGATCGCTGTGAACGATCAGGCCCGCGTTTGGCTTGCGAAAAGTAAGTGCTTGATCGAATGCCCCGACCACCAATTCCGAATCCATGTTCCGGCTCGTTTTCCAGCTGACAATCTTGCGGGAATGCAGGTCAACGAATGCACAGAGGTAAGTGGAGCCTTCTTGGGTTGGGATGTAGGTGATGTCCGTTAGCCAGACGCGATTGATTGCCTCGGTCGTGAAGTTTTGGCCAAGCAAATTTGAGGCGATGGGCTGATCATGATTGGAGTCAGTGGTCGATATTCTGAATTTGGTGCGGCGATTGGCTTGTATTCCCGCATGACGCATGCATTTGGCGACGGTATTTCGGCAGCACACCACACCGCGTTTGACTATTGCTCGTTGCATTCGCGGGCTTCCATACGCATCGTGATGTTTTTCCAGTCGGATTTCCTTGACGGCTTGAATGATTTGGGTTTGCTTGATCTCGGTGGCTGTGGGACCGCGACCGGCGAATCGGTAATAAGCGGCGTGAGTGACTTCGAGGGTTCGGCAGAGCACTGCGATCGGCCAGCGATCGCGGCACTCTCCAATGAACTTCAACCTCAGTGACTTTCTTTGGCGAAGAATGCCGTCGCTTTTTTTAAAATGTCGCGTTCCATCTTGAGTTGACGATTCTCTTCGCGAAGTCGTCTCAGCTCGGCTTCAATGGATTGGCTACCAACTACTTCGGCCTGGAATGTTCCGTCTTCGTCAAAAGACTTCTTCCACTTGCGAATCAAGCTGTCCCCGATCCCCAAGTCTTTAGCGACAGCGGTGTACGACAAGCCTTGTTCGATGACTTTCTTGACTGCGGCCAGCTTGTATTCGCGGCTAAATGTTCGACGTTTGTCCATGGATCGGTTCTCCTGTCAGAGAAGTCTGACGTGCGCCGGCCCACTGTCAACTTTTCGTGGGCAATTCCAGAAAGCCGACTTCCTTTGGAAACCAGCCTCGGCTGTTCTTCTTGAGCTTCGTGTTGCGTGTTCGGGTGGGCATTGGCATTCCTCTCGTCTGAAGTTGGCTGACTTTGATTGAGGGCTGGTCCGTTTGAACCAGTCCAAGTCAGCGATGACGAGAAGCCCCGCAGGGTCCGGAAAGCCGCCCCAAGCGGTCGTCGGATGACGACGGAAACTCCGATTTCAGTTTGCCTTATCCGAACAAATCAGCGGCTTATCCGAACACTTATCCGAACACGCCAAATCTTGAGTTGCTCAAAAACGCTGGAAATTGCAGTGTTTCCAAAGAAAAAGGCACTTTGCGACGAATCGCAAAGTGCCTTTGAGTGGAGGATAACGGACTTGAACCGATGACCTACGCGCTGCCAGCGCGTCGCTCTCCCAACTGAGCTAATCCCCCGGGTGAAGAGGCAGATTATCGACTTGATTCGCTGTGCGTCAAGCCCGTCGGAACCTGGTTTCGACGATTCTTTGCACTTCTTCTCAGGTGCGACAAATTTAACTTTGCACGATCGCGATCGCGGCCGACAAGCTCAAATGAGCGAGCCATTCGCGTCACAACGACGGCCAAATCAACACGCTCGCCAAATTGTGATGCTGGTCCGTCCACAGAGGTGCAGACTCGACGACGGACGCATCCGGTTTCTGTGCCACGCTCAAATAGTCCGAGTCCCAAAACGCGTCGTCGCGATCTGTGGCGATCACCCAACGCGATGGGCGGGTGTAAACCTGATCGCGGTGGTTGTTCTGAATCAGCCGGCTGGGCATCCCGATCGCCTGGGTCAACCGGTGCGTCAGCGGCACCAAATCGAGGTGGTTGTTCGAAACATGCACTGCCAACACCCCATCTTCCGCCAATCGCTCCCGATACAGTTGCATCGCTTCGAGCGTCAGGAGGTGAGCTGGAATGGCATCGCTACTGAAAGCATCCAGGATCAGCAAATCAAACTTCTTATCCGTATGGCGTTCCAGCAACAAACGACCGTCGCCCAAGTGATGTTCGATCGCGGCGGGGCAGTCGCTGAGGAAGGTGAAGTGCTCCTCCGCAATCGCCAACACGTCTGGATTGATTTCGTACATGTCCATGGAGTCTCCATCTCGTCCATAGGCAGCCAGCACTCCGCAACCCAAACCGATGACGCCAATACGCATCTCGGGTGACTCAGCCTGCATCGTGTGGATCAATCGCCCGATACCACTGCTGTGTCCAAAGTATGAAGTGGGTGTCATGCGTTCCGGACCATGCAATTGAATTCCGTGGATCGTATTGCCATGTACCAGTTGCACGCGTTCCGCATCATTCTCGACGCGAAGCACACCAAAGAAATTCCGACGTTGATCGATCGTGTCGGTGCGGTTCGTCATCGTGGTCACGACGGCGGTGAATCCGATAATCACTACGATCAATCCGTTGACGCCTTTGGACAGTTTCCAATCGCACGTGGTGGTCATCCAAGAGCGAGAAGCCAAGAACGTGATCGCAACGATGCCAATCGACAACGACATCGCAATGGGAAGTTCGCGGTAGTCTTGAAAAACCAGCGGGCAGATCAATGCGACCAATATGCCGCCCATCGCACCACCGAATGAAATCAGTGCGTAGTACAAAGTCAGTCGCTGGGTCGCTGGTTTTCGAGCCGCGGTTTCACCGTGGCACAGCAAACACACGCCGAACAACACGACCAAATATGACAACGCTTCCATCGGCATCTGCCAATTGCCGGGGAACCAACCTTTCAATTGGATGACGACGAACGCCAATCCGGTAAACGCGGCGATGAGTTTCGGGCGATACCAGTTTGGTGAATCAAAGCTGATGATGAAGCTGAGCAGATACAAACTGAGCGGCAACACCCAAAGGAATGGCATCACGGCAATGTCTTGGCAAACATGACTAGTCACCACCAACAGCATGACAGACGCCAAGGCGGGCAGGCCGATCCAAACACCCCAGTCCGCAACACCTAGTTTGGCAAGAACGGAATGGCTTTCGGCGGCGTCTTCGTTAGTAGTCGTCGCGTTTCCTTTTCGCCGACGTAGCAAACAGATCGCTAGCCAACCATCCACGACAACGAACGCATAAAACGCCAGCGACCAAAACACCGACTGCTGTTCAATCGACAACAATGGCTCGACGACGAATGGGTAGCTCAGCAATGCGACCAACGAACCAACGTTGGAAAGAGCGTACAATCGATAGACCGATTCGGATTGATTTTCGTAGCTCAACCAAGCTTGCACCAAAGGACCGGTGCTGGAGAGCACGAAGTACGGCAATGCGACGTGTGCAGTCAACAACCACAACAGTGCCCATGTTGGATCTTCGGTTCCGACAGGCTTCCACGCATCTGAGGGTGCGATTGGCAATGACCAAGCCGCAGCGCACAGCAACACCAAATGCACGACGCCCTGAAGAGCCGGTGGCAGAAATCGTCTGATGCAGTGAGCGTAGAGATACCCAGCGAACAAGAGAACTTGGAAGAACAGCAAACAAGTCGTCCAAACCGCCGGCGTACCACCAAACCACGGCAGCACACACTTGCTGATTACTGGCTGAACCTGAAACACCAAGAAGGCGCCCAGCAACGTCGCTCCCGCGAAAACAAACCACGAGGTGGTTTGCTTGGTAGCAATGGTTGAATTGGCAGTGGAACCGGAAACATCCGAGGTGCACGACGGCATGCGTTCATCTCAACAATTACGCGCAATGCGGCCTCGCCCCCGCGACGTGGTTCCGCCCGAAAGGTTACACCATTTTGCGTGACCGCGCCTTAGCAAGACGGCAATCGGTGCCCCCTTCCTGGATTCCCTGAGCGGTTCACTCCTCACGTCCTCTACATCCGGAACAACCACGGTTCACTCTATCAAACGCAATACGCCTCGCTGGTCAATCCAACGAGGCGTGTGCGAGTATCAGTAATGCGTTTGCGTCGATCGGCGGATCAGTTCACCCCAGGATTTGCATCCCGCACGGCGTGGTCCATGACTTCGATCGCGGCGTCAGTGTAGCGTTCGTACTCATTCCAAAAGTGATCCATCGCGGCTTCGTCAGCGAAGAAGAACATGCGTTGATGAACCGGATCTTTCATTCCAAACTGACGTTTCCCAGGAACGATCACACGTTCTTCAAAGAAACGAACCACATCGATTTCGTTCAACACAGGAGTGTATGGAGTCGGGTCAGCCAAGAATGTCTTCATCTTGGCTTCGTTTTGGAATAGATACAGCTTTCCGAGGTGAACCACTCCAAACTTTGGATTGCCTTCGACCCATTGGTCTTCGTTGATAACGGTGACGGAACAGAAACCTTCCATCGCAAGTTTTGGTTGATCGGTGCCAAAGGCCGGTGTCTTGGCCTCTGGTTTCGGCGACGATTGAGCTGGCATGCCTAAAGTCATTCCATCGGTGCGAGCTCCGGCCAAACGACCGGTTGCTCCTCCCGCGAATTGACTGTCAGGCGAAGGCAAGTTGCTGGCGGCAACGTGCGGGTTTTGCTGGGTGCGAGGTGGCGTGGTCGCGGCAGCGGTGGTCGCAGGAGCACCAGCCGGCGATTGTCCATTGGATGCCATCATCGTTTGCGGTGCACCAGGTGCAGGCGTAGTCATCATCGTCGGCATTTTCTTCGCCGCGATTGCCAACATCGCAACATATCGCTTTGGATCTTGCGGGCTGACCGACGTGCCCAAGGGCTTTCCGGTCGGCGTGATCATCACATCGGTTGGAAACTTTGTGACACCGAACATCTTGGCCAACTCGGGCGATTTGCCAGCGTGGACTTTGACCGGAACGAACTTTTGCTCGACAGCGGATCCCACTTCGGGACTCTTGAAAGCACCCGCTTCCAAGCGATCACACCAGACGCAATTGTCACTGGTGAAGTGCAGCAACAGACCTTTTCCGCTTTGCTGTGCTTCCGCTTGCGCGGCGGTGAGATCTTTACGCCACTGAATATCAGCTTGGGCGACACTGGTGAAGATTGTTGTCAAACCGAGCAAGACCGTTGCCGGCATCACTCGCGACCATTGCGAGGACGCAGTGGAAGAATCAATTCGCGGTGGTTTGGAGGACAAACGCATCGGACAAAATCCTTTTTGTCTTTCTCAAAGGGAGCCAAAATCGGCTCAGGTGTGCCGGTATCGGTGGTATCGGAAGCGTCGACCTTGACGCTTGAGCGGAACCTACGAAGTTTTCGGCTGTGGCCGCCACACCAATGGAGGGTGTTTCGGTTTGAGCCCACCAATCGATTTGCCGGGAGTTTCACGGACATGACCAGCAAGCCCTCGGTCATATCAGAAGACATCGCCAGCCTGGCGAAACACGCGCGTTCGCCCGCGTGGATGAATGACGAAGACAACAAAGGATCCGCCAACTGCCAGCGTCAATCAACATGCGCAAGCTCAGCAATCGAGCGTGAGCATTGCCTTGGTGAGCTTACAGTTTTGGTACAGGACGCTTGGGAGCTCGTTTAATCATGCGTTTTTGATCGTCACGCGGAGGACGATTGTTGTTGCCGTTGTTACCACCATTGTTTCGCGGCGGGGTCAGATCCGTGAAGGTCTCGGTCCAAACCCAACCGATTGGAACTTCGAGCTCTTTCTCAGCCAACATCGCCCAGGGAGTGCCTTCGTGTTCTGCGACCACTCGCTGCAGAAACTCGCGGGCAGTGTCCGCTTCTCGCTGCCACTTGCTACCGACCGTTATCTCGTCGGCTGGCTTCAGCACCCAAGTGTTGTTCTTTTCTTCTTCAAACGGCATCCCTCGCTTTGCTTTGGCAAGGATCGCGTTGTAGGTCTCTGTCCGAACCTTCTGGGCCAGCACGCGACCGTAGGCCAGATCAAAACCGGCCAACCAACGGAGACTCTCTTCTTTGTCGCGGTCTTTCAAACCCTGTTCCAAAGTAGCAGCCAATTGGATCAGAACCGGTTCCAATTTCGCGGCATCTTGTTGAGCAGTCGTCAACGCTTGGGCCAACCCAGCTTCGTTGCGTTTCACGAAACGAGTCTGAGGACGCTGGATCCCGTTTACATTTTTAATTTGTGCCGCCGCGATCAATGCCTGGCGGAGTGGGCTGCGCTTGACTGCTTTGACGTAGTCTTGAGGCGACAAATAATCCGGACGATAGCGAGCCATCGCGGTCGGATCAAAGAACGCCCGCAAATCCGCGGTGAACGCATCAATCTCGCCTCGCCGAACCTCGCGTGAGACGTTGCGGTTTGGATGGACCGTGAAATAGATCCCTCCCGTTTCGTAACACAAACGGGTCAAACCATACGGCCCGAAACCACTATCGATCACCGGCTCTTCTTCAAAGTTTCCAGTGAAGCTCAGCTGAACGCGTTCGGGCAAGAACGTTTCAGGCCCCTGGTCAACTTGAGCCCATTGTGGCGTTTGATCGTATTCAGGGTCCGGGTCGACATACTTGACCAGCGTGTGTTCGCGACCGAACGGTGCGGGAACGCCAACGACATAAACCGGAATGCCCCATTTGCGGCAAGATCCAATCGATGACTCCAGCAAGTGAGCGTCATCGCCGCGTTCATCCGTCACGACTACAAACATCACGTTGCGTTTCGGACCTCGAGGTCCGTTGCTGCGACGCAGAGAATTGTATTGCTTGGCGGCGGATTCGATCGCCGTGAAAACCCGCTCAGTACCGGAGTTGTCGACCGGGATGTCAGCAACGGTCTGCTTGATCAAATCCAAGTCCGCTGTGGGTTCTTCGGTGAACAGTTGGACCTTCTCGCCGAACCCGATGATCGACGTCAGCACACGCGCTTCGGAAGGATCGCTGGGATCTTCGCCAGCAGTCTTCGCGTCCAATTGTTCGCGAAGCATCCCGAGCTCTTCGTAGATGCGATCGAACCGGTCACGAATGTCTTGGCGTTGTCGCGTGAGCGAACCGCTTTGGTCGAACAACCACACGATCAATGTGGGACGTTCTTCAGCAGCCTGCATGACCTCGAACGTGATCTGATCGACTGCCCCTGATGCGCCAGCGGTGCCTTGTCCTACGCGACCTTTTTGATCGGTCAAGCGATCTTGAGGTGCGACCGGTTGGCTAAACATCTTGTTGACCATGATGTCGCCCAAATCGGTTGGCTCAAGGTCCACCGGGCTGACCATGTTCGCGATCTCGGCGAATGTCGCGGCGGAAGCTTCCGCCATGTCAAACTCCGCCAAAGCGTCGGAACCGATTTCAACCTGAGGTTGATCGCTGACAACGATCTCCTCGATCAAATCCACCGTCTCTTCGTATTCAGGTGGTGGTGCGATCATCACCACCGCTTCGTCGTCGATGGGGTTCTGCAGTTGCACCAAAGCGAGCGACAGGATGACAACCAGATGCACCAGCATGCTGCCGACCATCGCTACCGTTTCATCAGCATCCCAAAACGATTCGTCTTCCCATAGTTCGCTCGACTCCCCGTTTTCGTACGGATGAACGACATCGTCTTCCGACATTACGCTGTCTTCAGACCGCGAGCCGGAGGTCAATGCTTTCTTGATCGATGAAAGAAACGATGAGTCGCTCATGAAATCCGATTTTCAGCTAATTTACGTTCACAAAGCCGGGCCGTGGGGATTGCAAACCAGCGATCATGGGCGAAGATTTGCGATCCGAGATTGATCCGGGATACTCTCTCAAACGTTTTTTGCGACGATTTGAACCCTTTGATTGTAATCGAAAGTCCGATTCACAGTCTTAACCGCTCGATTCGAAACCTCGTTGACTTGAGGATCAGGCCGATTTGATGGAACAAACAAACGAATCCACTGGACGCCTGATTGCTATTGGGGACATCCATGGCTGCAACGTCGCTTTGCAAGCGATTCTTGCGGCAATTGATCCCCAACCCAACGATATCGTGGTGACTCTCGGCGACGTCGTTGACCGTGGCCCGGATTCCAGAGGGGCAGTTGAAACCCTTCTGCAGTGCGGCCAGAAAACCCAGTTGGTGGCTCTGCAAGGCAATCACGAAGAGATGATGCTGAACGTGCTACGCGGCAGCGAATCTCATCACAGTTGGTTGCGTTATGGCGGAGTCGAGACACTCGACAGCTACGGCTTCGACGGTGGTTTGGATTTTCTTCCGGAATCGCATCGCGTTTTCTTTGAATCTCTCGGCGATTACTTTGTCTACGAAGATTACTTCTTCACCCATGCCGCCTACGACCCCGCGGTTCCGTTGGAGGAACAAACGGTCGAAATGCTCCGTTGGCACTCACTTCGACAAGGCGTTCCCGAACCGCATCACAGCGGCAAAATTGCTTTCGTCGGGCACACGGCAAACCACGAAGGTCAAATCTTAGATGTCGGACATTTGGTTTGTCTTGATACCCACTGCTACGGCGGTGGTTGCTTGACCGCGATGGATGTTCGAACGCGACAGGTTTGGCAGGCTAACCCAGACGGCGTCCTACTCTCGTAATCGGCTAGCACTTTTCAACCGGCAGTTTAAAACTCCGAAGGTGCCACCACAGCCGGAACGGAAACGGCTGACCCAGTGACTGGTGCGGTTGGCGATGGAGGAGTCGGCGTAGGCGGCGTGGCGGGCATCGCCGTCGTAACGCTCGCAGCTGGCCGTGTTGCACCCGGGTACATGTAAACTTGCAATGACACCGTTTGATTGACCGGATCGATCACAGGATTTGCCATCCACGCGTTGGGGAACGATGAATCGCTGAGCTCGGCATCCAAGCTCGCGACCGGCAACACACCATTAGTTCTCGCGAGAGCCACGTTGCGATGAATCAGTCCTTCGGCGACCAAACGGCCTTCCACTTTTTGTCGAACGTTTGATGCTCGAATGTTTGCCCGGCGATGTGATCGAACAATACTGATCGCGGCCAACGACATCACTGCCATGGCCAAAAAACTCAGAACCACGGCGGATCCCGCCCGTCGCAATTTGCTTTTGTGTCCGGTGTGTTTCGATCGTGTACACACCATGCGTCGACTAGCAGGCAAGCTGGTGCGATGGGATCGGCAGGCATTGGTTGCGGCGTTCATAGCGGCGTTCACAATTGAGGCGATAGACAGACGACGGTGGTCATCTCAGCGGAATCTTGATCGGGACGAAGCTCACCGGCACGGTCACTCGTTGTTTGCAACTGCAGCGTCATCGCGATACCCACTCGGCGTCCTGTGACAATGATTTCATTCATGTCGAAATCACGGACGGAATTCCCTAAGCAAACCGTCTCACCCAAAAGTGGATCCACCATCACCAAAGACCGATCGACGCCATCGGATGCACGACGGATTTCAAAACGGATCCGTCGCAGATTCAATCCATCGTCGACCCGAATATCACGGTTCCCAATCGACACGATTGAAAGTCCGGAACTGGTCATCTCGCGGATCTGCTCCGAAAGAAATCTCAATGCCTGGCGGCCTTCGGCTGCGGCCCCCTCGTTGCCCTGCGAAATTGCAGTGACACGAGCCGAACCACGCATCATGCCGACCATGCTGGTTGCCAAAGTTCCCACAATCGCGACACAGGCAATTGCTTCAATCAAGCTCACGCCATTACGTTTCGACGACAAAGTAGGTTGACGGTTCATAGCTGACTCCACTGAGTACGCAACTGTTGACTCAGCTCGCCTTCATCCGGCTCAGCATTGTTGTTGCGATCTTCCCACACCAATGCATCCATGGTCAGCAAACTTGGAGTCAACGAATCTTCGATCGTCAAACGCGAACGCATTGAGGTCGTTTCATTGCCGACGACGACCGCATCGAAAGTTCCGCGGCGGGTCGCGAATTGAGCCGGGTCGCAAAGATCAATCTTTGCCTGCTCGATGACACGTTCCGCTTCGAAGAGCAGTTGGTCCTGCAAATCGAGTCTCTGCAAAAGTTGACTTGTCTGGCCCATCAATCCCAATGCCGGAATCAGAACCAACGACAACAACGCGGCTCCTACGGCGACATCGATCAACGTCGCCCCGTGCCGAATCGAGCGACGACAGGTATTTGCAAAGCTATTCGTCTGATGATCGAATTTCATCACGAGGCATCCTTGTAAATGTTTCCGGACGAAGCCTGGACGATTACCTCAACGCTTTCACTGTCGCGAGAAACTTTCATTTGAAGATCTCTTGAAGCGGTTCCGGTCGGCGTGAACTGAATGCTGGATGCATTCGCCTTCACATTGACGTCCGGATGCAAAGCAATCGGATCCACCATCCAGGTGGACGATCCAGGATTTGCCTGCGCACCAAACGCGTCGGTTCCGTCGCTGTAGATACCGGGTGCCGCGAGCATATCAATGACCATGCGATACTCGCCTTCGTCATCTTTCACATTCTTCCAGCGGACCGTCACAGCACAATTTCGTGACACAGCAGTCTCGCGGGCGAGTCGCAATGATCGGACAATCAGATCTGAATCTTGTCGGACGGACGTGCGACTTGAAAACAAATGCCCAACGCTTGGTGCCGCGACCATTGAAGCGGTCAAGATCATGATGACCAACAACGCTTCGACCAACGTCACGCCAGCGCGACGACGAGCGTCAGGCTTCGTTGCCGAAGTGTGCAGACATGGTGCGAGCGGGGTCATATCACGGACTCATAAGAACAAGAACGTCGGAGAGTCGGTTGACGGACAAATTCCGCGAGTACATACGCCGAACCGTTCCTCACCCAAAAGGATTGGAACGGTCCGTCGACGACTATTTGAAAGTTGTCCGGTAGAAAACCGATGACTAGTTGGTCACTGGTTTGCTGAACGTTCCGGTTGCTGCGTCGTAAGGATATTGACGCAATTTGTTGTAGCGAGTCCGCGATGCGGTATCGTCAGCTTTGATGTAATTTTCGCGAACCAAGTAAGCGATGTTACGAGGATAAGCACCCATTTCGAGGTAGTAGGTCTGTGCCATCGCGTTCAACGAAGCGATGTCTTGTTCAGCCAACTTATCTTCGCTCTTCGCACGCATTGGAGCGACGGTAGCGACCGTTGCAGCAGCCACAACAGCGAGGATCACGACAGCAGCGATCACTTCCAACAGCGAAAAACCTGATTTCTTTGTACGTTTCATTTTCGAGATACTTGGTCTGAATGAGGAATAGTGGGACGGACGTCCTCTCGGACAGAACCCGAGAAATGATCCGAGAATCGCGATCACCTCTACTGAAACGTAGGTCAGAAATTGGGTGGTGGACGGAAATCTACCAAAAAATATTCCCGGTCCGAATTCTCACCCTACGCGGCCGCTTTTACCCCAACGGGCGACTGCGAACCTGCTGAACCTCGCCGCTGCTGCAGGTTTGCAGCCCGCTAGCGGTTCGTAGCACCAAGCTCCCGTCCCGATGCAAACCATCGCAAACTCCCTCAACAGTTTGCCCACCGATCATGCAACGGACGTTTTGTCCTCGCAACACATTCCGATTCTCAAACCGTTGGACCACATCATTTGGTTGCTCGGCAACTTCGCCGATAACTTCCAACAAATGAAGCCCGAGCGTATCAAGCAATTGGTCTTTGGAAATCAAACGACCGGTGGCATTCAAAATCGAAGTCGGTGGAACACCACCGGAAATCTGATCGAGCTCTGGATGTTTTCCCAGATTGCAGCCAATACCAATCGCGAAAACGGCGTCGCTCTCATGTGACGCATCGCCATGACGTTCGATCAAAATGCCGGCGACCTTGCAGCCGTTCATCCAAACGTCGTTGGGCCATTTCAGATGAACGGTTGTGGGGCCCGCCACCATTTCAATGGCTTCCGCCAGAGCCACGCCGACGGCGATCGACAACAGCTCGGGCGAAGCATTCGTGATTAACGTGCATGCCAAACCGTCGTCCGAAGCGAACCAAGACTTGCCGTGCCGGCCTCGGCCCGCGGTCTGCTGATCCGCGATGACAACCTTGGGTAGTTCGCGTTCAAGCTGTTCGTCCGTCGCGGATCGCAGCCAATTCAGTGCCCACGTGTTCGTGGAATCCACCGATGGCAAGCGAACAGTCGAAACGATCACTGGATTGCTTCGGCCAACAACTGTCTCTTCTTCTCCACTTCGCTAAGTTCACCGGCAACCGCCGCATAAGATTGCTCCGCCTGGTCAGCGGCAACGCGTGCAACTTGAACTGCTTTTTCCATTTCGGTTCGTTGTGCTTGCATCGCGACGAGGGCTTCCTGCTGAGTTTTGAGGGAGCCGGCCAAAGCCGCCTCGTCCTTCTTTGTTTGCACAATCAATCGACGTTGCTGAGCGATTTTGGAAAGCTGCTCCGCGAGCGAAGCTTCCAAGTCAGCAGCTTGCATCAATGCTGCATCATCCGGCGAATCACCCAACCCGACACGAGATGCGATGACCGAATCGTGAGCATCACGCGACTTCGACACAATTGCCGGCAGAGCAGCGACTGTTTGTTCACGCAGTGCCTTCTTCGCAGCGATGTCGGTTTGACTCTTCGCGATCGCTTCGTTGTGTTGCTTGATTTTAGCGTCCATATCGGCGACAGCTTTTTCCGCGGCTTTCAAACTAGCGAGCGTTGTGTCGCGTTTCTCTTGCAGCGGGGTGAGTTTGACCTTGATCGATGCCAAAGTTTGCTCCACCGCACCGATTCGCTCTTTCGCAGGAGGAGGATTCGCCGCCAGTTCTTGAATTTTCTTCGGATCCGCCACCGCGGCCATTCGCACCGAACCGGTCCAGTCGCCATAGATCATCTGCGAACTGTCGTGCGTGATTGCGACTTCCAAAACAGCCTCCGAGGCAGCCGGAGTTTCAGTGAGTTGCTTTCCGTTTGCATCCCAGAGACGAACCTTCCGGTCCTTGCCAGCAGTGACCAGTTGTCCTTTGTGATCGAATTGGACCGCCGTGACACCACCGCTTCCCGCATTGATCGAGCGGATGGCTTTGCCGGAATTCACATCCCAAAGCTTCACCGTCCCGTCTTCGCTAGCACTGGCCAAGACATTGGAATCATCTCGCCATGTGATCGATCGAATCGCACCTTTGTGACCAGCAAGATCGAGGTACAACCGGCCCGTGTCGGCTTCCCAAACAAACAACCCGCCGCTTCGATCACCTGATGCGATCAAAACGCCGTCGGGACTGTAGGAAACAGAATAAATCCAATCGGTGTGTTTCTTGATATCGAACAACTGGGTGCCATCGGTCGCATCGAAAATCCGCAGCATTCGTTGAGGACCGCCAAGAGCGATTCGCGACATGTTGTCGTTGACATCCGCATCAAAGACGGTATCCAACTCATCGCCCACTTGAGCGACTCGTTCACCGGTCTTGATGCTGTAGACGGCTGCAATGCCTTTGACGCTGTGTTCGCCACCACCGGCAATCAAGTATTGACCGTCACGGCTGAACCGAAGCGATTGAGGGATACCTTCTTCAAAAGGCAACACTCCAAGTAGTTCAGCAGTTTCAGTGTGATACAACGAAATTTGCTTTTGGCCGGCGAGTGCAACCAAAGGTGCCCAAGGACTGGCACCGATCGCCGTGGTTGCCGCTGCACGCTCTGTCACCACAGGAACTCGCTGAGGCAACGCTTCAGGCATCGGCGGTGGACCCTCGGGTCGCCCACTTGTCGAAGCGACAAAGGCCAATGCGTTCTTCTTTTTCGCTTTTGCTTTGGATCCCGAATTTTCTAAAATCCCGCCCTCGATCCACGATCGAATGACTTGAAGCTGCTCGTCGGGAAGCTTGGGTTGGCTGGGTGGCATGACGGGTGTGTCGTCATGGTTGACCAATTGCCAAAGCCGACTGGTTTCAGCGTCCCCATCGTCGTAGACAATTTCGCCGCTGCCGCCGCCTTCCATCATCGCGCCGTAAGAATCCAATGCCAAACCGCCACGTTTGTCACTTTGACTGTGGCAGTTCAGACAATGTTGGCGAAGGATGGGTTTGACGTCATCCTCAAAGGTCACCTTCGCCGGTTCATCGGTTGATTTCGCATCTGCGGCAAACACGCCCACAGGCGAATGCACCATCAAAACGCTTGCAAACGCCAATGCAACGTTTTCAAGTCGCGTCGATCGCACCGGCATCTTTGAAAGAGGCAGCATCATGAGATTATCTATCAGTGAATGAAACAGGATCAGTGGTTGAAAACGAATTCGCGGCCGTTCAGGACCGCCCAGAAAACGTCTTCCATGACCGCTTGAGGTTCGGCACCTTCTTCGGCGAGCAATGTCTTCACCGATTCACGTTCCTCGGCCGATGGCTCTCGACTGAGTGCTCGGCGATAAATGCGAACGAGAACCGCTTCGGGATCGAGCTTCTCATCGTTCAACCACTTTTTGATCAATCCACCACGCACAATCTTGCTGTGCACGGAACTTCCGTTGAGCAAGTGCAATGCCTGTGACAAGGACGGATCCGTTGTTGCTTCGCAATCACAAACAGTTGCGCGAGGCGAACGACCAAACGTCGTCAAGAAGTAGTTCGACGTTGCACCGTCGGCGATTTGCACCGCGCGACTGCCCAACGGCAACCCACTGAATTTTTCAGGACTTTCGGTGACCTGGCAAATGCAATCCAACAAACTCTCCGCTGGGACTCGGCGAATCGTCGCATGAGCATAGTTTCGTGAATCGTGGGCATTTGACTCGTTGGTCGCGGTGCTGCGTCCGTAGGCGCGGCTGGTGCAAATGTCACGAACGAGTTTGCGGAAGTCGTAGTTGTACTCCACCAACTTTCGCCCCATCTCATCGAACAACTCTGGGTTGCTCGACGGATTGCTGACACGGATGTCATCGACGGGATCGACGAGACCGGATCCCATGAAGTGAGCCCACACTCGGTTCGCAATGCTAGTCGAGAAGAACGGGTTATCACCCGCCACCAACCAATCGGCCAATACTTCGCGGCGATCTTTTCCTTTCGTTTCAGGAGCTTCACCACCCAAGAATTTGGGAGCGACGTTTTGGTTTGTCACCGGATGCTTGGTTTCGCCACTGAACCGGTTGTAAACAATCTTTTCGCGATAGTCCTCCGCCTGCTTTCTGGCCACTTGGCTAAAGAAAGCGGTGAAGCCGTAATAATCGTCCATCGTCCATCGATCGAACGGATGATTGTGGCACTGAGCACATTGAGTACGAATCCCCATGAAGACCTGAGCGACATTTTCAGCGGTCTTCAGCGTGTCTCGCTCGATTTCATAGAAGTTGGTTGCGGGTTCACCAAACGTGCCCCCGGTGCTGGTGAGCAGATCGTGCACCATCTCGTTGACTGGAACGTTGCGAGCGAACTGATCCGTCAACCAGTTCGCATAAAGCATCGCAGACTTTTTGCTAACCTGGTTCGTGCTTTTGATCATCAACAACTGAGCAAACTTCATCGCCCAGATTTCGCTGAACTCTTTTCGTTCGAGCAGGCGATCGATCAACGCTTCGCGTTTGTCTGGAGCCACATCATTCACGAACAGATTCAACTCTTCTTCGGTTGGCAACAAACCAGTGATATCAATGGTCGCCCGTCGGATGAATTCCGCGTCGGAGCACTGACCGCTTGGTACCAGACGAAGCTGTTGCAATTTTTTGTCAACCAATTCGTCGACATAGCTGCTTGGCTGCGGTTCCGGTGCGGAGTATTGCAAGTCAGTTGGCAGCGTCAGAATTTGCGAGCCAACCGTGTGAGTGTCAAACCGAGCCATGACAAACGCTTCGCCTCGTGCCCCAGCGGTAGCCAAACCGTTTTGGTCCATCGCCGCGACAGATGCATCATTTGTCGAGAACGTCGCCAATCGACTCAGATCGCGAGTCGTTCCGTCCGCATAAGTCGCAACCGTCACAAAACGCTGCGTAGTCCCCGTGCCTTCCAGAACTGCCTGCTGAGGATAAATCGAAACGGAGGTCACCGCGGGAGGTTGTGCATCGGCGGGGTCCATGGGGGCTCCGGCCTTCAACCAACTGTGCATTGTGGCGTAATAATCGGAGTCGACATCGAACAATTTACCACCGGTGTGCGGAACCGACCCGACCGACTTTTTCAGCAACAGACTTTCCGATGGAACAGCCAAGTTGATACGTCGAACGCCGATTTCACGCGTGATGCGTTGGTAGTCACCGTTTGGATCAAATCCAAAAAGGCTGAGATTGAATCCGTCTTTCCCGCGAGCAGCACCATGACACGAACCGGTGTTGCAACCGGAACGAGTCAATGTCGGCATCACGTCCTTGATGAAACTGACAGCAGGATGTGTGCCCGCTTGAGCAACTTTGACTTTCACATCAACTGTCGTGCCGCTGAAGCGTCCGCTCAGTGTTGTTTCGCCATCGGTCAGCGGTCGGAGCAAGTGACCGTCAATCTTGGCAAGCTTGTCATCGCCTAACGACCAACGAACTTTGTCGGTGATGTCTTCCGTCACACCGTCTTCACGCCGCATCACGGCAACAAAGGACTGGAAGTCAGCGGCAGTCGTCAGCGAAATCTCGGGTGGATAAACCGCGAGATCAATCTTCGGCATTTCGCCGGGCTTTGACTTGATCGCTTCGGGTGAAGCAGCGGAGACCGATCCGGCCGAGACCACCGCGAACGCAATCGCAGTCAGCCCCAGTGCGTGAACAGTCAATCGATTGAAGGACCGGTTCATTTCGACTCCTTTTGCTGACGTAGTTGTTCCAAGCGACTGAGCGGCTTGGCGGCGGGCTTCGGTTTGGGTTTCGCTTCGGCTTTCTTCTCTGCGGGTGGATCCGTCTTAACCGGCAATGGTTTGTCGATCCGAATCTCACCGGTGCCATCTGTTTGGATCATTGTCTCGCCATCACGAGTGATCAAGGTTTGGACAACCATTGTTTTGTGTGTGCCTGGTTTGGCGTCCGCGGCAACTTTCAGTTCGAACTGAACAGCTTCGGAACCTAGCTCCACTTTCTTTTGTGGTTCTTCGCAAGTCACCCCGTTAGGAATCCCAACCAAGCGGACTTCGATGTCGCCTTCAATGTCTCGTCGCTTGGTCATGCCAACCGCAAGAATCGTTTCGGCGCCTTGTTCAGCGGCAGCTTTTGGGAAAGCAAAATCAAAGACCGGCTCCTCGACCTCCAGCATAATTGGCGACGTTGACATCGTTGCCGTTCCTCGATTGGTGCCGTAACTAACCTGCATGATCATCGGCCAAGTTCCAATCGCAGCACTGCCGTTCGCGGTGATTGGAATGACCACTTCGTTTTGGCCTTTGTCGATTCGTTTGCTGTTGTTCACTCCGATACCCGGCGGGTTGTAAAGCGTTCGGAACGAAACGTTGCCCTCGAATCCTTCGTCCCGCTTGATCCGAACGACGAGGTCCTTGCTGCCACGGCGGAGAATAGGGGTCTTCGGTTGAACCACTTCCACGCTGAACGGCATCGCTTCGCAAACCGCCAACGCGGCTTTTTCCGTTTCATAGCCGAACATTTCGCGACGGTTCTGACCCAGGACAACTTTGTGGTGCTGGTTGAAGTCACCCCGAATTTCGCGGTCGCCGATTTTTCCGACAGCACCAACTTCAAAGAAAGCACCGCCCAGCTTGGCTTCTTTGGTGGCGTGCAGAACGATTGGAATTTCGACCCGGCCAGCAGGCATGGGGAAGGTTTGAGCGGTCACGCCTTCTGGAAGTCCTTCAACGAACGCATCAAACTGCTCATTGAATTGATTGCGTTGAGCAGTCAGCACCATCGCACCATGACCACCCACGGGAACAGGAACAACCATCGCTTCATCGGGACGAAGTTCTTTCAATGTCAGCCCCAAAGATGGTTCACGACGGCTGAGCTCGATGACGTAGTTGTGGTTGGGACTACCACGTCGCAGGTGATCATAAACACGAACGAAGTGCGCACCGTCGACAGCAGCATCGAAGTCAACCAAGCCGTCGGGGTTGGGTCCGATATCATCACTGCCCTTGAGTGTCTTACCGTCGGGACCGAAGACATGAATCACACCATCGAGAGGCGAGCGAAGCGTCTTTCGAGCGTGCAACTGAACGCGGACGCGATCACCCTTTTTGCATTCAAACGAATACCAATCGTAGCCGTCACCTTCCTCGATCACGCCGCACAGCAAGGCGGGAAACTGCCCGGGTGAAGCTTGTGATTGACCCTCATTGGGTTCGACTTCCGTCACAATCGGTGCATCGCTAACGCGAATCCAGTTAGGCGAAGGCGAAATCCCGCGGTCGTCTTGATGAGTCACCGGCCACTGTGCGACAGGCTCACTGGGCAGCTGCACGCTGCTGTCTGTCACAGTGCCATCCACATCGATCAATTTGGCTTGAAGCACTTCGCCGTTGACGCCACCCGATGGAATCACGGTTACGGGACGAGGGTAAGACCCCACATGCAAACGATATCCACACACATTGGATGCACCTAGGAACGAACTTTCTCGCACCACGATCGTGTATTCACCAGCCTCTTCGGGCGTGAATGAACACAAGCTGTCTTGTTGCAGCAATGGCGAGTCGTCACTGACAGCCACCTCGAAACGATCAGAGTTCAAAATCGCGATGGCCGGGTCAAAGATGTTGCGATTG
This sequence comes from Rhodopirellula baltica SH 1, assembly GCF_000196115.1. Lineage (NCBI taxonomy): Bacteria > Pseudomonadati > Planctomycetota > Planctomycetia > Pirellulales > Pirellulaceae > Rhodopirellula > Rhodopirellula baltica. Next base: position 3,105,203 of record NC_005027.1, read on the forward strand.
CGCAGCTCTTGGACCAACCGAATGCCTTCGATTTCAACCGTCAACTTCTGACCGGCTTCCAAATGAACTTTGAAGCAATCGACATCCTCACGATCGACGTTGCCTTCAATCGTACGATCCATTTCGATCGTTTGCGGTTCTTCGAACGAATTGTTTGGTTCGACTTCATTGACAATCGGCATCGCTCCGACACCGAGCAAACGCAGATCGGTGACGCCCGATTTCGTCACCAACCGAATCGGATACAACCCGGGAGCCAGCGTTTCGTTCGCTTTCAACTTCACCGTCACCGATTTTTCATCAACCGGTTTGACTTCCAAAATCTCCAGCCCCGGCAAGTCCGTCAAAACTTGCGTGGCGTCCCCCAACGAACTGCCATAAAGCGTGATCGTCGACTCTTCGCCGCGAACCACGCCTAGCGGACGCATATAAGTGATCTTTGGGAATGCCGCCGAAGCGGATCCGACCACGAGCGTCGCACTCACGACCGCCGCGATGCTGAGCAAACACCGTTTGACAGCGGGCGCATGAGAAGCGGATGAAACAGAAGCCCAGGGCTTCTTCGCCCAACGCGTTGACCGATGCGAAAATCGGTCTGCGCAAGCAGTGAGATTGTCGTGTGACATCACAACAAACCTTTGGTGGGATAGAGGCGGGGCGGGAATAGGTGGGATTGGACCGTCGATGACGTGAAGTCAGCGACTAGGTCAAGATTTTCTCGATGACGTTTCCGCCATCAACAATTTCGATGGGCCGATCGCCAGGTGCCATCAGCTCTTTGTCAGCCACGATGCCTAGCAATCGATACATGGTCGTCGCCAAGTCGGCAGGCGAAACAGGATCGAGCTCAGGTTCCGACGCGGTCGAATCCGACGCACCGTGGATCATGCCGCCTTGAACACCGCCGCCGGCCAGCATCACGCTGAAGACTTTTGGCCAGTGATCTCGGCCCGCGTCCGCATTGATCTTGGGTGTCCGGCCAAATTCGCTGGTGACCATGACCAAAGTTTCGTCCAGCAAACCACGTTCGCTGAGGTCATCCAGAAGCACAGCCAAACCTTGATCAAAGGAAGGCATTTGGCCACGAATTCCGGATGTGATCGACGTGTGCATGTCCCAAGAACCGTAGGTCATGGTGACCAACCGCGAACCGGCTTCGATCAAACGACGACACATCAACATTCGCGAACCAGCTGTGTTGCGACCGTAACGATCACGAGTCTTGTCGTCTTCTTTGGACAGGTCGAACGCCGCTTTGGCTTCTGGCGTATCCAGCAAATCGTAAGCACGCTCGTAGAACGTGTTCATCGCACCGACATTGTCTGCTGACGTGCCGGTGACGAATCGTTGATTCACCATTTCCAGCGCACGTTTGCGACGCATGAAGCGAGCTTCATCGACGCCACCAGCCAAGTTCAAATCACGAACCTGAAAGTCGCTTCGAGCTGGATCGGCGCCCAGAGCGAATCCGCCGTACGAACTGGGTAGATACCCCGTTCCTGCAAACTCATTGGGAACGTTGGGAACACAGATGTAGGCTGGCAAATTGTTTCGCGGGCCATATTCGTGACTCACCACCGCACCGAAACTGGGGTAACTCAACGCGGGGCTGGGTTTGTAACCCGTGAACATGTTGTGCGTGCCACGTTCGTGTGCCGCTTCGCCGTGCGACATCGATCGAATGACGCAGTACTTATCGGCCCGCTTGGCCAATTGAGGCATCGCACTGCCGATGACTTCGCCAGTGTTGGTTTTGATTGTTCCCAAGTCGCCACGATATTCCATCGGGCTGTAGGGCTTGGGATCCCATGATTCTTGCTGAGCCATCCCACCGGGCAAATAGATGTGGATGACACTCTTCGCCTTCGGTTTGACAAAGTCATACTGTTTGATTTCAGCGGATGCCTCTCGCATCAGCAACTGAGGCAAACTCAATCCAAGACCGCTGGCTGCTCCCGCAACCAAGAATCCTCGGCGACCAAACATGCCGGGCTGCGTCAGTGGGTTTCCGTGACAACGCATGTCTCTGATGCTCCTCAAATGAAGCGGGAAATTGGCTCTTCACAGCATTCGCCTGCACGGCGAATCACGAGCAAAACCAAAAAAGGGGTGGGACCAAGCTCGACCAGGGCGATCAAGACTGGTGAAAGGTGGGATCCAACATTCGTGGACAGTGGTGGAGGTCTTCGTCAACACTCTTGTTTCATCGAGTCTGAATCACCTCGCAACTGAAACGTTGCCAAGAACGATTCGTACCCTCAAAACATTCGCATCGTAACAAAAACACTCGGTGTGTCAATTAACCCACCGCCCACAGGGGGGAAGACCTCGATGGACTTGCTCCCTCACCACGGACATCCCAATCAGCCAATCGGGCCGTTTCCACGGACAATTTCGAGCAGTTCGATCGCGGGACGATGATCACAGCGGATCAAAGCGGTTCGCCCGTAGACGACGTCCCCGACACTTAAGTTCAGAAGTTCTGCCAACCGCTCCCCGGCGGTGACCTTCCAAAGTCGACAAAGTTGAACCTGCCGAAGGACGTTGTTCTCAATCAAAACCCGCCCCAACGGAATCTCTCCACTGGCGATCTGATGCCAAACGGATCGCGTGAGCGCCGAAGGATCCAAGCGAACGATGCCATGCTGGACGACTCGCTGAGTGTCCTGCGTGACCAACGTGATCTCTCGCGTATACGCTTCCGTCGCGTCCAACTCCTCAGGCTTTGCAACGTCCACCGCCTGAGCCACCCGGCCATCGCGAAAACGATTGCGGCGGCGATGCACCACCACATCAACCGGTTCACCGTGGTAGTGCTCGACCGTCACCGTCATGTGAGATTGGTGATTGAGCAACGTATCGAACGGCTCGGGGATATCGGTGACCAACTCAAACTCGGCTAGCTCACCAAAGTCGCTGTAGAATTCTTTCAGCAGCGACTTCAAATCAACTTGTTCGCCTGATTCGCTCAACGTTTCGATAGGGGTGGAAGGTGAACCAGGAGGCATGAGCAACTTTCAAACGGGAGACCGCGTTGGGCGATGTTCAGTTGGTTCCACAAAATGCGCGAATGGCGGGCCAATCCGCAACTCAGGTCTATCGAGCGACCACACCAATCTTGACGACGGCGGGCGAGCTCGACTGTTCGGCTTCCTCGCTGGACCCGGCTGACTCAGGTCGTTCCAGGACGGTGTCGACCAAGAAGTACAGCAGACGCCGCAGACTTTCATTCTCGATTTCGTCCGCGACTTGTTCCGCTCGAGCTTGGTGTTTGTCGATCAATTGCAAACTCATCTCGAACACGTTTGCCTTCTCGTACAACCGGCGTACCGTGGTCAAACGTTCGCGATCAGACAATTCGCAATCAGGTTCCGCCAAAGCGAGCAAAGTCTGTTTGTCTTCGTCATCCAAATGTTGCAGTGCCAACGCCCAAAGCAGCGTTGGACGCCCACCGATTACATCGGCACCCGCAGTCAGCTTGTTGGAATCGTCACCGGCCCAGTCATTCAAGTCGTTGATGATCTGGAACGCCACACCCAGGTTGCGACTGAATTTGCGAATCGGATCAATCAATGCCGATGCATCGCCGGCCATCCGCACGCCGCTGTAAAGAGCAGCCTCAAACGCGGGCGAAGTTTTCAACGCGTAAATTTTGAGAGCGTCCAATGGTGTTAGACGCCGATCCTTCGCGTCTCGCCAAAGCAACTCCGCCCCCTGTCCCTCAGACAATCGAACGTGGGCGGCGGCCAAGGAGTCCAGCAAATCAACTCTTGTTCCCGCATCAACATCGTCGCCCATCATGTTTCGACTGAGCAAACGATACCCAAGTCCGATGAGGTAATCGCCAACGTTGATCGCCGTCGCGGTCCCAAATCGCTGATGCACAGCCGGCTGCCCGTATCGGAACGCGTCGCCGTCTTCGATGTCGTCGTGGACAAGGCTGGCCTTGTGGAATGTTTCAATGCTGAGCGCGGCACGACGAACCGCATCCGGCACGCGATTGAGCACATCCTCTCCGTCGGCTCCGGTGCCATCGCCACCCATCATGGCATCGTAGGCTGCCAAAGTGATGAACGGACGCGAATGTTTGCCGCCGCGAGCCAGGAAGTCGAGAGCGATCGTCTCCGTCGCCGCGATCGGATCGATGCCTTCAAGTTGCTCGGGAGTCACAGCAGGACGTGCTCCGTTCTCCGACGGTGTCGCACCCAACATCCGTGTACCGGGTGAATAGGCGTTGCCACCTTCGCCACCCAGATGACTTTCCCGCTGCCGCGGCGCCAATCGTTCGAACAAAGTGTCCTCGAACAGCAATCCAGCCGCACGCATCAAGTGAACGTAACTCTTTGTTTTCGCAGCGGCAGGTTTGTACGGCGTGCGAATCATCTGCTCCACCCAAGGCTCGTCGACCTTGGTGTTGCGACAATCACTGGACAGCAACGGCACGGCCATGCAGGGAATTCCCGCCAGCAAAACTTTGTCGATCGCTTTTTCCAAAACGTTCAAACAAGCCACACCGACAACCGCGTCAACGTACCCGCCAACGATGATCTTCATGACGACCGGTGAACCTTCGGCCACCAACACTCGGTAGCCCATGTCTTCGGCGATCGAGCGGAAATCCGCGATGCTGCAGGCACCGCATTCTTTGCAATTCATGCCGAATTGGTCGTATTCGGCAGGACAACCTTCGGCGTGCTTCAAACAGTGAGGAAGCAAAAACAGTCGTCGTTCCGGCGGTACCGAGGCGAGCGCGTCGGCCCAAAACTCGCTGCTGATCATCACCATCACCCAGCCCAGATAGCTCTCGGGCAAATCAGCCTCTTCGAGCATTCGGCGAGAGATCTGTTCCATTTCATCCTTGGTCATCGGATGAGAACGGTCCAGTTTGGCAGCCACTTGCGCGCATCGATCTCGCAAGCTTTCCCGCATCGCCAATGTTTCTGGCACCTCCTTTAAATGGCTCGTCTTTCGACGACGCCCCGAGGAGGTTCCCGGAACAGACACATCGCTCGATGCGTTCTCATTCGGCGGGATAGAAGCGGGAAGGGAGGGGGATCCGGTCGACAAGCCAATCACCTAAGTAGTTCGTCGCGTTGCATAACCCGGCCCAACGCCGCGGTCGTGTAGACCAACGGGTAAAGCCGTTCGTAATACCAAAGTTTGGCAAAATAAAACCCGATCGGCCAAGCCACCTGGTGACGCTCGCGTTGCACGGCATCGATCAGCCAGCGGGTGCCCGAAAGTATAGCCGCTCGCAGTGCGGAACGCATCGACGCATCCCATGGGCTTCCATCGGGAATGTCGTTTTCAGCGGCCTGCCCGCCCTCATTCCCGGGAATTCGGCCCCACCAACTGACCAACGCCTCCACCGCAAGCGCCGTTTCTTCCACGGAACTGATGAAACCCTCGGGCAATCCAAAAGTTTCGCGAACGGATTCGCCGCCACCCCACCCCCCGTCACTGTTTTGGCTGTTGATTAAATAATACAACCCTCGCGAGATTGCGTCGTGCCCCAATGCTGGACTGACGTCGACCAACACCCGCGATGTGCCATAAATCGGATTGTCTTCCTCCGGCCGATCCTGATTGCCAAACCACAGTGGCAACCACGAACCATCGGCTTGCTGATTCTTCCGCAGGAACCGAAGCCCACGCTGCACCGCTCGTGATCGTTTCGCCGATTCACGTTTTGGCAAACAAGCGATCGCTCTCAAAGCATGGGCTGTTAAGTCGTTGCTGCTGCGGTCAAAAGGCAACTTGCCCCATCCCCGACAAAACGTCGGCCAACCCCCGTCTCGATTCTGCAGTCCCAACAACCAATCGACACCCCGATCGCACGCTTTCCAAGTATCCAACGCATTTGCAGATACCGAACCAGACGAATCCGATGCCGGCCAATCCCTGGAGTAGTCATCGCACAACGGATCTGGCCGGGTGGTCGCCTGCATTCGAAGTGAAATGATTGCACCGGGAGTGTCATCAGCGTCCGGTACTGATCCCGTTAAATCCGTCCACCCCCAGCCCCCCGGGTCAGCTCCCGTGAACGGATGACGTTCTTGATACTGACAACCTCGTTGCCACTGGATCAGTTCATTGGTCGACCAAGACCGATCGTCATCAGGATCCATCGTCAAAGCGGTGGTTGCCAAGGAGGTCGCCCAATTCGCAAGATTCGTGTCGATCGGCCAACTGCCATCAGGCAACATTGAATCCCGCAAGAAACGCAGCCCGTTTTGCGTGACTTCGTGATCCGCACGTCCGCTCGCCGACAATGACATCACCACAAATGCGGTTAGCGGCGTGGCTTCGAGGTACCCACCACTGGAAGGCTGCATCGAACGCAACACCTTCATGGACGGCTCGATCGCCGCTCGCCGAACCAACGACCACGGCGGCAAACAGCCGCCCCCTTCGAGAAACTTCACTTGTCCAATCGCGACAAGAGCCGGCACCGCGTAACTGACGACGGGCATCCCCACAAACCGATACATCGATTGAGGGACCACCGCCGCCTCGAACGGCAACGCCGAAACCTTCTTCCAAGGCACCAACCCCGCGATCGCCATGTTGGTCAAAATTGGAACGACAAATGTCTTGTCCTTGCCATACCTGCGTCGCAGCCCATCCAACTCACCGGCAAGCTGAATCCAGTTCCGCAATCGCGAAATCGCGTTTGCATCGGTCGTCTCCCCCGTGACTTGATCAGACAAAGTCCACGCTGCGAGTACCAGATAACTGGTGGCGATGTTGCTATGACTACGATCCGTATCGCCAAACCCACCATCGTCGTTCTGCTGATCCGCGAGCCATCGCCGCCCGCTTTGAATTTGCTCCAACAAAGCGGCTTTGTCCGCGCCAGCCAACTTGCCCGATCGGACCGCAGCACTCATCGCGCTGATCGCAGTCGCGGTTGACAACGCCGAAGCGGACAATTCGCCGGTCCAGTGTCCATCCTTCGTTCGCTGCGCCAGCAACTCGCCACGCAAAAGATCCAACGTCCCACGCAATTCGCGTCGGTCCAACACTTCGCTCACGGAATTCTCAACAACAGCCATCACGACTCAATTAGCAAACGCTCGAACAATCCGCCCCTATTCGAGCACACGCCTGCCAATCGTCCAAACCACCCAACAACGCTCTTTTCAAAAAGCTCGAGCGGTCAGGTTGGTTCACGAGTCCTTCAGTGCATTCGCGATTCGCAACTTTTCGCGGCACTGATCTCGATACGCATCAATATTGGCTTCCTCCAAAGCAGCTTCGAAGTGCTTGATTGCTTCGTCCTTCTTCAGATGAGTCAAGAACAAATCGGCGAGCGTCCGGTGCCACTGATACAGACTGCGTTTTGCTCGTTTGTCCGGCCCGTTTGCATCGGCAGCCAGGGCGGCCTTCAAAGCTTTCTTCTTGTTCCCCGCGTTCTCCCAACAATAGGCGGCTTCCATCAAACAATACGCTCTCACATCTTCGGACTCTTTCGACACCGCCTCATAACGTTTCGCCGCCGATTCGAAATCACGGGTCAATCGATCGCAGAAAGCACGATTGATCATCAGCTCAACATCGAGTGGCTTGCCTTCCTCCTCATTGAGCTTCAGCAATCGATCGATGTACTCGCCGCGTTTGGCGTGATCACGTGCCACGTTGTAGGTATACGCTTCCATGATCACGAGAGCGGTACGATCCTTCGGATCATTTTCCAGCTGCTTTTCATAGCGAGCTTTCATTTCGTTGACCCAGCCCTTCCGTCTCGCAATCGCGTTGACCGATCCAATCGACAAAGAAGCAAACGCGGGGTAGGGAGCGTTCTCAACCACATACTCAAGCGACTCGAACATCTTGTCTTGATCACCAAGCTCCGAATGCACTGAGATCAAGGTGCGATGGGCATCCGCTATCTCGCGATCTCGTGTGGCCAGTTCGATGGCGGACTGCAAGGCTACCTTTGCGGCCTGGAAATCGCCCGCTTCCCGAAATCGAAATGCCGCCGAATACGCTTCGCGAAAATTGCTGTAAACGGGCGCTGCCTCACTCGCGGTCTCGTCGGAAGTGTCAACTTCCGACGTGGTTTCGACAACTGCGGCATCTTCCTGGGCGGGGACGGCTCGGCCCAATCCGATCAGTGCGATCGCAAGGGCGGAAACGACAACCAATCCATTTCGTGGCACTCTCCAACGTTGGTTCATGATGTTCTCTTCGTTCCTGTTGCACTGACCGGCGAAAGCGACTTCAAAGCTCCATCCTAGCAAAGCGGGCCACTTCAAATTGCAACGGTTCATCTTTTCCAACGCGCAGCCTCGTCATAACCCGCAAAGCCTCTGCAGAGCGTTCAAATTTGCAGGATCATGTTGCGTTTTGACGACATGCGCACCGTTTAGGTCGTAGGGTTGGGTGAGTCATTTCAGGCACTCTGTGAGGGTGCCCGGCACACCGTCAAGGATTTATAGAACCATGCGACAAGCAGCGCCTCCCCAACGTCCCGAAGCGAATCGCCAAGAACAATTCGAGCAAATCAAACGCCGTATCCACGGTAAGTTGGTCGACAAGCTGGATCTATCGCGTGTCGGTGACCTCCAAGGCGACACGCTCAAACGTGAAATCCGCATGGTGGTTGAACATCTATGCGATGCCGAAGACACACTACTGAACCGTCAAGAGCGTGAGCGAATCGTTGACGAAGTTTTGGACGAAACCTTTGGCCTCGGTCCATTGGAATTGATCCTGAAAGACCCGAAAGTCAGCGACATTCTGATCAACGGCCCCAAGAACATTTATGTCGAGAAGGGCGGCCAAATGCAGAAGACCGACGTGGAATTCCGCGACGGCAAACACCTTCTGCAAATCATTGACCGAATCGTGAGTAAAGTCGGCCGCCGCGTCGACGAAACTTGCCCAATGGTTGACGCTCGATTGGACGACGGTTCGCGGGTCAACGCGATCATTCCTCCGCTGGCACTCGATGGTGCAGCGGTTTCGATTCGTCGTTTCGGCAGCAATCCACTGCGTCTGGAAGACCTGTTGAATTACCGAGCGTTCACGCCTGAAATGGTGATGTTGCTCGAAGGCTGTATCAAAGCTCGCCTGAACATGATCATCGCCGGTGGTACCGGTTCTGGTAAGACAACGCTACTGAACACACTGTCGTCGTTCATCGGCCACGAAGACCGAATCGTGACGATCGAAGACGCGGCTGAACTTCAGCTGCAACAAGACCATGTTGTCCGTTTGGAAACACGACCACCCAACATTGAAGGCAACGGAGCGGTCACCGCGACTGACCTGGTCAAGAACGCCCTGCGGATGCGTCCCGAGCGAATCATCATCGGCGAATGCCGTGGCGGCGAAACGCTGGACATGTTGCAGGCCATGAACACGGGTCACGACGGGTCGCTCACAACGATTCACGCCAACACGCCTCGTGACGCCATCGCTCGTTTGGAAACGTTGGTGATGATGTCCGGTTTCGAATTGCCGGTCAAAGCCATCCGCCAACAAGTCAGCGGTGCGGTGGATGTTTTGATTCAAGCCAACCGACTGCAGGGTGGACCTCGTCGCGTTACCGCCATCACCGAAGTTGTCGGGATGGAACAAGACACGATCATCCTGCAAGACATCTATCGATTCAACCAAAAAGGCATCAACGCCGAAGGCAAAGCCCACGGGCAATTTGTCTGCAGCGGTGTTCGCCCAAGCTTCATGGACAAACTCGAAGCCGCCGGCGTGCGATTGCCCGCCAGTGCTTTCCGTGAACGAGTCATGATGGACGCCTAATCGGCGAACAACAGCACGCCGTGCCCAGCAATCAGTTGTGGCACGGTGTCTGGAACGCCTCGGATGCTCCTTTAATCAACCAAAGTTCGACTCCCCCTCTTCAATCAACGCTCCCATGTCATCCATCATCATCATCGTCGCCGCCGGGGTCTTTGTTGCCTCGCTCATCGCGTTCGGTGCATCTGTTTTGATGCCCTCGGAAGAAACGACCGCGACAGAAGATCGCTTGACTCAGCTCGCCCACGGAAAACGTGGCGCAGAGTCTGATAGCAGCACGCCGTCGTTCTTGCTGAATGACCTGGATGATGCGACGGGGTTGCTGAAGACAATCACGGACCGCATCCCTGCGGTCCACAAGATCCTTGAACAGGCAGACATCGACCTCACCGTTACAAAATTCGCGATGATTTGCGGTGGCTGCTTTGCCGCGGGCATGGTGCTGTGCGTCGTCACTCCCATTCCGATTCTGCTCGGGCCAATCGTGGGTGCCACGTTTGTGGGTGCTCCCGTCTTCTACGTGATGTTCAAACGCAAACGTCGCCTAAAACGTTTCGGCGAACAAATTCCCGAAGCACTCGAATTGCTCGGTCGTTCGCTTCGTGCTGGTCACTCGCTCAACGCTGGCTTTGGTTTGGTCGGCGACGAAATGGAAGCTCCTTTGGCAACCGAATTCCGTCGTTGCTTTGAAGAACAAAAGTTCGGCATTCCCTTGGACGAATCCATCGAAGACATGGCGGAACGTGTCCCCAACATGGACCTTCGATTTTTCGCCACCGCTGTGATTTTGCAGCGTCAAACCGGGGGTGACTTGAGTGAAATCCTCGACAAGATCGGACACCTCGTCCGTGAACGATTGCAGATTCTTGGAACGATCCAAGCCCTCACCGGGGAAGGCCGAATGAGTGGTGCTGTGCTGCTCGCCCTGCCGCCGGTTTTGTTCCTGGTCATGTTGAAAATCAACGCTGAATACGTGTTGATGCTCTTCACGGACGAACTCGGACGAATGGCATTGGGTATGGCTTTGGTCACTCAAGTGCTGGGAGCATTGGCGATCAAGAAGATCATCACGATCAAAGTCTAGATCCGCCTCCTGCCCCTTCGCGTTCTACTCCTTTTCGCTCATCGCTCTTCGCACAACTCAGTCCAATGTTCACATACTCAATCGCTCCTGAACTCATCGGCTTCCTCAGTCCGGTGACGTTGACCACCATCGCGATTTTTGCTTCGGTGACATCGTTCGCTTGGTTTGTCCTCAGTAAAGTGGGCGGCGACGACCAGGCTCCCGCGGAATCACGCTTGGAACGAATGAAAGATGCCAAACGTGGCATCCGCGACATCGCCGCTGATGAAAAGCAACGCACAAAGAACGAAGCTCTGACCGAAGCACTTGAGAAAGCGGCAACGCCAATCGCCAGTTCGGTCTCAGGCAACGAAGAAGAAATGGGTAAGCTTCGTGAAAAGCTGATCAACGCTGGCTTTCGCCGCGAAAGTGCTCCCGTCATCTTCAAACTCATTCAGCTGGTTTGCACCGGCGTCGGGCTCATGCTCGGTGGTGTCACGGGCGCCGTCTTGGACGGTCTGACTCAGGGCATGATCATCAAACTGTTGCTCGGCATGATCGGCGGCTTCATGATCCCTTCGTTGATCTTGGGTTTCATGGCCAGCAAACGTCGCGAAAAGATTTTCTTGGGTCTTCCCGATGCGTTGGACTTGATGGTCGTCTGCGTGGAAGCCGGCTTGGGTCTCGACCAAGCACTCCGCAAGGTGGCCGAAGAAATGCAGAAGAGCCACAAAGCGATCGGCGAAGAATTTTCGATCTCCAACCACCAGTTGCAACTCGGCAGCCCCCGAAGCGAAGTGCTTTCAGGATTGGGTTACCGCAGCGGCGTCGACGACTTGAAGCAACTTGCATCGATCCTGATCCAGGCTGACAAGTTTGGATCCAGTGTGGCTCAAGCCCTTCGGGTTCAAAGCGATTCGATGCGAACCAAACGTCGTCAAATCGCCGAAGAAAAAGCCGCGAAGACGGCCGTGAAGATGATCTTCCCGCTAGTGCTGTTCATCTTCCCCGGCATTTTTGTGGTGCTCGTTGGACCAGCCGCGATCAATATGTATCGCCAAATGCTTCAGTGAGCTGTCGCAAACATCGAAATAGCTGGTCGCTTAAAGCGACCTGAGAACTACTTCAGCAATCGATCGACCGCTTCCAGCAGTTTTTCAATTGCGAATGGCTTGCGGATGTATTCGCTCACGCCCAGCAACTCCGCGTACGCTTGATGGCGACTGCCCTCGTTGCCCGTGATCATGATGACCGGAACCGGCAATTCATTTTCTCGCCGCATCTTTTCGAGCACCAAGAATCCACTTCGCTTGGGCATCATCATGTCCAAGATCATCAACTGTGGTTTTTCGCACTCGGCTAGGGCGAGTGCTTGGTTGCCATCTCGGGCGACCACCACTTTGTAGCCGTTGGATTCCAACGCGTAGGAAACGGACTCGATGATTTCCGCGTCATCATCGACAACAAGGATTTTCGCGGTCGAGGTGGAGCTGTCTGACTGGGCAGGGGTGTTCATCAAGTGGCGATCAATTGGCGGAGAAATCGATCGGTGACAATCCCTCGGTGGGACGAACCGTCGAATTTTCCGCGGTGGACTTGGTGCGTGGTTGCACGATGGTATCAAAACACCATTGGTCAATGTCACGCAACGCCACCGCGTTCATCACATCATCGCCTCGGTACTGCCGAATTTCAACACGAGCCCGAATGGATTCCGCCGCCAAGATGCCACGCTTCAGTTGATCGGGGCAATCATCAACGCCGTTGATCGCTTGTTGCCAAAGGATCGGAAGTCGACGTTCACGCAGTCGATGATACTCTCGCATAACGCTTTGGCTGGACGGGAATTGCCCACCCATCATCGCAACTCCACCGAATCGCTCCGGCTCCATCAATGCAATTCGGCAGGCCATCGTGGCGCCGCTGCCGTATCCAGCGATCAAGATTCGATCAGAGTGAATCGACAACTCGGCCTGAGCATGCTCGATCGCTTCGATCACGGCTTCGCGAGCCGCGGCGATCGAAGAAGCCCCTTCGGACCAATCAAATCCCCATCCGCGAACATCGGTGGCCTGGGTACCTCGAACACCAACGCCAACATAATTGCGAACGCTGACATGCGGCAGAACTTGCTCCACCTGCAATTCATTGTGACCGCGGTGATGAAGCCAAACCACCAAAGGATAATCGTAGGACGGCGTGTAATGCAGCGGAGTGACGATCGACAAAGGCCGGCGACGCCAATCGGGACTTGCCGAAGAAGGCTCCTGAGTCGGATACGAGCGCATTCGGCTTGCAAACGGGTCGCTCATCTTTTGTCCTGAATCGGTCAATGGAGTAGTCAGCGAAAGGCGACGAGGGGAAATTAGTTTCACGCCGCCTTCAATGTCAACGTCGAAAAGTCATTCGGTCTCGGATCTCACTCCGAACGAGGACAAACCAACACCTTCATTTGCTCCGCATCACCGGCGTGCAGGCGGTCAAACCATTTGGGACCGTCCGCCAAAGAAATTTTGGCCGTGATCAAAGGTTCAACGTTGATGACGCCGCGATTCATCAAATCGATGCACTGTGGGTATTCACCGTTGCAACCACATGTGCCCTGCAATCGAATTTCTCGCGTAACGACTGACTGCAAAGGCAATTCGATCGTCGGCGAGACGTTGCCGACCAACGTGACCGCTCCACCCTTGCGAACGGATTCAATCGCTGTTTTGACCGTCGGCGTCGCACCGACGACTTCCAATGCCACGTCTGCCCCGCGGCCACCGGTCAGTTCGCGAACCTTTTCCGGCACGTCCACTTGATCGGCTCGCAACAACACGTCGGCTCCCAACGTTCCGGCTGTTTCCAGGCGTTTGTCGTTTAGATCCACCGCGATGACCTGCGTCGCACCCGCTGCTCGCACGGCTTGCACAGCCAACAATCCGATCATGCCAGCACCAACCACAACGGCGGTATCACCTAGCTTGATCGGAGTGACTTCCGCTGCATGGACCGCGACGCTGACCGCTTCGACCAAAGCTGCGTGTTCGAAGGGCAAAGTGTCGGGTAATCGATAGACTATCCGACGCGGAACCGAGATGCGTTCCGCGAACGCACCATGACGTCGGTAATCACCACAGGAAACGCCGAGAACCATTCGGTTGTCACAAAGGTTCCCGTGCCCTTCGCGACAAAACTCACAGTTTCCGCAGGACACCATCGAATCAAACGTGACGCGGGCTCCGAGTTCCAAATCGCGGACGTTTTCGCCGACCTGAACCACCACCCCGGCAGCCTCGTGCCCCATCACCAAAGGCGGGATACGACGCCCGGTGCTGCCATCGTATCCATGAATGTCACTGCCGCAGATCCCACACGCTTCGACTTGGACCAAAACGTCATCTGGGCCCACCTCGGGCTCATCCACATCCGTCACCTGCATGTTTTTGTATTCGGTCAGCAACAATGCCTTCATAATGCAACGCTTTGGTGAGTGGAGTGAGCGATCGGAGTGAGTATTCAAACGGGAAAAAAGTGTCAGGTAACTTTCGTTCGAACCACCCAGTGGGCCGTTCCTGCGAAAGGCGTCTGACGCTTGTCTCCCAACCGTTCCTAAGACGTGAACGCACGGGATTCTATGCCAAATCAGAAAGCAAGGAAACGACCGCCCATTAGAAAGCGGCGCGTCGAAGCCAAGCCCGATCAACAGACGCGGGCATGCAAAGTAAACTCCGAACCTCGTTCTTTGTTTCGGACGCTGCAATGACTGCCGGAACGCAAGCGAGATTGGCCGCGCGAGTTTGGCGGAACTCGAAGATCACTGCCAATTGATTTGCGAAGAATGATTCGCCGAGTTCACCGACAACTTCTTAAATGGTTCGCCTTCAATGAGACTCTCCCGCATCCGCTCGACTTTGGTCACGGCGCTTTTGCCAACCTTGCTATCTACCCTGAGCATCGCGTTCGGCGATTCAACTTTGGCAATTGCTAGCAACTTGGAATCGTCGATCCGAGTTGAGAACCACGAATCGGATTCCGAAGTGCGATATAGCGTCGTGCTGCTACGCGGGACCGTGGCCGCTGATGATGCATCGGAGTTGACAATCGTCAACACAAACACGCCGGCTGGATCGAGTCCCGTCAAAGTGTTGACCGATGGAAAACGATTCAAAGCTCTGGTCGAGCTTTCCGAGGGTCGAAACGCGATTCGTTTGGAACATGGCTCGGCTTCGACAAGCGAACTGATCCTGGATTTTAAACCGCAAACCAATCCGCATTATGTACGACTGATTTGGATGACCGATCAATCGGGCGAAACGGATTTCGCGGTGCCTGACGATACGGTCACGCAAGACTATGCAAATCGTCTTCGGACCGCGGCGTTGCTGATGCAAACCTTCACCGCTGAACGAATGAAGGACCTCGGTTACGGCCCGCGAACCTTCGCGTTGGAACGAGATGACAAAGGCGAGGTCGTCGTCCACACCTGGAAAGGCGACCAGGACAAACAAGACTACTACGCTCAAGCCGAGAACAATCGTTGGTGGCAACAAGTCCGACGATGGATCAACGATGAGCATCCTGATCCGATGGCAAAGAACGTTGTCCTGGCAGCTTACACACGCAAGGATCCTCGCACTGGCAAGATGCTTGGTCACACCGCACTTGGTGGAGCGAACCTGGGACTGTTCGGTAGTGCATCGATGTTTTGCTGGCCGCGTGACATTCAATCCGCGATGGATGTGTTTCAAGACGGGACCGAGGTTGATCCAACGCACGTTCACGATGACAGTGCGTTCCGAGGAACGATTTGGGCGCTGGCATCGACCACCATCGGAGCAACCCTGCACGAAACCGGTCACGCGATGGGGTTGCCTCACTGCACCGACAACATGGGCATCATGACGCGAGGGTTTGACCACTTCCACCGCGTGTTCACGTTCGCCGATCCCCCCAGCAAACAAAACAAACAACCCCGCAAGTTCTCATCCGAACAAGAAGCTTACTTCTCGCCCGTCAGTGCGTCGTTTCTTCGATGGAGCCCTTGGTTTCAGCTGGACGATTCAACTGGTGTCTCAGCCAAATCGCCGAGGTCACGACCGAATGTCGAAGTCGACGAAGCAGCAAAACTCGTTCGCATCAGCAGTTCTGCGGGCATCCCGTGGATCGGTTTTCATTCAAAAGATCGAATCGAAACCTTTCAGGAATATGGATCGCACGATACCGGAGCCGACGATCATCCTGAATCGATCGAGCTCACTTTCGATGACATACAACAGCTCAAACCGGGCACCGAAATACGCCGGATCGTGGTTGTCGACAGCAACGGTGAGTCCCGAAACGCTTCGCTTCCGCAGCCGTCGCCTTGACGAACCGCGATTGCGAAATGGCGGATTCGCTCAAGTTTTCGCCATTTTGCAGGTGAGAGTCGTGGGCAAAGCCTGAGCTCACGGCTGCGAAAACATTTCCGAGCCGGTGTTCGAGGATTTCCCTCGACCCGACCTTGGTTTGCTGCGTATAACAGAGCTCATGAGACCAACTGCATTCAACCAAACCGTGCTTCGAGTGCCAGCTTTGCTGGCAGTGCTTGCGTTGTGCGTTTGGCCAATGCTGCAGCCTCCCTGCTGCTGCGCCGCATCGGTTTCGGACAATGCGACGGTCGCATCGGGATGCTGTGCGTCGGTTGAAACACCTGCCGCTTCCTGTTGCAAATCCACCACGACCGCCGGTCCGGAAACTCAGACATCGAGTTCAAAAACCAGTTGTCACTGCGAATGGACTTCTCAGTGTGACTGCGAAGTCCGATCAACTCTGACCGACTCCTGGGTGAGCTCACGCGTGCTCACGGTCGACGACCAACCTGTCACCTTCGGCATGCCAATTGGCTTGCTCGAAGATCTTCAATATCCATTGCCATCTCGTCTGCTGGATCGGCAATTGGACACGTCATGGCAAACGGCTTTGACGTCTCGTGACCGCTGCGTGCTTCTGTGCCGCTGGCTGAATTGATTCAACAAGACTGATTTAGACGACAGTTTTGTTTCAGGTTTCAATTTAGTTTCAGGTTCATTAGGAGCCCAATGATGTTACGTACTTCCATGATGTTTGCCGCCACCGTGTTAATTGGTGTCGCAATTTTGTTTGCCACTCGAAGCGCTATTTCAAGTGACAATGCGTCCGCTCAAAACGGCGAAGCTTGTCCTTGCAATCAATGCGATGTCGGTTGCGATTGCTGCGTCAACGGCGATGTCAATTGCGACAACTGCTCGTGCGAAGCGTGCGAGTGCGACGCCTGCGACACAGCAGCCAGCGATTTCGCGGTTGCAAAGATGAGTTGCTGTGCGGGCAAGACCTGCGAAAATGCTGCCAACGAGAAAGCGGCATCGAGCGACGTCCTCACATCAGCAGTCGCTGCTGCTTGTGTATGCGGTCAATGTGACGCAGATTGCAACTGCTGCTTGGATGAATCCGTCGACTGCGACAACTGCAGTTGCGAAGTCTGCCAATGCGAAGGTTGCGTCGACGCACCCGCAACCGGTGCATGATTACGTCACACGCGATGACTTCGTCAGCAGCTAACGCTGGCAAACGTCGAGTCTAAAAAAGAAACACCTCGCCGAGTTCGCTCGACGAGGTGTTTTCGTTTGTGTCAATCGATGCACCGAATCAGTCGCGGGAGGATCCGCGACGGCGATCCTGTCCGTCAGGCGGTACCGAAGTGACTTGAGCGGCCATTTCTGGCGGCATGTGGTCGGTCATCCGTCGCCCGGTCAAGCGATCGCTCCAACGGCGTCCAGCACTCGGCCCTTGTGGTCCGGGAGCAATCAAAAACACGGTTCCCAGTCCGAAAACCAAACCGGCGAAGAGCGAACCAAAGGTCACCGAGACACCGGACATTCCTTCCGGTGAATCGCCGACTTGGGGTGGTCCCAGCTCGGCCAACAGATTCGTCGAAAGTGCTGCCGATCGACTCGCTTGAGCTTCGCCGAGCGCGGCTTCGGCTTCCGCCAATTGTTGCGTCAGGGCTTCGGCATCGCTGTCGAGCTTTGAATAGCTTGTTCGCACACCGGCCAAACGGCTTAGTTTTTCATTCAGCTGATCTTGTTTGTTTCTCAGACGTTGCACTCGGTCCTGAGCCAATGCCAGTGTTGGTTTCATCGCACGAACCGCGGCCCGAGCTTCTTCCAACATGCGTGAGGTGATCTCTCGCTCAGTCGTGATTGCGGAACGACGTCGCGGATGCAGCTCGGTGTAAACACTTGCCAATCGACTCGATTCGATTTGTGCATCGATCAAACCGTCCTTCAATCGTTGAAGCGATGGCTGGCTGGAGAGCAATTCATCGCCGCTGACCAACAACTGACGAGGATCCTGTGATCCCGCGATCAACAGCTGCTGCAACGCATTCAACCGCTCGAGCTCCAACTCCGCCAATTGCAGTTCTTTGGCGTTCTCTTCCATCGTTCGGCGATTGGCACCATCACCCGATATTGCATCGTTGAGGTTTCGCAGTTCACTCAAGTCCGATCCAAACCGAACTTCGACTTCATTCATCTTCGTGAGAACCGCATCCAATTTCTGACGTGTCAAATCGCGAGCGTTGGTCAGCTCGACAATCACGCTGTCGGCACGAATACGACGAACGGTCCGAAGATGGCTGCTTAGGTTGTCCAAAAGTGCGCGACAAAAATCGGAGGCACGCTCAGCCGTTTCAGCTTCAACCTTCAAATAGACCAATTCGCTGTTGCCAAACTCGCTGCCTTGTGGGGCGACAACATTGACCCGTCGATTTGCAACCGTGTCAACCAAAGTGGTCGATGGATACGAATCATCTTGTCCGCCACCGACGGGCCCGATGTCACGCAGAGCGGCCGCAACCACTTCTGGATTGCGAGCCATTTCGAGCAGCGTCTCTTGAGCGGCTTTTAAATCCGTTTGACTTGAAAATCGTCCCAAACGGTCAACGGCACCCGTTGCTTCATCACGAAGGACGAGCGGTTGCCGGGCGGCCCAGCGGTCGCTTGAAAACAACGCCGTCGCCAGCCCGAGAACTCCAAACAGAACAGCCGCACCGCACCAAACCGGTGCGAAAAGGACCAAAACGTTGCGAATGTGTTTCCACGGAATAGGAGCAGCTGACATGTTGGAACACGGGCTCTAAAAGGAGATTCAAAGAATATTCCCCCAACACTAGGACGCCCCCCATGCACGGCTCCAACAAATTGTGCGTGTTCAAAAAAGCATGCCGCCAAACTGTGCTGCTCAATCGACCTTGCCGGAAGTGACGTTTGTACCGGCAAATTCGTCACGGTAGCGGCCGCCCAATTTGACGTAGTGCTGGGCACCTTCTCGCGAACGCTCACGCAGGGAATCGCTGACTTCCTTGATGGGCTTTGCCGGTGCTCCCACCGCCAACATGCCGGGCGGTATCACGGTTCCTTCGGTCACAAGTGCTCCAGCAGCGACGATGGCTCCTTTTCCGATGGTCGCTCCGTTAAGAACGATCGCTCCAATCCCGATCAATGCATCATCCTCGACGGTTGCTCCATGCACGATTGCTGAATGCCCCACCGTCACACGTTCACCAATCAAACAGGGCATTCCGGGATCGCAATGCAACACGCACTGGTCTTGGACATTGCTTTCCCGGCCAATCACGATTTTTTCGGTATCGCCTCGCATGACCGCTCCGAACCAAATGCTGACATCGGCGGCGATGTACACTTCCCCCAAAACTGTCGCATTGGGTGCGATGAATGCTGACGGATCGATCAATTGCTGATCGGGTTCCACGGTGACGACCGCTTCGCGTCGAATTCGATCCGATGCGTTCGAGGCCGACGGTTTGGCGGTGGGTTTTGATTCCGTATCATTCGTTGTCATGGTAGATCGGTTGCGGGAAGAACAGAAAAACGTCGAGCGAGAAAGCGTCTCATCGGAGAATGCTGCGCCGCGTGACGCTGCATCAGAGTCACCTCCGCCAGCTTCTCGTGGTTTCTTGTCACGACTGGCAATCTCGGCAATGGTGCTGTGTATTCGATGGTACCAAGTCGTGATCAGTCCGATGATGGGGCCAAGCTGCCGCTTCACACCGACATGCAGTGCCTACGCAATCGAATCGATTCAGAAACACGGTACGGTTCGCGGGTCATGGCGAGCTATCAAACGCATTGGCCGTTGCCATCCGTGGAATCCCGGCGGCTACGATCCACCCTGACGGCCATCAAAAAGCCGAACAATGTCTGCATGCTGGTTCGGCGAAAGCTACGCAATTCCCAGATCCAACCTGCGTGCTATCATCGCCGCATGCCGAATTCTGATTCTCAATCGACGGACGCCTTCATCCCGAAATGGATCATTTCGGGCGGACAAACCGGCGTGGATCGTGGTGCTTTGGATGCCGCCATTGAGCTGCACCTGCCACATGGCGGATGGTGCCCAGCCGGACGAATCGCGGAAGATGGCCGCATCCCCGATCGATATCTTTTGCAGGAACACGCGTCGCGACATTATCCGGATCGGACGGAGCAAAACGTGATCGACACTGACGCGACGCTGATCCTTTACCGCGAACGCATCTCAGGCGGCACGGCCCTGACAAAAAGAATCTGCCGCCGTGAATCTCGTCCATTTTTGGCGGTGAATTTGGATTCCCCCAAGACCGCTGCAAAACGCATCCGGACTTGGTTGGAAGAGCATCGTCCAGAGAACCTCAACGTGGCCGGACCGCGTGAAAGCAACTCGCCAGGAATCGGCGAACAAACAAAGACTTTGCTGGTTCACATTCTTCAAGGCGGCGGCGACATTCAGTCGTCGCTGTTCTGAACCATCTCAGCCATCAAGTAGCTTTTGAGGCTCCCCAACACTTCGCGAACGCAAGGTGTCAGGTCACGACTGCGTCGGTCGCGGTTTCGAACGGGTTGGATAGTGACTCGCAACGAGGTTTGCGTGACGCTGTTGTCGTTCCGATTCCGCTTGCCTTGACCTTCATTCAGGTGAATCAACACGTGCAGCATCATTTGATGATCACTCGCTCGTCGGCCTTTTCCACCGCCCTGAGCGACAATGCGGAGCGATACCACGTTGCCGGTGACCTGAATGATTTCCGCTCGGTGATCCGAGATGAATCCGCGAAGCTTCTCGACCGCCAAATCGGTCGGCACTGGCGTGACCAAATGGAACTCGCTGTTCTCGTCTTCGCTCTTTGACGTCAACCAACGGAACCAACCTGGCCGCGAGTCGACTTCTTCGTCTTGGTGAATCCCCGATCCGAGTTGCACGACTCGGTTGCGTCCGTTCTCTTTCGCCTGCAAAAGAGCACGGTCCGATCGCGCCAGAATGGTCTCTGCCGCGTCGCCGGTTTGATATTCCGTGACACCAAAGCTGACGGTGACCGATTCACCGTTGAGCCCATCCAGTGGAGTGACTTCGATCGCCTTTCGGATCTGCTCGGCACGTCGAGCCGCGGTGGCATTGTCGCTGTTGATGGCCAAGAAGACGAACTCTTCTCCGCCGTAACGAGCCACCAAATCTTCATCTCGTGCGTGGCTTTCCAAAACGCGAGCGAATTGGACCAACGCCTCATCGCCAGCCGGGTGACCGTGAACATCGTTGACTTGCTTGAAGTGATCGATGTCGCAGATGATCAGGCTAAATGTCGAATTATTCTTTTTCGAATCCGCAGTGGCGCGAACCAACCGGCTATCGAATTCAGCCCGGTTGGCAATGCCCGTCAGCGGATCACTCGTCGCCTTTTTGTGCAACGTTTGAATTTGGCTTTGAAGTTTGTTCCGGTCCGACATATCGCGAACCAGCACCAATGCGCCGCCGCCATAGGGATCGCTCACGGGACTGACCTGCAACAACACGTCTCGCGATGCACTGCCATGAACGATCTTCATCGTGCGAGTCACCGTGGTCTGCAATCGCAGGCTATCGGCAACCGGGCACACTGCAGATTCGTTGCCGGATTCGTCGACCATTCCGAGTGTGTCGGCATCCCAATGACGCCCAACCATTGCTTCCGAAGCCACGCTGGTCATCCGAGCCAAAGTCTCATTCCAAAACGTGACTTGTCCTTCACAATCAGTAAACGCAACGCCATCGCGAAGTTGATCGCCCAACGCTTGATAGAATGGTAGCACGGCCGGAGTTTCCCCCTGCCAATTCACTGCCGGCTTCACGGCAGCCACGTTCGTCGTGCCGACCTGTTCTCCCGTTCGCATCATGCCAAGGAAGTTGGGTGAATTCGCATCCAGTTGTTGTAACCAACGATTCACGACGCTGCTGTGCAACAGCTCAGGCCGTCGCTCCAACATGGTTGCAAAATCTCGAGTCAGCTCAGGGTCGAATTGAGTCCCGCTTCCGCGGAACAGTTCTTGCAAAGCACGCTCTCGGCTGAGTGCTGAACGATAGACTTGATCCGTCGTCATCGCATCAAAGGCACCTGCGATCGACATCATCCGTGCGCCCATCGGCAATGCATCGCCACGAACATGGTCTTCTTGTCGGCGTGAGTCGTACCAAACGCCGCAGTACTTCACGATGTCCAATAACGATTGATCGGCGGTGCAGCCACGCAGAATCTCGCAACCGAGTTCCGAGCAGCAATCCATCGTGAGCTGCTCTTCGATGCTGAGCTTACCGGGCTTTCGAAGAATGCGATCTGGAATTCCGATCTTGCCAATGTCGTGAAGTAATGCCGCGACTTCGATGCGATCTCGCACGTCATCGGCCAATCCCAACCGTTCACACCATGCTGAACAGGCCAGAGCAACGCGTAAGCTGTGAGCAGCTGTGGGAGCGTGTTTGGTCCGCAAGGCATAAAACAACGATGTCGCCATGCCCAATCGAGCCATGGCCAAATGATTTTCGAACGGCCGTGTATCTTCCGCAGAAGTGGCCGCGGAATCGGTCTGAGCGTTTGTGATCGAAGCGGGTTCAATCACCCCTGGAAGCTGCCCCGTGGCCGCTTCCCCCAATCCCATCAGCAATTCGCTCAATCGAGAGGCCGAATGCGCGGCATCAGTTGACCCGGCATCTGACGGCGGAGCATCGGAACTGGGGTTCTGTAGCTGCGGACGATTGGATTGATCTAAATCGGTGTTGGCCGCATCCTTGGCAGGAGAGCCTGCGGGAACAGGCACCACGGGTGGCATACTGTGGTTGGCGAAATCGCTGGGAACCATTTGGTCGTTCATAGCCGGTATTCTGCGAGACATCGTTGTCGAGATGTGGAACCCTACGTCCCATTTTGAACCCGGCTGCCTGAGGGTCCCCAAGGGGCATCAATCGCTCCGATTTCGCACCCTCTCATCCCCGCAAAGTCCGCGCAATCAATACCACCGGTCCACCCAGCCAAGTTCTGACCCCGAATTCGTCGGGGATCAGGAACTTCGGCATCCAGATTTCGACTCCAATGGCTCGAAAACGTTGGACGAACGCTCCGTGCGGCACAATCGCAATCTTCCGCGAAAAACTTGCCACCGAACCCCCGTCCATCTAACATGGTTATGCGGCTTGTGACGGACCTTTAGCCTTCAGTCCTGAGCCCACAGGCTCAATTCATCTCATCTTCCGGACCATCACTGTGAGCCTTTCCGACGTCGATCGTCAGCTACTGCAACGTTGCCTCGACCGGGAACCCCGGGCGTGGCAAGACTTTGTCGATCGATTTGTTGGTCTGGTCGTCCATGTCGTCAATCGGACCGCGATGGGCCGTGGCTTGTCCATGGACGAATCCACCCGCGACGACATGGTGGCGGAAGTGTTCCTGGTTTACGTCCGGCATGATTTCGCCGTGCTTCGCCGTTTTCGTCGCCAATGCTCGCTCGCGACGTACCTGACGATCGTGGCTCGACGCGTTGTGGTCCGCCGCCTGACTGCCAATTCAGCGGTTTCGGGAACCCACATTTCAGCATCTTCCGTTGGAACCTCGCTGGATAACGGAAACTTAGCCAACGGAAACACTGTCAACGGTGCGGCCAACGGCCACGCCACACCGACGCAGGTCAACGGTGAACTTCAACGGATCGAAAATGCCGAAGAAGTCGAACATCTGATGTTACGTTTGGACCCGCGTGAAGCGAGCGTCGTGCGGATGTATCACTTGGAAGGCAAGTCCTATCAAGAGATCAGCCAAGCGGTCGGATTGAGCGAAAACACGATTGGCCCATTGCTTCATCGGGCCCGCGCAAAAATGGGCCGCGGCTGAATACCCTCGATCGAGTGAACGACACTGTTCCCTGAAACTGCTAATCTGTTCGATCTTCTTTTTCGAACGATTGCAGTGAGTTCTCGGATGTCGTCGCCTTCTGATTCGACCTCAACCCTCGCACCGTCCAATTCGTCCGGTGACGAAATGGATCGTGCCCATTCGGTCCTCCGATCGGTTTGGGGCTATGACTCTTTCCGTCCGTTGCAAGCAGATGCCGTCCAGGATGTGATTCAGGGCCGAGACAGTTTGGTTGTTTTGCCAACCGGCGGCGGGAAGTCATTGTGCTACCAAGTTCCTGCGCTCGTTCGCGACGGAATGTCCGTGGTCGTCTCACCATTGATCTCTTTGATGAAAGATCAAGTCGACGCGTTGACCAGCAACGGTGTTTCGGCGGCGTTGGTCAACAGCACCCAGTCGGTGGAACAGAAACGCGAAACGGCAGAACGACTTCGCCGAGGCGAGATCAAAATTCTCTACCTCGCCCCAGAACGGTTGCTCACGCCGAAGACGCTCGACTTCCTACGCAGCCTGCCGATTTCTTTCTTCGCAATCGACGAAGCCCACTGCGTTAGCAACTGGGGACATGATTTCCGTCCCGAGTACCGCGGACTACGAATCCTCAAAGAACAATTCCCCTCCGCGTCCGTGCACGCTTTCACCGCCACCGCATCCGAACAAGTTCGCGATGACATCGCCGAACAACTGCAACTGAATCAACCAAACATTCTGGTCGGTGACTTCGATCGACCGAACTTGACCTACCGAATGCTACGCGCCGATGGCAAATTGAATCAGATCCAGCAATGCATCGCTCAACATCCCGGTGAGTCAGGTGTGGTGTATTGCATCACTCGCAAAGAAGTCGAACAAACTGCCGCTGCACTTGAATCCATGGGCGTCCGAACGCTTCCTTATCACGCGGGGCTGCCTGACGACGTTCGACAGGCCAATCAGGAAGCGTTCATTCAAGAGAAAGTCGACGTGATCGTCGCCACGGTCGCCTTCGGCATGGGCATCGACAAATCCAATGTTCGATTTGTCATTCACGCAGGGATGCCTAAGTCAATCGAGCACTATCAACAGGAAAGTGGTCGAGCAGGACGCGATGGTCTCGCCGCCGAATGCATCCTCCTGCACAGTGGCGGTGATCTGATGTCATGGAAGCGCATTTTGGAGAACGGCGACCGTAGCAACTTCCAATCCGCCATGGCATCGGTCGAATCGATGGCGGCACTGTGCAACGGTGTGCAATGCCGACACGCATCGCTCGTGGAATACTTCGGGCAGGAATACGACTCGGACAACTGCAATGCGTGTGATGTTTGCCTGGGCGAACTCGACGTCGTGGACGATCCGATCACCCTCGCACAGAAAATTTTGTCGTGCGTGGTTCGTTTGAAAGAGCGATACGGCGCCGGCCACACAGTCAAAGTTCTCACCGGATCGCGTGACCAAAAAGTCATTCAGGCAGGACACGATCAACTAAGCACCTACAACCTGCTCTCCAGCGAAGGTGCCACCGCCGTTCGCACATGGATCGAACAACTCATTTCTCAAAACCATTTGATCCGGACCGGCGAGTTTCAATCACTTCGCCTGACTGAATCCGGACGAGCCCTTCTGAAACGCGAAGGTGAAGTGACGCTTACAAAAGTGTCAGCGAAAAGCTCGTCACGGCGTCCCGCCGCGAATGAATCTTGGGAAGGTGTCGATCGCAAACTGTTTGATCATCTCCGTTCCCTGCGCAGCGAAATGGCATCGGAACGAGGCGTGCCAGCCTACGTCATTTTCGGCGATGCCGTCCTTCGCGAATTGGCTCGCGTTCGTCCAACTTCCATTGAAAAATTGACCAACATCCGTGGAATCGGTGATCGAAAACGCGAAGAGTTTGGACAACTGTTTTTGGATTCGATTGATCAGTACTGCGAGGAAAACCCTCTGGACAGAGACCAAACTGCCAACACCACTTCGGCGACCATCAGCAAACCTCGCGCGAACGCAACTCCCAACGCCGCCACAGTCCAAGCATCCCAACTTTTTCGCGAGGGATGTTCGGTGGAAGAGGTCGCTTCGAAAATGGGCCGCGCCGAGTCGACGGTGAACAAGTACCTCAGCGACTACATCCAAGCGGAAAAAATCACCGATCCATCGCAATGGGTTTCCAACGAAGAGGCCGAGGCTATCCGTGCCGCATTGATGGCAGTCGAAGACGAACGACTTCGCCCAGTCTTCGAAGCACTCGGCGAAGAAGTGTCGTATGAAAAGATCCGCATCGTCGCCTCTTGCATGAAGAACGAGATGGCAGATGGATCGGACGACTGACAATCACCGCATTGAATTTTGGTGAGCCTCGATCGCCCCGATCAATTTCGACTCCAACGAGTTCTTAGAGCGTCAATCAAGACCGCCACAACGATCACCACCCCAGTGATGATCTGTTTGCTCGCGTCGGACACGCCGACTTGAGCCAGTCCGGTCTGCAAGACTTGGATGATCAGCACACCGATAAACGACCGGACCACATTCCCCCGGCCTCCCATCAAACTGGTCCCGCCAATGACGCAAGCGGCAATCGCAGCCAACTCGATTCCGATGGCAGCATTGGGATCGGCGGTCGACAATCGCGACGTTTGTGCGAGGCCTGCTAGACCGCACATCATCCCGCTGATCGCGAAAATCGCGATGCACAATGGAGCCGACCGGATCCCAGACATTCGAACTGCTTCCGCATTGGTGCCAATCGCGATGCAGTAGCGTCCCCAAACCGTCCGAGTCAAAAACAACTGCCCCAGAACCACTGTTGCAATCGCGAACATGAAGGCGGGTGAAACGAACACGCCGGGCAGAGGCTGACCAAACCATTCAATTCGGCTGCCGATGTAGATCGCCTGTGAATCCGTGACCACTTTGGTTGCCCCGCGAGCGATCTCGAGCATGCCCAACGTGACAATGAAGGATGGAATTCCAAACCCAATTGAAATGGCTCCATTCAATCCACCGCCGATCGATGCCACCAGAAGCGCAACCGGAAGCGCCATCCATATTGACCAATCGTAGTTGGCCATCAAAACACCTAACACCGCTGACGATACCGCCAGCAAAGATCCGACCGACAAATCGATTCCACCGATGATCAACACCAATGTCATCCCGACGACCAAGAACGTTAGATCGGGGACCTGATTGGCGATCGAGATCACCGTGGATATTTGGAAGAAGTTGTTGCTGAGCATTGAGAATATTGCCACCAGCACCAACAAGACCGCCACCAACCCGAAATGCGGGGCGAGCGGTTTCAAAAACCCTTGCAACCGATTCATGGTGTCGCCTCTTCGTTCTGCCATCTGTCATCCGACTCCGCGGTGGTCCGCTTCGATTCTTGCCCCGCGAAGGAAGCTTCCAAAATCGAATCTTCGCTGAAGTCGTCTCGTTCGAACTTTGTCACCATTCTGCCGGCGGACATGACTGCGATTGCATCGCACGTTTCAAACAACTCTTCCAAATCACTGCTCACAATCACGATCGTCTTGCCTTGTTTGGCCAATTCCTCAAACAGTTCATAAAGTCTTGCGCGAGCGGCCACATCAATCCCGCGAGACGGTTCATCGAACAGGTAGACCTCGGCACCACGCGTCAACCACTTGGCCACCGCGACCTTTTGTTGATTGCCACCGCTGAGCGTGCCGACAGGTTGCTCCAAGGATTGGCACCGAGTTTCGAGCGAGGCGTGGATCGCACTGGCCGATTCAACCTCCGCCGTTTGTCGTATCCATCCTTTGGCTGAAAATTTGCTGGCGAGTGCGGCCAACGATGTGTTGGTTCGAATCGGCTGAGTCAACAACAACCCATTTTGCTTGCGATCTTCGGTCACCATTGCGAAACCAGCTTCAACGGCCTGACTGGGGTGGGTGAAGCGAACCGCCTCGCCATCCGCCAACCGCACATGTCCAGAATCGGCCACGTCGGCACCAAAGATCGCTCGCAACAATTCCGTTCTTCCGGACCCCACCAATCCTGCGATTCCCAATCGTTCTCCTCGATGAACATCAAACGAAACGTTGTCGACCATCCCGCACGAGATACCCTGCACCGACAATCCCACCTCGCCTCGACGATGACTTTCAAAGGTGGCCGCTGTGTGATTTGAACCGCCTCGGGCTTCTTCCTCGGAACTCATCCAAGCAACCATCTTTTCGCGATTGATCTTTGCGATGGGTTCGGTTGTAACCAGTCGCCCATCACGCAGCACGCTGACTTCGTCGGACAGTTGCTGAACTTCTTCGAGTCGGTGCGAGATGTAAATGATCGCGACACCTTGCTTGCGCATCTGGGTGAGATGTGCAAACAGCTCTTCGGATTCACTTCCGGAAAGAGCGGCCGTTGGTTCATCCAAAATCAAAACGCGAGCGTCACGGGCTAGCGCCGCCGCGATTTCGATCATCTGTTGTTTGCCGACCCCCAAGCTGCCGACAATCGTGCGTGTATCGACATCGGGCAGACCAAACCGATCCAATATTTGACGTGCGGAACGATGCAGCTCGCTCATTCGTAAAACGCCGAACCGGTTGGGAAGAGACGCCAGGCGAAGGTTTTCCGCGACCGACAACGTTTCAATCAAATTCAATTCTTGTTGAACGATCTGAACTCCACTCGCCTCCGCATCCTGTTTGCTGCCGGGCTGATAGTCACTGGCGTCCAGAGACATCTGCCCACCGGTCGCTGGGATCAATCCACTGATGATTTTGCACAGCGTGCTTTTCCCAGCACCATTGGCACCAAGCAAAGCGTGTAGATGCCCGGCATGAAAATCGATGGAGACGTCGTTCAGCACCGTGACGTTGCCGTAAGACTTCGTCAGGCCTCGAACCGAAAGAGCGACCTTCATTCGTTGCTCAGATTCTCGGACGTGATCAGATCCACGGGCGTTTCAACGTCTTCGATGGAAGCTTCCTCGTCTGAAGATTCACCGAGCTGTTCCAGTGCCGCTTCGATGCCGAAGACAGCCAACTTATCACCGTGCTGATCCGCCGTGGCCAGCACCTTGCCTTCTTCGATAGCTTGCCGGATCGCGGTGATGTTATCGAATCCGACGATTTGTACTTCGCCCGCCCGCCCCGCACTTTTGACCGCTGCGATGGCACCGAGAGCCATTGAATCATTGGCCGCCAAGATTGCTGTGATCTCCGGATGCTCGCTCAACATGGACGACGCAACCGTGTTGGCTCGCGACATTTCCCAATCCGCCGATTGGCTGCTCACGATTTCCATGTTGGCCTCTTTCATTGCGGCTTCGAAACCTTTCAATCGCTGTTGAGCGTTGAACGAGGTGCGTATGCCTTCCAAAATCGCGACCTTTTCGCCCTTGCGATTGGCTGCCAGGTAATCACCAACGGCTTTCGCGCCCGCCATGTTGTCCGGGCCCACAAAGGGAACCGCGACATTTTCTTGCTGTAGAACATCCGCATCCAAACGGTTGTCGATGTTGACCACGATCACTCCCGCTTCGATGGCTCGCCGAAGAGCGGGCACCAGCACCTTGGAATCCGCCGGGGCGATGACAATCGCATCCACACCGCTGGCAACCATTTCTTCCACCAAAGCGACTTGGCGACTGACATCACGCTCGTCTTTGATCCCGTTGACGACCAACTCGTACTGCTCGGAGTATTCAGCTTGATGAGCCTCGGCTCCCTTGGCCATTGTCGAAAAGAACTCATTGGCCAACGACTTCATGATCAACGCCACTCGAGGTTTGGCATTGCCATCGTCCTTGGATTGCGAAGTCGTATTTGACGAAGTGCAGCCGGTAACCATCAAAGCCAAAATGGTGGCGAAGCAAACAATTCGATTAACCGTTGCCGGCTTTGTCCGAAACCGAGACTGAACCTTTGGCAAAGGTTCGTTTTTCGACGGCTCCAAAGATCGCCCAGAGAGGGGCAGATATTGTTTCGGGCGACGACCGGTCGTGATTGCAGTGAGCATTCGTTTGATGCGGTGAGGTGGGGAAGGAAGCATCAGGAAGGTGCGCCACGCGAAACAGAGATTTCACGCGGCAGCGACAGCATAACCAGTCTATCGATTGAGGTGGTGTGAAGCACCGGCGTGTTTCGAGGTTGTGCAGTGACCTGATTCGTCATTCGGCAGATTTCCAAATGGCGTACCTCTTCCGAAGCGAAGTTCGGGGACAGGTCGAGCGACGCCGTTCAGGCGTACGCGAGAATGAGTGTCGAAAGATATCACGAACACAGCAATGAAAACTGCACAACCGCATTCGGCAGTGGGGTTGCCCAGCTGGCGACGGCCCATGAAATTGTTTGCAATACAATTTCTCTTCGCAACCTCGCACCCGATCGGCTCGATCATGTTTGCTTTGGATGTCCTATCACGAATCATCCACGTCGGTACGGCGATCACTTTGGTCGGTGGGTCAGCGTTCATGCTGTTGGTGCTACTGCCCTCCGCCAAATTGATTTCCGAAGAGGCCCATCAAACACTGGCCCAAGCGGTGACTGGTCGCTGGAAACGCTTTATTCACGGTGGCATCCTGCTGTTTCTGCTCAGCGGATTTTACAACTACATGCGTGCGATCCCCAATCACAAAGGCGATGGGCTGTACCACGGTTTGCTGGGTGTCAAAATGCTGCTCGCCTTCGCAATCTTCTTTCTCGCGTCGGCTTTGGTTGGCCGCAGCGCCGCTCTTAACGGCATCCGCGAAAATCGTGCAAAGTGGTTGAAGGTAATCGTTCTGCTCGCAGCGATTATCGTCGGCATTTCGGGCTTTGTAAAAGTTCGCGGGCCATCGGTATCCTCGGAAGAAGCAGTCGTTGTCGTTGCCGACGAAGCCGAATCGGACGAAGGATTGGAACCGCAACCGGCGATCGCTGAGTGAATCGCCTACGCCAATGGCGCGACAATTTTTTTCGACCAGGAGAGATCCGGCTTTTGGCTTGGTCGACGGCATGGTTCTTTTGTTTGCTGGGTGGCTACTACCAGCTTCGGCCACTTCGCGAAACGGAAGCCTTCACCCGCGGAAGCGATGAGATTCCCTGGCTGTTCCTGGCTAGCTTCCTCACCATGTTGGTTGCCTCTCCGATTTATGCGTCCGTCGCGAACCGCGGACGGGGCATGCGATTGGTCAGCCGTGTCTATCGATTCTTCGAACTGAACCTGCTGGTCTTCTTTTTCGCGATGCAAGTCAGCGACCCAGACATCGCCGCTTGGGTCGGCCGTGTCTACTTTGTCTGGTTGAGCGTCTTCAACCTGTTCGTCGTGTCATTGATGTGGAGCGTTTTTACGGATGCCTATCGCAGCGACCAAGCCAAGCGGTTGTTCGGGTTCATCTCAGCGGGCGGAACCATCGGCGGGATCGCCGGTTCTGCGTTCGCATCTTGGCTCTCGCAACAAGTCGACATCTCGTATGTGCTGATCGCAGGCATCATTGCATTGGAACTGTGCCAACAATGCGGCCGAGTTTTCGCGAAAACGTTGTCATCACAAAATGGGGCAAACGAGGCCGCTGAAAAACCGAGTGACGAAACCGCCGCACTGGCCTCGACGGAACAGACTGCCACATCAAAAGAAAAGCACTCGATGTGGATTGGGATTCGGACCGTTTGGAAGTCGCCCTATTTGCTCGGGCTCTGTCTGTTCATGTTGGCGCTTCAAGCCTGCGCCACGACGGTCTATTGCGAACAGGCAGACTTCATTCGCGAAGCAAATTTGAACGAGGCCGATCGTTTCGCGTTGATATCCAAAATCAACCTTTGGGTACTGAGCCTCACGTTGGCGGTGCAACTGCTCGGCACCGCCGCGTTACTTCGTCGGCTCGGGATGGCAATCGTCTTGGGAGTTTTCCCGCTGATCTATGTGGTCGGTTTCGCTGGGTTGGCATTTTGGCCCAGCCTCCACTGGATTGTCGCTTTGGTGGTTGTCCATCGTGCGTCCAGCTACGCCGTGTTCGCGCCCGCGATTCAAATTCTGTACACCGTCGTGGATCGCCGCACGCTGTACCAAGCCAAGGGTTTTCTGGACACGGCCGTAGTTCGAGGCGGCGACGTGCTGTCAGCCCAACTATTCGGGGTACTACGATTCAACGGTTTGAGTTTGACTGCGATCGCCGCAGGTTTCCTGCCGCTGGCGGTCCTGGCCGGATTGCTGGGGATGCGGATCGGTCGCCAGCAGTCCGAAATGCAGCAACGTGGGCGACCGGCCGGCCATGATTGACCCGCTCGTTGGCCATTCGTAGACTTGACGGGTTTCCGACCAGCAATTCTCGACGAAATTCGCCCACGCCGGCCAGCAATCGCTCGCCGGCATCTTTTTTTCGTCGATCTTTTCCGTCATTGATCTCTTCCGCCAACCTTTTTCTACGTCCAACAGGGACACCCGCCGCTCATGGACCAAGCGATTGCGAAAGCCGACACTCTCATCGAAGCGATGGGTTGGATCCGCCGTTTTCGAGGCAAAACGACCGTCATCAAACTCGGCGGCAGCCTGCTTGAGGACCGAGAAGCCCTGCAGCACTTGCTGTTGGATGTGATCTTCATGGAAACAGTTGGACTGAGGCCGGTCGTGGTTCACGGCGGTGGCAAAGCGATCACGGAAGCGATGGCCAAAGCCGGTATCGAAGCCCAATTCATTCGAGGGCGACGCGTTACCGACGAGAAATCGTTGGAGGTCGTCGAACAGGTTCTCGCGGGAGAACTGAATGTCGAGTTGACCGAAATGATGGAACGGTTTGGTGGTCGCGCAGTCAACTTGTCGCCCCGCACCACTTGCGTTCTGAAGGGCAAGAAACTGATCGATCCCGAAGGCGATGACCTTGGCTTCGTTGGTGAAGTGACGGAGGTTGATCGCGACGTGATTGAAAGCTTGGCATACACCGATCAAGTCGCCGTGATTCCTTCTTTGTGCACCGACGACAAAGGACAACTTTACAACGTCAATGCGGACACCGCCGCAATGGCGGTCGCTCAATCATTAGGAGCGGATAAACTGGTGTTCCTGTCGGACGTCAACGGCGTTCGCCGAGATCCCGAAGATCCCGCGACGATCATTCCCGCGTTGTCAGCCGAGGAAGCTCGCCAATTGATTGCCGATGGTGTGATCAAATCCGGCATGATCCCGAAGGTCGAAGCCTGTTTGGAAACACTCGGTCGTGGCGTTCAGAAAGTTCACATCATTGATGGACGATTGCGTCACTCATTGCTGCTCGAAATCTTCACCACCGACGGTGTGGGTACGGAGATCCACCAGTGAACGCGTCCGGCAACGGCAATGCACCTCGCGGCGACAACTGGATCGATGCGATTGCGGGACGGCTCTCTCCCACCGGCGAGAACTCGTTCCGAGATGCACTGCGTCAATTCGCGGATCAACCTGAGTGGTGCGGTGATGCCGGCCTGCGATCGAAGATCACGGAGCAACTTCGCACGCTGACCAATGCGGACACTTCGACGCTCGCGGATTGCATTCCGACTTCTTCGCGAGACCAAGCACTCGAACATGCTTTGATCGCAGCCCGTCGACATCATCAGTCGCTCCATGATTCGGATGATGCGGCCGGCGACAACGCTTCGTCGTCAAAGTGTCTTTGCTTGGTTGGCAGCGATCACGGACGCAGCGTCCTTGCCAGAATGGCGAGCGGGAAACCAACGCTGCGAGGCAACGAATGGCCTCTCTTGCCGGGCTTTGTGCACGCGTCGGCGGATCGCTTCGTTGACCGAATCGACTCTTCAACCGCAGTTGCGCTGGTTTCTCCGGTGGACTTCAGCGGAGTCGGCCAACCATTGACCGCTGATTGGTGGGCTCGCTGCCGTCAAAGATGCGATGAAACAGGCACTCTGTTGATCATCGATCACGGTGACACTCCCGCAGCCGGGAACGGTTATCTCTTTGCTCACGAAATGGTCGCCGGCATCTCCGCCGACGCGGTGATCCTTTCGGCCGGATTGGTCGGCGAGCTTCCCGGCGGCTTGTTGGTTCTATCGGAATCACTTGCCTCTCATCTCGACGAATCCGCTCAGTCCAGTGACTTGGTCGGCCACCTCGTTTCCGCCGCATTGTCGACGCTGATCGAAACGGATGCCCTCGCCACAGAATCAGACGCGTTTGCAATCGCGCTTGCTGAACGAATTGCCACCCGCGGATGCGTCAGAGACCTGCACGCTTGTGGGCATACGGTGATCCTAGAATTGGACGTCGAGTCCCAGGCATGGATCGAACAATCCGCGGCCGAACAAATGCACGCCCATGTTTGCAGCGACCATTCGGTGCTGTTCCAGCCTCCACTGTTGATGACGAGCGAACATCAAGAAGCCCTGATCGACCGAATCGATGCGGTGCTGGCGGGGTTGGAAGGAACTCAAGAGTTAACGGAAGCAGCGGCCCCAGAAGCAACGGCCCCGGCGGCAACGGCCCCGGCGGCAACCGACTCGGAGGCGACCGACTTGGATGCGGAGACAGAACCCGCGGACGAAGTCCACACCAACGATTTGCCAATAGACAGCTCGCTTGATGCGGATATCGATGAAGCCGCATCTGCGGAAGATTCGGACGAAGAGCTGGATGACTACGAAGACGATGACGATGAGGCAATCGAAGAGGACGAACTCGACGACATGGCCGATGAAGAATTGGCTGAGGAAGAAGAAACGGATGACGAATTCGTAGGCGGCGATGAAGACGAAGAGCACGAAACCGAACAAGAAGAAACTGAACTGGAAAGCAACGAACTGGACGAGTTCGAATCCAACGAGGAAACGGAGAAACTTTGATGCGACACTTGCTCACACTCTTTGATCTGACCCCGCAAGAATTGCGTCAGATTTTGGCAACCGCACAAACCCTCAAAGCCAAATTGAAACAGGGCGAACGGCCCGCCATTTTGGAACGCTACACGCTCGCGTTGTTGTTTGAAAAACCAAGCTTGCGAACCCGGGTCAGCTTTGAAACCGGCATGAATCACCTCGGTGGCAGCAGTTTATTTCTGGGCGACGACGTCGGCTGGGGCAAACGTGAATCACCGTCGGACTTCACCCGCGTGTTGGGGCAATTCGTTGACGCGGTCGCGTGCCGCGCCAAATCGCACGAGCGTGTGGAACAATTGGCCGAATACAATGCCGTTCCGATCATCAACAGCCTCACGGATCTCTGTCATCCCTGCCAAGCGATCGCTGATGTGCTGACGTTGCTGGAGAATTTTGGCGAAGTCAAAGGTCGCCACATGGTATTCGTTGGCGACGGCAACAACGTTTCGCGTTCACTCGCTCTCGCTTGTGCCATGCTGAACATTCAGTTCACGCTCGCGCGCCCGGACGGATACGAACTGGACCAACCATGGCTCGATCGGATCCTTGCGAAATATCCGAACGCGAAAATGAACCAAACGGCCGACCCGATCGCTGCGGTTCAAAGTGCCGATGCGATCTACACTGACGTTTGGACCAGCATGGGGCAGGAAGCGGAATCCATCGCTCGTCGGGCCGCCTTCAAGAATTTCCAAGTCAATGAACAGCTACTCGAGGCGGCCCCAAAGACCGCTCGAGTGCTGCATTGCTTGCCCGCCGTGCGAGGCGAGGAGATCACCGACGCGGTCATGGATGGCCCACAAAGCGACGTGATCGAACAGGCGGGCAATCGAATGCACGCCCAAAAGGCCCTGATGATTCAGCTGCTGCGACCCGAGTGGATCGCAGAAAATATCCGCGTCTGATCGCCAAAACCGTTCAGCCGACCAATGTTTAGCGTCGAGCGAATTGCAATTCGCTCGAAACGAACGGGTTGGTTTGAACTTCACCGGGAGTGAACCCAGCCGAACTCGCAACCAATGTGGTGGCGGCTTCGGATTCACCTGATGGTTCGCTTGTTTGCTCAGCCCCTGATTTCGACTTCGTTACCAAATGCGGCGACGATTCACCCGCTTTGCAGATGTAAGGATTCGAAACGGGTCCGACATAACCGCGACGCTGATTGATCGGAGCCACTTGGCTGTGATAACCAGCTCCGGGACTGACAACCGGTGGCGACGCAAACGGACTGATACCGTAGGGACGGTAGTGACGCGTGCCGTAGTAGACCGGTGGATTGGTCGCGAAATACGGTGGGTTTGGAATGTTGGATCGATACACCGATCCGTACGGCTGATAGAAACCGTATGGCTGAAACCCGAATGCATAGGGTGATTGAGCGGATGCTTCATCGGAGCAGGCCACGCATCCAGCCAGAACGGCGACGCCCAAGAAAATGCGTTGAATCGATCGCTTCAAGCGACTCGAACCTCGCGAAAAGGCAAATTTCTGAGACAACATAGCTGGCTCGCTTTCTCTCATTGAAAGAGGTGTGGTTGGATCAATTGGCAAATGTCGATCGTGAGCACCCCCGTGCACATTCCACCGTAGTCACCCTGCCAACCGTTGCAATCCAAACCACCGGCCCGAAGCCGAATAATTCCTCGAATCTGATCCAGATTTTCCCCGCACGTTGCCATTTCGTTGCGAGGAGTGATAAACGTTCACCAAAGGAACGCTCGGGAAATCGGCGAGCCTTGCCTGTTGCCGGATTTCCTTCGGTGGGTGTCAGCGGGTTGGAGGTGCCTGACACGGATGCCCTGCTTGTTACTAAGCTGTTCTTGAAAGCCTCCCAACCACACCGACCCCGCCGATGAAAATGAAAATTGCCTGCGTGATTCATTCGCTTGACGGGGGTGGCGCCGAACGCGTGATGGCCGGGCTTGCTTCACGCTTGGCAGACCGCGAGCACTCCGTCACGCTGATCACGCTGGACGATGGCAAACACGATCGACACGAAGTTGACCCTCGCGTCTCGCGTCTTTCCATCGACGTCTTGTCGACGCCTGGAAACACCGTTTCGCTCTGGTCCCGAACCCTTCGCCTTCGTTCCACCATCGCGTCTGGAAACTTCGATGTGGTGCTCTCGTTCTGCGACGCCACCAATTGGCTGACATTGTTGGCAACGAGAGGTCTCGGTGTACCGGTGGTGGTCAGTGAACGAAGCGATCCCAAACATCAATCGCTCGGCCGAGCCCGCGAGTTTCTTCGCCGTCAACTTTACCCCAAGGCGTACCGCGTCGTGTGCTTGAGCGATGATGTCGCGGTGACGCTGCAATCACAAACACGTTGCCATACGCTCGTCATTCCGTCCGCCATTGAGGTGCCCAAGGAATTCCGAACAAGACTCAAACCAATCACTGAAAGACAATCCGATCCCGGTCAGGCAAAATGCCATCTCGTCGCGGTTGGAAGACTCGAACGTGAAAAGGGTTTTGATCGCCTGATTCGCAGCTTAGGCGATTTACCAGACGATGCACCGGACTGGGAACTCACGATTCATGGCGAAGGCAGCCAGCGAGATCATTTGGAATCGCTCGCTAGCAAATTGAACCTCGCTTCGCGGGTCAAGTTTCCAGGTTGGACGCGTCCGATTTGGCCTGTCTACCAATCTGCGGATTGTTTTGTTCTACCCAGTCGCTATGAAGGATTCCCATCCGCCTTGCTCGAAGCCATGGCTTGCTCGACCGCTGTTTTGACCGTGGACGCTGGCGGTGCGGTTCGAGAGATCATCGACCACGGACGTAACGGTTGGCTTGTCACCAACGATGACGCTGCGTTGCGAGCCGGACTGCTTCATTGCCTGACGTCAACCGAACTGCGGGAACGTTTCGCGGCCCAAGCGGGCGAAGTGACGGACCGCTATGGTTGGCCTGCCATGGTGGATGCTTACGAAGCGTGCCTGCAAGATGCCTGCAAGCAGCAGCGTCGCGATTGATTCGTCTGACAATGCAACGGGTGTGAATCGCACCCGCGACAGCGCCATCGATCGGATCCTTTTCTACGCGGTTAAACTGCCAACAAATGCAAAAACCGGTGGTCCATTCACGCTGGTAGGCAGTGCGATCCATTGCGGCTGTGACGCACGTGAGAAAATGTTGCATTGCACCTGGCTGAAATTCGCACGCCTATCCCTCTTTGCCAAAGGGTGTGGCACAATGAGGTCGCTGATCTTCTCATTCGAAATGGAGTTATTCAGATGAGCAAACCGTCTGATGCGCTGGAACTGAAACCCATCGCTGGCGTCGTCCAGGATCCCAATGAAGTCCCTGTCGTCGTGCACAGCGACGTCAAAGGTGCGATCGAGGACATGACGTTCTTGCAAAAGTCATTGCTCTTCGCCGAGTTGGCAATGGTCGCCTACAACGATGAGCGAGAAGCCACCGTCGCCGCAGCCATGGTTGGCTTTTCCGACGTCACATTCTTTGATCACGACGGTTCTCAAGCTTACCGGTTTCGCAACGACCACGATTGCGTGATTGCGTGCCGCGGAACCGAACCGAACGAATGGAATGACATTCGTGCGGACGCCAATGCAGCATCGGTTTTGGCTGAGACGGCAGGGAAAGTCCACCGCGGTTTCAAAACCGAAGTTGACGATCTATGGCCGATGCTGGAAACCGCTTTGGTTGGCAACGAACAACCCGTGTGGTTCTGTGGACATTCGCTCGGTGGCGCGATGGCCACCATTTGTGCCGGGCGGTGTTACTTGTCTCACATTAAATCCGTGCCACGCGGGTTGTTCACCTACGGAAGCCCTCGGGTGGGTGATAAACGCTACATCAACTACGTCGAATTGCCCCATTACCGCTACGTCAACAACAACGACATTGTGACACGAGTCCCACCCGCGTGGATGGGATATCGGCACTGCGGAACCGAGGTCTACATCAATCGAAACGGACGAATCGGCCACCTTGGAATGATTCGAAAACGACGCGACCGCTGGCACGGATTTCTGCGAGGGCTCAAGCGTTTTCGGGTGGATCACTTCAGCGATCACCCGCTGCACAATTACATCGACCCCATCTTGGAAGCCGTCCGAAAAGAACAGGATGCAATGGGGCGTGGCGAAAGCGCCGTCGATGCTTCAGACTTGACGGGACAAGATCCCAAAACCGAAGCCTCCTGACGGACACTCCATGAATTCGCCCTCGCCGAATCCATCTGAAGATCGCCCCTCGAAACACTCTCAGTCGGATCGCTTTGCTCGCGAACCGGAAGTGGTCCAAATTGGTGGCGTTGAACTCAAACTCGCTCATCCGTACGAGGCCGCGGGTGATTGGATTGGCCAAAATGAATTGCTGATGCAATTGCTGGCCTGCTGGCTGACGGTGGACGAAACCGACATCCCCCTGACGCCTCGGTTGATTGGCTCGCCGGGCGTTGGCAAAACGCAACTCGCGATTGCCGCGACCAAACGTCAGGGTCTGCCGTTGTATATCTACCAATGCACCGCCGACACTCGACCGGAAGACTTGCTCATCACCCCCGTGCTCAGTCGCGGTGGTGAGATTGCCTACCACGCCTCGCCGTTGGTCAGTGCGATGATCACCGGCGGCGTCTGCATCTTGGATGAGGGCAACCGGATGAACGAAAAGTCCTGGGCCTCGCTGGCACCGCTTTTCGACACTCGCCGTTATGTGGAATCCATCGTCGCCGGAATCACCATCCCTGCGTCACCCGAATTCCGTTCGGCCGTGACGATGAACCAAGACGAGTCGACGTTTGAAATCCCCGATTACATCCTCAGTCGGCTGCAGCCAACACTGCAGGTTGGTTTTCCCAACAAGCAAGACGAGATGGCCATCCTGCAGTACCACCTGCCGTTTGCCGAACCAGAGATGCTGGCGCTGACCGTTGATTTCCTACAGCGATCCCACGAGTTGAAACTCGATTTTTCACCCCGAGACGGAATCAACCTGCTCCGATTCGCGATCAAGCGAATGAAGCAAAACCCGTCGCACCCGGTCGCTCACGATGCCGCCTGGCAGGAAGCTCTCGAGAAATGCCTGGGTGACGAAGCGGTTGATCTAGAATCACTCGCCGAGCGCCGCAAACGCACCCTCGGTGGCGACGCGGTCCCGCTAGGACTGGCGGATCTCTTTTTCGATTCCGACGATCCGTTGCATCCCGACCGCGAAGACGATGACGACGACGATCTCATCTGACCCCGCCTGATCGCCATCGCCGCGGACGGGGCCATCGTGGGTCAATTGCAAAGTGCAAATTTCTCAATGCAAATTGCAAAGTGACTTCGGTCTATCAAGTCACCTGATTTCACCGGTCCCCAATCGCCAATTTGCAATGTCCATTTTGCAATTTGCAATCCAGCCCTGCCTCGCCGCGTGCCCTCAACCCGCCCCAACCAGTTGGATCCCAAGCCCAGGTTACGAATCGACGCCGAAAGACTATCTTGTGGCGTCTTCTTGGCATCTCTTTTTTGGCTCGTTCTTTCGTCGGTACCTGGTCCTATGTCGCAAAATGCGGATTCCGTCTCGCCCATTCGCCTGGCTGTTGGTGGTGACCATGCCGGTTTCGCTCTGAAACAACTGGTTGTCGAGCGTTTTGGTTCGCAGGTCACCAGCCTGATCGACTGCGGCACCGATGACGAAACCTCCTGCGACTACCCCGATTTCGCTGTCGAAGTCGCCGAACGAATCAACAGCGGCGAAGCCGATCGTGGCTTGCTGATTTGCGGCAGCGGTGTCGGGGTCAGCGTCGCGGCCAATAAAATCACCGGCATACGCGCGGCGATTTGTCATGACACATACTCCGCACGCCAAGGCGTGGAGCACGACGACATGAATGTGCTCTGCATCGGAGGCCGAATCATCGGCAGCGAATTGGCATTCGAAATCATCTCGTCGTTTCTGAACGCCAAATACACTCCCGAAGAACGCCATCAGCGGCGACTCGACAAGATCCTGGCTCTCGAATGCGACTGAATGGTCGTTGCTGTCTGATTTTGTGTGCTCACAGAATCATTGACTCAACGACTCGACTACGCCGACCGCGGGTGAGCCTTCTCATAAACCTGCCGCAGATTCGCTGCACTGACATGGGTGTAAATCTGCGTGGTCGTCAAAGATTTGTGGCCTAGCAATTCCTGCACGCTGCGAATATCCGCGCCGCGATCGAGCAAATGAGTCGCAAAGGAATGTCGCAACGTGTGGGGACTGGTCCGCGTGTCTAGCTCCGCTTTGGCGATGTACTTTTCAAGCATTCGACCAACGCTACGAGTTGTCAGAATATTGCCAAACCGATTGACGAACACGGGTGCCGCTCGGCCAAGCTTCTCCGACTCAGGTGATCGACTGCGACGTCCAGCGTAAGCCTGGATCGCTTTGATCGCGTAGGAACCCAGCGGACTGATTCGCTCCTTGCGTCCCTTCCCACGGACTCGGGTGATCCCTTGTGAGAAATCCAAGTCACCATCACGCAGTCCCACCAACTCGCTGACCCGCAATCCCGATGAGTACATCGTTTCCAAGATCGCTCGATCTCGAAGCCCCGCTTCGCTAATCGCGGGCGGTGCCACCAAAAGACGGCCGACTTCTTCACTGGTCAGAACATGAGGAAGCTTCCGACTGCTTCGAGGGTTCCGCAGCGGCTTGGCTGGGTTGCTGCTCGCCATCCCCTCTCGCATCGCAAACTTGAAGAAGCTTCGCAGCGAGGCAAGCTTTCTCGCGATGGTCGTGCGAGCATAACCGGCCTGTTGAAGCGCTGCCTGAAATTGACGCAATTGCTGCGGGGTCAATGAGTCCAGTTGGATTCGCCCTGCCTCGGCCTGTCCGATCCATTCCGCAAATGCAAACAGGTCTTCCCGATACGCTTTGATCGTCAAATCAGACGCATTGCGTTCGGTCGCCATGTACTGCAGAAATCGGGTGATCGCCGTTCGCAAAATCGAGTCTCACTGCTGACGGATGGGTTCAAACAAAGTCATCAATGGAAAGCGAATCGAATTCGGAGCTCGCCGACACTTCGTCGTCCACCACAACCGTTTCGCGAATTTTGCGAGACAACATCGCGGCGTCATACCACGAAAAATCGAGTTCCGGATTGGCGGCAAAGCGAGCCAACTGACGCAAGGTCTCGTCACGATTCTCGTCGTCGAACAAGAAGATGAAACGTTCTTCGCCTTTGACCAAGGCTAACACGTTGACTTCCTTTTCCATCGTTTGATCGTCCTGAGTGCGAATGTCGCGGGTCCGGAGAAACTTCCGCTGGGAGTTTCCCGCGATGCTGCTCAGTATCGGCTCACGGGCCATCGCAGTATGAGGTCGCTTTGGTCACGACCACCCCGCGACTCCAACATTTCGACGATGTGCAAGTGACAACAGAAACGAATGAAATCATCGCTACGTTTGATATAACCCTGCCAAGCCATCCCACGTGCGTCATCCCCCGTCTCAACGTAGTCAGCCAAACGCTGGGTGAAGTAAGGATCATCGCCGCGATACAGTCGAGTGTGCGAAATCACCGGGTCGTGCTGAACGATCATCGCGGGCGGCGCCATCGCGGG
Source organism: Rhodopirellula baltica SH 1 (assembly GCF_000196115.1). NCBI lineage: Bacteria > Pseudomonadati > Planctomycetota > Planctomycetia > Pirellulales > Pirellulaceae > Rhodopirellula > Rhodopirellula baltica. The sequence continues at coordinate 3,147,604 of NC_005027.1, forward strand.
CGGATCAGGAATCAAATCCGTCGGGTCGGGCCAGGCTGGAGGCAATGGCGCCATGCTCGCGAACGGTTCGGATCCGCAAGTTTCTTCGTAAGTCATACCAATAGCGTCAACCAAGCCGCCGTCGACGATCACATCGCCTTCCCAGCCCATGCCTTCGTCTTCCCAACCATTGCCGTTCTCCCATACGACGTCGCCATCGTCGATCGAAGGGGCCATCGTTGGGCTGATGACTTGATGCTCAGCCACTTCGGCCTGATAAGAATGATGGTCCACCAAACGAATGACGCCAGCGGAGTCGGAGGCGTTGGACGATTCGTCGTCGCCAAATGGATCCGCTTCTTTTCGGAGTGGGTTTGCATTGGCAAAGTCGGGCTCCGGTTTCACGACGTCTTCCGCCGCTTGGTCGATCGCTGTTGCCTCGGGCATTCGTTGCGGAGTTTGCGTCTTGAGCTGGCTGCGTGCCAATTCGAACTCGGCTTCCCGAACGATCCGAGCCGGAATCTTTTCTTCGGCTTCCGTTCCCCAAGGCAGACCGTACCCGGGCGGAATCACGTGAAACCCTTCGTTGGCAGCGTACCAGTGAACTGTCATTCCCATCCGAGGTGGGTAGTAAGCGTCGAAATCAGTGACCGACCCGACAACGATTGCCTCCACGTCCATCATTTGTGCCAGTCGCTGAAAATCAGCACCGACACGAGGTTCGCCGTATTGCATCGAAAAGGCTCGATACTGCGTCGAGGTGACGCCCACCGGCAACACTTCAAAGCCTGGAATTGCTTGCAATGCGGCGTAGTAAGACCGAGCGACCGCTTCGCCATCGACGTTGGGCTGATGGCTTTGGTTGTAAAACGGCAGCACCGCGACCCGCTTCATTTGCGGGAAGGGGTTGTGCAGCGTGTCTCGCTGACGCGTTTCCGGAACCAGCGTGCATCCACTCAACAGCAATACACTCAGACACACCCACACCATCGTGGTGCGAGTCCAAGCGGACGCGAGCAAGAATGTCATTAGGCGAGCCATGTGTTTCACGATCGACCCCTCGGTCATCGCGCAATGTCTCCACCCCCACACCCTTCATCGGCCCACCGCCCCCGAATCCTTTACCCCAATCGTAAGAATTTCAGCATTTCTCCTCACCGCTAGTCGACCCGAGCCTCGCCCCGCGAAATGACACCAAAACATGACGACAGGCCCAAGCCTGAAAACACACTGCTTTCGAGTTCGCTTTGCAAAACGGCCAAGGCCCCCCTTAACGCGATGCCCTGAGTTTGGCTGTTGAACAAATGGGGGAGTTGCATCCTTTTCGCACCCACCGGGAATAGCAACCTTCCGGGTTCTTGGTACCAATCCGAGATTTAAACGCGATCAGCTGTGGCGGCTGCAGTGCCCCTTGCGGTGACTCAATCACGCCACTGGCGAATGTTTCATCACGCCTCGCCACCGTTTTCATCAGGATACCCGAACTCAAGGAGTATCCCGATTGCTTTTTCTTTGTCGAGCAGTCGGTATACGACTGCGGCACCCTCGGCGCACCGGAAGTACGGCACTTGCACAACATCGTTCAGCTCAATGCAGCCGTATTGCAGGTCATTCTGAAGTTGAGAGAAAAACATCTCCATGTCGGGCATCATCTCGAAGCAGCGATCGGCCTGATGTTTGTCGAACATTCCAATCTGACCAAACGCGAACGTCACTTCCCCGACGGGTTCACCCGTGCTTTCCTGGTTGGATTGCTTTGCCTCAAAACCGATCGGTTCACCAGCCTCATCAAAAATGGCTGCGATGCTGTATTCACCGGGAGGCATTTCGATATCAAGTCCCGAGTCAAAGTACATGCTGGTATCGCAAACGCGAAGCACGCTGCCTCGGAGCAACAGATTCACCCCGGTCGGTTCAATCAAACTTTCATTCATTTCCGACTTGCCCCATCCTTTCTGAAACATCGCCCGAAATAGTTGCAAGCCATACGCTACTCCCAGTCGACTTCAGGAAAATCATATCTTTCTCGGATCCGATCTTCCAAGCGTGCAAGCAACCTAGGCTTTTCCCACCCAATCTCCGCGGGAGGATGACAGAGCGGGGATTCAATACAACCGAAATCGAAATGGATTTGCTCGGCATGTCGGATCAGCAGGACCGCCAAAATCTCAACTGGGAACAAGGTGAATGGTAGTGTCTCAAAAGGCGGGTAGTCGTCCAGCACTTCAAGACTTAACGCCGCTCTATTTACAGCCAGGAGATCGATAGCATCCTGGATGTCACGAATCGAATCAGCGGACCACAGAGGATAATACATGCCCATACCAATTGCAGTGCTCCACTCGGGCTTTGCTTTCACCCCAATCGTTTCAGCCGCCAGCTGGAAACACAGGCACTCGAATTCGTTTGGTGGTTGAGGCCTTAGCTTCGATCCTTGTTTTGCTTCAGTTTCGACTAGAAAGCGGGCCGTCCATTCTCCGACACTCCTAGTACTACAGCGCTAAGTTTTGGGCCATCGGCATCGTGTGATGCTTTCGGGGTCGATACCGAGTTCGGCGTATCTGTCGAGCTTCGTTTGCGTATGGCTGATGCGAGCCGCTACGTTGCGTGATTGATGGTAGTTGATCCGTGAGGCGACCTGATCAAGCAACATGCGACGACTCTCACGAGGGAGTGACCAGCTGACAACGATTGCGTCGACCGCGTCGCGAATTTGCTGAATTGTCCACTCCGGATTTTTTTTCCCGCTCCTGCTGGCAGGTTTGCGAAAGAAACAGATAGCTCAACGACGTGATGATCAAGTGGCGTTTCAGACCCAAATATCGGCGCCCCTCGTAACAGTCTAAGCCGACCTCTTGTTTCTGATCCTCGAAACAACGTTCCACTCGCCATCGCTGAAACGCAACCTGTAGTAGCATCGCCATCGAAGCGAACTCGCTCGCGTTGCTGACGAAGAATTTCAGTTCGCCGTCAAGCACGTTTCTCGCGACCACCAACCACAGAGACAGCCCCGGTAGTCCGTCGCTGCCTTTGAGTGTGACGCGAACCCGCTTGGCTTCCCAGATGATGGGACCTTTCTCGCCGTCTTTGACGCGGTAGCGTTTCCAGCGTTTCGCTTTCATCGCTTCGCCGTGCCAGAACACTGTTTCAACACTTCGCGGCGAACTTTCCCCGCTCTTGACGCGGGGTGTCTTGCGACCTCGGCCGCGGCCGCCCTTGCGATAGGGCTGCTCGGTCACTTCGGGATGCTTCTCCCAAACCGAAAACGTTCGCGGCACTTCAAGCACAAACTTCTGATCGCGGTCGGCAAGAGCTTCCAGGAATCCAGGTTTACCGCCGTAGCCTTCGTCAGCGGTTAGCCAAGGATATTCAATCCCCTCCTCCTTACTGCGATCAAGCAATTCCAACGCGATCTGCCACTTGGGGCGATAGACCATCTCATCGGGAATGCCGGCGGCGGCACAACGCTCGCGGTCGTTACTCCAGCTCTCGGGGAGGAACAGTTCACCATCGACCATGCAGTGAAAGTCTTCGTTCGCCGCAGCCAGATGAACCGTGACGATACAGTTCTCCTGCTTGCCGACTTTGCCGCACCACTGTCGTTGCACGCCAGGCGTTTTGTCGCCCTTCTTGACGTCGCTGGTTTCGTCAATGATCGCGACAGTGTTCTTGTTGACATGCTCATCACGGACGATGTGGATCAGCCTCCTGCGAAGTCCATCTTCGTCCCACCGATGCTGGGCGATAAATTCCTGCAAGGTTCGCACCGGTGTACCGGCTTGCAACGCAATCGGCTCCACACTCTTGGCGTCCAGGTCGGAAAGTTGACCACGGACATAGGTCGTCAAATGAGCCCTCGTGTCGCTTCGTCGAAAACAATCGCCAAAGCGAGCCAAGTAAGCATTTAACCGATCTTCGAGTTGTTCCAGTTCAGCGACATCCATGCCAAGCTCTCCGTGCAGCAAACAAAATCTCCAGCTGCTATTCTCAGCGAAAAGCCCGGCCCTCTACAACACCAGTTAGCGCTGTAGCACTAGACTTGGTTGCTAAAGCAGTGCAATAGATCAGCGAAGCTCTGTTCATGACACCTGGATGAGCATGCGGGAATCCCATAGCAAAATCGAGTTTGAACTCAGTCAAAAAATATTGGAGCGATGTAGCAATGAGTTCCCATCCCATGTCGACACGGGATGCATCAAACATTTCAATCGCATGAGCCGCGGTCAGAGCGGCAAGGGATGCTGAACCTGAAAGATACTTTCCAAACTCATTCTCAGTGGGTTCTGAGAGTTCTGAATCAATTTTTTTAGTGACTCTGCGAATGTCGGACTGAAAGAAGTCTGAATTGCTCACGATGCTTCGCCATTCACGCTTGGCCCAGTCTTTTTTGATGCGTGGCGTGGGTTGATGTGTCATGGTCGTATTTCTAGTTCCGTTTGCTAATGAGGCTGCTAGCATGATACGCAAGTCTGCTGGTCGTGGAACGCTGGATAGTTGAAACGCGGAGCAAACGGAGAAGCAGAGATCGCGGAGTTGATTCCGACGGTTGCTTTCCTCCGTAAACTCCGCGACTCCGCGTTTCAATTGCCCACGTGAATTGCCGCCAATGAACCGAGGCGACCTTGCGTACAGCGACTGTTTCATCATAGCGACAACTCGGCACCACATTCTCTTCTCAGGAAGTTCGGTGCTTGGCACGTTGTCGATTTTTGCGGCTTCCATCGCGTTACAATCGGAGGCGAACGGTTTTCGACTTTCGTCACCTAACCATGGATTGAGCTGGAATGAAAAACGGGCAACGATTCCTTCACCTGCAAGTTTCTATCCGCGTCATGCTTTTGGCTCTATCGGCATTCGCTGGAGTGTTCGCTCTCGTCGCTCGGCGAGAAGCACAACGCCGTGAATTGATCGCGACCATTGAGAAAATTGGCGGATCTGCGACGCTCGGCGACTCCGAGTCCTGGCTGTTTCCAAGCATCTCCGTGGAATCCGTCACTGTGCCCTACGCTGCTCTCGGGCAAATTGAGCTGCTTGAACTGGAGACGCTCATCCAACCGAAACAGTTGACTGTTTCTCGATACGAATTACGGCCTTGCGAGGACTCCGATTTCGATCGCTACTACATGGACCTCCAATACAAGCTTACCCCAGAGGGCTCACTCGCATCTCAGTCTGGCAGCGAACTCCGAGACCTGCCGCTGAACCCTGCATCTCGCTCTCGCTAAACCGACACGCCTGATTCGGCTCGACCTTCAATTCGGTAACCGCAACTACGCGATGAAGAATCTCCCACGAATTGGATTTGGAGTCGTTTGGCTAATCCGCAGAAAATACGTTTCGCCAACTGCGGTCTCGAAATCGACAGACTCGAACGTCCACTGGCTCAGCAAAATTGCACCAGCCGCATACTCGGCCACGGCGTTTCCTGAACGACATCCGACTCGCTCGCTCTCACGCGGAGCCGAGCTCGGATTTGTGAAGCGGCCAACAATCGCACGTAGTTTTGGTAAAGCCCAAAAAGCGTGCTCAACGCAGCAGCATCGCCGTTTCGCGCTGCCGGGAGCAGACGGTCAACTTGGGAATAGTCGGAGTTTTTCGGTAATTTCAATTCAACTTCCTGACTCTCTCAGCTTGCCACGGACACAGACACTTCCAGGTGATACGCTCGTCCCCAGGCTCCCGCATGGGAACGCAATGCTCCCAAGGCTCCCGCCTCGCCACACAGCAGGCAGAGCCTGCCATGCACCAGGTTCCCACGCAGAGCCTGAGAACCAGCATCGTTCCAGGAAAGCTTTTTCAGGCGATGCTGAGGAAGGCCGTCGCCCTCAATACCAATGCGTCTGAACTTTCCGTCTCGCGTTCGCCCCAGCTGCACAAGACAAACTGACGCCCCCGTTTGCCGGAACTCGCCCGCGTCGAGGGAGCCTCTCTGGAACGCTGGGTGCAAAAGTCCATTTTACCTCGAGCGATTTTTTCGATTTACCTTGGGGGATTCGAAGCTCTTGATTCCATGCAGGGCCACAGTTTCCGCACGTCGCCAGCAAACCCTTCGTCGACCGTCGTCGAGACCACACTGAATGTTGGGCGATCGCTGATCACGCGTCTGAGTGCCTTTTTCACACGCGACGAATTGAACGAACGCAAGATGACATGATCGATCCAGGATTCATAGACAGAGCGAAACGGAAGAAGGACTTCGTCGCCGAAATCATCCTCGTGGATTCGCTTCAAAACCTTCAGCAAATTCGCGATCGCAGGCGTCGAGTACAACAAATCGTTCATGGGTGAATGGCTCTCGTTGTCTGCGTTGGTAATGCGGACCGCAAGAGTCGAGCTGAGATAGTCGGTCGTCCAGAGCACACTGTCGAAATCTACGCTTCTCGAAACCAAAAGGTCTGACACCTGCATCCAGACCGGATGCAACGCCTTCTCTGCGTTGGGTCTTAGAAGCTGAAATTCAGGTCCAATTTTCTTCATTGAGTTACGTCCTCCGCGCACACATCGGAATACGCAACCTTCCGGGTCACTGGTATCGCACCGACAGCCAAACACAGTCCGGTGCGACAGTTGCAGTGGCGCAATGGTGCCCCAATCTCGCCACTGACAAGTGTCTGATCACCCCTCGCCGCCGTCCTCATCAAGATACCCGAACTGAATAAGTATTCCCGTCGTCTTTTCTTGTTGGAGCAATCGGTATACGACTGCGGCACCTTCGGCGCACCGGAAGTACGGCACTTGCACATCGTCGTTCAATTTGATGTGACCATGTTGCAAGTCATTCTGAAGTTGAGAGCAATACTTCTCCATGTCAGGCATCATCTCGAAGCAGCGATCGGTTTGTTGTTTGTCAAACAGCCCAAACTGACCATATGCGAACGTCACTTCCCCGACGAGTTCACGCGTGCTTTCCCGGTTGGATTGCTTTGCCTCCATACCGATAGGTTCACCGGACCCATCAAAAATGGCTGCGATGCTGTATTCACCGGGAGGCATTTCGATATCAAGTCCCGAGTCAAAGTACATGCTGGTATCACAAACGCGAAGCACGCTGCCACGAAGAGTTAGGATCACCCCAATTGGTTCGATTCGAAAATCAAGCATTCGCAGATTTGCGTGTGTTGGTGTGGATGCGGATCGGCGTCAGCTAGAATGCGATGGCTGGCAAACGAACGATGAACTTGTACCTCACAGATTCACGTTGGATTTTGCCGCACCGCTTGTCACTGCCTGCTTTAGAATGTCGTCACTCGAACCACGAGGCAACCAGCCTGTTGGCGGTGAGACGCTTTCAAGTTCACTCCAAATCGCCAAGGCGGTGGGTCTCATATTCTGGAGTCCGGTTCGGAACTCCATGGCCGACAGCCATTCAGAGCGAGCTCCCGCCATCATTCGCATGGAGTGGACACCTGATTCCCAGCCCTTTCGCAAGTTCGATCGCAACACACGGCTTAGCAAGTCTCTCGCGGCAAGCTCAAATTCTTCTCTGGATTTTACGTCTCTGAAACTTAGCTGGGTCAACTGAGCGGCTGCGACGTGCGGACCTAGCTTTCTAGCCACCTGGTACATCGGCAACGATGGATACGCCGCTAGGAAACTCGAGACATTGTCAAACCCGAGATCGCAAAGGCGATCCTCTATCTTTTCCCGCCAACCCATCTCCCAGGCTGTTTCGAAAGAATCGTTCATATTTTCTCCCTGCATGACACTGTCGCATCGCAACTGTTTCCAAACACCTCGTTGAAATACGCCACATCGGCTTACGTTGCACTCGAGCAAATCGAGATGATTGTAAACGCGTGCCCATTCAAAACAGTTGACCGTTTCTCGATATGAATCAAAGGGTAGCGAGAACAGTCCAGCTGATCTGCATGATTGTGCCGAAACTCTCCATTCGACTCGACGATCAGTTCTGCGACTGCAACTACGCGATGAACAATCTGCACCGAATTGGATTTGGAGTCGTTTGGCTAATCCGCAGAAAATACGTTTCGCCAACTTCGGTCTCGAAATCGACAGACTCGAACGTCCACTGGTTCAGCAAAAGCGCGTCAGCTGCGTGCTTGGCCACGGCGATTCCATCTTCATCATACAGTTCCAGCACAATTCGGTTGGCTGCTTCCAGCTGTGTCACTGGATCAAAAGCCTCCATCCCAGCCCACATCACACCAGCCCGCGTGATGAAATTGGCAGCTTCGATGCGATACACGTCCATGTCCTTCGTGTCGTGGAGGTCCGTTGCGAAGCGTGTGTACAAACCATCGCTGGGATCCTGTGTACCTGTGGAAGGGAGCACCATGTCCCCGTTTTGAAGATCAAGCGGTTGGGCATCTGTGAACGTGTCTGCGACGTCATCCGTCTGCGATACCACTCTTCGGCCAATCTGAAGATCCATTTCAAACGTCCCCTCACCTTTGGGGCTCCAGACGGCAAGCACGTAATCTCGAGTGGCATTGTCAGTCGCACTGGACAGTTGCTCTGCCAAGTAGTTCTGGTCGTGCCACTTTGCCGGATCGCCCAACTGCACGCCGTCAGTCAGATTGAACAATCGAAACCGGAGTGAGACGTCTGTGATGATCGCGGGGGAACCAGTCGGCGTATTCACCAAAACGTTTAAATCCGAGGATGTGAACCGAACGAATTGCACGTCATCAATACCGTCGAGCTGAATGCTCAAAGGCACAGTGACCCAATCGACGCCGGCACCAAGGATGCTTGTTGGCTCGGCGACAGATTCTAGGTCAGGAATGAGAACGGAATCCGCAGCACTGAGGTCAAAAGCGTTCAAAACGTCGCCAAGTGCATCAATTTGCAAGCGATAGCTTCCTTGGACACTGGTCTCTTCATTCGACACGACCGCCACGTAGTTTTCACCGGCGGTCAGCTCATAACTCTTTCTGATGAATCGAGAGACGAAGCTTTCAAAGGGTGCTTCGACGACCCGAGTTGGTTCAACGAGCACACCGTCCGTCGTGAAGAGGTCCACCGTTCCGATCCCTTGAATACCCAACTGTTCGCTGCGGACAACGGTCAACCACGCCTCCGCAGTGGACGCGGTGAATTCGAATGCATCACGATCATTCTTTCCATCCAGATTGGAGTAAACCTCATGCGAGATGGGGGATATTGTGATCAGCGTTGCTTCGAAAACGGATCCATCATGTCCATCAATGCCCATGATCTCGTCTGGCACCATCGGAATAGGCGTGTACCCACGGATCAACTTGTATTCTCCTGTCGATCCATCGATGGAGGAAACCTGCACAAACAGCATACGCTTGGGATTGCCCAGTTCATCGACAAATTCCTTGAGCGTCGGCATGAAGAACGAGACACCAAGCGAATTGCCGGAAACAATGGTTGTGAGCGGTTCCAGCACGTTTCCGCCTCGATCAAGCAGCGTGATTTTGATGCCCATCGGGTCGTGGGTGTGAACACTGAATGTCGCGACGTTCGATATTCCCGCGACGTAAAACGTGTCCAAGTCATCCGCCGAATCCAAATTGGAAACAATCGTCTCAGCCGTAGTGGTCGTGAATCGGGTTGCAGACAGCAACTCGTCAGAATGACGGTCGTTGCCGAGTTCCGAGTCAGGAGATTCACTTGACGCGAAGACATCAAACGGAGTCTCAATATCCGTTTGCGGCAACTCTTGACCAATCGCGATCGTGAGTTGATACCAGCCCACGGCTCCACGGTCCGACCAAACACGCACAAATGATTCCGCGTTCAATTGTTGATCGGTGGGCAATGTGTAGCTGGCGATGTCCAGTGCTCCGTCGCTCTGGAAAATCGGATCCGCTCGGTCAATCACTTTGCCTTCTGCATCAAGCAGTTCAAACTGAATGCCTGCCACGCCAATGACGAAGACGTTTGCAACGGCTGTGGTTGGAACACGAAAAACATCGACATCCTCGCTGGTTTCGAGGCGTTGATCGAAAGACAAAACCTCGCCGCGAAAATGCAATTCGGCGGCGTCCGCGAGCTGGTTCCCGACTTGGTCATCCAATTCCAACGAGCCCATTGAACCAATCGGTGGTGGCGTTGCGCCGGAGTCACGAACCTGAAGCTTATACCGGCCGACCTGCGAACTGACGCCAGCAACCCGAATGAAGACTTCGCTGGGGCGGTCTACCAAATAAGTTGCTGAGTTGACCTCTCCAGTGTTACTGAGTGTCGTCGTCGGCTGCAGAGAATTCATCTCGGCATCGTAGACATCAAACCGCACCGGAAAATTGTCACGTCCAATGATGCTAACGGTAATAGCGTTGCTGATGCTGGGCACACGGAACCAATCCTGATCGCCGGTTGTGTCGATGCTCGCATTCACCTCGGCCTGCTGGTCGAACGTTCGAACTAAGCTTGCATCACCAAAAACATCAGCATGGGCGTCGTTGCCAATCGGCATCTCCGTGCCAATCGTATTCATCCAGCCAAAGCCAGGTAGGTTGGAGACTTGAACGGATGGCCAATCTTGCAACTCAAACTGCAGAACATCCATCGAGTACCCGAACGATTCGGCGCGTCCGGAAGTCAGTTCCACCTCGATTTGATACTGACGCCCGACATGAGTGGGGAACTTGAACCCTTCAAAGTCTTTGCGATCCCCCATCTCAGATGCCACCGCAATCTCAACGCCAAATTCGTCAAGGACACGCACCTTAACGTGAGATTCTTCCGCCAACGAATTGACATCGACGGCCGCAAAATTTTGGTCAGCGGTGAAGCTGAACCGATCGATTGGTCCTGCCGGTGACAGAACGCTCCTTGAGCGAGCAAAGTCATTTCGATAGACCAAATCGGTTGCTGCGACGGAGTCTTCCGACAATTCTGCTCCCGTCCAAACCGCTTCCTCCGGTTGAACGAGGATCCCTTGATTGAGTCGATTGATGACTCGCAACGAATCGATTGCGCTGACTTCGCCATCTCCATTGACATCGTAATGAATTCCCTCTCCACCAAGGATTGGCGGAACATGCGTTTTTAAGATGGAGGAATCAGGTCGATTGAGTCCGTTGACGACAACCAGCGCATCCAATGCCGTTACTTCACCGTCACCGTTGACATCCGATGCATCAAGAGGATCCGTCCAGGCACTGAATCCGACATCACCAGCAAGCATCTGACGGGATTCAAGAACTTCGTGACGCAGGCGTTTTCGATTTGGATTCATCGTGACTTCAGCGGGATCACTCGAACAGGTTTTCATAGTTGAAGACGACGTGGTTCGCCTTCAATCTGATAGACGTGAAATTCGGGCCCCTGTCACGCGAAGAAATCGAAATTTGTTCTGGAACGAGTCGCATCACAAACTGTCGAATGGATTTTGATCGTCGAGTATTCAACGCGTCTGCATCGCGGAGGATGCTGTAGACGTCGACGAATGTCCCAGATCCTGTGTTGATCAGATGGAATCCTGAAGGTTCGGATCACTTGGGTTGCGGTTCAACTCTTCGAGCTTTTGGCGGGGACTGAGACCGTCCGGCGACTCTTCTATCGATCCCGGATCATCTACAGATCGATCCTCTTCAACGATCGGTGAGAGTTGCACTCCCGCAATGATCTTGTCCACTGTCTCACGCCATGTTTTTGCTGGGGGACTGGGTCTCAAGATTGCGGCAATATCCACGAAGTCCTCTCCCAGATTGCCTGAGTCCTGGACGGGCTTCGACTTTTGCGAATCTTCTTGCATGCTCCATGGCGTCGAGAAAACCCGAAAATGCAAACGAAACTCGGACTGAAACGTTTCCAAGAACGCTCCTTCCAAGAACAGAGCTTCGTCATAGAACAATCCGTCATACTTCGACTCTCGCTCCTGTGGATTGTCTTCCTCTTCGGTGTCGTCTTCACGGCTTCCGGACGATGCCTCGCTTCGGTGTTTGAAAGGCGTTCTGAAATCTTGCGACTGGGCGACCTGGTCCGGATCCTCGGATCGATCTTCTTTGCCCTCCACTTCCCCGCGTCGTTTAAAACGCAATTCGAAACCGTTGTCTCGATACGTTGGGATGAACGAGACAAACGACTCCGAATGAGGATCCAATGCACCCCAGTTCGAAGAATCTTTCGTATCAACTCGCTCCAGCAAAGGCGAAAACACTTCGGGGTATGAGAGAACCAAATCGCCCGTGTCGCCACTGCTTGGACCGCGTCCAGCATCCGTTGGATCGACACGAGCAACCGACGGAAACTCAACGCTGGATGCTGCAATGTTTTGATTTCCAATCACATTACCAGCCCCAAAAAGCAGCACCGGCTCCAACTGGTCCGCGGCTGGCGCAACTTGGATGCGACTCGGAAGATCAGTCCCAAGTACGACAAAAGGAACGTCAATCAAAAGCTGCTCTGCACTACCGTAAGGATTCAAATCGCTCGAAGTCCCACCAAGGTTTCGAAGAATCCTCCCATCCATCTCGGGTGCGGCATGACTTGAAAAAGATTCGTTCAGTAAAACGTTGCCCGTTGGTCTGAGATTGTCACTGAACTGAAGATCCACCCAAGCTTGGAAAACTCCCCCGAATCCACTGTTGCTTGGATTTTCGGACGTGAGGTCCCTCAAGTCTTGAACGTAAACCTTCGCGTAGTACTCAATTCCAACCTGCAGATTTTCGATTGGGCGATGCAGTGAATCTCGAACGTCAACTCGAAATCGCACCATCGGCGAATCGCTCGAGCCGGTCAGCCCAGGTGATGACGTTTCCGATTGATTCGCAGGTGCTTTCGTATCAGAACTTGTGAATTCGTCAACGATGGCCTGAAGCCGCTGCGGATCCATCCCATGTGCTGCGATTTCAGCTTGTAATTCAGCGACGATATCAAGCACATTGGCCGCAAGCGAAAGACGTGGCTCCATCAATTCAAATCGCAGAGTTCGAAAGCCTGTCATGGTGCAAAACCTTCTAAGTTTTTCTGGACGCCGGCCAAAGCCTCTTGGTACCGATCCTCATTGGGAAGACGCTGAACCAATGATCGCATCAAATTACGAGCTTGGATTGTGGCGTGCAGAGCCTCTGGCATACGAGATTGTTGAGACAACAGTCGACTGAGGTTGTTGTAGGTGATTGCGAGCTCTTCGGCGTAGCGAACCGCCATCGGCATTTCCTCAACGATTTCCCGAAGATATGCAACTGAATCCTGATAGCAGACAACGGCATCATCGTGCCTCCCCAAACGCATCAACAGGGCAGCCTGATTGCTTAGGCTCTGTGCCAACGCGTGTTTCTTCTCGAAGTCACGCCTGTCTCCATCAGACGGACCTCGGTCATGATCCGGCCTGCGTCCCACTCGCAGCAGGTCAATCGCCTTTTGGTTCATCCCGAGTGCTCCTTCCAAATCTCCATGCTGAGCGAGGTGGCTGAGGTTGTTCCAGATCTTGGCCGCGATCAGTCGGGTCGATTGGCTCTCGGATTCCATCCGAGACAATTCGTCGATCGCACGCTCCAATTCGCGCTTCGCATCTTCCTGGCGATTGACGGATGAAAGTAACAATCCATAGTTGCCCCGTACCATTGCCATGGTTTCATGACGATCGAGTGATTCGAGTCGTTGGATCGCTTTTTGGTAGTTTGACTCAGCTTGGGGCGTTTCTCCGTGTTCCGCTTGCAGGACCGCAATGCTGTTCAGACAAAGTGCCAATTCGTGCTCATTGGCTGGTAACGGTGGCAACTCAAGCAAAATGGTTGCAGCTCGCTGATAGGTCGCCAACGCTCTTCGAGTGGCGCCAATCTCTTCGATGATTTTTGCCGCTCGCAGATGAGTTCGAGCCAATTCATTCCGGAGTTCTGGGGCTGCCTCCACTTCGCCCGCAAATCGCTCGTAGTATTGAAGCAGCGCGCCAACGAGATCCTCACGCACGGATTCGGCACCGGCAACACCACGCAATCGTTCCGCGGCCATCAAACCGAAATGATCCAGCACCTCACGGGTTTGCTGAAAATTGGCCTGAGCTTTTTCGTAGTTGCGAGCGGCCATGACGAGGCTACTATCCGATTGCGCCAACGCCGATCGAAGAGCGGAGCGTTGCTGCACGAACTTCAGCATCGCCATGAGCGACAACACCAACGCGACCAACACAGCAGCCGCGGTAGAAGCAACAACACGCCGGTGGCGAACCGTCCACTTGGTAACTCGATCAGAGAGCGACGGTCGCCGGGCCAATATTGGAAGACCATCTGACACTCGCCTCAGGTCTTCTGCCAGGTCCCCTGCCGCTGAATAACGTTCGGCGGGTTCCTTTGCCAATGACTTGATCAATACCGTCTCGAGGTCGCGTGAGACCTTTGGATTGCGACGTCGAACGCTTGCGGGATCACTCCCATCGAAGCGTTCACCACACAACATCTCGTAAAGTGTGACTCCAAGCGAATACACATCAGCGCGATGATCGACGAACGAGGCTTTGCCCAGCGATTGCTCCGGACTCATGTAGCGAAGCGTGCCGACGACCGCGTTGCTACCCGTGATTCCATTCACATCACTGCCGTTTCCTTGCCGGCATCGTGCCAACCCGAAATCAGTCACCCAAATCTTGCCGTCCTGGTCCACGATCAAGTTGGAGGGTTTGATGTCTCGATGGATGACACCATACCGGTGGGCATGGTCAATCGCGTTGGCAACTTGGAGGGCCCAGCGAATCGCATCTTCCACCTCAGGCCGGTCGGTATAGATGAATTCATCGAGAGAACGTCCTCGAATCAACGGCATGCTGTAGCAATGGATACCGTCTTCGATTCCGGCACCGTAGATCGGCACAATGTTTGGATGGTGCAAACCACCTGCGGCCTGAGCTTCAAAAATGAACCGTGCGACTTGCTTCTGATCCAATGTGATGGACCTCGGCAAAATCTTCAGTGCCACGATTCGTTCGAGCGAAAGTTGCTTGGCCTCGTAGACAATCCCCATTCCGCCACGGCCAATTTCCCGTATCACCTCAAAGTCACCGATGGTCCGTGACGCAAGACCACCCCAAACTGGCGCAGGGGAAGCAGACTCACTCTCCGGTGCAAATCCATGCAAAGCGTCCAAACTCGTGAGCAAACCCGGCAGCCGATCCTCGAATCGACCATCCGAATAGCGTTCCTGGCATTCTGCGATGAAATCATGGTGCGTTACGGAGCCCGCCGAGCGACGTTCCAGATATTCCTCCAGAACCGACAACAGACGTTCATCAGTGGTATCAAGATCAGCATTCATGGTTCACTTTCCGTCTGGAGTTTGTCTCGCAGAGCTTCAATCGCACGCAGCCAAAGCATCCGCACCGCTCCGTGAGATCGATCCATCTGATCAGCGACTTCCGGGAAGCTGAGACCTTCAATGCTCCGTAATAGAAGCACTTCCCGGTGATCTTCGCTCAACTCCGCCAAAGCATTAACGACGCAGACGCTCCGCTCTTGATTAGCAAGCTGTGTTACGGGTGTCGGATCGCTAGCTGCCAACACATTTTCGAGTCGAACGGAGGACTGGTCGACCCATTTGCCAACGGTATCCAACGAGATTTCCCGCCGTACATCTCGAGCTTGCGCATCCACATGAGTTTGAATCTTTCGCGTCAATATGGCTCTCAACCAAGTCACAAACTCGCCTCCAGTGCTGCCGCGAAACTCACTGAAGCCACGTGCCGCGTTCAGCAACGTCTCCTGAACGACATCCGACTCGCTCGCTCTCACGCGTAGCCGAGCTCGAATTTGCGAAGCGGCCAACAATCGCACGTAGTTTTGATACAGACCAAACAGCGTGCTTAGCGCAGCAGCATCGCCATTTCTCGCTGCTTGGAGCAGTCGGTCAACCTGGGTGTAGTCAGAGTTTTTCGGTGGGTTCAATTCGATTTCGCTGCTCCTTTAAAACACCGGAATTGCAGACACGTCCAAGTGATAGACAGGGATCACAGTGAATTGTCACGCAAAAAATTTGACAGTGCGAGGTTTCTAGCCAGGAACCACGATTCCTGCAGCCTAGCGAATCGAGTAGCAACAAGTTCGTTGCGTATTTCGAGCCTGGGTTGCTCGACCGCTCTCATGCCGACTTTGGCGAGATCTGTGCGACTGAACAACTGGCGGCGAACGCACAACAGAAAGTGCGCGACAGTTTGCTCAGGAGACTGCATTCTCGTCTGGGCGAAGTCGCGGTGGCCTGCTAAAATCCCCGTTCCGGATGGGTGGCCGAGTGGACGAAGGCTCTAGTCTTGAAAACTAGCGTAGGGGAGACCTTACCGTGGGTTCGAATCCCACCCCATCCGCTTCTTTTGAACTCGGACGTTCCTTGCGAATGGCTGGGATCCAAAGGGCAATCGCAGGAGCCATCCCGGCCGCGAATCAGCCGAGTAGCGGCTGCAACAATTGCCGGCGAGTGACCACGCTGCCGATCTTTCCGCTGGCCTCGTACAAAACCGCCACATCGCTGTGAGCGTCGTATAAACGCAGCAGTACGCCCAAATGCCGGTCGGTCAACGCACCGCGAACAATCGGCAGCGGCGCAGGAACCTGCTCTTGATAAACCAAATCAGAGTATCGGTAGAAACCGATGATCCGACCTTTGCGACGCACCAAAATGATGGGGTGGTTTTGCCTGCGTGCTTGGCGACGGGCAAGTTCCAAATCGACGGGAGAGTCCACAACCGCCAATCGCTCGGGACGCACACCAAACTGAATGGCTGGCCCATTGCCGACATCAAAGACATTCTGGGCCAGGTTGCGTTGTCCCACCGCCAGAATCCCCGCGTCTTGCCCCGCTTGAAGCACCTGGTCCAAATCACCACGTGCCATCGACAGACGCAAGCGAAACGGGGTTTCGCCGGTCAGCTTCTGCAACGCATTGCCTAGCAAGCTGAGCAACAACGAGATCGGAGCAAACACAATCGTCGCGATCAACAACAACCAACGAGTGCCCCGCAAAAGTCGATAAGGTGCTTGATAGAAAAGGTGCTTTGGCAGTAGTTCACCAAACACAAATACGACCGGCGTCATCATCACGGTGGCAGCCAATTCGATCGCTTCCCCACCACCTATCAACGCACCAACGAACATCACGATCGCCAAACTGGTCAGGTAGTTGGCCAGGTTGTTTCCGACCAAAGTTGTCGCGACAAAGATCGCGGGATGGTTGATCATCCACACCAGTCCGCGGCCGGCGAACGAACCGCTCAGCCCATCCAGCACCAATCGCGTGCGTGAGACCCGGTACAGCCCGGTTTCGCTGCCGCTGAAAAACGCGGAAAGCATCAACCCGATTAAAAAGACACCTACAGCCAACATCATGATGATGAACGCTCCGAGTCAGGGCCCAACCAAGCTTCGATCCAGATCCCGTCTTCGTCTTCTTCAGTCACCACCAGTTCGTATTCCGCCAACGGAGCGACATCTCCGGCACGCGGAACGCGTTCATTGTGACGCTGAATATGCCCGCCAACGGTGGCGGTACGTTCTTCGGGCAAATCAATCTCCAACGTTTTCGCGAGCGCACGCAAACTGGTCGATCCAGGCATTCGATAGTGCTTGCCACCCAATTGTTTAATTTGATCTTCGGCAGCGTCCAATTGATCCGTACTCGCCAACACGCCTCGCAGAATGTCATCGACGGTCAGTGCACCAACGACTTCACCAAACTCGTTGACGACAACCGCCATCGTGATGTCTTGTTCGTCCAACTGGTCGTAGACCTGAGCAATTTTTGCGGACCATGGTACATGCAGGACCTTTTCGACCGCCGAAGGCAAATCGTCAATCTGCTGCGGCCGGAGCAGTCGAACCGCAATCGAACCGAGGATTGTTTGACCGGAAGGATCCTCGGGATCCGCGACAATGAGATAGCCGCCCGGAGGAGATCCTTCCGCCAAAAGCGATGTTTCCAGTGGAGGTGAAACAATCATCAGCTTGCTACGCGGACGCATCATTTCGTCAGCCTGGATTTCCGCCATCATCACCAAAGATCGAAGTGCCAACCGTTCTCGTCGGAGCAACGTTGCGTCATCGGTCCCAAGTTCGATCGCACGTTCAATGTCCGTCAATTCGATCTCTGGTTCGGGCTCGAATGTCGGCCACAGCAAACGCCCGGCGGCTTCGTTGGCCCATTTCACGAACGGCAAGATCGGCGAAACGATTCCGACCGCAATTGTCATTGGAACGCCAACCATCAAAGCAATTCTCGTTGGCGTCATCACCGCGAAACTCTTGGGCAACATCTCGCTGAAGAAGATGATCGTGAGCAGACAAACCAGCGTGAAGATCCCAGGCCGCGAAAGATCCGCGGAAACGATGGCGACCAGCGTGAAGTACGTCATGTTGATCAGCAGATTCCAAAACAGGATCGCAGCCAACAATCGATCCGGCTCCGCAAGCAACAACGTCACCACACGTCCCGGCGCACCATTGCGGCCAATTCGTTTGCGATCACGTTCTTTCAGCGAGAACAGAGCGGCTTCACTGCCGCTGAACAGTCCACTGGCGACAATGAGTACGAGCATCGCGACCAACATTGGCCACTTCGACATCAGCTCGCTCAATTCGTGGTCCCCGGCAACGCCTCGGGACTGTCACCCGTTGTTCGCGTTGTCTCATTCCCGCGGTCCGGTTCCAACGACACATCAAATTCACTGAGCGCGGGAATCATCATCGCCGCCGTCGTGAACCCATATCCTGCAAGCAGACTGAAGACGACCCACAAGTGATCGGTCTGCAATAGAAACTGAGTGATCGCGTAAAACGTGATCAGCGGCAACGCGAACGATGCAGCAAAAATCGCCGACGAAGGGTTCCGCCAACCAAGAGCAGCGAACAGAGCCAGCCCGCCTCCCAAAATCATGACCAAAAACGGCGCCAACTGAAGCTGGAATGCACCTCGGAAGCTGACCATGATCGTCATGCAAATTGCGATTCCGACGCAAAGGAAAAACACCGTGCCAAGGCTAGCCAACGTCGCCGTCCGGCCTGAAACATAGTTCAGCCCCGAGTGAATTCCCAACATGGAAACAAAAACGATCAAAGCGAATCCGCCCAACAGCGTGTAAACCATGTTTTCAATGGTCATCACGCCGGAAAGCCCCAAATAGATCGTCAGCAACATTGGCAGAATGATCATCTCTTTCGCGGCGTACATGACTCCCCAGAGTTTGCCAAACACAAACTCGCTGGGACGAAGATCCGTGACCAACAACAAATCCAACGCCAACCCATCTCGCTCGCCGGTGACCGCGTTGACGGCCAAAGCGTTGACCAGAACCAAACTGATCACTCCCAGCACCGCGACAGGAATCGTCACCGCGGGCAAGGCTCGTCCGATGCGGCCTGCCGGTTCCATCGCAACGCCGCTTTCCACCTGCAAGTAAACCGCTGTGGCAATGATCGCAAAGATCAAAACAAAGACCGCTCGAATGAGAATGATCTTGCGGCCGTAAGCCCACGTTCGAATCTCGCGCCAAAGAATCGGATTGTCCCAAACCGGCCGAGGCTGTCGAACTTTCCAGGACTCCGGATCCTTTTCTCGATCGCGTTGAAACGCCTCGCTTTCGAACTCCTCGCTGGTTTCGGCTTCGGGTGCTTTCATGCGAACTTCTCGCGATGGGTTCCACACCCGAACTTTGGCAATTCCGATTCCAAGGATAACGGCTGACAGAATGCTGCCAACCAAAACAAACAATCCGCCACCGTCAGTTAGAAATGCGGACCAACCCGCATCCGCGTTGGTGGCTGCCAACAAAGCTCGTGGGGCACTGATCGCCATTGCCCACTTCGAGTCGTCGCCGAACATGGAGGCTGCGATCTCACCCGCCGCAACCAACAGCAGCAAGACCAACACCGTCAGAGCGATCGATTGAAATGTTTTTTCTCGCCACAACGCGACCACGGTACCAACCGCAGCAGAGACAACAACGCTGACCAAAGTGACCGCGAAGACCGCCAAGACTTGTCCCGGTGCGACTCCGCCCAACAAAGGCAACGTTAGAAACAGCGGCAACGA
Organism: Rhodopirellula baltica SH 1; assembly: GCF_000196115.1. Taxonomy (NCBI): domain Bacteria; kingdom Pseudomonadati; phylum Planctomycetota; class Planctomycetia; order Pirellulales; family Pirellulaceae; genus Rhodopirellula; species Rhodopirellula baltica. Next base: position 3,167,527 of record NC_005027.1, read on the forward strand.
AATGACGCAAAGTGCAAACGGTGACAACAAAGTCGCTGCCGCTTTGCCTCCAACGATCTCGAAACCTGATAGACGGGTCATCAGCATCAAAATTAGGGTCCGGCGGTCCTTTTCCTGAGCGACGCTGCTGGCCGCCCCCACCGCCGCCAACGCTGACAAAATCACCAACTGAAGCGGCGCGAGTAAACGGAACATCCAGCCACCAAATTTGGCCGCGTCCGCGTTGGCCGCCAAAGAACGCGAACCGTCCAGCACCAAATATCCGGTGCAAAGCAACAGAAACAGTGCCATCAAATAGACACCGCGTGTGACGTAGGTCGCTGGTCGCTTGGGGACGACGGATGCTTCGCGTTGAAAAACGGGGCCGAGCATGACTGGGATCAAACCGTGGGGCAATTGCCGAAGGAGGTCGCCGAGAGGATTCACGTGCGGTCGCAGTCTAATGCATCACCGCCCAATCGAGAATCAAGTCGTTAAGCATTGACTCCAAGAATGGTTCGATTTGGCGAGTATTTTCAGCCCTTCGCGGGCCCGAGAACGCCACGTTTCTCCATTTCACGGATGATTTCCGATGCCTGATCATGAGGCGTCTGGCCCTCACGCCACTTCAAGTGAATCTCAGGCGAGGGCGGCGCGTCGTAGGGATCGCTGATTCCGGTGAAGTTTTTGATTTCTCCCGCGATCGCCTTTTGATACAGCCCCTTGGGATCTCGCTGCTTGCAGATTTCCAAAGGTGTGTCGACAAAAACTTCCAGGAAATCACCTGCCCGGCCGCTGCTCTCAATCGTATTTCGCACCCGATCTCGATCCCGCTGATAGGGACTGACGAAAGCGGCCAAAACGATCACGCCGGCCGATGCGAACAACTCGGTGACCGCGCCGATCCGGCGGATGTTTTCTTCGCGATCGGTCGGACCAAACCCCAATCCAAACCGCCCGGCGAAATCTTCGCCATGTTCTTCTTTCAACACCGAGGGAGGAGCACACAAACCGTGACGCACATTGTCGCCATCCAGCAACGTGCACGTCGCTCCACGATCAATCAGCAACCGATCCAACTCATTCGCGATCGTGCTCTTGCCGCATCCGCTCAACCCAGTGAACCAAACGACAACACCGCGTTGCCCCAACTTGCTTTCGCGGTCTTCACGAGAAACCGTGTGGGCGTGCCAAACAATATTTTGCTGCACATCGTCTTGGCCGTCGCCGGCCTGTTGGGTGCTGCTAGACGCGGAGTCGTCAGAGTTGGACTGGCTCATGTTTTCGATTGATCGGGAATGACTGGGTGAGTGTTCATTGGCCACATCAGCGTTGACGGCTTCCATCCTAATTGCTCATTTCGGCAATCGACGCAGGTGAAGGAGTCAAATGCCGTATCGTTTTCGGAAGCAATCTCGGTGCATGCGAGCGAGATTTTCATGCGATGTCCACCCGGCGGACTGCGTCGCATCGACCAATCGCCCGAGCAGGTCCGCATACAGTGTCATCGGTTCGGTGCCCAAATCCCATCCAGCGGCGTAAAGACATCGAACCGCTTCGGCGCTTGCCCCATTGTTGGAATTCCGCTCGGCGCGGTCCAAGAAGAACGACGTCAAACGACTGCGTACTGAACCACCTTCTCGGTTTTGCAAACAGTCCAGGTACTCAGACATCAAAATGGAAGTGGGCACCGCGTTGGCCACCGCGGAAGCGTTCTCGCCATTGGTTCCCGATGCCTGATCCCATGTCGCCGACGAAGACTCATTTTCCCGACACAACCAATAGGCACCAAATTTGGCCATTCCATCCGATCCGGATGTGGCCCAGTGAGTCCGTAGTCGAACGCTTTGGTCGGTGAAAACACTGCAACGCAGGGAACTTAAAAACGCGACCGTCGCCCCAACGGAATCACCACGTTGCAGACGGCAATACCCCAGCAACTCGGCCGCCCAAGCTAACTCGGGAACCAAAGCATGAGCGCGCTGACACAGGTCCTCGATCCGCTGCCAATCCTGTTGAGCCGGATCCATCGCTTCCGCTTGTGCGACGCCTTCGTCCCGCAATCGTTGAGCGACATCGTTGGGCAAGGATCGCAAATCAAAACCCCATCGCATGATGTCGTTCCATGCAATGCCCATCCGATTCGTATCGGCCGGCTTCAAACGATGCGTCAGCTCGTTGCTCAATGCATCGATTACCAATTGACAGGCGATCGCGACGTTGCAAACTCCTTCCGCAATCAAAGCGTCGATCCAATCGGTTCCACCGGATCGCCAGCGTTGCTCTTCAGCAATGGGACGAATGGCATCGGGCAATGACCGTACCATCCAATCCTGCCAAGCGTTTGCACCAGGCTGGGCCGGGCGACCGCTGTCCATCGGCGAGGGAATCGCGTGACGCTGATCGCTCGCGGGAAGGTACGGCAAGATTTGATCAAACAACAATGCTTCGGCGAGAGAACTTCCCCATGGCAGCCAATCGCCTCCACCGTGATACCAATGGCAGAGGTCGTAGGTGATTCCTGACGAAGAATTCTCGCCGTCGGCCAATCGAAGGCACAGCCAATCTCCCGCGTGGCTACCGACCAGCGGCAAGAAATTAGGCGGCATCAGTGGCGGCCAAACCGGATCCGGAATCGGCTTGAGCAGTGTTTCCGGCGACACGGCGACGACAAATTCGCCGTTTCCGGGTGTCCGCCAAACCTCATCGTCAAACCACGAAACCAAATCAGGCTGCAGGTTCAAACCAAACCGCTGCTCGAGCTGATCTGACCATTTGGGCGCAGCGTCCAACGCCCGACCTGATTGAACCGAAGCGTTCGGGCCGGTGGGTGTCTCGGCATCGTCCAGAGGATCAGACACAGATTGCGGTGTGCGACAGCAGAAAAGAGGAGAAAAGCAAGGCAACCCAGATTGTAGAGCATCTGGCGTTGGCCCAAACACTAACCCTGGACACGAAGTCACCGCAAGAGCGTCAGCCCCGCTTCACGCCGCCTTAAGCCTGAATGACCGCGTCCATCACGTGCCCCTTCACATCGGTCAACCGCATATCTCGACCACCAAACCGGAACGTCGACCGCGTGTGGTCCACCCCCATCAAGTGCAGCATCGTGGCATGCAAATCGTGAATTTCGGTTCGGTTTTCGACTGCTTTGTAGCCAAATTCGTCCGTTGCACCGTAGGTGATACCGGGCCGAATCCCACCGCCAGCCATCCAGATCGAGAAACCGAACGGATTGTGGTCGCGGCCATTGGCTCCTTGCGCAAACGGCGTTCGACCGAATTCACCCGCCCAAACGACCAACGTCTCGTCCAACAGCCCGCGTTGACGTAAATCCTTCAGCAAACCAGCAATCGGTTGGTCAACCGCGCGGGCGTTGTTTTCATGTCCGGCCTTCAGATTGCTGTGCTGGTCCCAACGGTCCCCGCCCACCTGCGGACACGTCAGCTCGATGAAGCGTACGCCGCGTTCGATCAAGCGACGAGCGATCAAGCATTCGGCCGCGTAGATTTGCGTCGGCTTGTACTTCGCGTCCAATCCATACAGTTTGCGAATGTGCTCCGGCTCATCCTTGATCGACATCAAATCCGGAACCGCCGCTTGCATTTGAAACGCTAATTCATAGTTTGCAATCGCAGATTCGACCGCGTCGTGCCGAAGCCCATGACGCATCGCTTCGGAATCCAATTTGCTGATTAGATCGAGATGTGCTCGCTGCCGCCCGATGTCCGGTTCAGGTGACTTGATGTTGGCAACCGCGGTGCCGTGTGGCTGAAAGACGGATCCTTGGTAGGTGGCCGGCAGAAAACCGTTGCCAAAACAATCCAGTCCACCGGGAGGAATCAAACCTCCGTTCAAGACCACAAACCCGGGAAGGTTGTTGCACTCCGACCCCAAACCGTAATTGACCCAAGCACCCATGCTTGGACGTCCCTGCAATCCACTTCCGGTGTGCAAAAAATAGTTTGCAAATGTGTGCTCGGAAAATTCAGAAACCATCGAGCGAACCACTGCCAGCTCGTCCACACATCCGGCAACGTGCGGGAACAAACTGCTGACTGGTATGCCGCTCTCACCGTGTTGTTTGAACTTCCACGGACTGCCAAGAACCTTGCCGTTGTTGTTGAACTGAGTCGGCTCGACGCGGAATAAATCACCCGGTTCACGACCATCCATCTTGGTCAGCAATGGCTTCGGATCAAACGTGTCGATCTGTGACGGCCCACCATCCATGTAAAGGAAGATGACGTTCTTCGCCTTCGCGGGATGATGAACTCCATGACCTGCATGATCAGCCGCTGCCTCATTCATGAGCGCAGCCAACGCCACACCACCAAACCCCATTGAAGTTTGAGCCAACATCTGACGCC